>CANNEE010000001.1 GCA_947503555.1 uncultured Shewanella sp.
GTGGGTCGTGAAGGATTCGAACCTTCGACCAATTGGTTAAAAGCCAACTGCTCTACCGACTGAGCTAACGACCCATCTTTTTACCCTCAGGCAAGCTTGCTCGCTCTGAGGGCGCCTATAATACCGTTTTCATTTTCCCATGCAAGTGCAATTTTCTTATTTTTTGCCGTTTGCATGAAAAACAGACTAAGAGTTTGTTTTTTAGTTAATAAGCTTTATTTGCCTGCAAGCTGCTGTTTAGCAATCCTTGCCGCGGCGCTATTTGCATACTCTTTTACTACACGTTGGTAATAACGCTTAGCCTTAGCTGCATCACCGGTTTTCTCAGCAATCATGCCTAATTTAACTAAACTATCCCCCCTTTTATTAGAATCAGGGTAACGTTCAACTACCGCATTAAAAGCGTTAGCAGCATCGGCAAATTGATTCTTATTATAGAGGAGCTGGCCTAACCAATAATTAGCATTACTGGCATAGCTTGATTTAGGGTAGCTCGCAATAAACTGCTGAAATGCGGGAATCGCCTCATCATATCGACGCTCTTTAAGCACTAAATTAACAGCATGCTCATAGCTCGCAGTTTCACCTAAGCTGGATGATGTAACATTTGAAGCGGCGGTCTCAACTGTGACTGCGCTAGATGCTGGCTTAGCAGACAGATCTGCAATCTCATCATATAGCTGACGCTGACGCTGTAACATTTGGTTGATCTGATAATTTTGCTGCTCGGCTAAACCTCGTAGGTCTTGCACTTCTTGCTGCAATCTATCTAGACGCTGCAACATTTCAAATTCTGACTGCTGCTTCGCTTTAATGATCCTTTCAAGCCTAGCAACACGATCGCCACTGTTACCGGAAATATCCTCAACCGGCGCAGGAGCCGCCACTACTGTGCCAGCCCAGACACCAATTACCGCACTCAACACGGCTCTTTTCATCATCCCACTCCTAAGGCCTTGGCCAATTGACCAAGGCAAACAAACTTATCTTAGTAAACTAATACCGCACGACGGTTTTTAGCAAAGCCTTCATCGGTACGAGATACGTCTAACGGCTTCTCTTCACCATAACTAACCACAGTCATTTGGCTTGGGGTTACGCCCATGCTTTGCAAATACTTAGCCACGGCTTTAGCACGGCGCTCACCTAGGGCGATATTGTACTCAGGCGTGCCACGCTCATCGGCATGACCTTCAAGAATCACTGTAATATTTGGATTCTCTAACAGATACTCGCCGTGGGCTTGAATCACTTCAGCAAACTCAGGCTGAATTTCACTACGGTCAAAATCAAAATAGATGATGTGCTCTTTTCTTAACTCTTGAAACTTTTGTCTTTGCTGCTCTTCAAAGGTGAGCTCTGCGCCAACACCACCAATCTCGACACCTTCAGCACCTTGTTGAGAGCTAATCTCTGTACCATTAGCACCACTAGTTGAGCTTGTTGCATCTGTCTCTGAGCTAGAAGTAGAGCTACATGCACTGATTGCCATCATTGGAAGTGCTACCAACATAGCTTTTAACAACTTATTCAGATCCATTATCTATTCCTTATTTATTCTTAAATTTTTAATTAGAGATACGGTGACCAAGAAGGAGATTTTACCTCTCCCTTACCCAATGGTAACCTAGCTTTAAAACGCCCATCCGTAGAGACTGCCGCTAATACTTGTCGACCTTGATAGGTAGTACCATAGATAACCATGGTTCCGTTAGGTGCTAGACTCGGCGACTCATCCAATCTTGTGGTTGTTAATACCTGCATAAAGCGAGTTTCAAGATCCATTTTGGCGATCTTAAACTTACCTTGAGTACGATTAACAAAAATAATACTGCGCCCATCTGGGCTAATAGCGCCACCTAGATTCCATTCACCTTCAAAGGTAAGGCGACTAATTTTTCCTGAACCCAAATGTACGCGATATAGTTGTGGTTTACCACCCCGCTCTGAAGTAAATAACAAGGACTTACCATCAGGGAACCAGCGTGGCTCAGTATCGATAGCATAGTGATTCGTCACGCGCTTAATCGCCTTAGTCGCAATATCGATAATATAGATCTCAGGCTGACCATCTTTAGATAAAGTCACTGCAAGCTTAGTACCATCGGGAGAGAAGACTGGCGAGCCATTAATACCATTGAAACTACTGACCTTAACGCGAGTACGCGCCTGCAAGTCTTGCACAAAGATCTCAGCCTTACGATTTTCAAAACTGACGTAAGCGATCTTACTACCGTCTGGAGACCATGCAGGAGACATTAATGGTTCAGGTGAACCCAGCAACATAGTTTCGTTATGACCATCATAATCGGCCACCATTAATTTAAACGGCTTAGGCTGACCATGGTTCACCACCACATAAGCAATCTTGGTATTGAACGCACCTTTTATGCCAGTCAGCTTCTCATAAACAATATCGCTGATCCTATGGGCATAGAAACGCATTCTGGATACTGGAACCAAAGTTTCCCCGCGGCCATCGAGTAACAGGTCACCTTTATTCGCCATCGCTAATTCAGACTGAACCTGTGCTTTAACCAGATCAATTAAATCAAACTTAACCTTATAGCGACCAACACCAACAGGTTCAATTGAGCCTAACACCAAGGCCTCTGCGGCAACATCACGCCACAACTTAGGATCGAACTCTTCTAAACTACTGATATTGCGTTGTGGCAGGCTTAACTCATCAAGTACCTTAAAAGTACCACTACGGGTTAAATCAGACATTATCACTTTGGCAATCTGTGCATCCCTTGGGCCTTCACCTTTCCAAACAAAAGGCAATACCGCAATAGGTCGAGACTCATCAACCCCATCGGTAATCACAATATCAAGGGCGGCACTGACCTGAGCAGAGCAAAACACTAGGGCTATGGCTAGCCACCGACTTAGAACTTTCATATAACTCCTTTATTCAAACTCAGGTTGATAAGTTAAATTAATCTCTTTCATTTTGGCGTAAACATCTGGCTCTTTCGATACAGGCAAACGTTGCACCTTTTGAATCGCGGCCAATGTCGCACGGCATACCGCTGGATCGCCTTTCTTAACTCGAGAGCTCACCACAAAGCCATCTTTGGCCAAGCGAATATTAACCTCACAGCTCTTACCTCGCATCGAATCAGCTTTAAGCACATTGCGAGAAATGGTCGCGACTATCATAGCCGTATAGCGCTGAACCTCAGAAGTGACCTGCTTCGAACGCGTTGCCGATAGCGCAGCTTGCTCCGCCGCTAACGCTTCTTGCATCATACGTTCTTGCTCGGCTCTAGCTTGCTCCTCTGCCTTACGCTTAGCTTCGGCCGCTTCTTTACGCTTACGCTCCTCTTCACGACGTTTACGTTCTTCGGCCGCTTTCTTGGCTGCGGCTTCTTCAGCCTTGCGCTTATCGGCCGCTTTTTTCGCTGCCGCCTCAGCAGCGATACGTTCCTGCTCTTTCTTCTTACGAGCAGCTTCGGCCTTAGCCGCCTTCGCTTTCTCTTCTTGCTGCTTTAACTTAGCCGCCTTAGCTGCATCATTAGCACGCTTGGTTTCGGCTTCTTTGCGCTTACGCTCCTGCTCAAGCTTCTTAATTCTTTGCTGCTCTTTTTCCCTCGCCTTTTTGGCTTCGCGGGCTTTACGCTCAAGTTCATCTTGACGCGCTTTCTCTTTTCGAGCCTGATCCCGCTTTTGTTGCTTAAGCTTTTCAACTTGCTTAGCGACTGCAGCTTGATCGACCACCACTGCCTGTAGCGCTGGCGCACTGGCTTTGGGTGTTGGCAAAGGCTTCTCACTAAAATCTACACCTAAGGCTAACGCCGCTATCACACCGATATGGATAGAGGCAGATAACACTAGAGGCATAGTAAAACTGGATTTAGCTGCCACCTACTCCTCCTCAGGTGAATCTGTCATTAAGCCAACTGAAGGCACTCCCGCTTTTTGCAAGCTCACCATCAATTGAATCACTCTATCATAGGGAATCGCTCTATCAGCCTTAACCACCACAGGGCGCTCTGGCTCTAGCAGAATAATCGCACTCACACGCAAAGCTATCTCTTCAAGAGATAAAATTTCATTGTTAGAGCCTTCTCCCACGTTAAGGTAATAATCTCCCTGCGCATCGATAGACGCGACCACAGGAGGCTTACCCTCTACGGGCAGTGTTTCTGCCTTCCCTTGTGGTAAATCAACTTTTACCCCTTGAGTGACAATGGGTGCTGTCACCATAAAGATAATCAATAGCACGAGCATGACATCGATATAGGGCACTACATTGATCTCAGCAACAGGACGACGGCGCTTACGTTGATATCCTTGATGCATTAGCTTGCTTCCCGACCGCTATAAGCCTGACGATGCAAAATACTAGAAAACTCCTCCATAAAGTTGGCGTAAGACATTTCTAGTTTTTCAACCTGAGTCGAAAAACGGTTATAGGCAATCACAGCAGGAATAGCAGCAAATAGACCCATAGCAGTCGCGATTAGCGCTTCGGCAATGCCTGGAGCCACCATGGCAAGAGTCGCGTTTTCAACTGCGCCCAGAGCGATAAAGGAGTTCATAATCCCCCATACCGTACCGAAAAGACCAATATAAGGACTGGTTGAGCCTATGGTAGCCAATAACGGCAGATGTGCTTCTAATTTCTCGAGTTCACGAGAGAGTGACACTCGCATCGCACGGTAAGTCCCATCCATGACCGCACCGGGTACACCACCACTTAACTTAGTTAGACGCGAGTATTCCTTAAAACCAGTCACAAACAGCGACTCTAAACCTGAGTTGCTATGTTCTCTGGCATGTAATTCTTGGTAAAACTTATTTAAATCGACTCCCGACCAAAATTTGTCTTCAAATTGCATCGAGCGTTTTCTGGCACCATTTAAGAGATTACGACGCTGGAAAATCACTGCCCAAGACAAAATAGATAAACCAAGCAAGGTGAGCATGACAAATTTAACCAGTAAACTGGCCTGTAAAAATAATCCAATAAATGAAATATCAGCTTCCACCTTTAAACTCCTCGGCAATGGTTAATGGAATGGCTTTGGGGCGCATACGAGAAAGAGCCACACAAACAACTAAGACATCGGCAGCGCAATAACAGTTCCCTTCGCTATCCACAAGACGCTGTCTAAATGTGAGCGAGGTTTTACGCATCTCAATCACTTGAGATTCAACGGTTAATTCTTGTTCAAATCGTGCTGCGATACGAAAATCTAATTCGGCACGTTTAACCACAAAAGCGATATCATCTTTTAATAAAGAGGTTTGACTAATACCTATGGATTTAAGCCACTCGGTTCGCGCGCGTTCAAAAAACTTGAGGTAATTGGAGTGATAGACCACGCCACCGGCGTCGGTATCTTCGTAATAAACGGAAATAGGCCAAAGAAACATAGTTCAACAATAATACGTGGCAATAAAATAAAGGCTTACTATACCTATCATGCTTAACCTTGTGAATGGCATTAAGACGATGGACTGAGCAAGTTCCAATAAAAAAGAGGGCTTTCGCCCCCTTTCTAATCAACTAATTCGTTTCTAAATGTGTTAATTAGTCGATTTCAGCTGGAATCGCTAAACCAAAGTTATGCCATAGGAAACTATAGATATCAGCAAACTCATCAATCTTCATGGCTGTTGGTTTACCCGCTCCGTGACCGGCATTAGATTCGATGCGCATAATAATCGGCTCTTCACCAGTCTGCTTGGCCTGCAACATAGCACCAAACTTGAAACTGTGAAGTGGCACCACTCTGTCATCGTGATCTGCTGTCATCACCATAGTCGCAGGGTACTGACGCGCTTTAACATTGTGGTATGGCGAATAAGCTAATAATGCAGGGAACTGCTTGGCTTCATCTGCACTGCCGTATTCACTTGTCCACGCCCAGCCAATAGTGAATTTATGGAAACGTAGCATATCCAGTACACCTACCGCAGGCAGCACAGCAGCAAATAGATCCGGTCTTTGAGTTAAGGTGGCTCCCATTAACAAACCACCGTTACTACGGCCATAGGCACCAAGCTTAGTGCTATTGGTGTAGCCTTGGTCAATCAGGTACTCAGCTGCCGCATAATAGTCGTCAAATACATTTTGCTTATTATCAAACATGCCCGCCTTATGCCAGCTTTCACCATACTCAGCACCACCTCTTAGATTAGGTACAGCGTAAATACCTCCCATATCTAACCACGCAATGGTTGCTGGGCTAAATCGTGGAGTTAATGAAACCGCAAAACCACCATAGGCATATAGTAACGTCGGGTTGTTACCGTCTTTCTTAAGCCCCTTTTTATAGGAGATCATCATAGGAACACGAGTGCCATCTTTACTGGTATAAAAAACCTGCTCAGATACATAGTGCTCTGGGTTGAAAGCCACCTTAGGCTCGGCATAAACCTTAGACTGACCAGTCTTAAAGTCATAACGGTAAATAGTTTGCGGCTGCACATAGCTGTTAAACACATAGTAGAAGTAGTTCTTACTGCGTTTACCATATGGGCCAGCAACCTTACCTTCCCCAGGTAGTTTGACATCCTGACGCTTAACGCCCCCCATGCTATAGATGGAAAGTTTACCTAAAACATCATGTAGCGAGCTTACCACTAAGTGATCATTAATGATTTTAACGCTGCTGATAGGATCGGCCGACTCAGGAATAATGGTTCGCCAATGGGCCTTAGCAGGACGCTCGACGTCGATTGCCACGACTTTACCATTGGGCGCATTCAAATCTGTCTTGAAATAGAAAATTGACTCGTCATTACCGAGGAAACTGTACTCGGCTTCAAGATCGATAATGAGCTCGACAACTTCAGCATTCTCGTCAGTCAGAGATTTATAGAAGAAGCGATTACGGCTATCGGTGCCTTGCCAAACTGAAAGCAAAAGATAGTCACCATCTTTAGAGACATCGATGCCAAAGCCCCAATCTTTATTTTGCGGTCTTTCATAAACTAACTTATCTTGGCTCTGCTCAGTGCCTAGCTTATGGTAATAGACCTTTTGCCCGAAATTGACATCGGCCAGCATGTCGCCACCTTGCGGCGCATCATAGCGGGCATAAAATACCCCTTGGTTGTCTTTATCCCAAACTGCACTAGAAAATTTAATCCACTCTAGCTTGTCTGTTAACATCTCACCGGTTGCCACATCGACAAACTGCCATTGCTGCCAATCAGAACCAGACTTAGACGTACCATAAGCTAGTGTCTTACCATCATTGCTGACCGACACTCCCGATAGTGCAACAGTGCCATTCTTTGATAAAGTGTTTGGGTTCAGTAGCATACGCTCAGCGCCTTTTTTCGGCTTCACATATAAAACTGATTGCGCCTGCAGACCATCGTTACGGTAATAGAAGGTGTTAGCACCATGTTCAAAGGGTGCAGATAGCTTCTCGTAATTCCAGAGCTTAGTGATACGTTCTACAATCGCCTTTTTGTTTGGAATATTGGCTAAATAATCATGACCAAAACTTTGCTGTGCTTTCACCCAGTCATCAGTCTGGCTAGAGCTCTCTTCTAAGTGACGATAGGGATCCGCGACTTCTACGCCATGAATCACTTCTACAACATTCTCTATCTTAGTCGCAGGATACTTACTGCTAACCACTTCCACTTGAGTTTCAATCTGCGGCTTTTCTTCCTGCTTATCTGTGGTTTGACAGGCGAGAAGTAGACTGGCCGAGGTCAATACCAACAGCCCCTGTCTCACCTTATTAGTGTTTATAACCATCTTGCTGACTTCCTATTGTTAAACAGCATTCAATTTTATTATCGCTGGCTACTATACAAGCTAAAAAATCGATGGCAAATTTCCCCTTGATTTCTGCATATTCTTTGAACAAATTTACAAATTAGCAAGTCGATAACATAGGTTAACTTAGCTAAGTGAATTGTTATGCAATCAATACGCTTTAATTGTCGCTTAGTACTATAATTAATGACTTACCTTGAACTAGGTCGACTAATTCGCATTAGTTTATCTAATGGTAGGGCGTATTTTTTTTAGTTTGTGTAAAAAGGGTCTTACCAATACAATCATCATCGTTCTCTGGAAGTGTCAACTAAGGTTGATTTTGAGAACAAAGAACTTTCAGTTGGTGTAATCACTTTATGCAGATTACGGCAACTACTCCCTGGTTCTTATGCTTGACTTCCTTCCTTCAATTTGTTGATTGCAATAGAATTATATTTGCAGCCCGCTCAATGAGCGGGCTTTTTTTTACCTGTGATTTCCTAAAGTAACCCATCTTAAGCCCATAAACTTGAGTTAGCGGCTCATTGCTAATAACTCAACACGTTACGTTATGTAGTAATTGTACAAATAGATGTATCTCTGTATGGTCAAGGTTTAAGCTAAGCTAAGTTAATTTGACCTAATAAAAAGCCCAGCATTTTTGACTGGGCTATTGGCAATAAAGAGTATAAGAATTTTTTATAATGGTTTAGATATTCGAATCACCACGCGTCTATTGCGGCTACGCTCATCTATGGTTTCATTGGATGCCACATGACGTCGCTCACCGTGCCCCATAGTATGAATACGCTGCTGGGGTATTCCCTTAGCCACAAAAAACTCTTTAATTGAATTAGCACGCTTTAATGACATCTTCTCATTAATGCTACGACCGCCATAACTATCTGTATAGGCATCGACTAAAACCAGCTCAACATTGTTATCATAAGAAAGGTATTCCTGCACTCTAGCCAACTGCATTTTAGAGAATCGAGTCAATTCAGTGCCACCAAATTCATAGTTAAGCACAGTAAACGCAATATCATCGAAACCATAGGGCAGAAGATTGGCTAAACAAGACTTAAATTCAGCATATTTACGACCAAAATTAACCGTCGACAATCCCACGGCAATCTTATTGGTTTGGTTATACCAATCGGCATAGTAAAAGGTAGGCTCCATGCCTCTATCGAGCTCGGCAAGCATAGACCATGCTGCACGCTTAGGCACTTCTCCGTTAAAATACTTTTGGTAGGTCAGCGCGGTAATCTCTCGAGAGCGGATACCTGGACGCCAAGTTGGTGCTCGGCTCATTAACGTAGCGCGTGTCACCTGATCTGGCTTAAGCCACATGTCCAAAGTAAAATTAAGATTCAACTCTTTACCTGCTTCACTGGTAAAGATCGCCTTGCCATAGGAAGGAATATCATGCTCAAGCTTACAAATGATCGGCGTATTTCTCGTCACACGCCAATGAGAATCCTCTAACGACGCCACATAATGCCTAAGCTCTGCCGATGCAAAGCAGGGCAGCAGTAGACTGGATAATAGTAACGCCTTTCTCCACATAGAAGCTCTCACTCTCATTATTCTCAATACATAAGTAGTATCGGCACTGATTTTAGATTCTTTAGCTCAATATTAGAACAATCACACATGACAGCCCACCACAGTTTTAGCATAATAGCCTCCACTTAATATAGTAGGGGAATAAGATGAGCGAAGTGATTGATGCCAATAAACTACAACATAGGTTTAGAGGCTATTTCCCTGTTGTTATCGACGTAGAAACCGCAGGCTTTAATGCCAAGACCGATGCATTACTAGAAATTGCCGTTACCTTACTCAAAATGAATGATGAAGGTGAGATGACGCTAGATAAAACACTGCATTATCATATCGAACCTTTTGAGGGCGCAAACCTAGAACCTGAGGCTCTGGCTTTTAACGGTATAGATCCAAGCAACCCACTTAGAGGTGCCGTGAGTGAAAAGGAAGCCTTTTTTGAAATCTTTAAAGAGGTCAAGAAAGCGCAAAAAGCAGCTGGCTGTCATCGCAGCATCATAGTGGCTCATAATGCTGCCTTCGATCACGGCTTTGTCACTCAAGCTATTGAGCGAAATAACATTAAGCGTACGCCTTTTCATCCCTTTGCCACCTTTGATACCGCTACTTTAGCCGGACTGGCCATAGGTCAAACCGTATTAGCTAAGGCCTGCGCTATGGCAGGAATTCCTTTTGATAATAAAGAGGCCCACTCGGCGCTATATGATACTGAGCGTACGGCCGAACTCTTTTGCTTAATAGTCAATCGCTGGAAAGCCTTAGGCGGCTGGCCACTCGCACCAATAGCCGAAAGTGAACAAGAAAACGAGCAAGAATAAAAAAAGCTCAAACTGAAGGTAACAAACCTCTTTTAGCCAGATAAGACACAAAAAAAGCTGCATCACTGCAGCTTTTTATTTAGCTTAACTAACCCTTTATATTATAGGTCGTCAGCGTTATCAGTTAGGTAAGCCGCAACACCTTCTGGGCTTGCGTCCATACCTTTATCACCTTTTTCCCAACCAGCTGGGCAAACATCACCGTGCTCTTCATGGAATTGTAGTGCGTCAACCATACGCAGCATTTCATCAACGTTACGACCAAGTGGTAGATCGTTAACAACTTGGTGACGTACTAGGCCTTCTTTATCGATAAGGAAAGAACCACGGAAAGCGACACCAGCTTCAGGATGCTCAACATCATAAGCCTTACAGATTTCGTGCTTAACGTCAGCCACTAGAGTGTATTGAACTGGACCAATACCACCAGCGTCAACTGAAGTATTACGCCATGCATTGTGAGTGAACTGAGAGTCGATAGAGACACCGATAACTTCAACGCCGCGCTTTTTGAACTCTTCCATACGGTGATCGAATGCGATCAACTCAGAAGGACAAACGAATGTGAAATCTAGAGGATAGAAAAATACTACCGCTGGCTTACCTTTAATTGCAGCAGTTAGGTTAAAACTATCAACAATCTCACCAGAACCTAAAACAGCAGCTGCAGTGAAATCTGGGGCAGGACGACCTACTAATACGCTCATTTTTAATCTCCATCTATGGATTGAACTACAGGAAAAACCAAGAGTTCTTTATAAACTGAAAGCTATTATAGGTGGTGTGTACTCGCTGACAAGTTATTTAAGATCAAGATCACAATTTTCTTTGTTTATGGTCACCAAAACAGCGAAGCGATAACTTTTCATTCAATAACAACCAAGACTCATTGGTTTTAGATCACAGTCTCAAAATTTTTTTCATTTCAAATTAGATTTGCTGGACAAGTAATTCGTTAACTGGCAAAAATAGCTGCCCTGTTAATTATGAAAAGAAAATAGATATGAATGCAGTCGTGATTGCCGTTTGCTTAATGCTAGCCTTAAGTATCGCTAGGGTTAACGTCGTAATCGCCTTAACCATAAGTGCCTTAGTAGCAGGCTTAGTGGGAGGTCTTAATCTTGAACAAACTATCGATGCCTTTAATACAGGCTTAGGCGGAGGAGCACAAATTGCTCTTAGTTATGCACTACTCGGTGCCTTTGCCGTTGCTCTTTCCCATTCAGGATTAACCACATTAATTTCCAATACTGTCATTAAATCCTTAGGTAAGACGCCATCCCAAACCAATGTGAATAGAGTACGCTGGTTACTGCTACTTGCGCTACTTGCAATGGCGATATCATCACAAAACCTGCTGCCAATCCACATCGCCTTTATCCCGATCCTTGTGCCCCCACTTCTGCATGTGATGTCTAAACTGGCGCTCGACAGGCGCCTCGTTGCCTGTGTTCTAACCTTTGGCTTAGTGACTACTTATATGATCCTGCCTGTGGGTTTTGGTGGCATCTTCCTTAATGATATTTTGCTAGCAAACCTAAATAGCAATGGTCTCGATGCGGTAAGAGAGCAGATCCCATCTGCCATGTTGCTACCAGCAGCAGGAATGATTTGTGGTTTACTCATTGCGGTATTTATCAGTTACCGCAAACCAAGGGAATATAAAGAAGAGCTAATTCTTGCTGCCGAGCCAGAAGAGAAGCTTAACTACAAAAATATTGCTATCGCAGTTGTCGCCATTATTGCCACTTTAGCAGTTCAGTTAAATACTGACTCTATGATATTTGGCGCCATGATAGGCTTTATGATTTTTAGTTTTTCTGGCGCACTTAAACACGTGGCGGATCAAGACGTATTCACTCAAGGAGTACGTATGATGGCGAATATCGGCTTTATTATGATCTCGGCCGCAGGCTTTGCTGCCGTGGTCAAAGCAACGGGTGAAGTCTCAACCTTAGTTGCGTCACTTGCCGATATCATAGGTGACAACAAAGCTCTGGCTGCATTTTTGATGTTACTAGTGGGTTTACTGATCACTATGGGCATAGGCTCGTCTTTCTCAACCATTCCTATTATCGCCACCATCTATGTACCATTGGCACTCACCTTTGGCTTCTCAATCCCAGCGACTATCGCACTTGTCGGCACTGCAGCCGCCTTGGGTGATGCAGGCTCGCCAGCTTCTGACTCAACACTTGGGCCAACAGCGGGTCTTAATGCCGACGGCCAGCATGATCATATCAGAGACAGTGTGATCCCGACTTTCATTCACTACAATATTCCACTGCTAGCATTTGGTTGGTTAGCGGCCATGGTTCTGTAGTAAGGTTGCAGTCGTGAGTGATATGTAGAAATAGAAAAGGAGCCAAATGGCTCCTTTTTATTTAACTTTGATTCACTTTCTGAGGGTACAGAAATTTATCACTTACTTAGTACCAAAGATCTTGTCACCAGCGTCACCAAGACCAGGTAAAATATAACCTTTCTCGTTTAGACACTTATCGATAGATGCAGTGTAAAGCTCGACATCTGGGTGAGCTTCTTCTAACGCTTTGATGCCTTCAGGTGCAGCAACCAAAACAAGTGCCTTGATTGAAGTACAACCACGTTTCTTAAGCAGATCTAAGGTCGCAATCATAGAGCCACCAGTTGCTAACATAGGGTCAACAACAAGCGCGATGCGCTCATCAACATTACTGGTTAGCTTTTCAAAGTAAGGCACAGGTTCTAGAGTTTCTTCATCACGATAGATACCCACAACCGAAATACGTGCACTTGGAATGTGCTCTAATACACCGTCCATCATACCAAGACCTGCACGTAAAATAGGCACCACAGTGACTTTCTTACCTTTGATCTGGTCAATCTCTACAGGGCCGTTCCAACCTTCAATAGTTACAGTTTCTGTTTCGAAATCTGCAGTTGCTTCGTAGGTTAATAGACTGCCAACCTCTGCAGCCAGCTCGCGAAAACGCTTAGTGCTGATATCCCCTTCACGCATCAATCCAATTTTATGGCGAACTAAAGGATGTTTAACCTCAACGACTTTCATTTTTATACTCCTGATGGGTTTACGACGTGATTTTTTTGAAGCAAATTTTTCAGATTCTAGTCGATTTAAGCAAAAGGTAAAACAGTTAATTTTTACAGGGCGACAAAATGAGGCCTAAATCCCACTGTTATTGGCCAAACTAAGCTTTCTCGGCCTGTGACAAACTGATAGAATAGCGCCGCACAAAAATCCTAAACATAATAACGATGTACCCGAGAGGATCTCCGTGAGCACTCCTACCCCACTGAGCTACAAAGATGCAGGCGTCGATATCGATGCAGGCAATGAACTAGTAAGTAATATCAAATCGGCAGTAAAACGCACCCACAGACCCGAAGTAATGGGTAACTTGGGTGGCTTTGGTGCCCTATGTGAACTTCCTACTAAATATAAGCATCCAGTATTGGTCTCTGGCACTGATGGTGTCGGTACTAAACTAAGACTGGCTATCGATTATAAAAAGCATGATAGTGTTGGCATCGACTTAGTTGCTATGTGTGTGAATGATCTCATCGTTCAAGGCGCCGAGCCACTTTTCTTCCTCGACTACTATGCAACTGGCAAACTCGATGTTGATACTGCGACCTCTGTGGTCAATGGTATTGCCGAAGGTTGTCACCAGTCTGGTGCGGCACTTATTGGCGGCGAAACCGCTGAAATGCCGGGCATGTATGAAGGTGAAGACTATGATCTTGCCGGATTCTGTGTTGGCGTAGTTGAAAAAGCCGATATTATCGATGGCAGCAAGGTAAAAGCAGGAGATGCGCTAATCGCATTAGCTTCTAGCGGACCTCATTCTAATGGCTACTCACTTATCCGTAAGGTATTAGAGGTGAGTCAAGCCGATCCAGCTCAGGATCTCGATGGCAAAGCGCTTATCGATCACCTACTGGAGCCCACCAAAATTTACGTTAAATCCTTATTAAAACTGATTGAGCAAAGTGATGTTCACGCTATGGCGCACATTACAGGTGGTGGCTTCTGGGAAAATATTCCTAGAGTACTACCTGATAACTGCAAAGCAGTGGTTAATGGTGACTCTTGGCAATGGCCAACCGTATTCAACTGGTTAATGGAAAACGGCAACATTTCAGAATTTGAAATGTACCGTACCTTTAACTGTGGTGTCGGTATGCTTGTAGCCCTACCAACCGACAAGGTTGAAGATGCATTAGCCCTACTTAACGCTGAAGGTGAAAACGCTTGGCTCATCGGTAATATCGCCTCTCGAGAAGGTGATGAAGAGCAAGTGGAGATCTTGTAATGCCAAAAAACTTTCGCGTACTCGTACTTATTTCAGGTAATGGCAGCAATCTGCAAGCCATTATCGATGGTTGCGATGACACGCTACAAGCCGATGTTGTCGGCGTCATTAGTAATAAACCCGACGCTTACGGCCTTATTCGTGCCCACCACAGCGAAATAGATACTAGCTGCGTGATTGTGCATAAAGATGAGACTCGCCAAGAATATGATAGCCGTCTCGATGCCGCTATCAGCAAGTACCAGCCAGACTTAATTGTCATGGCTGGCTTTATGCGTATTTTGAGTGATGAGCTGGTCAGCAAGTACCAAGGAAAGATGATTAACATTCACCCTTCTTTGTTACCTAAATACACTGGGCTGAATACTCACCAGCGTGCGATTGATGCCAAAGACACTGAGCACGGCGCAAGTGTTCACTTTGTCACTCCAGAGCTAGACTCAGGCCCAGTTATTCTGCAGGCTAAAGTCCCTGTTTATGAAGATGATAGTGCAGAGTTATTGGCCGAGCGTGTCCATGAGCAAGAACACGCCATCTACCCTATGGTGGTTAACTGGTTTGCCGCTGGTAGGCTCAAGATGGTGGATGGTCAGGCTTATCTCGATGATAAACTCATCGGCCCTAATGGATACGCAGCAGACTAATCTAGTCGCTATCCAAACCGCAACGCTAACTTGCTAAAAGTGCCTTTATTTACCAATAAAGGCGCTTTTTATTAATGCGACACCAGGCGACTCTAATCTTCAACTAAACCTTCATCTAACATCTCATCGTCCTCTATACTCAAGGGGATCAGAAAGTAGTGGTGGCGACGGTTAAATTTGAGCATTGCCAGTATCACTATGACCAAAGGCAGAATAAAAAATCTTGGCATAGCAAGTGTAAAACCGATAAGAAACGGAATAGATTTCTCACCAAATTTCATCGCAGTATTAAGAGAGCCACTTGCCATTGCATGGCCCGGAGCTAAATGGAAATGTCCATGACATAATAAGCCTTTGTAAATGCGAATATCTAACGCAGGCTCGGAGCTGCTTAAACTTTCAACGGTTAAGTTATACCAAGTACCATTAGCTACATATGTCGTTCTATAGGACAGGCCTTTTTTTACCTTGTAAGTATCTATGGCTTCACCATTTAGGCTTACTGACATTTTACCTGAAAAGGTTAATGTTAATTTAATTTCCTGATCATCGACTAAAAAGTTAAGTTCTTGGGTTTGCAAAGCCAGTTTAGGCCTATTAAAAAACTGTAAATCCACAGGTTCATTATCTAACAACTCTGGAGCTAGCGCTTCGCTGTCATGGCCAGAAAGAAAATAGTGCGGAGGCAATTGATGCTGGCTCAAAAACTTAGACACTGAATCATGTAAACGCTCAAAATATATCTCTGGTTTATGTATATACACATTGGCTTCAGGTGAAATTAAAACTATCGGTGAAGTATCATCACTAATTAATCGAATAGAAAGCAAGCCACCAAGCTCACGCTCTGGATCAGATGTTTTTTCCATAGATGGCAATAATTGCTCTTGCTTAGCCCAATCTGCGACGATCACACCTAGCTCTTCAAATGAAATCAGGCTTGATGAAGGGACAGGTATACCTATAGTAAAGCTGGTACAGGCGCAATCACTCTCTTTTCGCTCATCATCGAGATTATTCAAATAACCAGCACGAAAATTAAAATGGCTACCTGAATATTCCCCTGCCATAGGCACTACTAAATCAAATACTTCGAGTAAGCCTGTACCGTTTTTTAAGGCATATTCTAACGCATATTTTAGCCCATCATCTTGATAGAAATAGTCTGGCTGTCGAGAAAGAATATCGAGTACTGGCTTTAAGTTATTTGGATGAATAAAAGCACCACTCCGCCAATTAGCCTGACCAGAATCACCACTGTGTACTAACTCAGGAAAGTACTCTACAAATTCATCGAGATAGGGTCTTAGCTCATGTGCCCACTTCTCATCAGAATAGGCTAATTTGAAAAGAGAACTGCCTCTAGAATAATAATAGGGATGTAAATAGCTTAATATTCCACCAATAAAGTAACCATAAAAAGCGTCAAAAGGTTCTTCACCATTTTGAGATAACAGCCTCTTATAGGCCGTATTTAATAAGAACTGATAATGACCAACTGCTTTTGATAATTGGCTAGCTCTATCATCAGCGATTTCAGGATTAGTACATACATCATGAATATAATAATTAATATCTTCTAAATCGACAGGAATATACGCTGTATCTAAACCCACTATTAAACTCCGTTTCTATAAATGCAGAAGTCAGCATTATATAAGCGCTAACCGTCCACAATAATAAAATTTACAGATATGAGTCCCTTCACTCACCTTTTCAACGCAAGTACGCAAATTAACAACAAAGCCTGATCAAAAACATACAACTAACCAACAATTTAACAACAAAGCGATGGAATGACGATTAAACGAAATAATAAAATAGTGAGCCAAATTCACTTCCATATTACATAAAAAAGTCCTCCCATTTCTGGAAGGACGTCTAACGATATAACTTATTGCAACTCCTTTACGGCGCCTTAGGCAAAATGACTTCATCAATGGCATGGATAATACCGTTTGATGCTTCTACGTCTGTCACAATGATGTTCGCAGATCTATCTAAGTTATCCGTTAATACACCTGCCTCTTGCATCACAAATCCCATCTTTCCTTTTAATAGGGTATTTAACATATTCATGCTCAACACATCTTCAGCGTATAAGCGACCATGAACCACATGATAAAGTAAAATTTCAGTTAGCAGAGGTTGAGGTAAACCGCCAATATTGGTGTCATCTAAACCAAGGTTCGCAAAAGCGTCATCGGTTGGAGCAAATACTGTGTGTTGTCCATTGTTACTCAAGGTTGCCACTACTGCGGGATCTGCCGCGAGCACCGCAGCGATAAGAGTGTCAAAGGCACCAGCAAAAGGCCCTTCACTGTTAACTGCCAAGGCTAACTGTAATAAAGAAGGCTTGTCTTCATGCTCATCTGCCAATACATTGGTTGATACTAAAATTAAGGCCATTAAAACTGCAGTAGCAAAACTCGTAAATCTTTTTAAAGTATTCATAGCTCATCTCTCTTTTTACATTTAAGCGACACACTCAGTCGCATCAGTGAAAAGTTGTACGAACCATGATTAAAAAACGATCACAAAAGTCACAATAAATTGATATTAGTTTTCTTCAATCTATCCAATCTGACCTATAGAAAATAGCCGTATAGATGTTAAGATGTCTAAAAGCAAATAGGTATTTCATCAAGGGTTACTCGATATGACAGTAAAAAAGCCTCACACATCAGCCCAAGAGCCACACCCAGCGACTCATCAAGTCGATACTCGCATTGTTAGCGCAGGCCGAGATAAGAAATGGTCTAACGGCGTCGTAAATCCACCTGTAGTGAGAGCTTCAACAGTCATCTTTGATACTGTAGACGACCTTAACCATGCAATAAAACATAGAGCCAAAGGTGAGATGTTTTATGGCCGTCGTGGCACCACCACTCACTTTGCCTTTCAGGCCGCTATCGCCGAGTTAGAAGGCGGCGTGGGTACTGCATTGTACCCGTCGGGTACAGCTGCAATCAGTGGTGCCCTACTCTCATTTCTAAAAGCGGGCGATCATCTACTTATGGTGGACACTGCCTATGAACCCACTCGCGATCTCTGCGACAAACTGCTTGCAGGCTATGGTATTAGCACCACCTATTATGACCCATTAATCGGCGCAGGACTTAAAAGCCTCATTCAGCCCAATACTAAGGTGCTGTTTCTCGAATCCCCAGGGTCGATCACTATGGAGGTGCAAGATGTGCCAACTCTAGCCAGCATCGCCCATGAACATGGCATTACCGTGATGTTAGATAGTACTTGGGCCTCACCGATAAATTGTCGCCCCTTTGAGCTGGGGGTCGATATATCAATTCAAGCGGCCACTAAATACATTGTGGGTCACTCAGATGTCATGTTAGGCACGGCCACAGCCAATGAGGCTCACTGGGAACAGCTTAGAGAAAATAGTTACCTTATGGGGCAATGTACCTCGGCCGATGACATCTATCTCGCAGCTCGAGGGCTGCGCACTCTTGGGGTGAGAATGGCGCAACATGAGCAAAATGCGCTTAAAGTGGCAAACTGGCTAGCAAGTCGCCCGGAAGTTGATCATATTCGTCATCCCGCCTTTGATTCCTGCCCAGGCCATGAGTTTTTCAAGCGCGATTTTAGTGCCAGCAATGGCCTGTTCTCATTTGTGCTCAAGCAAGGCAATCGCAGGGCCGTCACCGCTTTTGTGGAAAATATGCAGCACTTTAAGATGGGCTTTTCTTGGGGAGGATTTGAGAGCCTTATTTTGGGTGTATTTGGTATCGATAAACTGAGAACAGCAACCCAGTGGGATTCGAGTAAACCGCTAATTCGACTGCATATCGGCCTTGAGAATGTAGACGATCTCATCAAGGATCTTGATGATGCCTTTAGGCGATTTAACCAGAGTTTATAAACATCAAAAAAAGCGCCTAACGGAAAATGGGTTAAACGGAAGGCGCTTTTGCTTTAGATCAACATCATAGAGGTTAACTTTCGCTTTCTGGGCGATAAGGCTCCTCTCTTAATATATGGCTTATCAATAACTTCAAATAAAACAAAGGTAAAAACCATTCTAAATGGGCCGGCGCTTCAAATACATAAAGTGATAATACTAACGCCAAGGAGTAGAGTGTCAGTGCCGTAGGACGCTGCAAATATAAAGGCGTTAACAGTACTGCAGCACAAGAGAGCATCATAAAGCCCCCAACTTGGGCAACCCAAATCAGATCCAACCCCAGAAATAGCCAGCTATATAGCGTCAGCTGTATAAAATGCAGTGCAATAAACCCCATATGCGCCTTAAAGCCTTCACCTTCACGGTGAAACCAGCGCTTCGCACTCGAAGTCGAGTTAGTAATGATGCCACCTAACATATCAAGGGTTAGCAGAGCAGCCAGCACATATTGGCCAAGACTCCACTCATATCCCTGATATAGTCCCCAAAACACAATGCCAGCCACTGCCACTAGTGGCACGTACCATTGCAGGTTTTTCTCTGCTTTAGTTGCGCCGGGGCCAATAAGCTTATCTATAACACCCCAAAAACCTGGACGAAACTGGGGTAAATTCCAATCAATCTTCATAATACAACCTTTTTTAGAACGCCTGGTCTTTTTAAAATTACACAATAATTTTATTGGTGCAACACTTTTTAGTCCATGTGGACTAAAATAATCTAAAAAAGGGAGCTTATTAGCACGAATGAACATAAGATAAGGAATTGATTTCTCATTTCACAGGCCATGACTTAAAATTGGCATCCGATGAATTGCCCAGTACTTGAGTCATTGGCAGGGAACACCTTGGAAGTGTCCTTAACTTTAAGTGCCAAGCTGTCATATCAATCAAGGAAATACCATGCCCAAAATTATCGACCACAGCAAAATGCGCGAAGAGATCGCCGTCAAAGCCATTAGCATATTTCTTGAGTATGGTTATAAGCATTTAGGTATGAGGCAGCTATGCGCCGAACTCGACATGAGTAAAAGTGCCCTTTACCACTATTTTAAAAACAAGGATGAGATATTTAAGGCTGCGACAGAAGCTTTAGTATCAAACGATATCACGATTCATACCCTTGAGCCCTTAGCTGAAAGCCCGTCGATTGAAGAAAAGTGTGCCGCTTTTGAACAAGTATTTCAGATCATGTCTCGCCGCTATTATCAGGAAACGAAACTGGTTTTTGAGTACATAGATGTGATTGGCCAAAGTGCAGTCCCACATGATGCTTGCATGAAACTCGCGAATCAAAAATATATCGCCTTTATCGCTAAATACGTAGATAGCGAGCAGGCTGAAACTTTATATAGCGCCTTATTAGGCCTACTTACTCAGCAAGTACTTTGTGGCGATGACTTTAAAGTAGAACAAGTCAAAGCTATGGCCTATAAGTTACTCAGCTAATACATGACTTGATAAGCTATTCAACCTTAGCATGGGATACGCAATAAAAAACCAGAAACACTAGCAATGTTTCTGGTTCATTTTCTGGCATGACTTCATGCTTAACGCATAGTCAACTAGCGCTCTAGCGTGATTTTATTCCAAGCTTGGGTGCCATATAGAGGGACACTGGACAATGCGTGTTTATGGCTACCATTGGTCTCTTTGGTCGAGTAAGAAAGATAAAGCAAAGTCTGATTCTCTCTATCCAAAATGCGTCTGACCTTCAAAGACTTAAATAACACACTCAAAGACTCTTTAAAGACTACTTCACCATTTTTTGAGGTATCTATCTTGGCCAAGTCTTCTGCGGTTATCGGCCCAGTTTGACGACAGGCAATACTCATATCTGAAGGGTCGGCCAAACTCAAATCAGCCTCAACTCGACTAATATGGCAAGTCACGCCGGGAATTAACGGATCTTTTCTCGCATCAATCACCACATCCTTAGTGGTAAATAAACCTAGGCTCACCTTACCTACATCATCGCCACAGGCACTCAAACCAAAGGCTAGTCCCATAGTGACGGTTAACATGCCTGCAAGTTTAGCAATACTGGTTTTCATTAAATTATCCTTATCAAACTATGATGTGCTTGGCTCACCCTAAATCGAGTTAAAGCATTTTTGAGCCCAAAGGGTTAACCCCGATGTCACGCTGCCAAAATGATCGCCAACAATAATCTCCACACCAGGATAGGCATTGGCAATGCGCTCATATATCACAGGGCTCTTAGCGGTTCCCCCAGTGACATAGATGATATCTGGGGCAACTTGCGCTTTTTCAAGGGCTAATGCCATTAAACTTTCCACCTTGTCGACTGATGGCGCAATCGCCTTCTCAAACAGGACTCGGTCAAATTCGGCCACTAGCTCAGATGAGATGAAATCGAGTGAACTGCTGGTCTCGACCGTATCAGATAGGGCTATCTTGGCGGCTTCGGCTTGCCTTACTAACTGATAGCCAAGCTGATCTTTTTGCACTTTAAGTAGATGGCTCAGCAGATCTGGCCGCTCGGCATCTTTAATGATCTCTTCTATCATCTTACGTGAAGACAGTGTGGCAAACTCCCGCTGAGCACTGATATCATTAACCGCTACCGCATTCCAAAAAGGCTTACTCGGCACATCTAAGCCATTGACCATCTTACTGCCCAGTCCAAGCTCTGGCATCAACGCATTCATCGCCAGCGCGATATCGAGATCGTTACCTCCAATACGCTGACCACTATGACCTAAAAAATCTTGGCTCCGCTCTGTTAACTGCTTATGGTTTGGCCCCATTTTAACCACAGAGCAGTCTGTGGTACCGCCACCGACATCAACCACCAGCACGGTAGCATCGGTTTGCAGGCTCGCTTCAAAGTCCATACCCGCAGCTAAGGGTTCAAACAGAAATTCAACGTCACTAAAACCTGCCCGTTTAGCGGCAGTGGCGAGAATGGCCTCTGCCTGCTGGTTACTCTCCTCGCCCCCAAGGCCTTGGAAATTAACCGGACGGCCAATCACGGCATGGGTGAAACTTGTCCCTATTTTGCTTTCGGCTAACTGCTTAACGTGCAGCATCATCAGAGTCACAATATCTTCAAACAACGCAATTTGATCGGCTCTAAGCCCTGTTGCCCCCAAAAAGGATTTAGGTGACCGGACATAAAAGCCCTCTTCAGGCATATCAAGATAGTGCTCGACCGCGGCTTCCCCCACAAACACCGCCTGCTCTTTTGGCTCAAGATCTAAGGCATGTCTCGCCTGTCTAGCTCGTGAGAGCTCTGCTTGGCGCAGTTTGGCATAATCCCGCTGCATAGATAGAGGCAATTGATGTAGGACCGCCTCAGCGATAAGATCTCTATCCATGGCATAAAGCGTCGAGGTTAAATAATCACTCTCAGTCGATAGCGGCACTAGCTCGACTTTATCCTGCACCATAATACCGACGGCGCAGTTTGCACTGCCATAATCAAAACCTACAAACATGCTTAGCCCTACCTTAGTTCAAACAACACCCACTCCTCAAAAGCCGGCCACATATAAAAAGGCAATATGAAGGAATGAAAAAGCCGAGCAAAATACCACAGGAGAGTAGAAATAATAAAGCCATGTTTTTAAAACATGGCTTTATAGGAATTAGCAGAAACGGAAAGTCAGCACAAATTTACCAGTCTCGTACCACAGAATCGACAAACTTTGGGCTACCGATAGCTGCGCCACAAAGATCCCCTTGTGGCACATGGCTAAGTAGATTCATATACTCGGCTCTATCGATTCTCAAAAGATGACGATGATCCCCAGCTTCAATAAAGACTTCATCATTATCAAACAGGGTGTAATCCACCACCATAGGAATAGAGTAAGCTATGCCAAGACTAGGAATAGCACCCTCTTCACAGTCAGGGAAAAGTGAATACAGATGAGACTCTGACATCAATTTGTAATCTTCGCCCATATGACGGTTAAGCTCCATAATCGACAGTCGATTTGCAGCAGGCACTACAGCCATCAGTAGATCGCCCCGTGAATTATATAAAATCACGGCTTTGGCTAACTTGTAATTGGGAATATGAGCCGTGGCACAAGAGTCCAATGCCGACTGAGTCATTTTATGATCTATAGTGTCAAACGGAACATGTCTATCCGAGAGATACTGCTCTAGGGTAATCGCGATGGCCATGGGTCACCTCCTAACGAAATACCAATTGGACAAAGCTCAATACTCATCACTTTGAGTTAAGTATTTCGCTTTGCTTTTCAGGATCACTGATGTGACAAGCCTGGCAGCCACACTTCATCAATGACCTTTCATGCTATCTATTATCCTATTAAGTATAGATGAGAGCCACGGCCAGCTCTGACATTTAAGCCTATCCATAAAAATCCATAAGCTCAACTATACTAATATCACACCTTAAGTGTTTCATTGTTAAGCCAAGTCGAGCAAAGCATGTTAATGCACTATTGCTCTCTTTCCTTGGCAAAACTCTGTACTGCAACACTCAAAATGGGATACACATGGCTGACGCTCACAACTATAGACTGCTTGCCATTGGCAAATCTCTCTCACAAACTGTCACAGGTTTGCTAGTCATTTTGTTGGCTTTGGTGATGCTGTTTCCTATCGCTTCCCAAGGAAAAGAGACCTCTGCAAATACTCAAGGCCAGCCAGCTCAAACTACACAGCAAGCTAAAGCGCAAACTCAAGGGGTTAGCCAAGAATTAACCGTTGCAAATCCATTTATCCCCCTGCTATCAGTCAAAGGGGCAATAGGCCCAGCTACAGCCGATTATCTAACTTCTGAAATCAAGCAAGCTCAACAAGCATCGGCAAGACTGATTATCATCACCCTAGATACTCCAGGAGGACTGGTTTCAAGCCTGCGAAAAATCAATCAAAGTATTCTGGCCTCCAGTGTGCCTATCGCCTGTCTTGTCACGCCACAGGGGGCAAGAGCCGCCAGCGCAGGGACTTATATGCTCTACGCCTGTCATATTGCTGCCATGAGCGAGGCCACCACCTTAGGCGCAGCGACGCCAGTTAATATTGGCGGCGGTACACCCAACAATGAAAAACAAGATAGCAGTCCTTCGGCCATGGAGAAAAAGGTGTTAGAAGATGCCATCGCCTATATTCGCTCCCTTGCCCAGCTTCGTGGCCGCAATCAAGAATGGGCTGAAAAAGCAGTACGAGAAGCCGCCACCTTAACGGCGACAGAGGCTGTCGAGATGCAGGTTGTGGACTTGATATCCTCATCAACCGAAGAGTTATTAACTCTGCTCGACGGCTGGCATATCGATTCAGGGGATATGCTCTATACTCTAGAGCTCGCAGGCGCTCAACTCACCCCAAAAGCCGCTGACTGGCGTAATCAATTTATCGCCACTATCACTAACCCCAATATCGCCTATATTTTGATGCTCATTGGTATCTATGGCCTATTGCTGGAGTTCTATAATCCAGGCATTGGCATATCCGGTGTCACGGGTGCTATCTGTCTAATCCTTGCCCTCTATGCCTTTGCCATGTTGCCACTTAACTATGCGGGTGTAGCGCTGATTATTTTGGGCATCGCCCTAATGGCACTTGAAGCCACTTCCCCCAGCATAGGCATATTTGGCATAGGCGGGGTTATCGCCTTTATTCTTGGCTCCATCTTCCTGTTCGATTCCGAGTTTAGCCAATTTAGAGTCGCCATTCCCCTTATTGCCGCCGTCAGCCTCAGCGCCGGACTATTTAGTTTATTTGTTCTGGGAATGCTGTTTAAGGGCCGTAAGGCAAAACCTGTCAGCGGTAGACAAATATTACTAGGGCAGGAAGCCATTGCCGAACAAAGCTTTACCGACAAAGGCTTAGTGCATATTCGCGGCGAGTCATGGAGCGCGACCAGCCAGTACCCAATTACCAAAGGCCAAAGCGTCAAAGTCATCAAAATTGATGGACTAGTGATGACAGTCGAGCCAACAGATACTAAGGAATAACCCAATGGATCCCGTTACCCATAGCAGTACCCTATTTTTCGCCGCCCTATTATTTCTGCTAATTAGCCTGCTGCTTAGCGCCTTTAAGATCCTGCGAGAATATGAGCGCGGCGTGATCTTTATGCTTGGTCGCTTCCACAAAGTGAAAGGCCCAGGGCTAATTATCGTCATTCCTATTATTCAACAGATGGTGAGAGTCGATTTGCGAACTGTGGTAATGGACGTTCCCAGTCAAGATGTGATCAGCCGAGATAATGTTTCTGTCAGGGTCAATGCGGTAATCTATTTTCGAGTGGTCGATGCTCAGCACGCCATCATCAATGTGGAAGATTATCTGCAAGCCACCTCACAACTGGCACAAACCACGCTTCGCTCTGTGCTAGGTCAACATGAGCTCGATGAGATGCTCGCCAATCGCGAGATGCTCAACACAGATATTCAGGAGATTTTAGACAACCGCACCGACGGCTGGGGTATTAAAGTCTCCAATGTGGAAATCAAACATGTGGATCTTAATGAATCGATGATCCGCGCTATCGCCCGCCAAGCCGAAGCCGAGCGTACCAGAAGAGCTAAAGTGATCCACGCATCGGGGGAAATGGAGGCCTCAACCAAACTGGTTGAAGCCGCAACTAAACTCACCACAGAGCCCAACGCTATTTTGCTGAGATATTTGCAAACTCTTACCGAAATCGCTGGCGAGAAAAATTCCACCATACTTTTCCCGCTGCCGATGGATCTACTAAAAGGCGTGATGCAAACTCAGGAGACTAACCTTAAAGCCAGCAGTGAAGAGCAAATAGATAAGTCTAAAAAATAATCATATAGTCAAATCTTAAAAATCACTTAGGCTATATGCCTAAGTGATTAAATTTATGTTCGTTAACAAAGAAACTTCTAGAGAAACTCATATTACTTGCAGTAGTTTTCGATAACTTTGTAGCTATCTACTTCTACTTTTTCATATTCTCCGCTATCGGATTTGATAATTTGAAACAATTTTACGCCACAGGTTTCTTTTCCATTAGGTAGTTCGACGTAATCATATAAGGCTTCATAATCTGCTTCAGCTAGCGGCGTAAACGCGACTATTTTTCGACACCAAGAGTATAGTGCTCCACCAGAGTCAGTTTGACCCGGCGAGAAGCCAGCAATACCAACTCCATTAAACTGAAACGAAAATTCTTTGCCTGCAGGTATATACACTTCATTTTGATGTGAATCCCCTAACTCATCGTCATATGCGGGCATATTTAGACGGCTGAGACTTCTCACTAAATTTGCCTTAACCCCTAAAGTAGCAATGTGGCTCTCGGGTAGCGCAGTAGTTGAAATACATCCTTTTGCATCAGGAACATGAACAAAGTTATTATTGCTTGGTACCGATGCTAACCTAAGCTTTGCACTTGGCCCATCAGTCATAGGTTTCTCAAACTTACTAACGGCACATCCTGTTAGTCCAATAGCAGCTACAACGATCAACAAGTTTTTCACTAAAAATCCTTTAGTACCATTTTTAAAGCAACAGTATACTATTCAAAACACTCACCAACACTTAACAGCATACGGTTAATTCACAATGCTAATCACATTTCGCTTCTAACAATTTCAAGCATTACCATGCAACTTAGTAGGGCAAAAAGAAATACGTCAAACTTGCCATTTATAACGGGTAGGCAATTTTCATTATTTAACGTTAGCCAACCACGATTGCTTGACCTATGTTTTCTATCGTTCACCTATTAGATTGTCAGGCATTAATCGAAACACGCCACGACCATCGATACCAATATAGATATAGCCATCATGGCCCTGATGAATACTTCGCACTCGCCCAATGTTTTTCAATATATCTTCCTGCTTAATCACTTTTTCACCATCTAAATAAACAGCGATTAATTTGGCAAACTTTAAGGAACCAATCAGCAAATGCTGCTTAAGTGCGGGATAAACTGAGCTGGTAACAAAGGCCATGTCAGATGGCGCGATAGAGGGCACCCAATATGTAATAGGTTGCTCCATCCCTTTCTTTTTGACCAACTCGGTAAATGAGCTTCCATCATAGTTAACGCCGTAACTAATCACAGGCCAACCATAGTTTTTACCTTTGTGGATGATATTTAGCTCATCGCCACCTTTAGGACCATGTTCATGGGACCAAATCTCCTGTGTAAAGGGATTAAGGGCTAGCCCCTGTGGGTTTCGATGGCCATAACTATATATGGCCGCTTTGGCGTTGTTGTTATTCACAAATGGATTATCTTGGGGAATGCGTCCATCTGAGTGCAGGCGGTAGATTTTACCTGAATCACGCTGCACATCTTGGGGATTTAGATCTCGCATTCCTCTATCTCCTATCGAGAAATAGAGAAAGCCTTGACTATCAAACGCAATACGGCTGCCAAAGTGAACGGCGCTGCTAATATACTTATCGGCACTATAGAGAGATTCCAGCTCAACTAAGCGGTAATGGGCGCCAACCTGTTGTAACTTGGCACGAACAATCGAGGTATTGAGATTGTTTTGTGAACCTTCACTGTAACTTAAATATATCCAGCCATTTTGTTGGTACTTAGGATCCAACTCAACATCTAATAAGCCACCTTGGTATTTAGCCACTATAGGAGGTAAGCCCGAAACCTTAACCGCCTTCCCCTTCATGGATAAAAGATACAAATCCCCTTGTCTATCAGTCACAAGCAGATCTTGATTAGGCAACTGAGCAATCCCCCATGGAATGGAGATATCGCTATTAATAGGCTCAAGCTTGTAACCGCTGCCATAAGCAGTTGTGAAAACACTCAAAGCCATATTGAAGCTGATACAAATTAACCCAATCAACAACCTTTTGTTCATCATGCTTCCACCTCAATTCTTTGCTTGTCACTTTTGTTTGTCACTAATGGTATAGCAAACTCAGACCTAACCCTCGCCCTCACAATAGCGTTCAACACCGCAAGTCATCTGGTGTCTTATAAAAACTTGCCCCAATTAACTACAAAGATGCCACTGGCACAATTTAGTGATCACATGTTACGTAAAAGCTCTCAAAAGGCGAATTTGTTAGCTGTGAAGATTGTCAACTATTACCAAAAGTAAATAAATCCACTTATCCATATAATCAAACCAAGTAATATCATTAGCGTGCCTGAAATGCTATCAAAGGGCTCTTCATCTAGCACCTTAGGATAGCTACCAGCAGACAATATTTTTAAAGCAACAGCACCTGTATATTGAAGCAAGTATTTGCATAGCACCTCACCAATAATATACCCGATAGCTTGTACTGTTCCCCTAAAAAATGCACCAACGACTTCTTCCATCATCTATCATTCCTCTTCATCTATTAAAACCACCATCTAGCCAACTACGAGATGAATTGTGGCAAGAATATAGTTTGAGTTTGCTTTCCTTATCCTTGATGGACAAAGTAAAACACAGGGTTAGCTATAAATGCTCTACTTCGTATCAATAATTGCCCAATCGAAGAGACGAAAGAGACATCCCCTTTGAAGTTGCCACAGGGCGTTGAAGAAAACAGCGAAAGGTTAGCATGGATGCTGAGCTAATTTTCGAGGTATAAGGACATACCATCGAAAATGTTAGCTATTTTCAAAAAAGCCCAAGGAAAAACAACTTCGTAGGGGCGTCATGGTGGATGCAAGGAGGAGAGGACGAGCAGTCCTCCTTGCCCGGGTGTGGGATGGCATCCCACGACTTTGATTCAAACAAAGTTTGAAACCTGCCACACTGGCAGCTAACTCGCTTGTTGTTGTTTCACCGCCTCTTTCTGTTCTCTGCGCGCTTCAATCACCTGCTTAACATCGGCGCCAATATGGGACTCACCACGTTCACGGGCCAGTTGCATCTGCTTTTCACGCTCAATAAATCGTGCTCGTTGCTTATCACTAATAGTATCGATACAGTGAGGGCAACTCACACCTTGCTGATAAGCACTCGAGGCCTTGTCTTGCTCTGTGATTGGCATTCTGCAGGCGTTACATTGATCGTATTGCCCCTTGTTAAGTTGATGATCCACCGCCACTCGATTATCAAACACAAAACACTCACCCTGCCACTTACTCTCTTCCTGTGGCACTTCTTCAAGGTACTTTAAAATCCCACCTTCGAGATGGTAGACCTCTTCAAAGCCCTGCTCTTTCATATAGGCGGTCGACTTTTCACAACGAATACCGCCAGTACAGAACATGGCCACTTTTTTGTGCTTACTCGGGTCTAGATTCTGCTTCACATAATCGGGAAACTCACGAAAGGTCTTGGTATTAGGGTCAATGGCATTCTCAAAGGTGCCAATTTGTACCTCATAGTCATTGCGAGTATCCACAAGTACCACTTCAGGATCGGCAATCAGCGCATTCCAATCCTTTGGCTTAACATAGGTTCCCACCACTTTGAGTGGATCTATGCCTTCAACACCCATGGTCACAATCTCTTTCTTGAGTTTGACCTTAGTACGATAAAAAGGCATTTGCTCATCATAGGAGAGCTTGTAAACGATATTCTCCAGCCCTGATTGCTGCTCCAGCCAAGCCAGCAGCGTCTCTATGGCTTGTGAAGAGCCCGCCACTGTGCCGTTAATGCCTTCAGCAGCAAGCAGCAAGGTTCCACGAACGCCATGGTGTTCCATCACCTCTGTGAGCGGTTGGCGCAATTGCTCAAAGTGAGGCAAGTTAACAAATTTATATAGGGCACAAACTACAACATTAGACATTCTTTTCTCCATGCTCTCTGGAACCTAATTTCCAGCGCATCTATCAATTCAACAAGAGTCAACTCGACAAGAGTCACTTCAATACAAATCACTTAGGTACAAATCACTGCGGCTCCGCGCGAAACAAGCCTGCGCAAAATAAACAAGCGTGACACAGATCACGATTTCAGGCAGAATTCTACGTTAATACAGCTCAAGCAAACACCAACAAAAAGTAAGGTCATTAACGTTAATGTCAAACACTCCTGTCCCCGTACTCTACTCTTTTAGACGATGCCCCTATGCAATGCGTGCAAGGCTTGCGATCCGCTTAAACCAAGTACAAGTTGAATTAAGAGAAGTGGTGTTAAAAGATAAGCCGCAAGCCCTGTTTGATGCCTCTGCTAAAGGCACAGTGCCAGTGTTAGTGCTCGCCGATGGTAAAGTAGTAGATGAGAGTTTAGATATTATGCTCTGGGCCTACGAACAGTCATTAGGGAAAGATACCGCCAAACAGTGGCTGGCCCAACGCAAAGAAATGCTGGCATTAATTGATCTTCAAGACAGCGAGTTCAAGCCTTGGCTGGATAAGTATAAATACGCCGACCGTCACCCAGAGCTAGATCAAACCGGTTATCGAACCCATGCCGAGGAGTTCATTTCACAGCTTGAGAAGAAATTGGCATCACAAGCCTTTTTGTTTGGCGAGCAGCCAGATCTGGCAGACTATGGCATTTTTCCTTTTATTCGCCAATTTGCCTCAGTAGATAAACCTTGGTTTGCCAGCGCCCCTTACCCCAATACTCGAAGGTGGCTCGACAATCTAGTGTCATCCAAGCTGTTTCACAGCATCATGCAAAAGTATCCCCAATGGGAAAAAGAGCAGCAAATAAGCATATTTTAGCCCCTTCTGCTCTGGTCAAAATACAAGCAAGCCCCAAGAATACGAGGCTAATGGAGATAAAGGTTAGCCTTTTAACTTGTAAAATTGATAGCTAATAGTGCCAAACTAATATTGCTGGCATAAACCCTATATAGAGTGCTTTAAGTTAACCATTCTCCCTGCTGTAACCTGCTATAAGCAAAAATAGATAAAATATAAAAAAATTGTCTTAAAATTGTCATATAACTCAATCTAGATCATAGATTTAGCTTGCGTGCTAAGGTATCGTATTGCACTTAGGTTTCGATACAGCGTTCTGTATTAGTTTTCATTGAATCAATTGAATGGCTAATAATCAAAAAATCATACCGATTTAAACAGAAAGCTGTCTCTTTAGGATGCTCCGCTAAACGGATTAAAGATTGTAGGATAGGGAAAGAAGATGGACGCCATGGATATCGCACTCATTATCATGATCAGCGTTTTAATATTAATGCATTGCTGCTTTGGCTATGCGGCGATCACTTCCCGTGTCGACATTTGTCTCAATAAAAAAATCCTCTGGAGTGGGTTAAGTCTGCTGTTTGGCCCTGTTGGCTACTATGCTTATCAAGGACGTATTCCTTGTGATCTACTAGCAAAAGAGTAAAGCATACACTCTTTATAAACGAACATATTTATTTACAATCCTGGTGAATAGATTTCAGCTGTCCAAATAGCTCTCCTACAAATTTAGGCGTAAACTATAGCGCCTTACCTGCACCTGCGTGGCTCTCGCCACTATGCTTTGCTGACAACTCATCGACCAAATAGAGGTAACCTTAACTATTGAATAGAACAAACCATACAAGTACGACAATGAACCTAGCCTTATTAATTCCTATGCTATCGGCTATTGTCGCCATCACCCCATTGGCTATCGACATGTACCTACCTGCCATGTCGACCATAGCGCAAAGCTTTCATTCCGATGTTACCACCATAGGCCAATCCTTAAGTATTTATTTGGCAGGCTATGCCGCAGGCATGCTCTGTTTTGGTCCTTTGGCAGATAGGTTTGGTCGTAGACCATTAGTCATATTTGGCCTCAGCGGCTTTATGGTGTTGAGTCTACTGTTAGCACTGACACAGAATGTCGAGCTATTTTTAGGCCTACGTTTACTACAAGCCTTTATCGGCGCTGCCGCAACCGTTGTCGTGCCAGGCTATATCAAAGAGGTGTATGGTAAAAACACCGCTAAAGGCATGTCCTATGTTAGCTTAATTATGATGCTAGCCCCTCTAATTGCCCCCACACTAGGAAGCCTAATTTTAGAGCTCGGCGACTGGCATCTTATCTTCTATGTACTGTCTGCCTATGCTGGACTGCTATTAATGCTAGTCCTCTTTAAACTAGACATGGCCAGTGATAAAGATAAAAACAGTCGTAGCAACAAATCCTTTTTCGGTGCCTATGTGAGCGTATTAACTAAGCCTGGCGTTATTCTAAACATAGCTTGTGGCGTACTCACCTCTTTTGCCTTCTTCTGTTACTTAACCGCCTCATCTTTTGTCTATATGGAAGTGTTCGGTCTAGATAAGAGCCTGTTTGCCATTTTATTTAGTACCAATGTTGGTGCACTTATGCTCGCCAACGTATTTAACACACGAGTAGTGGGACGCTACGGCTCTCGACGCATGTTACAGGTATCAACCTTCTTCGCCATTATCTCGGCAACAGGGTTGCTGCTGGTCAATTTACTGGGGCTGAGTTTCCACTATACCGTTGCCATGCTTATCCCCTTAATGGCGAGTCTGGGGATTATGTCGGTCAATGCCGATGCCATAGTGCTGATGAAGTTCAAGCAGGAAACCGGCACTGCAACAGCAGTTATCGGCACCCTTAGGTTTGGCTTTGGTGCACTGGCAGGCCCGCTGCTAGCACTCTTTTATACCGGAACCGCCGTTCCCTTCTCGGCTCTTATGCTAACGGCAGTGATATTAGTCGCCCTATTTCAACTGGCTGCAAAACGTAAAAGCTAATATTCATTCCAAGGGAAGCTGATATTCAGCTTCTCTCTTAAATCTCAAGAATTACTGACATATTTTCTTTGCTCTGGTAACTATTCATAGGTCGAATAGTGAAAATTATTCAAGCGCAGGCTTTTTTTAATTTTTAGGCTTGTAATCAAATGCGGTTCGAATATGATGAAATTCTGTTCAAAACAACAGATTGTGTTTACGTAATATTTACGTATCCATTACATGGGCTGTGATTACCATTACAGCTTAATTTTTAGAGCGATTACCGTCGCTGTAACAAGATACTGTTTACCGTAACGGTAACTTAAAGAGGATTACACATGGAGATGTTATCTGGCGCCAGCATGATCGTCCGTTCCTTAATTGACGAAGGCGTAAAACATATTTTCGGCTATCCAGGCGGGTCCGTACTGGATATCTATGATGCACTTCACCAAAAGTCTGATATAGAACATATTCTGGTTCGTCATGAACAAGCCGCTGTACATATGGCCGATGGCTATGCCCGCGCCACCGGCGATGTCGGCGTGGTACTGGTCACCTCTGGCCCCGGTGCCACCAATGCTATTACCGGTATTGCCACAGCCTATATGGACTCGATTCCTCTGGTGGTGTTATCGGGTCAGGTACCCAGTAACCTGATTGGTAATGACGCCTTTCAAGAGTGCGACATGATAGGCATCTCACGCCCTGTGGTGAAACACAGCTTTCTTGTGACTGATGCCAAAGATATTCCAGAGATTATCAAAAAGGCCTTCTATCTTGCCTCGACCGGCAGACCAGGGCCAGTGGTGGTGGATCTTCCTAAAGATTGCCTAAACCCTGCTGTATTACATGAATATCAATATCCTGAAGAGATTGTAATGCGTTCATATAACCCGACAACATCGGGTCACAAGGGGCAAATTCGTCGCGGTGTTCAAGCCCTATTATCGGCTAAAAAGCCGGTACTTTATGTCGGTGGCGGCGCAGTGATTTCAGGATGTGACCAGCAAATTCTAACGCTTGCTGAGCAGCTTAATATTCCAGTTGTCAGTACCTTGATGGGCCTTGGCGCGTTTCCCGGCACCCATGAAAACAGCCTTGGCATGTTAGGTATGCATGGCTGTTATGAAGCCAATATGGCGATGCATAATTGCGATCTTATTTTTGGTATTGGCGTACGCTTTGACGATAGAACCACAAACAATGTCGAGAAATACTGCCCTAATGCCACTGTATTGCATATAGATATCGACCCTTCTTCTATTTCTAAAACCGTTAATGTCGATATTCCCATCGTGGGCTCGGCAGATAAAATTCTCGACAGCATGATAGCCATCATTGGCGACAAAGGCGTACAAGATGAAAAAGCCAATGCCGCGTGGTGGTTAGATATTAAATCTTGGAAGGCACGTAAGAGTCTAGATTATGCCAAATCATCCGAGCGTATTAAGCCACAACAGGTGATTGAAACCCTGCATAATCTCACCAATGGTGATGCCTATGTGGCATCGGATGTCGGACAGCATCAGATGTTTGCCGCGCTATATTACCCCTTTAATAAACCTAGACGCTGGATCAACTCAGGCGGCCTTGGCACCATGGGCTTTGGCCTGCCAGCAGCCATGGGTGTCAAAATGGCAATGCCAAATGAGACTGTTGTTTGTGTCACGGGTGATGGCTCGATTCAGATGAATATTCAAGAGCTATCAACCGCGCTTCAATATGATGTGCCAGTGAAGATCATCAACTTGAACAACCGATTCCTTGGCATGGTGAAACAGTGGCAGGATATGATCTATTCAGGTCGTCACTCTCACTCCTATATGGACTCAGTACCCGACTTTGCCAAAATCTCTGAAGCTTATGGCCATGTTGGCATTAATATTAACCACCCAGATGAGCTTGAAACTAAGCTTGCCAAAGCATTAGCGATGGAAGATAAACTGGTATTTGTGGATATCAGTGTCGATGAAACCGAGCACGTGTATCCAATGCAAATTCGCGGCGGTGCAATGAATGAAATGTGGCTAAGCAAAACGGAGAAAAGCTAATGCGTCGAATTATCTGTGTATTAATGGAAAACCAACCTGGCGCGCTTTCTCGAGTAGTTGGCCTATTCTCTCAGCGTGGCTATAACATTGAAACCTTAACCGTGGCACCGACCGACGATGAAACCTTGTCGCGCTTAACCGTTGCCGTCAATGCCGATGAGCAGGTGCTTGAGCAGATAGAAAAGCAGCTGCATAAGCTCATCGATGTGCTTAAGGTCTCTAACATTACTGAATCAGCCCATATCGAACGCGAAATTACTCTTATCAAGGTGAAAGCCGATGGCGCCATGCGCGAAGAGGTAAAACGCACCGCCGATATCTTTCGGGGTCAGATTGTGGATGTCACATCAAACCTATATACGGTGCAGCTTGCGGGTACCTCAGAAAAGCTTGATGCCTTTATCACGGCGATCTCTGAGCAAACTAAGGTGATTGAAATTTCACGCTCTGGTGTTGTAGGTCTAGCTCGAGGCGAAAAAGCGATGCGCGCCTAACGCTTTCAATCGTTAAGTACAACAAAGGGAGCATGATGCTCCCTTTTCTTTATTCACTCAATGCTTTTCAGTTAACGGCTTATTCGGCCTCAAGCACTCTCGCATTGGTGATCTCAATTTTACGTGGCTTTAATGCTTCTGGAATTTCTCGAACCAAATCGATATTCAGTAGGCCATTTTCAAGATTAGCACCGACGACAGTGACATAGTCTGCCAATTGGAAGGTACGCTCAAAGCCTCGCTCGGCAATGCCTTGATATAAATACTGACGTTCCTCTTTAGCCTCAGCCTTTACACCTTTAACCAATAGCTTCTCACCTTGGCTGGTGATATCTAACTCTTCCATAGTAAAGCCTGCAACGGCCATAGTGATGCGATAACGGTTATCGGAAAGCAGTTCAATATTATAAGGAGGATAACCTGAGTTGCCTTTATTTGAGGCGGCATGTTCAGCCAGTTGAGCTAAACGGTCAAAACCAATGGCACTACGGTATAGGGGAGTAAGATCATAATTACGCATAATGTATATCCTTGTATAAAGCAATATAGTCAATTAAACGGCTTGTTTTTTTGATAAGCCGGCAGAACCCCGAAGGCGTTCTTATTTCGTCATACAGTCCCTTACGGCGACTGTAATATCTATATGGGGACGCGATAATGTAATTCAAGGCCACTAAGCAATCTTTCTTCGCCCATAAAAAAAAGGCCACGAAGTCGTGACCTTTTTCAATGATGATATTACTTATTCAGGCAATTTACAGCCGTAAGCATTTTCATCAAGAGTATTAGTGTATTGAACTTGACCAGCTACTGGAGCATAAGCTGAAATATCAATTGCACCATCTTTACCTTTATCTTCGATATAAGCTTTAAGTACAGCTTCATCTACAAGACCTGCTGTAGTGACTAGCTTCAAGCTTGGGAAGTCCGTGCCACTAACAAGATCTGGGTAGCCGTCACCACCAGCTGCGTTGTAGCTAGGAATGGTGAAGCTATACATAGTGTCTGCAGCATAGTCTTCGCCGCCAATGCTTGTTACATCAACAGTAGAAGCAGTACAGTCAACTGTCATTTCTAGACCAACCAATTGAGCGTAAGCACCAGAACCAACTTGCTTAACTGCAACAGTGTTTAGGTACTTAGTCACGTCAGCACCGTTCATGGTTGCCTTGTAAACTTCGTTACCAAATGGCTGCACAGTCAATACATCACGATATGTAACTGTTGGACCTTCAATAGAAGCACGAACACCACCAGAGTTCATTACTGCAAAGTCTGCATCTTGAGACTCTTTCTGTGCCGTCGCAATGAAGTGACCTAGGTTAGTTTGCTGATTACGAACCACTGCACGATCACCTTCAAGCTTAGCAGTCGTGTCAGCAATCGGCTCATCTAGCTTAGCTTGACCTGCTTCTTGATATGGACGAAGGATTTCACGAACAGTCGCATCAGGTGTAATTTCTTCACCAACAAGTACGCGTACACCATCGTCGTTCTTAACTTTCAAGTTAACAGGAATTAGGTTGTAGCTTGCTAAGTGAAGCTTGCCATCAAAGTATTCAAAATCTGCACGACCAACATACTTACCCCACTCGTGAGCTTGCATGATGTAAGTACCATTTTGCATGTCTGGACGACAGTCACTACCTGGCTTAAATGCATCATCATATGTCTTATAGTCAGCACTCATACAAACAGGGTTTTGTGAGTGACCACCGATAATAGCAGCTAAGTCGCCAGCAGGAAGTGCACGTGCTAGTGCAACATCACCAGGAGCGTTAGAACCGCTTTGACCATCTGCGAAGTGACCCATATGAGTGGTTGCAAAGATAAAGTCTGCTTCACCAGATGCTTTGATCTCTTCAATTACTTTCTTAGCTTCTTCAGCAGGATCGGTAAATACTAGATCACCAATAAACTGAGGGTTACCTAGAATAGCAGTATCTTTAGTGGTAAAACCAACGACAGCAATCTTAAGACCGTTGATATCAAAGATTTTATATGGTTCGAAGTAGCGAGTTAATGTTTCTTTACCGTCTTCATCTACTTCTTTCTTGTAGATGTTTGCAGCAAGCATTGGGAAGTTAGCCAGTTTACGCTGCATTTCTAGCACAGTAAGCGGGTTATCAAACTCATGGTTACCCACTGCCATTGCATCATATTCGATAAGGTTCATACCAATAAAGTCAGGACGCGCATCTTGAAGATCTGACTCAGGTACACCAGTGTTGATATCACCACCAGACAATAAAATAGACTCACCACCATCAGCAGCAACCTCTGCACGGATCTCTTCAATCAGTGTCTTACGAGCAGCCATACCATACTCACCATACTTACTTTCCCAGAAACGACCATGGTTATCGTTAGTATGAAGCACGGTAAACTTAGTGCACGAATCTGCTGTGGCACAAGTTACTGGCTCAGGTTTTGGCTCTGGCTTAGGATCATTGTCACTACCACAACCAGTAAGCGCTGCAAAAACAGCTGAAGCAACTAAGCCTTTGATTAGTTTGTTGTTCATTAAATCAACCCCTTGATTTATTGGTTTTAAAACCATCATATTTTTAGGAAGAGAATTCTGTGTTCTCACCGAGCAGTATCATAACAAGATTAATCAAAAAGTGTGGCGATTTTATGAATAAACGTGAGCCAAATGGATATTTTAGCTCTATAGAACAAGGAGTTATTAAACATGTGACAAAACAGCCAAACAAGGCTCATAGCTAAATAAGAAATCAAAGCGGACTACAAATAACAAGAATCAAATGAAAAACAGAGTGTTAACTCCAATATTTTTCATGATGAATTCTCTTTATTTTAAGAACACTCCAAATCAAGATAACCAAACTAACCTTGATCTTTGCCGTATAAAGGATGATTTAATTTGTGATGCACCTCAAAGTTTTTGAAGCCAGTTACCTAGATGCAAAACTTGCTCAGCATGAAGTTCATGGGATACAGGATAAACTTGCCAATCAGGAGCATAGCCTATTTCCTTAAACGTCATATATGCATTATGTCCTGCAAAACAAGGTACTACATCATCATGTTCACCATGGTTTAACAGCATAGGAGTGGTTTTGTTGATGGATACATGGCTCTGTTTTACCAAGTTATCGTCGGCTAGGTAACAGGATAGTCCTGCAATGCCTGCCAACTTATATTTACAACGACTCCCAGTAAATAAGCTCATCACCCCACCTTGGCTAAAACCAATAAGCACTATTCGCTCACTTGGGATCCCCTTTGCTATCTGCTGCTCAATAAGCGCTAAAATCTGCTTCTCAGACACCAATACATCTGGCATAAAAGCTCTACCATCAAGCTCCATGCTCTTGATGTCATACCAAGAACGCATTATATATCCGCCATTTATGGTTACAGCTTGCTCTGGTGCGTGAGGAAAAATAAAACGAATCGAATGATCTTTGGGCAAGGCTAAATGGGGCACAATCGGCGCAAACCCCGCACCTGAATCTCCAAGTCCATGAAGCCATATCACACAGGATTTCGCCGTTCCATTTGGCTCGATTACTATGCTGTCTAAGGTATTGTTATTTGTCATGGCCATCACTTCTATCTCTAATTTACAAAACGCTAAGTTTGCGCGAGTTCACACTTTCAAGCAAGTCACGAGTCACCGCATTCAAAAGCTTCTAACCGATGCACGCTAAATATAAAAAATCGGCTATAAACGCAGGGTTCATAGCCGATGTGATACTGAGTTTAAATGCTCAATATAGTATGAAAATATCAATCGTCATGGGTAAAATGATGCTCTGTCATCATATGGCCAAGTTGGGTCGATTTAGTCTTTAAATACCCCTCGTTGTAGCGGTTTTTACCCACCTGAAGTGGCACACGCTCAGTGACTTCAATCCCAAACTCCTGCATCGCCTTTACTTTGCGCGGGTTATTGGTCATTAGTTTCACTTTACTAACGCCAATTTTCTCCAGCATAGGAATGATCATGTCATATTTACGCATATCGGCAGGAAAGCCCAACTTTTCGTTAGCCTCTACTGTATTTGCGCCTTGATCTTGTAGCTCATAGGCTCTGATCTTATTCAATAAGCCTATGCCGCGCCCCTCTTGTCGCAAATAAAGAATAAAGCCTTGCCCCGCTTCGGCAATGTTTTGCATAGCAGTTTGTAACTGAAAACCACAATCGCATCGCAAACTAAATAAAGCATCCCCAGTGAGACACTCTGAATGAATTCGGCCTAGCATAGGGGCCTGTGCATCTAGCTCACCATAGGTCAGGGCCACATGTTCTTTACCTGACTTAGAATCCTCAAACCCATGCATGGTGAATACTCCCCAAGGAGTTGGCAATGTTGAAGAGGCTATGTATTTAATCGACATCTGTTTACCTTAACGACAACTCTCACATCCATGAGACGAAGGGTATCCTTAATATTATTCTTCACAGTCAGAGCAGACTTTCCACCCTGTTTATTGGGCATTCTATGCTTTTTCTGTCAAACAGCAAATACTTGAGCACTGAAATCAAGTATAGAAGCCAACAAATAAAATAACTTCAGATAGTGCTCACAAATCGGCAACAGGGACAAACTAGAATGCTTTCGGTGCGAAGCCTGTTACCTGAGTTAAGCCCATCTCTTTACCCAGAGCGGTCATTGGGTGTACCACGACTAAGCCTTTCACTGACTTTTTCAGCTTACCCATATCGGCTTGCTCTGCCTTGGTAATCACACGGCTAAAAGGTAAAGATTTAATATCAGCACCTTGCTTATTCATTTGACGAGATTGTTGAGCCTTAATCGCAGCAATACGCTTAGTCACTGCAGCGATCTCTCGCTTAAACTGCTGAACAATTGCCTGATCGCCTCGGTTTTCTGCCGCGGCCAACTTACGGCGAAACTTATCGAGTCTATCATTAAGCTGTTGAAGTTCTTGTTTTAAGTTCATTATCTTACCTTTAATTTCAATCTTGTATTTGAGGCGCAATCAATTCAAAGCTTAATCACACAGACAGCAAAGGGGCGGCATTATAGCAGGATGTGACTTCATACCGTAATGGCTTTTATGCACATAGATAGAAACTTTTTTAAGCTAAATGAAAGCTGGGCTTAAGATTCCAGAGTCAACGTATGGATGACTTGATTAGAACTGCCTCTAAATTTAAGACTAGGATCGGCCTTATCCTGCTCGAACTTACCATCGACTAATGTATCAATATAAGCTAGTACCTGTTGTTGCGCTTGCGTTAACTCTTGACGTAAATAGCCAGTCCACAACCAGATATCTTTACCAGGACACTGCGCTTTCACTCTTTTTACTAACTCAAGTACAACTTCAACATTGGCTGGGTGCAAAGGATCACCGCCCGATAAAGATAGGCCACGCCTTTTAATTCTTTGATCATTTAAGTCAGCAATAATTCTGTCTTGCATCGCCTTATCGAATAGGTGACCAGAGTCTACGCGCCACGTCGATTGGTTATAACAGCCTTTACATTGATGCTCGCACCCAGAAACAAACAAAGTCGCTCTAGTGCCGGGGCCATTAACAACATCAATAGGAAAATACTGGTGGTAATTCATTTTATATCCCAAAGCATAAGCTAAAAAGGCGCCAACGGCGCCCTTTGATTTGAAAGACAGTCGACTGGCTGCGCTTAACGAAAGCTCAAACCAAAAGACTGCCAAATTCAAGCGTAAAACATTAAATATGTTTTACGCGGCGCTTAACTTCTTCTTGCTTACCGTGGTTAAAAGGCCTTGCATCAGGACTACCTAAATAGCCACACACACGACGGGTCACAGAAACTCGGCTCGGCTCATGGTTACCACACTTAGGACAAGTAAAACCTTTACTGGTACAGCTAAATTCACCTGTATAACCACAGTCATAACACTCATCAATCGGAGTATTGGTACCGTAATAAGGCACTCGGCTATAGCTGTAATCCCAAACATTCTCTAGGGCTTCAATGTTATGCTGCATATTAGGGTATTCGCCATAACAGATAAAACCACCATTTGCGATTTCTGGATAAGGCTGTTCAAAATCAATCTTATCGTATGGGTTCACCTTCTTCTCAACATCTAAGTGGAAGCTATTGGTGTAGTAACCTTTATCCGTTACTCCTTCAACAACACCATACACTTTAGCGTCCAACTGGCAGAAGCGGCTACATAGGTTTTCACTTGGCGTGCTGTATAAGCTAAAGCCATAACCTGTCTCTTTCTTCCAGCTTTCGGTCGCGCTCTTCAGGTATTTAACCAGCTCAATCGCCTTTTGGCGTAACTCTTCGCTGTCATAAACGTGAGTTTGAGTACCGTACAGCGCATTGATGGTTTCATGTAAACCGATATACCCCATAGAGATAGATGCACGGCCATTCTTAAAGATTTCAGCAATGTCATCATCGGCACGTAAACGCACACCACAAGCACCTTCCATATAAAGGATTGGTGCAACACGTGCTTTAACGCCACTTAAACGCTCAATACGCGTATCTAATGCTCGGCGTACAATCTGTAAGCGTTCATCTAAAATTTTATAGAAAGCTTGCTCGTCTTGGCCAGACTCAAGGGCGATGCGCGGCAAGTTCAGGCTCACCACACCCAAGTTATTACGGCCTTCATGTACTAGCTCGCCATCCTCTTCATAGGTACCTAGGAAACTACGACATCCCATAGGAGTTTTAAATGAGCCGGTGACCTTCTCAACCTGCTCATAGTTAAGAATATCTGGATACATGCGCATAGAAGCACATTTAAGCGCTAGCTCTTTAATATCGTAATTACAATCACCCGATTTATGGTTAATGCCATCACGAATAGCAAACACTAATTTAGGGAATACCGCTGTCTTACGGTTCTTACCAAGACCAGCAATACGCACCTTCATCATCGACTGCTGAATCAGGCGTGACTCCCATGAAGTACCTAAGCCAAAGCCAAAGGTCACAAATGGAGTTTGACCATTGGCAGTATGCAGAGTATTCACTTCGTACTCTAGGGATTGAAAGGCGTCGTGACACTCTTTCTCTGTCTGAGCGATAGCAAATGCCTTAGCGTCGGTAATGCCCCAATTTAATGCCACTTGATGGTGCTTGTCATAACTCTTAGCCACAAATGGCGCTAGCACTTCATCAATACGGTTAATGGTGGTACCGCCATAAATATGGCTCGCTACTTGAGCAATAATCTGGGCGGTAACCGCTGTTGCCGTAGAGATAGACTTAGGGGTTTCAATCTCAGCGTTGCCCATTTTAAAGCCTTTGGTCAACATGCCTGCTAGGTCAATTAGCATACAGTTAAACATAGGGAAAAATGGCGAGTAATCTAAATCGTGGAAATGGATTTCACCCGCTTCGTGAGCCGACACCACGTCTTTAGGCAGAATATAGCGCTTAGCATAGTGCTTAGCCACGATACCCGCGAGTAGATCCCTTTGGGTTGGGATCACTTTAGAGTCTTTGTTGGCATTTTCATTGAGCAGTGATGCATTGCTTTGATCCACCAAGCCCTTAATTTCAAGATTTAGGCGACTGGTTGCTTCACGACAAATATCTCTGTCGTGACGATATTCAATATACTCCCTTGCTAGGGCTTTATATGGACCGCCCATAAGCAAGTTTTCAACCACATCCTGAAGGTGATGAATTTCGACTTCTTCTAAGTGAGCAACTAATTCAGATGCACGCTCAGCCACATTGGCGGCATAGTCATCATCTTTAATGTCTGCAGAGTCTGCAGCTGCTATCACAGCATCTCTAATCCTTGTTTCGTCAAACGGCGTGCGGTAACCATCCCGCTTAATAACTACAGGCATTTGCTTAATTCCTCTCCATCTTTAGCTCAAAATACACACCATATATAGTTATATATATAGCACCCAACACAAGATGTTGCGTATTAGGCTACAAAGACGCATAGGATACCTTGATCCAGATCATGGTTTTATAAAGGGGGAACAACAAGAAAAAATTAGTGACGTACAGCCCACTTTTATGGAAGTTGCCCCTTGACCAAGCAGACAAATATAGCTAGCGAGATCACACTTCACTCTAAAAAAAATGTGAAAAAAAGCTTGAAATTAATTAACGTCGCGCCAGCGCTAGATAACTGGAGAGTTGGCCACTAGCCTGTTGGTTTGACCCCATTGATGAGGCCACTTTCATCACAGAGTGTAACCCCTGCCACTGACTTTTTACTTCTTGAGGCATATCTGGATGGCTCTTTAAGTAGTCAGCCAACTGAGCCGTTACTCTTGTTGCTCGCTGAGACAATACTGGCGAATGAGAATCTTCCATATTCTTTAGCACTTTATCTGCTTCACTGAGCATATCCAGTAGCGGACTCTTAGGGTTTTCCTTCGCAATAGTCGCCGACTGCTGCTTAATGAAACTGCTGAGTTCCGTTTTATTCGTCACTTTAGTATCTGCCTTAATTCCAGCTTGAGCCAGTCTATCCACTTGAGAGTCAGATAAAATACCATCCTTCTTTAGACGTGAAACTAGCTTAGGTAAATCATCCAAACCAAACTGACCGTTAGAGAAGAAATCTTCTGCCATCAACTTAATTTTCTCCGCCCTCTGGGCTCTAGGCGACAGCTTTATATCGTCACTTTTAGCCGTGTCAGCTTGCTTCTTACTCGTAGAGTCGGTGACAACGTTCTTAGCTAGCTGCTCAGTTTTACTATTTGCGTTGGCCCCAATATTTGCCCCATAGGCATCGGCTACACGATTAGATTGAAGTGGTTGGCTAGCAGTGTTCGTTATCATTGTCATAGTCAAGTTTGTGACGCATTTGAATTAATGGCAGTGACACAGCATTTTTTAGGCCACTTTTTTAAAATTTGGAATGAGAGAAAAGAAATAAAATAAATTGCGCACAAACTATTGCAAGTTCATCTTCTTAAGATTAATATTTCCCGCAATTTAATTGCGCACTATAGAAAGAGATATTTTCATGAAGACTCAAATCATTCAACTTGCATCAAGACCTGAAGGCTTACCGACCCAAGACAACTTCAAGCTAGCCGAGGTAGAGCTCGCTAAACTCAATGACAAGCAAGTGTTAGTAAAAAATCTATGGATGTCTGTAGACCCTTATATGCGTGGTCGAATGATTGACAGAAAAAGCTATATTGCTCCCTTTGCGCTAGGTGAAGCACTAGAGGGCGGCGCGATTGGTGAAGTTATCGAATCGAATAACCCAGCTTTTCCTGTCGGCAGTAAAGTCAGCAGCATGCTAGGTTGGCGCAGTCATTTTGTATCTGACGGAGAAGGCTTGACCCTGTTACCTGAGACTCAACTTAATGAATCTCACTTTCTTGGCGTCATGGGTATGCCAGGTATGACAGCATGGACTGGACTGACACGTATAGCCCAACTCAAAACTGGCGAAACTCTATTTGTATCAGCAGCATCGGGGGCCGTAGGTAGTGTTGCTTGCCAAATTGGTAAGTTAATGGGAGCAAGAGTCGTCGCTTCTGTAGGTAGCGATGAGAAAGCTGAGCACCTTAAAGCCCTAGGCGTTGATGCCGTCATCAACTATAAAACCTGTGGTGACTTAAACACGGCATTGGCACAAGCTGCGCCTGAAGGCATTGATGTCTACTTTGAAAACGTTGGCGGTGAACATCTAAGCGCAGCCCTTAACCATATGAAAGATTATGGCCGCATTGCGGTATGTGGCATGATTGCACAGTACAATGACACTGCGCCAACACCTGGTCCTGCGAACCTAGCGCAGATCATTATCAAAAAGCTTAAACTAGAAGGCTTTATTGTGTTTGATCATTGGGCGCACTATAGCGAATTTGCAAAGCAAATGGGAACTTGGTTAGCTCAAGGCGAGATAAAACCAGAACAGACCATCTATGAAGGCTTAAGTCAGGCTCCTGAAGCTTTCATAGGGCTGTTTGAAGGTAAAAACCGCGGCAAGATGCTGGTCAAGCTCGGCTAAGCCCAGTTCAAACCATAAAGCCCTCTGCAAACGATAAAGCCAAGGTCAAACCCTTGGCTTTATACCGTTTTATTAGCTGGTCATTACTTTCAACGCTATTTGAGAGCGGCCAGAATCAAGTGCTTCACCTGCTCTACCGCCTGCTCTCCCGCAAGAATTGCTTCTTCAGCACGATGAAACTCCATAATGCCAATATCGGCCACATCGGGAACGATACAGATATCGGGAGGATCCCCCATCAACCTTGCCCGCTTATGGCGCTGCTCGAGAATATCCATCGACTGGGACATGACAGCCAACATGCCAGGCTCAGATTGCTTGCCTAACGAGAACTTATCGGAAAGATTGCCAATGTACTCCTTTCCCCGAGCCAGAAGATCCATAAAGCCAAGTTGCTGCTCGGCTTGCTCACTTGCCTGCTCCTCCTCCGATAACTGATGACAGTCTAAGTCCACAGGAATAGCTGGCGTAGCATTGTTACGATGGCCGTTGAGATCCACTGCAATAACAAAATCCGCCCCGAGAGCGCGACACGCAGATACTGGCACAGGGTTTACTACAGCCCCATCCACCAGCCAGCGGCCAGATTGCTTCACTGGCGGCAATATCCCTGGCATAGAGCAAGATGCTCGAACTGAGCGTCGCAAATCCCCTTTACGAAACCAGATCTCTTGTCCTGAGTACAGGTCTGTGGCGACAGCCGCAAAAGGTAAAGGTAAAGACTCTATCTGCATATCGCCAATACGCTTTTGCAAAACATCAAACACCTTCTCGCCACCTATGAGGCCACCTTTACGCCAGCTTAAGTCCATTAAACCCAGCACATCCCAACTGGAAAAACCGAGTACCCAATCTTCTAGGTCTTGATGCAGATCGTTGGCATACGCGGCACCCACCACAGCGCCAATAGAAGTACCAGAGACCACATTAGCTTGTATGCCCAATTTACTTAGTCCACGTAACACACCTAGGTGAGCCCAGCCTTTAGCCGCTCCGCTACCTAAGGCTAGACCAATTGTCATTTTTCCATTTCCCTGTTCAAACATGTTCACATCCTAGGGGCTGATGATCTTTCAAGGTTATTTTTGCAGCAGTTTACAGCGTGCTTACACAAGACAGAGCTTGTGCAGTGTAGTTATTCTACATAAATAAGCGATAACGCAGTAGAAGTGCGCTGTAAACGCTGCCCTTCGGGCGCGGCTCAATGGCATTTTCTCATTGTTGAACGAGAATTTACTTAGATTGCTAAGCTTCACCTCGTTCGCCGCGATAAAATGCCATTGACTTCGCGCAAAAACTAATCAGCAAAGAACAACAGCCCCTAGGCGTTGCCACTTTTCAATAGCTGAAAATAATACCTAAGCTAAGGGTTTGGCGATAGCGCTTATGGCAAGAAACAGGATATAATACGCGGTCGCACTTATTGAGGAGTTAAGCATTGCAATTTTCTGATTTTTCTCTGGACAAACGTTTACTTCAGAGTCTTGAACATATGGGTTTTGACACCCCCACAGAGATCCAACAAGAAGCCTTACCTATCGCATTGACAGGTAAAGACTTAATGGCATCTTCAAAAACAGGATCAGGAAAAACACTGGCTTTTCTGCTACCCGCAATGCAGCGCATCATCAGAACCAAGGCGCTTAGCAAGAAAGATCCTCGCGTACTGATTTTGCTACCGACTCGAGAGCTGGCTAACCAAGTCTATGGTCAACTACGTTTATTAGTCGCTAACACTCAATATAAAGCAATTAGCATTCTTGGCGGCGAGAACTTTAATGATCAAGCCAAAGCACTAGCAAGAGATCCACACTTTGTGGTGGCTACACCTGGTCGTCTAGCCGATCACCTCAGTCAAAACTACCTTTATCTCAATGGCCTTGAGCTATTGATTCTCGATGAAGCCGACAGAATGCTAGATCTTGGCTTTGAGCCTCAACTTAAGGCGATTAACGCTGCGGCCGACCATAAGCGTCGCCAAACCCTAATGTTCTCGGCCACCCTAGATCATGAACAGATTAACGACATTGCAGCCGAACTACTGAAAAACCCAGAGCATGTTGCCATAGGTCAGGCTAACACTGAACATAAAGATATTACTCAGCAGGTCTATCTGTGTGACCACTTAGATCATAAAGAAGCGATTCTTAATAAGCTGCTTTCCCAAAAAGAACATAAGCAGGTCATTATCTTTACTGCTACTCGCCAAGACACCGACAGGTTGGCAAAAAAGCTTGCCGAAGATGGCTATCAAACTGCAGCGTTAAGTGGCGAGTTAAAGCAAAATGCCCGCAACCAAATTATGGATGACTTTAGTCGCGGCCAGCAGCAGATTCTGGTGACCACAGATGTGGCATCTCGCGGACTCGATCTGGTCAATGTCTCTCTGGTGATTAACTTTGATATGCCTAAGTTTGCCGAAGAGTATGTGCATCGTATTGGCCGTACAGGCCGTGCAGGGGCGAAAGGTGATGCCATCTCGCTAGTCGGCCCAAAAGATTGGCAAAGCTTTAAGAAAGTACAACTCTTCCTGCGCAAGACGTTTGATTTTAGTCACATCGAAGGACTAGAAGCGAAATTTAGTGGCCTCAAAGACAAGCCCAAGGCTAAGACACAAAAAAATCAGCCTAAGAAGAGTCATCACAAGGCCCGCCCTGTTAAGCAGAATAAGGCGAAACCTAAGCCTAAACGTGACAAGCGATTTATTACTGGTATCGATGTGGGTGATGCACCAATGAAGCGCAAACCCAAAGGCTTACCACTGAACGATGACGAAGGTTAATCGGCAGTTAATCGACAATAGTCACGGCAAATAAAACAAGATTCATAGGGTTTGCAAAGCAATTTAGCCAACCCCATTCTAATTTCAAGTATGCCCATTAGGTCGTACTAACAGATAAATAAGAGTAGGTTATACAATGAGAGTTTGTGCAGTAGAGTTAAAAGGTGGCGAAGCCATCTTATGTTTATTAAGTTATCAAGGTGAGACCTTTAATGTGCCTGATTGCCGCCAGCAATCTTTTAGTGTCTCAAATTCCGCCAACGCTGAATCTATCAAGGATTTTCACTTTGCTTTCTCTAAGTTGATGCAAGATTACCATGTGGATCAAATCGTGGTACTAGAGCGTGACCAGAAAGGTAAACGTGCAGGCTCAGCCACCAGCTTTAAGTTAGAAGCGGCCATTCAGCTATCAGGATTGCCTGTTACTTTAATGTCTGAGCTAGATGTTAAGGAGCAATTAAAGCGCAACCCACAACAGGTAGACTTTGAAGGAATTGGTTTAAAGAAATTCCAGCGTAACGCTTTTGACTTAGCCTATGCATTTCAAAACACGCTAATCTACGCCAAAGATTAAGACGCGTGTGACCCCAAACCTTGGAAAGACTTAAACTGTTTACCAAGGTTTGGGTTGTTAGATGTAAAACGCTTAAAAAGCTTAAAATGCTTAAAACAGCAGCGCAATATTCATTCGCTTTCATCATTGTCTAAACCATCATTCGCCTTTGTCTATGCCATCTTTGTCTACGCCAGTAGTTGACTTTCTTCAGGGTTATCCAGCAGAGCTTAAACAACAAGTTCAACAGCTTATCGACAACAATAAGCTCGTTGCCTATTTTAAAAGCCGCTACCCCACAGCCCATTCCATTAGCAACAACAAACTACTCTATGACTATACCCAAGAGATAAAAAATCGCTATCTCAAAAAGTCAGCGCCACTTTCCAAGGTAATTTTCGATGATAAGATCAGTCTAAGCCATCAAGCGCTGGGGCTACACACCTATGTCAGCCGAGTACAAGGCAGCAAGACCAAGGCCAAGAATGAGATTCGCATCTGCTCTAAGCTTAAGCAGGCACCAGAAGCCCTACTTCGTATGTTAGTGGTTCATGAGCTTGCACATATCAGAGAAAAAGAGCACAACAAGGCCTTTTATCAGTTATGCCAGCATATGGAGCGTGATTACCATCAATTGGAGTTTGACTTACGACTGCTATTAATTCTTAATGCCCTTGAACAAAATCCCTATCGCTAATGATAGCCCTTGTTAACTGGCTCTAGCTCTTGGCAAGGCTCTGTGGTTACTTTGCTCTCAGCATCATCTTCAAGTTTTTCATTCAACTCAATAGCCACATTAAGACCCAGCTTTTCTAACAATAAGCTCGGCGGCTTAATCCCCTGCCCTAAATATCGAGCCAGCACCTGCTTATAACTGCCATCTCGATAAAACTCAATCAAGGCACGGTTAAACTCATCTCTCAGCGCCTTATCATGAAATGCGACACTGGCCGTCACAGGATCAATTAACTGATGCTCGTCGAAAATGGCTGTATTGCGCTGTTTATCGTGTAGACGGTAATAGTAGTAAAAGATGTAATAATCTAGCACGGCAAAATCGTAGCGACCTTTTACGATCAATTCGGGAATGATGCCCATATCGGCCATCTCTTGGTAAAACTGAGTATTGGCGAGATAAAGGAAGTCATCATCAAAGTAGCCTGGCGCGTCTTGAAAAGTGACGATGGAATGCCCCTGTAAATCCAACAACACTTGAGGAATATACTGGTTCTCTTTAAGTGAGAAAATTGTCGGCTTGTACTCGACACTGGGTGACGAGATATAAAAGCCAGCCATATCTTTGGCTGAAAAAGTGGGTGTCATAGCATCAACTCGACCTAATAACACCTCCCTCTGGGCCCGCTTTAACCCCATAAACTCGAGCTTGACCTCATAGCCCATTCTTCTTAAGACAGCCGTGGCCACGTCGATATCGATACCATGGGTTCCAAAACCTTGACCACTATTTATTGTATGGGGAGGCCCCTCACTGGAAGCTAGCACTAAAGTTTTGCCCGCAACCATAATAGGAAAGCTTATTAACAGCAATACAATGAGGGCGTGTTGAATTGTACGCATAAGCCATAAAGTAGTGGGTCATAGCACTAGTCTAGACTGAAAAGATAGGAATTACATGAAAGCTAAGCGAATTTCAAATAGAAAAATGGTGAAACTATTTTTGCCGATATCCGATAGATAAATCGGCAAAAATTGATGTAATTAATGGTGTTAACTTAGGCCCATTATCATTTTTCGGCGACTCACTAACTGCAAAAATTCACGTTTTGCCTTGCCTTTTAGCTGACTTGCCATTGGGATCTTTGCCGTCATAGGATTCACAGGACGGCCGTTAATATGAAACTCATAATGTAAATGCGGACCGGTAATACGGCCTGTTTTGCCCGACAAAGCGATAACTTGGCCTCGTTTCACTCGCTGGCCCTTCTTAACAAGAGATTTAGATAGGTGTAAATAGCGAGTGCGGTATTTCTGGCCGTGCTCTATCACCACATATTTACCCGCATACCTATGCTTGGTCACTAGGGTCACCACGCCATCACCTGGCGCTATAATCTTCGTACCAACAGGAGTGGCAAAGTCAGTTCCATTGTGAGGTGACACTCTTCCCGTCACTGGATGCTTGCGCCTTGGGTTAAAACGCGAGCTTTGGCGATATTTACGCTGCAGTGGCACCCGTAAGAATGCGCGCGCTAGGCTTTCACCCTGCTCATCGTAAAAGTTGCCCTCTTCATCTTGATAGGCATTTATCTCTTTACGCCCGCGTTGAATATGCACACCTAAAATCTGACTCTGGCCGCTGGCCTCTCCACCAACATACTGCTCACTTATCAACACAGAGAACTTATCTCCAGCTCTCAATTCTCGAGCAAAATTCAACTTCTCCTTGAGTAAACCTTCAACTCGCTGAATTTGACCAGCATTAAGCCCCATGCGTTTAGCTGAAAGATAGAAGGAGCCCTTAATTTCGCCATTTAGGTGACGCTTTTGCCATATTCCCTCATGCTGAATATCCTTCACTTCATAGCTATTATCACCTAAACGAACAAACTCCACCTGATGAGCAGCATGGAAATAAAGGCTTAACTTTTCAAGCTCCCCTTGGTCATTAAGCCAAAAACTGATTTGGTTACCAGGCATCAAGGTATCTAAAGCCAATACATTTAAATCGGCTTCCAACACTCGATACATGGTTTGTTGATCAACTTTCGCCTTTTCAAATAAACCACTTAAGGTATCGCCTTTCTCAATTGTGCGCTCAAATGTAGCGCCAGAAGCTAACTCAACGAGGTCTTGAAATTGAGTTTTAGTAGATTGTGAAGCGGCGATAATATGGTTGATATCGAGTTTAATAGGTAGGCGAGTCGCTAGAGGTAACTGGGATTGTGGAGCGGTTTGGCTTGATGGCCAAAGTACTGCACCAGCCATCAACAAAAAACCAAAGGCTAAGCCTTTCTTATGTAGGCTAGATAACGGAAGAGCCGAGTCCATACGGCGTGCAACATTGGCTAACTGATATAACTTCTGGCTCATTTAACGGGTTTACCCTAGCGATTTACAAGTGATATTCATGTCAGTTTGCTAAAGCTAGAGGGCAAATCTATCCATTAGTCCTTGCTTACGTAAACTTTAGTGCCATCAACTTATACCAAAAGCTTTAACCATTACAAATAAAAGCAGAGAAAAAACCAGCAAAACCTGCGAATAATCCCATTTATGCTAATTTAGCTGCCAAGATATACCGATAAATAGCAAAATACTCTTCTACATATGTTTATGTACTCAGTAATAACAGAGGCTCTTGCTCCCACTCTATAATGCCTTGGCGCTTCAACCCCAGCTTTTCAAGCAGCTTGATAGAACGTTTATTATCCTCGACAGTGATCGCTAAAATTGGCGATAAATTAAGTGCCTGTTGAGCGTAATCCATAACGGCTTTTGAGGCTTCATAGGCATAACCATGCCCCATAAATTCAGACAAAAAACCAAAGCCGATATCTGCATGAGGTAAATTCTCTCGTCGCACTAACCCCGACATACCTATGACTTGTTCAGTGTCTTTTAATAGCACGGCATAAAGGCCATAACCATGCTGATGATAACTAGCGATAATCTTATCATTAAGGTAGTTCTTCGCATCCGCAAAGGAGTGAATGTTTCTATCACCAATATATTTGATATAAAGCGGAGAGTTCATCAAACGAAAAATAAAATCAGCATCGGAGAGCCGAAACTCCCTTAACACTAATCGCTCCGTGTATAACATACCCCTCACTCCTTAGACCCATTTAACGGCAGCGAATTAACATTAAAATGAGACCGCAATGAGCTGTTTACGGCCTAACTTCTACTCACTAAGCAGCAATAAAAACAATATGCCATAACTAAAGCAGGCTAAGGCAAGCTTATTCGTGTTTCACTGCCATGGGCACCTTTAATCACATCAAGGCGTGTGGTTATCTGCTCTTTCATTTCCGATACATGGGAGATAACACCGATCATTCTGCCCGATGACTGCAGATCCATTAAGGTACGAATGGCTAGCTCTAATGAGTCTTGATCTAGACTGCCAAAACCTTCATCGATAAACAAAGTATCTAACTTGATGCCACCTGCATAGGCCTGCACTACATCGGAAAGGCCCAGCGCCATCGAGAGCGCCGCCATAAAGCTTTCCCCACCACTTAAAGTCGCAACAGGCCGCACTTTAGAGGTGTAAGCATCTTCCACTTCTAACTCTAGGCCCGATGCTTTATTGCCTTTAGCTCTATCTTCTTTACGCAGTAAACGATAACGCCCCTTACTCATCAGCTGTAAACGGCGACTGGCTTCGAGTAACACATCATCGAGAAGTACACTCAGTACAAAGCGCTGTAAGCTCACTCTGTTGCCCGTATGACCATTGGCCACATCGGATAAGGTGCCTATTATACTGTACTCTTGTTCAAGCACCTTGGCCTCTTTATCCATCAGCACTAGCTGCTCAGTAATTTGCTTAAGCAGCTCATAACGCATATGCACTCGTTGCCAGGCGTTATCACTGGTAATTGAAGCCTCTCTTGCCTGCTCTAGAGAATAGGCAAGCTCCTCTATGTTGGGCATAGACTGCTGTTCAAGCTTTTGTTTAAGCTGATCTAACTTGGCCTGATTAGTGACACACTGCTGCTGATAATTATTGATTTTCTCTTTTAGTTCATCTTGCTGCTGCGATGTGAGACTGGCTTGCTGATAGGCCTCTTTATCTGCAAAACCAGCATCAGTAAGTGCATGATTAAACTGATTTTCACTCTCAGCAAAAGCTTGTTTTATTTGAGTAAGCCCCTGAGTAAGCGCCTCAATGCTAGCTTTAGTACTGGCCACTTGTTCGGCGGCGCGCTGAGCATTAGCACGTATATTATTGATAGTAAGAGTTAGCTGCTCAGCCCCAGCATTTAACTCTGCACTAGCTCGCTGCAAAGCATTGCTGTCTTGATACTGCGAAGGTAGATCAGCGTCCAATGCGGCGAGCTGGGTCTTATATTTCTCCACTTCGACTTGCTGCTGCCCATAGGCCTCACGCTCTTTATCTAACCTTGTCTGGGCTAGCCTCATTTGCTCATTGAGTTGAGTGACCTCTTGACGACAAGTTTGTACTCTCTCATTGGCGCTATTGGCTTTAGCAAGCTCAGTGCTTAGAAGTTTAAGCTCAGCTTCAAACTGCGAAGATGAATACTGGCTATATTGCGCTAGCTCCTCGGTAAAATCGGATGCCAAGCTCTGTTGCTGGGCCAAGGCTTGCTTCAATACTTTATAGCCTTCTCTTGCATCACTATAGGCTTTTTGTGCCGTATCTAAAGCTTGCTGTGCCAGCTCTATCTCTTGCTCTGTGGGAATATGAGACTCACTGTGAGCAGGATTTGGATGAGACTGGCTGCCACAAACAGGACAAGCCTCGCCTTGGGATAAGCTGGCGGCCAATATCGCTGCTTGCCCTTGGTGCCAACTCAGTCTTAAGCACTGAAGTTCATGTTTTGCATTTTCTAACTCAAGCTTTAGTGCCTGACCAGAAACGGCAGCACCGTCGAGTTGAGTTTGAATCTTCTCCGCCTCATGCTTACAGCGCTGCAACTTATTATAAACGGCGAACTTCTCTTCTAACCTCAGTTGTTGTGGCTGTAATTGAGTCAACAGCACTGCTTGGGTTTCTAGCTCAGGTAATTGATTATTTAGCTCAGTTAAACGCTCTTGATGCTGAGTAAGCGCTGCATTAGCCTGCGTACCTGATAGCCTTAACTGCTCTAGCTTGTTGCTCTGCTCAGCTAGGCTGTTGCGGACTCTCTCACGCTCTGCAAACTTAGGTACTAGGTTTTCAATTTCCAACAGTTGTGCGCTTTTTTGTGCTTGCTCGGACTCAAGTTCAGCAAGCTTAGCCACTTCAACTTGAGACTGATTATAGGCTTGTTCAGCTTGCGCCAATTGACTCTGAGCATTAGCTTGTTTCTCGGTTTGAGCTTTTAGCTCCTGCTCACGGCTTTGCCAAGCTTCAAAATAGGGAGTGATTTTATCAGCGCTTTGTGCCTGAACTAATCTTTGTTCTGACAGCTTTATCTGCTCAGCTTGATCGGCAAGTGACTGCGCTTCTTGCTCTAAGTTAGCGCGCAGGGCAAAGTCTTGGGCTACAGAGGTTGCCAAATCAAGCTTCTTCTTTGCTTGTTCGACAACTAATGCCTGTTGCTGTTTTTGCTCAGTTAATGCTTCCAGCTCAGGCGTTAGTTTCTCTAACTCTTGGGCTAACTCGGCATCTTCTTCAAGCTCGGCACTTTGTAACACGCCTAAGCGTCGACTTTGGTGATCTTTAACTTTGCCGCTAATGCCTAGCGCTTGTTGTTTGAGTCTATCTTCGATTCTGCGATAGATATGGGTTTGAAATAGCTGGCTTAGGATCTTCTCTCGTGCTTTAGAGTCTGCCATCAGCAGCTCTCTAAACTTGCCTTGGGGAAGTACCATCACTTGACGGAACTGATCCACATCCAGTCCAGTTAACGTTTGGATCTCTGCTGTGGCCTGAGAAACCTTAGCCGCAACCAGCAGCACTTCCTCTGCCCCATCATCACAATAGAGCTGGGCTTCACTCTTTTGCTGAGTATAACCTTCACCACTTTTCTTAAGTCTTGGCTGCTCGGGTACGCGGTAAATACGATAGCGTTTCCCAGCCAGTTGAAAACTAAACTCTACATAGGTAAGCAAGGCTTCATCGGCTAAATCACAGCGCATCTGACTGCCTTCTCGCTCATCCCCTGTGGTCTTTCCATAAAGGGCAAAACAGATGGCATCTAATATGCTGGTTTTGCCAGCGCCCGTTGGGCCATTAATCAGAAATAGCGGGTTATCACCAAGGGAAGTAAAATCGATCTCTTGTTTATCGGCAAAAGGACCAAAGGCAGATAAGGTCAGTTTAAGAGGCAACATATTAATCTACCTCACTATGGAGTTTATCAATAAGAGTGACGAGCGTCTGTTTCTGGGCATCATTAAGCGCCTCACCCGATACCTGACTGAAAAAGTCACTGAACATATCCAGCTCACCTTTTTTAATATGATCAGCACTAATATTAAGCTCATCACTTTGCGCCATCAGACCTGTGCGCTCTAGGTGCAACACATTAGGATAAACACTGCGTAGTTTGCCCATGGCATCTAAAATGGCATTTTTATCCAGCAAGCGCACCATTAAGTAGTCTGCTCTACGGGGACAATCCAGGCCTTGAGCTAACAGCTCGGCAAGTTCACCTTCAATAATGCGCACATCTCGCGTCATCTTGATTGGCAGCAGTTGATAGCTAGCCTTACCATCATCCAACTCCACCAAAGTGACAGATTTGTTTTGATGCTGCTCGCTAAAGGAGTACTTAAGCAAGGAACCCGAGTAGCGAATATGCTCGCCCCCTTTATATTGAGGCCCGTGAAGGTGGCCTAACGCGACATAGTCAAAGTCTTCAAATAACTTAGGAGATATTTTGTCAGCCCCGCCCATACTGAGTGGGCGCTCAGATTCTGACTCGCTGCCGCCATCCAGAAAACAGTGACTAATAACCACTTTAGGTAGGCCTTGGCTATCATGGGCCTTTATCGGCTCAACGAGCACAGACATCGCCTCTTCATGGGTTGTCACATCACAATCGTAGAGCTGGCGAATGGTAGCTGGCTCGACATAGGGAATAGGATAGAACCATGCTGACGACTGTTTGCCTTCAAGCTTTATCGCCTGAAAGCTTTGTTGCAGCGTGCCGGTAATGTAAAGTCCACTGTCCAACATCTGCCTTGCACCAAAGCCGAGTCGCTCATGACTATCATGGTTACCTGCTATCATCACCACAGGCACCTTAAGCTCAATCACAATCTTGTGAAGCACTTCATCGAGTAAGCTGACCGCAGCAGCAGGTGGAATCGCTCTATCATAGATGTCGCCCGCCACGATTAATGCATCAACATCGTGCTCCTCTATCATAGCGATTAGCTGATATAGGGCGTCACGCTGCTCATCAAGCAAGAGTTGATTATGAAGCTGGCGACCAAGATGCCAGTCCGAAGTATGGATAAATTTCATTAAACTGAATCTTATAAGGTTAAACTAAGCGCAAGGACTTGAGCCTAGCGACAAAATGAGTGACCAAAGGAGCTTTATACTAACAAGATAACAGTGGAAAAACAGTGGTTTTTCCACTCTGCTAAAGCCAAGTAGGATACTGATCTGCTAGTAGTTTTACACTCATCAAAATAGACATTAATACCACCAAAGGCCTGATTAACCGAGTCCCTTTAGTAACGACCAACTTAGCCCCTAAGGTGGCACCTATGGTTTGCCCCGCTAGCATAATCACGCCTAAGGTCCACAACACTTGGCCGCCTAACGCAAAAAAGATAAGAGAGGCTATATTAGTGGAAAAATTCAATAGCTTAGCGTGAGCAGTGGCTTTTGCCAGCCCAAACCCCGCAAGAGAAACAAACGCCAAAGCAAAGAAGCTCCCAGTTCCTGGGCCAAAAAAGCCATCATAAACGCCCACACCCAGCGCTGCGGTAAAAGCAAATGCCGTCGGCGTCACCAGCTGGTGTTTATCATTTTCAGAAATACTTTTTGAAAACAAAAAATAGCCACCTATGGCTAAAATCAAAAAAGGTAATAACAGGCGTAGAATGTCGGCATCGATTTGCTGCACGGCAATAGTACCTAACGCCGAACCGATAAAAGCACAAGCTATTGCCAGTTTCATATCGGCGAGCTTAACCATACCTTTGCGCACAAAATACAGGCTCGCTGAAAAACTACCACCACAGGCTTGCAACTTATTGGTTGCTAGCGCAGCGGTTGGACTCAATCCCGCCCACATCAATGCAGGTATAGTAATGAGTCCACCACCACCAGCTATGGCATCGATAAACCCTGCAAGAATAGCCACACCAAACAATAATCCTAACAGTTCGACACTTAACTCTATGACCATCAAGGCTCCAAATAATAAATCGGTAAAAATGTTGCGTTTTAAAAGATATTTGCATGAAAAAGCCACCCTAGGGTGGCTCCTTTAATTAGCTCGAGCGAGACATCTTGTTATGATTAGTGCTTACAATCATCACCACACTCATGGTCGTCGGCAAACTCACCGTCACCATCTTGATGCTGCATGACGCCCCAACCATCAGATTGACCGCCAAATTCCTTAGCAAACTCATCTAAAATCGACTCTTGCTCAACCAAAACGTCATACTCTGGCACCATATTGATGCAGACAATCAACTCCCACTTGGCGAGATCATCGTTAAGGTGAAGCTCGACTTCACCTTCAAGATCTGAATTGGCTAGCTCTTCTAGTGCAGACTCGGCATCACGTTGATCATCAAATACCAAGAAAAAGTCAACATCTAGCTCTTTGGTTAAATCGATACCCGACTCAGCCATAGCAGCTAACATTTTACCATTATCATCATCTGGAAATTGCATACTCACTCCAATAGTTCTGCTGCTTACTCAGCCGCGATAATTTGCACAGATTCACCGTTAAAGCTCACTGTATCGCCTGCTATAATCTTTTTACGCTTACGGGTCTCGACTTCACCGTTAACCGATACCATGCCTTCAGCTATAACATGCTTGGCTTCGCCACCTGCAGAGAGCATGCCTTGAACTTTCAGTACCTTATATAGCTCGATATACTCTTCGCCACTATGAAGAGCCAATGTTGGAATATCTTTAGTCACTCAATTTTGCCTATTAACAATAACTGCCGCGAATTATACCCTTGTTCTTATCCCTATCCCACTAAATATGTGACTATTCAAAGGGAGTTGTACGGATATTGAATTATATTGCTCACCCAATATTAATCAGGCAATTTTCGCTCACTAGTGAGTAACCCATAGACACAATCATCGTGCCAGACACCATTTATCTTAATATGCTGCTTTAACAGGCCTTCAAGCTTGAAGCCGCATTTCTCCATCACCCTAGCAGACCCAACGTTGGCCTTAGCGCACTGGCCGACAAACTTGTGAATACTGTAGCGAATACAAGCCCAATCAATCACTGCGCGTAAGCTCTCTGTGCCATACCCCTTTCCCTGTGCATCTACTGCCAACAAATAGCCCACCTCGGCTCGCTCACTAACAAGATCATCACAGTGCAAACCGGTAAAGCCTACAAACTTTCCTGTTTGCAGTTCTTCAATCACTAAGGTCAACCAGTCACCAGATTCATAAAACCATGGCAAGCTCCTCTGTTCGAACTTAGCCTTTATGTCGTCAAGGGTCTCAGGCTCTCTGACATATTGGTTAACCTCAGTTGATAGATGAATAGCTAAGAAGTCTTGCCAATCAGTATCCCTTAGGGTGCGCAATTTAAGTCTATCTGTATATAGCTCTATCATGATGTGCCTGCCCGATATAAACAAAAATGGCAGCTTAACTAAGCTGCCATTGACTATCTGTCTCGGCGATTTACTTAACCGCGACTGGTAACTTCAAGTAGGTGATAACCAAATTGAGTTTTAACAGGGCCTTGAACCTCATTAAGCGGAGCACTGAAAACCACCTCGTCAAACTCTCTCACCATCATACCTGGGCCGAATGAACCTAACTCGCCACCTTGAGCACCCGATGGACAAGAAGAGTGTGCTTTAGCTAGCTCGGCAAAATCCGCACCGCCTAAAATTTGCTGCTTCAACTCCTCACACTCTTGCTCAGTGCTAACTAGAAGGTGTCTCGCTGTTGCTTGAACCATGTGTTACTCCTATTAGTTGGGATACCCCAAATATAAATAATACCAATGAGTTACTCATCAATAGCTTTAATTGTAAATCTGACTTGAGTATAAAACCTGATGAACGAGATTAACAAGTGACTCAAGTCAGAAACTCTCTAAAAATAGCGCTTCTAGCTCGCCTTTTTAGCTGCAATCCAATTATCGATCTTCTGCTCCATCACAGCCATAGGTAGTGAACCAGATGTAATCACTTGGGTATGGAAGTCTTTAAGATCAAATTTATCTCCTAAGGCTTTCTCAGCTTTTGCTCGTAGCTCTAAAATCTTAAGCTGACCAACTTTATAAGATAAGGCTTGGCCCGGTATCGCCATATAGCGCTCTACTTCGGCAATAATATCTGTCTCAGCAAGTGGCGAGTTGTCCTTCATATATTGAATTGCTTGCTCACGGCTCCAGCCCTTAGCGTGAAGGCCGGTATCAACAACTAAGCGCATCGCTCTCAACATTTCATCAGAAAGCTTACCAAAGTATTGATAAGGGTCTTCAAATAGTCCCATCTCTATCCCTAAGTATTCAGCATACAGCGCCCAGCCTTCTTCAAAAGCGGTATAACCACTAAAGCGTTGGAACTCTGGGACACCGGTTAGCTCTTGCTTAATGGCAATTTGGAAATGATGACCAGGTGCTGCCTCATGTAATGACAGCGTAGTGAGTCCCCACTTAGGCTGAGCTCTCAGATTATAGGTATTGATATAAAACACGCCTGGGCGAGAGCCATCTACTGCAGGCGCCTCATAGGACGCTCCTGCCGCTGACTTCTCTCTAAAGCTTTCGACAGGCTTTACCACATAGTCAGCCTTAGGCTTTACATCGAAGTAATCAGGTAACACGGCGTTAATCTTGGTCTTAAGATCCATATAGGCTTGGATCAGCTGCTCGCGTTTTTCAAACACATACTCAGGTTCAGTCGACAGAGAATGGAAAAATGCTTTTAAATCGCCTTTGAAGCCCACCTTCTGACGGACCGAGTCCATTTCAGACAAAATACGCGCAACTTCCTCTAGTCCAATCTTATGGATCTCGTCAACAGGCATATCCGTTGTAGTATGCATATTAGCTAGATTCTGATACCAAGCCTTACCATTGGGTAGTCCCCACCAACCGTCACTCGCGCGGGCATTAACGAGATAGGTATCGGTAAGATACTGCTTAAAGCTCGCTAACTTAGGCAGCAATCGTTGCGAAATCATCTCTTCATAGGCTGTGGTAAGTTGCTGCTTCTGCTCTTGAGTAAAGCTCTCAGGAAATTGACGGAGCGGCGCATAGAAAAGGCTTTGCTCAGGGCTATCGACAACATGGGCCTCAAATTGAGGAATCATTCTCTCAACTAACACTCGAGGCAATACCACTTTGCTGGCTATCCCTTCATCCATTTGAGCTTTCGCTTTATCTAACCAGTTAATAAAGCCATCCATACGCTCAAGCCAGTTTTGATAATCTTTAACTGTGTTAAATGGCTGAGCACTCTCTCCACTTCCTAGCTGCACCATGGTAATCAGGGTACTAGAGAACTGATTAAGGGGCATTAAACGTTCAGGAAAAACCTCATTCACAAGCTCTTGGTTGCGATCGTAGACAAACATATCAAAACTTAGCTTTAGCGGTTCAGGTAACGCAGCTCTATCTATAGCATTGAGTTTATCTAGATATCCTTTATTTAAGTCATGGCGAGCTTTAAGATAACTTTCTGACAAGTTATCAGGAAAGACATGGTTGAAATCATTAACCCCAACAAAAGTCGCGTACATGGGCTCAAGAGCAAGTTTATCCTTGAAGAATTGATCTACCAATGCAAGATAAGCCTTTTCAGCACTAAGCTCTTGGGTCGCTTGCACATTGGCAGCGGACTTTTCTGTCGAGTCGACAACAGTAGTATTTCCTTCAGGTCCACCACAGGCAGACAAACCTAAACAAATACTTACTGCAAGGGCGATAAAGCGCTTATTCATCGGTTGATAACTCCATTATTACAATCAAGCAAAAAAAATTTCCTATACTTTATATCAATCAAACTAGGTTTTGTGACTTTTATCTAAATTTATTTATCTTTAAAGCCATGAGTTTGACTTAACCAAAGCGACAATAAATGTGGGAGAACCTATGATATTCTCTTTTAGTAACTCGGGGTTTAGGGATCCAGAAACCGGAGTTTACAACCAGACCTACTTCATGGAAGTGTTCAACCGCGAATGGCACCGTCATGCTCGAGATTGCCAGAGCTTAGCCTTGCTCTATATCACCCCTCATATTCACGACAGTGTCAAAAACCCCCACCTACTTGAATGCTTTACCCAACAGCTTCAAGAGTCTCTACTTAGAAGCACGGATCTTATCGCCAGAATCAATCACAATAAATTCGCACTAGGCTTATTTAATATCACTGAAGCAGGTACGGAAACTGTACTAAAACGCATCCATGAGCACATAGAAAGTTTTAACAATGAGTTCGTAAAGGAACATGCATATAGAATTGAATATAAAGTGGTCGCTTGTGTCTGTTTACCGAGGCAACAGCAAAGAATTGAGAACCTATTTACCTATGTCGACAAGCAGTTAATTGAGCTAGAGCATAAAAATGATAGCCACAACAGCGCCCTCTACTCTTTACACTGACCTTGTCCTTCAGATACAAAAAAGGCTTCCTCAACGGAAGCCTTTTTAATCAACACTCGATTAAAGTGTCACGTTATGAACGCGCGCTTTTTCTTTAATGTAAGTGATATAACTTTTAGCTGAACGCGCAGTCTTCTTATCCTTCGATGCCTTAACAGCACTACGATAAGCGGACTTGTACTGCTTCAAGCCGAGGTACGCTAACGCAAGCTCAAACTCTGCTTCGCCAGGATTCTTAAGACCGGCATCTAACGCCTTTTTAAATACTGGAATTGCAGCTTTAAATTGGCGATCGATAGCTAATAAACGCCCTTGCTTAAGGTATAACGCTGCATCATTTTTGACAGCAGCAGCTTCGCCATAAAACTTAGCTGCGCGCTTCATGTCTTTAGCGTTATGATAAAAGCCAGCAAGAATATTTAAAGTCTTCTCATCCTTTTTAATCAAGCCAGATTTCATGTGCTTGTCATAGATCTTAGCAGCTTGATAAGGCGCCCCCTTTTGTGCCATTAACTGGCTCAAACGGGTAATGCTAGCAGCGGTTTCTAAGAAACCATTTTTATAAGCTAAGTCATAAGTAGCAAGAGATTTATCATAATCTTCTGTCAACAGATAGAACTGTGCTAGCTGCAACCAAAGACGTTTATCGTCTTGGAACAGAGGAACCATAATCTCTAGAACTTTAATGGCATTCTTATACTGCTTCTTATTAAAATAAGCAGTTAACTTCATCTGATAAAGGCCTTTATCAGGCTTATCGATTAATGCCAGACCTTTGTCAGCAACCTCAAGCACCTTATCCCACTGCTTAAGCTCACTATAAGCAATACCTACGCGCTTAAAAACAGTACCATCAACCTTACAGGTAAAGTCCATCCACTTGTTATAGTAAGTAATGGCTTCTTTATACTGCTTCTCTTGCAATAACAGGTCAGCATAGAGTCTTAAGCTAGCACCATGATCCGTACCGCCAAGAATATCAGCATCAACAGCTGACTTTAGATACTTAATTGCAGTGCCCATTTGAGCTTTTTCTGCATAAAAGTTACCTAACATGCGATCGACATAAGCTTTATCAAACTTAGCTTTAGGATTAGCTTCAAGCAAAATAGCGATTGCATCATCTAAATTGCCTTCAGTGTATGCTTTAAAAGACTTTTGAACCTTTTTAGCAGCTCTTTCACCGACAGCTTTAGATTGACGCTTTTCAATCGGACACTTTTCTGCTGCTGCGGCGTTCGCAGTCATGCCTAAAGACAATGAAAGGAGTAAAGTAACAGCTAGGCTTTTATATGGCTTACTCATATTACCCTCCTTTTTGATTATCTAAATTAAAGTCGATCTGTACTTTCATGCCAGGTTGTTTCAGTGCTTTGCCATCAACAATTTTTGGCTTGTACTTCCACTTCTTCAATGCACGTTTTGCTGCTTTGTTGAAGAGGCGCTTAGGTTCAGCTTTGATCACTTTAATGTCTTCAGTGCCACCTAGTTCGTTAATAGTAAAGCTTAGTTGAACCCAACCTTCCTTACCATCACGAAGCGCTTTAATTGGCCACTGAGGCTCAATACGAACGATAGGTGTTGCATCACCATCACGAGACATCATGTTACCCAGCTTGAAACCGGTGCTCACACCACTTGATGCAACACCGCCCATATTGAATGACATATTAGTGTCAATATCAGATGAGCTATCTGGTGGCGGCGTATCTGGCAGTGGTGGCTGCTCAGGTGGCGTTGGTGGCTTAGGTTTTACCCTAGGCTTGTCCTGCACTTTGGTATCTTGCTTGTCCATACTGATCTCAATCACTGGAGAATCAGTTTTAGTGTCGGCGCGCTTGGCGCCGCCACTGACCAAGAAGGCCATGAATACAAACAAGGCAAAAGTAACAGCACCACCAACTATCAATGATACTATTGCTCTTAGCATATTAGTCTTTCCCCGCAGAAACAGAAATCTTATCGATACCTGCTTTTTTCACGTTATCCATGACTTTAATTACTAAGCCGTGTTCCGCTTCTTTATCTGCTTCGATAAGTACTGCAGCTTCAGGTGACTCAGCAAGCATACGCTCAACGTTAGCAGTTACACGCTCTACGTCTACTTGACGGTTTTCCATCTTAATGACACCTGTTTTACTGACGCCGATAAAGATGTTTGCCGATTTCTTCGTTGTCGCTTGAGAAGCTTCTGGCTTGTTATAGTCAAGACCAGATGGCTTAATAAACGACGTAGTTACGATGAAGAAAATCAACATGATGAACACGATGTCTAGCATCGGTGTCATATCAATTTGTGCTTCTTCATCCACACTGGAATGTTTTTTACGTGCCATGTTCAATCTCTCTCTAGTGGTGTGGCAAGCTATCTTTTAGCTTCTCAAGGCTGATCTTCATCTTTGCATCTAGTCGAGTACTAAAGAATACTCCCGACAGTGCTGCAACCATTCCAGCCATAGTTGGCATGGTTGCCATTGAAATACCAGCTGCCATCATACGAGCGTTACTCGTACCATGAACTGCCATCACATCAAATACTTGAATCATACCTGTTACTGTTCCCAATAGACCTATCATTGGGCAGATAGCAACTAAGGTTTTGATTAGTAGCATTCCCGCGTTTAATTCTTGTTTGGCTTGGGACATCCAAGCTTCACGGATACGGTGCGCATACCAAGAGGTCGAGTCCTCTCTTGCGTCCCATGCGGCGATAATTGCTTTATGTTTAGCTGGAAATACCCAGTTTAGGTACCAGTAACGTTCAAGCATTAACACCCACATAAGGAATAACACGCCGGCTACCAACCAGAGGACGTCGCCTCCGGAGGCCATGAAGCCCCTGACGGAATCTAGGATGTCCATCAGGAATAGCATCATTATTCAGCCCTCTTCTCTGCGTGTTCAGCAACAAGACCAGCACTTTGCTCTTCTAGTACTTGTACTACAGATTTACTCTTAGCACTTACAATTGCGTGTAAAAGCATTAGTGGTAGTGCAGCAATCAGACCCTGTACAGTTGTGATAAGCGCCATAGAAATACCGCCTGCCATCAGTTTAGGATCGCCTGTACCAAATAGCTGGATACTTTGGAAGGTAGCAATCATACCCGTTACCGTACCAAGTAGACCCATCATAGGCGCGATAGCTGCAAATACCTTGATAATTGAAATACCACTTTCTAGTTTAGGCGTTTCTTTCAGAATTGCTTCGTCCAGTTTAAGCTCTAGCGTCTCAACGTCACCAGACTTGTTGTCTTGGTATGCTTGAAGTACGCGACCTAGAGGGTTGTTACCAGGATTAGCAACATTCTTACGCTGTGCATTTACCTTAGCGCCAACAGCATATAGCGTAAACAGCTTGAATAACGCAATTAATGCACCAACAGCTAGAATACCGATAATGATGTAACCAATTGGGCCACCCGCTTCGATACGCTCTTCAAGAGACGCTTTTTGTGTGAATACATTAAGTAGCACACCACGAGCAGGGTCAACGAATAGCTTAGCGTAGCCTGAGTTGGTGCCAACGAAGTTCTTAACACTGCTTACGTGTTGACCACCTGGTTGCTGAGAAAGCTCCTGAATAAGGCCTAGCTCAGGGTTGTAAACAACATAGTGACCATCTGCAAGAAGGTTGTATGCACCAACACGAGTTACTTGAGTGTTATGAACACTACCGTCAATACCCGTTACAGATGCGTCAAAGTTTACAACCTTACCTGACTCTGCCATTTCGAATAACTGCTCTTCCCAGAAGCGCTCTAGTTCATCAATCTTAGGAAGCTGCTTACGCGCACCTAAGTCAGCAATGAACTTGTCACGACCAGGATATTGTGCAGAGACATTCGAGCTAACAAGCTTACCAGCGAAATCACCAGCTTCACCTTTAACAACACCGAACATTTCACCCAAGTCACCTTGAGCAGCTTTTAGATCTTCTTCTAACTGAGCGATACGACGCTCGTTATCTAGGAAAGCTTGGTTTAGATCTTTACCGCGTTGTTTTTCACGCGCTAAAGCTTGTTTTTCACGCTTTAGCAGCGCTGCTTTATCGCCACGCTCATTAAGAAACTCTTTTTCGCGCTTGGCGTTATTTTTAGCATCTTGAGCTCTATCAACTTTAACTTGTTGTAGCAGCTCTTGGATATTTTTAGGCGCGTCAGCTGCGCTAACCATACCAGCAGTTAGTGATAAACTCGCAGCTACTAGTGCGGACGTAATTAACTTTTTCATTATTGTGCAGCCTCCGCAGCAGGAATTGGTAACGCAAACATATCAGGAGCACCTTGACCACGTGCTTGGCGAATAGCCTTAGTGATACTACGTAGGTAGCTGTCTTCTAGCTTGTCCCAACCCTTAGTTTCAGGGTTATATTTCCACGCTGACTTTTGGTCTAGGCTCTGCGCATATAGACCAACGCGGCCAAAGTTGATGAAATCGACTAGAATTTCTTTGCCATTGATTTCAAGCTGACCTTGCTCTGCATTCATCTTAGAGCCATATTCACGCTCGATGTTATATGCATCAAGGATAAGACGATATTTTTCTGCCAATGTCACTTCGGCAGTATTAAGCATTGTCTTTAGACGCTCAACACGTGCTTGACGAACTTCTTGGTTAAATGGCAAATCAAGCTTTACAAACTGCTCTAGAGCATCAACCATTTTAAACATTAGTGGCACTACACCTTGACGAAGTGCGTCAACACCATCGATATCGTCTTGGATAAGCTTCATTGTTGCTTCTTGGTCTGCAACAAGTGTAGCGACATAGTCATTATATGCCTTTAAAGACTCACGCTCATCTGCAACGTTACCGTATTCGAATAACATATCCTGAGCTTGGTCAAAATACTTGTTAACTTTCTTTTGAGATGCTGCAGCGGCGGCATGAATTTGCGAATCTGCTTTTTGAGCATCGCTTAATGGATCTGCAGCGACTAGGTTACTGCTGGCAATCGCCAACACACCAAAAAGCGCAGTAGCGATTTTCGTTCTATTGCTTACCTTGGACATAGTTCCCAACCAATTTGAAGTGAATTTATAAACTTTTGACTTGTTTTATACGCCAGCTTTTAGTCCCCCTAAAGGACCTCCTGACTACAAGTACATAATTATCTTGATGATTGTTAATTTTATTTTCAGTTTACTATGCTGTTAAGGCATAGACCCGCAGGCATGATTCCATAAAATGTTGACCTATGTCAATAATCCGTGGCCTATAAACTAACCAAAAAAATATGCATTTACTTATTTTGCGTAAGAGTGAATATTATTTTTGATAACAGACCCAAAAAAACACACAAATACAACATTTTATTAACAAAAAAACAAAAGAAAAGTACACCCTCTAATCTAACTTACCCAGCAGAATTAATATAAAAATGGAAGTTGCGCTAACATTAGCCTTTATTGATAATAATATTCCAACCAAGAACTTGTTCTTCATCATTTGTTAATGTAGAGATGGAGCAAAGTCTCCCATTGAACTTTGCTATGAGAGATAGCATTTCAGCGAGCTTATACTCATCTCTGGCTGCAGCGACGAGCTCCTTTAGTCTCTCTTTGAGTTCTGCAAGTTGCTCGTTCATAAATGTTAAGTAATCACGTTTTTTCTCGAGAGACCAGAACAGGCCATTTTTGAAAATATTGGCTAAATATGTCATGAGCTCTGTATCGATCAAGGCCTTTTCGTTTACGCTAACCAGTTGATTAATCTTGTCGTTCAGCTGTTTTCGTAGAGCTTCGCAGCTCGAATCTTGCTTAACTTTTGCCAGATCTTCAGCAGATGTAATTTCACCCATAGCTTCAATTAATTCAGAAAGTGTTGTTAACAATTTCTTTTCATTTATCTCACTTAACATCTTAAGAATTTGGCTATTCCTTTCGATGACCATCGACTTGTCATGATGCATAACAAAGCACAATTGCCCACCATTTTTGCAAACTCTCAATGCTTCAGGGATTGATAAGCTTAATTTTGAATACTCTATTCCAAATTGAGATACCACCAAATCAAACTGACCATCTTCTAAATCAAGCTGTTCACAATTGATGTTTGAAAGTAACTCAATATTGACCTTGCTTGATTCGTTTACAAGAGGAGTAGTTTTTACTTCTGCTAGATCTACACCAGTAACAACGCCTTCTATCTGTTCTGACAACAGCTCTCTAAACACTAAAGGTATTGCTCCATTTCCTGTAGCAATATCCAACACTTTAAAGCCATTGCTTAACTTTCTACTTTGTGACTTCCATACATCTTTTAAAGCACCTTGGTAATTGCCTTTAAAACTATCTCCAAAAGAAGTTAGATGCCCCTGAAGCCAATATTCACTCCAATGATTTGCCATAATAACACCCAATAAGAACAACGAAAGCTAACAGCCTACACTTTAAAAAAGGTAAAAAAAAGAGCCCCTTGGGGCTCTTTTTCATACTAACAAGTCTTAGAACTTGATAGTGTAGCTTGCACGATACTCACGACCATAGTTGTTATATAGGTCTGCATTCTCATACTTACCATCAGAACTTAGTACTGGATCTTCATCTGTCAGGTTGTTGATACCAAGTAGAAGTTGACCGTAGTCACCAGCATCATATACATAACTTACGTTATGGATAGTCCATGAATCCAACTTACCAGTAGGGTTAAAGCTGCTATCACGGTCTTCAGCAGTAGAGTCAGTATACTGAATGTTCCAAGATACTAAGTGATCACCCATGGTATAGCTAGCAGTCAAGTTAGACTTCCACTCAGGTTGACCAGACCAACCAGCCGTATCAGTTAGTACGTCTTCGTTGTTAGCATCAAGCTGACCGATGAAGTTCTTATAAGATAGAACGAAGCTATTTGTCCAGTTAATGCCAAACTCACCAACTTCAGTCTCAAAGTTACCGTTCATGGCTAAGTCGATACCTTCAATTTCAAGGGTACCGTTGTTTTGGTAACCTGTACCAACTTCTAGAGCCTTACCAAGAGTTCCGCCAGGACCATTTGGCGCACGCTTAACATAGAAAGTGCTATCAGGAGTCAAAGAACCATTATCAATCTTAGTCATAACCTGAGTGTTAGATAACTGAGTGATAACATCTTCGATGTTTAGGTTGAAGTAGTCTAACTTCACAGTGAAGTCGTCAACAACATCCCACACAACACCAAAGTTAATGTACTCAGAAGTTTCAGCACCTAGGTTATCGTTAGCAGAGATGTAAGTGTCGATCTGGCCACTCTTACAACCTTCAGTTGTACCTGCGTTAGATAAACAGAACGCATAGTCAGTACCAGTTTGAGCACTAAAAGTAGTCGCTGCATATAACTGATCTAGAGAAGGTGCACGGAATGCTTCAGAGTAAGATGCACGGAACACTAAGTTATCAAGAGCCTGCCAACGAACAGACGCTTTTGGAGACAATTCATTACCAAAGTCACTGTACTTATCGTAACGAGCAGCAAGGTTGATCTCAACTTCATCCATAACTGGAATTACCGTCTCGTAGAACATCGCCTGAACGTCGCGATCTCCACCTGCAGAGTTACCAGCACTACCACCGATACGGCCAGCTTCAGATTGCGCATCATAGATTGAAGCATAAGACTGCTCAAAATACTCAGCACCAATATAGTGGCTGATTGCACCACCAGCTACTTCACCGGCTTCGAAGCCAATACCAGCATAATACTGATGGAACTCAGAAGAGTCTTCAGTTAGCGTTGTTGCTTTCATGTTAGCAACACCAGCTTCTGAGCCTAGATCAATATCGTTTTGCTGGTTATAAGCAAGACCAGCATAGCTCAAGTAGTACTTACCAACAGACTTGTTATCTGCCTTGTTATAGTGATAGTAAGCTTCCCAAGTCGCATCATCCCAAGAGCTAATTGTGCCTTTGAAGCCCATTAAGTAATCTTGGTTGTAGTCAGTTACGTTACCATCACGGTTGCCGATATCAACCCAACGGAAGTAACCAGTAGTTTCTTCTCCAAATGGGTTGTGAGGATTGTCAGCAGCCATGTTTCTCCATGCTGCAGCAGGTGGAGCATAACGACCAAATGACTCGTTTTGAGTAAACATGATGCGGCCGAACCATTCTACATCTTCAGCAACTTCATAGTTAGCATCAACATATACTGTGTTACGGTCAACAGATGCTTTGTTATAAGAAACGTTAGCATATGCAAACATACAGTACTCAGAACCAGGAGCCCAGTCGCTATCAGCACGTACTCTCGCGAAAGTATCGTTACCATATTCAGCGATTAAGTCATCACATAGAGGTGAAGCTTGAGTGGTCGCAAAATCTGGAGATGCAACAGTTGCACCATAAATACTCCAACCATCAGTTTCGTCATAAGCTTGGATGATGCCATCACCATCAAGGTCAGTCATCTTAGCTTTAGTATACTCACGGTCACCATCTGAGATACCTTCACGGTCTTGGTGATCGAAAGAGAAGGTAATATTACCTTTGTCCATTTGGTAACCAGCTGTTACCGAGAACTCTTTACTTGTTAGCCCGTCATCACGATCACGGCTACCAGCACCAACATTGAATTCTAGACCTTGATAGTCTTTCTTCATGATGATGTTTACAACACCAGCAATCGCATCAGAACCATAGGTAGACGAAGCACCATCAGTTAGGATATCGATACGCTCTACTGCTGCCATAGGGATAGCATTCAAGTTAGCTGATGCGCCACCTAAAGTTGGAGAACCTGGGAAACGCTTACCATCGATAAGAACTAGAGTACGGCTTGAACCTGCACCACGCAAATCGATAGTTGCTTGAGACTGAGCAGAGCTACCAGAGCGTTCAGAGAAAGAACCGAAAGAGTTTAAGTTAGAGTTACGAAGAGCATCAGCAACAGTAAAGTTACCTTCCATCTTCATATCTTCAGTAGTGATACTCGTGATAGGAGAAGCACCTTCAAGGTCACTACGCTGAATGCGAGAACCGGTAACTTCAATACGTTCTACTGAATCTTCTTCAGCAGCGAATACTGCCGGTGCGCTAAATGCTGTTGCAGCTGCGCCACCAACTAGTGCAAAGCGCACTGAATTAGCCAAAAAGCTATTCTTATGCATTATCATTCTCCCTGGACATTTATGTCTTTTATTATTCCAACCCATATAAAAAGGATTGTTTGTGTTTTGATGTAGCACGTTAGGTTACATCTTTTATAATTTGCAAAGGCATAAAATCACATTTGACACATTTTATCAACATCTGATGCAAAATATTCTTTAAATAACGAATAACTTGAGCGTTAGAAGTGAAAGCCTTTTTATTGTCGCTCAAAGGCAGCCAGCCCACAGGGCACCAGTAAAAAACCATAAAAACAACAACTAACAACAAGGAGGTGTACCTATATGCTTTGTATATCTAGCCTTAATAAAAATTACATATGTTAAAAAGCTGTAATGGCTAATATCTGTAAAATAAAACAATTTTTTTTGATTGATGGATAATTGGCGCCTTCAGCAAAAAAGGGGATTTAGTCAAAAAATACGCATAAAAATACAGCAACCCAGCTCACAAAACCAACACAATACCTAGAGAGCATCACATAAAACCGATGTCGAATTATGATTAAATGAATAAGGATGTAGTGAATAGATGTATTATTCGGAAAGAGATTTAAACTTAATGACTAAGTTAATTGCTTAGCATTTAAACAAAAGCGCTTCAAAAAAGAAGCGCCATTACGATAATTGATCTTGTTTGTTCAAATTTACAGCGAGTATCGAATACCGAATAGCAAGGCATCATCTTCAGATAGCTTCATCGCAGCTTCATTTTGACCTTTATAGTCGCCTAGATCTTTGGAGAACTCTGCAAATACTACGGTATTAGCATCAAACACATAGTGAGTACCGAACACCATAGATTGACGCTTAAACACATCACCTTGATAAAGCTCTTGGTACTTATCACCTGCATCTAATAAGTTATAGGACAGCATAAAACGCACACCGTTATCATATTGATACGCAAAGAGTGCTTCACCACCAAAAGACTCAGGGATCATTCGGCCTAGATTATCTGTATCATGGTATTCGTTAACATTCGCGTTAGCCGCAGCATAGTAACCCGGCTGGCCCCAATTACCATAGGCAAAACCTAGCGTATAGATATAATCTGTTTCTTCAAACTTAGTGCCATTTTCATTGGTGAACTCAAGCTCGCCTAAGTTAGCCCCAAAAGTCACCAACAGTTCTGGGTTCAAATGATAAGTTAAGCCAAGACCAAAGGTATTGTTATATTCAATCTCTTTAACAGATTCTTTGCTGAAAAATACACCTTGATTAGCTGCATTACTGGTATCAACAATAAAGGTATCCTGTTTAAGCTGAATTTGAACGGCAAGATCTAAGGCGCCAAAGCTGTTGCGGTATTGAATGGTTTTATCGCCACGACCAGTACCATTAATAGCACCGTCAAACTTATTATAGGTATAGGTACCAGAACCATTACCGTCACCAAAATAAACTAGGTTGGTGTACCAGACCGCATCATAGTATGCGCCCCATTGCTTACCAATAGTGATAGAGCCTAAATCGCCATGGCTCAATCCAGCATAACCTAAACGGTTATACATAAAGTCATCTTGGCTTTGATTAAAGCCATTATCACCTTTATAGATAACTTTGCTTGAGCCGACAGGGTTTACACCCCACTCTAACTTAGCGAAAGCACTCCAACCATTTTTTAGTTCTCTATTAAAGCCAAAGTTAATGCGTGAAGCACCATTTGCAACTTCACTGACATCTTGAGTGTCAATCGCTCGAATATCGACCCAACCGCCAATAGTCACGGCATTCTTATCATCTTTGTAAATTTCAATTGCATTAACCGATGGCGCTATTGCCGTAGCAACAATAGCTGCTAATAGAGTTTTCTTCATGTTTGCTTTACCTTCATATTGCTAATTTACCAGTCCTTCGTAGATATTCTTTTCCTAAGGACGCGCGAGATTAGCAGAAGCCAAGCAACCAACTCAAAGCTCAGACTCACAAATTGAAAGACTCTCAAAATAATTCAGATAATTTGACTAAATAACAGCCCAAGGCAACATAAATGCAACTTATTACCAAAATAAATGAATCATTATTCTTACCTAGTTACTTAAATTAAGGATAATTGACTAGAAGCAACCTGTGATAAATCCTCACCCAGTAATGAGAAAACAGGCTCACAAATAGGTAGTAATTGCTTGTCAAAATAGTAGTCATAGTCAATAGCACTAGAAAGGTGTTCATTGGGCTGAGCACCATTGACCGTTATTACATAGTTAATCTCTGCACCGCGTTTTAACACGCCTTTATCACCAGAGTGCTCATAAAGTCTGTGTGCAGCTTTAACATGGGGAATCGACTGGGACTTATACTCTTCAACATCGCGTCGCAGGCGTTTGCTAAAGATAAGCTCATTATCCAATTTACCGGTTCGTAGGTCAGTGTTAACGTCACGCATAAAGTCGGTAACACTCTCGTTGCGAAATAATTTGTTATATAGGGCATACTGCACTCGCCTTGCAAGCGGGCTCCAGTCACTGCGCACCTGCTCCATACCTTTAAATACCAACTCCATTTGCCCTTGCTCAGTATACATGCCGACATAACGCTTTTTGGAGCCTAAATCCGAGCCCCTCAGTGTGGGCATAAAAAACTGCTCGAAGTGGCGTTCAAACTCAAGCTCTAGATAACAATCAAGATTAAAGTCCATCTTTAGTTTGTCACGCCAGCGCCTATTAACCATAGCCACCAACTCAAGGCCCACATCCTTGGCTAAAACCTCACCTTGTCTATCACCTAGCCAAACAAAAGTTGAGTCAGTATCGCCATAGATCACCTTATAACCAGCCTCCTCAATCCATGCTTTTGTTTGCTGCATCACTTGATGACCACGCATGGTTATCGAACTAGCAAGTCTTGCGTCATGAAACAAACAGCCCCTAGAGCCCAATACGCCATATAGAGAGTTCATAATAATTTTAATCGCTTGGGATAGAGGTTGATTATTCTCTTGTTTTGCTCGCTCACGTTGAGCAGTAAGCTTCTCAATTAGCAATGGCAAAATAGGCTTATCTCGACTAAATAGTGCTCCAAGAAAACCAGGAACAACGTCAAGACTCGTTGCCTCATGCCTCAAGCCAACAGCCAGTCCTTTTGGATCAATCAGAAAGGTTTGAATAATCGACGGATAAAGGCTTTTAAAATCAAGTACCAATATATCTTTATAAAGCCCGGGAATAGAATCCATCACATATCCGCCAGGACTTTCAAGGCCATCACTGACAGCAACTGCGGGGGCAACAAACCCAGCTCGATGTAAATGAGGCAAATAAAGACGATTAAAGGCTTCAACCGAAGCGCCGACACGGCCAAGCTCAAGTCCTGTCAGCCTTGCCCTTTCGATCGCAAAATCAAACAACTGAGTTTTATCGAAAATATCCCAGACCAAACGACAATCGGTAAGGTTATAATGGGCTAGCGCTTGTTTATCATTCACAAACAGGTGATCGATTTCACCCGCTCTATCATCAACTTGATTTATAGCTTTACCTTCATCTAGCAAGGCTCTCGAGACAAACTCAAGTGAATAACGTTCAAATTGATAGAAAGCAGCTTTCAGCCAATCTATGCCATCTAGCACAACTCGGCCGGGTAAAAATAAGGTTTCAGGTCGGTATTTATCCGCCACCTTCCACCCTAGCGCTTCACCAGCTCGCCCTATAGTCAAAGGAATACCATGGAGCTGAGCACGACGGTGTAATAATGCTAAATCAAAGCTAACCACAGCCCAGCCAATGATCAAATCAGGATCGTATTGACTAAACCAAGCAATAATATGGCGAATTAAATCAGCTTCATCTTTAACCCATTGAATATAATCTTGCTTTGAGTCCTCTTCAGCGCCCACCATGAAAACCTTAGCTGTCTTATCACTATAAAAACCAGCTGAGTAAAGCTCACCACTAAAGCTACACTCAAGATCAAACGAAATAGCCCTAAGTTTGATATTACAGTCAGCCTTTCTTGCTTTAATCAAATGGAATGTTGGACAAAGGTTATTGGCGCCATCGACATCGTCAGAAGCAAAGAAGCCTAAACACTCGATATCGAGGGCGATAAAACGCTCAGTTAAGAATCGCTGCTCAGGCCTGATATCAGATTCATGAAGTGCAATACCAAGATCGGTAGCAATACGCGTCAGTTGCCTAAAATCCCTTGATGAGCTGGCATAAAGACATACAACATCCTCATGGAAGAAGGTCTTTAAAGGGACAACTTGTTGCCTAATATTTAAGTGAGCAATCGCAGGCGAAAGCCGGTTTATCTCACTTGCGGGGCAAAAGCAGATACACTCTTGCTCTGCCAGTTCAACACGAACAGCACCAGACTCAGTCGCTAGGTAGTACCTAAGAAGCAAGCCTTCATCTTTAATTACTTGCTGTCGAGTGAGCAACCTTCCCTTAAGACGCTGAATTTGTTTGATGTCATTGCACCTTCTACTGCTGATTCTATGGCACGTGAAAATAAACAGGAATATTCTCGTGAATCAATTTCAACTAACGCTATTCACTGTTATTATATACAGCATTAAAATTCTAGATACTATCCCAAGATATCACTCCATGCTAACGGATCAGATAAAAACTCAAATTCGCGACATTTATAAAGATGTCGCCAGCGCGCTACCCAACTTTCGTTCCCGTCGAGAGCAAAACTATATGGTGGCCGAAATATCTAAAACCCTAGCAGGAGAATATGATAAGCATAGACGTATCATAGTCGTTGAAGCTGGCACAGGTATTGGTAAATCCCTCTCATATATTTTAGGAACCATTCCCCTTGCCTTAGCGAGTAAGAAAAAAGTCTGTATCGCTACAGCGACTGTCGCGCTGCAAGAACAGCTACTGCATAAAGACCTACCATTCTTTCTCCAGCACTCAGGATTAAACTTTCGATTTGGTTTGGTTAAAGGCCGCCAGCGTTATGTGTGCCTAGCAAAATTACAAATGCTGGTCGGCGCCGAGAACGATAGCCAAATGGCGATGTGGCAAACTAAGCCAGACAAAAGCCAAGTCGAACAACTAGATGCTCTGTATAAAGATTATCAATCGGGAAAATGGAATGGCGAGTATGACACCTTAAAGGAGCCACTAGCGGATCATTTATGGCAGCAAATTGCCTGTGATAAACACTCTTGTCATAAACAGCTTGCTAACCATAGGGACTGCCCTTTTCATAAAGCACGAGAAGATCTCGACACTTGGGATGTCTTGATTGCCAACCATAGTCTATTATTTGCCGATCTTGAGCTTGGTGGTGGTGTTATATTGCCAGAGCCAGAAGATCTCTATTATGTTATCGATGAAGCCCATCACCTTCCCATAGTCGCTAGAGATTTTTCCAGTGCTCAAGCAACTCTAAGAGGGGCTGCCGATTGGTTAGACAAAATTGCAAAAACCAGCAGCAAGTTACAGGTACAAATTAAAAGCAACCATATCATAGCCCCTAATCAGGCGATGCAAGATCATATTAGCGATCTCACCGGTTTGTTAAACCAAGTCGCCCATTATTGCGAAAGTCAGGCACCACTGTTTGCCAATCCAGAAAATCGCTGCCGCTTTGAACATGGAAAACTGCCCGAGGCCCTTAAGCTACCGGCAGAAAATCTTGCAACAGCATCAGGACAAGCTGTTAAGCAATTCAACAAGATGTTGAGCCTGCTTAATGAGGCAATAAAAGATGGTGATATAGGCAAAGCGATCGCCGAACCCTTAGTTACAGAAACAGGCTTTATGCTGCAGCGATTAGAAAACCTGCACAAGCTATGGAAAATGATGGCGAAGGAAGACAATGGTAAAGGCGCCCCTATGGCACGCTGGGTTGAGATGATTACAGGCTCAAAACAAGCGGACTTTCTCTTTAGCGCCTCACCCATCGAGGTGGGCTTTATGTTGGAATCTCTACTGTGGGAAAAGGCCGCAGGCGTAGTCCTATGCAGTGCCACACTAAGAGCCCTAAATAAATTTGATCACTTTACTCACCAAGTGGGATTATCACTTAACGATGGCAGTCGCTATTTAGCCTTACAATCTCCTTTTGATTATGAAAACAACGCGACACTCTTTTTGCCGCAAATGGATCATGAACCCACCCATGATAATTTTACAGCAGAGCTCGCCAGCCAAATTAAAGCACTGGTTGAAGATGAAACAGCCAGCCTAGTTCTCTTTGCTTCCTATTGGCAAATGGAGAAAGTTGCCGACCTACTTCAAGGCAAGTTAGAAATGCCTATCTTGATGCAAGGCAGTGCGTCTAGACAGGAGATATTAACCCGTCATAAGCAAAATTGTGATAGCAATAAGCCTAGCCTTATCTTTGGTACCGGCAGTTTCTCGGAAGGATTAGATTTACCCGGTGATTACTTAACTAACCTCATTATCACTAAGCTACCCTTCGCAGTACCGACATCACCAGTTGAGCAAGCTCATTCGGAATACATAAAGCTCAAAGGAGGCAATCCCTTTTTGCAACTCACCATTCCAGATGCATCACGAAAACTGATCCAAAGTTGTGGTAGACTGCTGCGCAAAGAGCAAGACTACGGCCGTATTACGATTCTCGATAGACGTCTCGTCACTAAACGCTACGGCAGCTCACTGTTAAACGCACTTCCACCTTTTCGTAGGGTCATAGAGTAAGCGCAGCAAAATATAGAACCGATAACATGAATAACCATCTAAGTGGGTTCACAGCTAAGTAAGAGTTAATATATTGGAACTACTCCTTGATCCTAGCCAATGGCTCATTCTCGCAGCCATTGGTCTTATTGCTGGGTTTGTCGATGCCGTTGTTGGCGGTGGAGGTCTATTATCGATCCCTGCACTGCTGACCTTAGGTGTTCCACCTCACATTACCTTAGGCACCAATAAACTTGCGGCGAGTTTTGGCTCATCCATGGCGGCATTGACCTATTACAAGAAACAGCTGTTTAATCCAAATCTATGGCGAAATGCGTTTTTCGCCACCATAGTCGGTGCAGTGTTAGGCACCTTGGCCGTTTATATAGTAGATAGCCAGTGGCTTGAGAAAATTCTGCCCATATTAGTTGTCACTATCGCAATTTATACTCTAGTCAAGCCCGGCGCCATGGGGTGTGATGAGTGTAAACCACCTAAAAAGCCCAAAAACAAAATCCAACAATGGCTTCAGGGGTTGCCACTTGGCTTCTATGATGGATTTGCAGGCCCAGGAATTGGCGCCTTTTGGACCATCAGTAATACCGCGCTCTATAAGATGCCCATACTTTATAGCTGTGGCCTCGCCCGCGCCATGACCTTTACCAGTAACACCACCTCGTTATTGGCCTTCTTATATTTAGGCCAGGTCAATATCAAAATCGGTTTGTTGATGGGATTTTGCATGATGATTGGCTCCTTTATTGGTGCCCGCTCAGCAATAAAATTTGGCTTGCCTTTTATTCGGCCTTTATTTATTACTATGGTATTACTCATCACGGCTCATCTAGTTTGGAGTGCTTGGTTTTGAACACTCACCAACTCATAAGCAAATTAAGAGCTCAGCTCACCGAGTTAGAAAAAGAAGTACTGCAACATGATGCCCAGATACTGCCAGGACAAAAAAAGTTACTTCAAGATATCGAGCGTTTCAATGATGAGCTATTTATTCAAGCTGGTGCAGGCCTAAGCAGTTGTATTCCTGTTCTTGTAAAGGATATTGATCAGCTTGAACGCCTTATTCAACGCAGCGCGGCCAAAGAGAACATAATCATTAGTTGTGAACGTATTCAGCAAAGGTTTACCGCTGTAAAGCGCGCACTTACTACTACATCGATAGACGTCAAAGCCCAAAAGCAACATAAAGCGGGCATACGTGCTCGTGCTATCAAAAACCAACAAAAATCCCATAGCCAAAGTGGCTTTGGTTGGATAGCATCCAGTGTGATGCAATCTAGTCATCAGCTCTATGGAGAGCTCAATAAGCACTTAAATTGGGCTACAAAAATTGAGCAAAAAATAGAACAATTGCAATTTCAGTTAGAAACCTGTCATAGTGCTGACAAAATTGAAATGCAGAATACGATTCTTTTAATGCATAAACGCTTAGGAAAGTGCCGTCAGGCCATTAGTTATATTGAAGAAAGAATACAAGCGTTTGAGCGCCCCTTTCAAAATAACCATCGTTAAGGAATAAAAATGAGAAAACTAGTATCGGCTACCGCACTATTAGCACTCCTTGGCTCAACATCTGTCTTTGCTGCCAACTTAACTATCCCAATGTCATTCGAATACTTGGCACTAGATGGACAAAAGATAGAGTCAAGCTTATTTAATCATAAAGCCGACTTGTCACTCACTAATGGCACCCACAAAATTGCCATTCGCTACTCAGATGTCGTTGAAGACAACTACAGCGATAGCCAAAGCTTTGTAAAGTCAACGCCTTTCATTGTCACAATTGACGTGGATGGGGATCACCAGTACCTGCTTCGCTCAATCGATGGTGATTATGTTAAAAACCCACATCAATTTGCTAAAAACCCACAAGTTGTGATTTCACGTAAAGATAAAGGTAAAGTCGACTACCAAGTCACTCAAACTAACATCCAAGAAGAATCTTTTGTATCACGCATCTTTACTGGTAACAGTAACTCAGATGCTCAAAAAAATATCGCAGCAGTCACTGCATCGGGCACTTCAGCAGCTGCGGTATCTGCGCCAGCTCCAGCCGCCAAACCTAAGCCAGTGACCGCAATCGAACAGGCGACTCAAACCAGTGCCCCAGCAACCACTGCTGCGCCTGATGCCCGTGCAGAGCAAATGTTACAATATTGGTGGCAACAAGCCGATGAGCAAACTCGTAAAGAGTTTATGAGCTGGGCAATTCAACAAATGTAACTGCCAACAAGTCATGTTACCTCTTGTCTATCACGCCAGCTACTCTAAGCTGGCGTTACCTTCCACTCACAGGTTTCCTATAACTAAGTACCAACACCTTTATCACTATTTGTTGGAAAACCAATTAGCGCAAGCAAAGCAATTTTATCAGCCTGAGCCCGTAGCAATTGAACCACTCTACACCCTCCATGATAAACACTATGTCGATGGTTTTATCAATAACACGCTAGATAATAAAACAATACGCCGCATTGGCTTTCCCTGGAGTGATAACTTAGTCAGTCGCACTCGCCACTCAATTGCCGGAACCGCACTTACAGCGCAACTTGCCATAGAGAACGGAATAGCACTGCATCTAAGCGGTGGTTACCACCATGCCCACAGAGAGTTTGGCAGTGGTTACTGTATTTTTAACGACCTCATCTACGCCGCTCATCAAGCTTTACAGCAGGAAGATATTACTAAAGTACTCATTTTTGATTGCGATGTGCACCAGGGTGATGGCACCGCCACTATGGCTAAAGAGCATCCTGATATAGTTAGCTGCTCTATTCATTGCGACAGTAATTTTCCTTCCCGTAAGCCACATTCAGATTATGACATTGAAGTGAAGGCTGGCACCCAAGATTTAGAATACTTGAATATTATCGAGCAAACGCTGACATACCTGCTTCGTATCGAACAACCAGACCTGATACTTTATGATGCTGGAGTAGACATCTATCAAAACGACCGATTAGGCAAACTCGATGTTTCACTCAATGGCATTCTACAAAGAGAGAAACTAGTCCTTGATATAGCTAAAAATGCTCAAATCCCTTTGGGAGCTGTAATTGGAGGCGGCTATAGTGAAAACCCGCTAGAATTAACCCAAAGGCACAGCCAAATATTTGTTGCAGCAAATCAAATATGGTCGCAATATTAAACAGTAGCAATTCACACGGAGTGTATTATGCAGTTAGAAATTCGTAATTATTATGAAGTATTATTGATGGAAATACTGGCAGATGAAGGCTTATTTGAAGAGTTGCCAGAGGACTATATCGCCGACTTATCTTGCGTGACCTTAAATCAACTTCCTGTACGCTATGTTCGCCATCTAGTCGATACTTATTTCTTTGAAGACTTCAACGAGTTACAAGAAATGAAAGCCGAAATACAGGCTGCATTGGAAAAGTCACGCGCTTTTTTAAAGGCAAATTTACATAAGAAAATGCAAGAACAACAAGAGAGTGAATAAGATTTACTTGAAGAAATTTGGAGGTTCCCCTAGAGCCACACCCCGGCACACGAGTCGCTTGCTGCGGTTGCTCCCTTCCGGGCCTGGCCGAGTTCACAAGTTATCGTTGCGAGGGGACCCTAGGGTCACCATAGATTTCTAGCATCGCTAGAACGCAGAGGATTATCTACTAAGCCCCAGTTATTATCAAGGCCTTTAATTCAAGAATCTAACATTGCGAGTTTGTTTGGCGATTCAATAAACAAAAGCCCGCTCAAGGCGGGCTAAACTTATCAGCACATATCGCACGTTGAAACTAGTTGCAAGTGCAACACTCCTTAGCTCATTACTATAAGCTGATCAAAGCTCTGTTTTGCTCTATCAGTCGCTGACCTATCCCCGGAACCTTAGCAAGGGCTTCAATTGATTCAAACTTTCCATGCTCACTACGATAATCGATAATCGCAGTTGCCTTAGCTTTACCTATGCCCTTTAACTTCACCAATTGATGCATAGGTGCGGTATTCACATTGATTTTGTCTGATATTGTTAGTGAAGGGTTAGATAAGGCCTTTTGTGCTGTAGGTTTGGCGTCATTGCTTTGAGCTGATGATACCAAGGCCAGAGACAACATAAGAGACAAGGCTAACGGCATAGCCAATGCTGTGAATTTTAACTTCATAATCTTCTCCTTTTTCCTGTTCAGCAAGCCTAAACTCTATAGGCAGAGCCCTATCCATATTCCATGGCTTGCTGATCCCAATTTAGTTGAGATGATATGATGCGTCCAAAAATTACCAGCGAACCAAACTAAGGTTGGAGATAATAAAAAGGATTGGAAGTATTAAGAAAAGGGTTGGCAATAGTAAAAAAGCGGCCTAAGCCGCTTTCTCATAATCACCATGTTTAGATAAAGATAGATTATTGCTCTACAGCTCTGCCAATGCATCATCCAGTGCTTGAATAATGTCGTCGCTATCTTCAAGACCAACAGAAATCCGCAGTAAGCTATCCGTAATTCCCGCTTCCATCCTCGCTTCTGGCGTGTATGGGGAATGGGTCATTGACGCAGGATGTTGTATTAAGGATTCTGCATCCCCTAAACTCACGGCAATAGAGAAGAGATCGATTCGATTTACAAAGTCGATGGCTTGATCTAGCTGCGCTTTTAACTCAAAGGCAATAACACCACCAGCACGTTTCATTTGTGGCCCGATAAACTTATGCCCTGAGTGGCTTTTGAGTCCGGGGTAAAACACTTTAGCTACCTTGTCATGACCTTCTAAATACTGCGCCACTTTTTCAGCATTATCACAATGACGTTGTAGTCGCACATCTAGGGTTTTTAGTCCACGTAAAATCAGCCAAGCATCATGGGGAGAGATAACGGCACCGATATCCTTAATAATCTCAAATTTCACTTTTTCTATTTGCTCAGCGCTGCCACAAACTACCCCAGCTATTACATCCCCATGGCCATTGAGATATTTAGTCGCGCTATGAATCACAATATCGACGCCAAGCTCGATAGGACGCTGTAGCAAAGGGGTCATAAAGGTGTTATCCACCACGCTCACTAAATTGTGAGCCTTAGCAATCCCCGCTATTGCTTCAATATCAAATACATCAAGATGGGGATTAACTGGGGTCTCACAGAAAACAAGCTTAGTATTGGCCTTAATCTCAGCTTTGATGGCTTGAAGGTCGCTAAAATCAACTAAGCTTGCCTCAATACCAAACTTGGCCAATTGATGGGTTAAAAACGCAAAGGTACAGCCATAAACGGCTTTAGATGCAATCAGGTGATCACCATGGGCAAGATTAGCTAAGAGCGCCGCCGATACTGCGCCCATACCTGAAGCTGTCGCCGCTGCGGCTTGTGCACCCTCAAGTATGGCCATTTTCTTTTCAAGCTCGTCAGTCGTAGGGTTACCTAGACGAGTATAGATATAACCCGGTTGTTCACCCGCAAAGCGAGCACCACCTTGCTCTGCAGAATCAAATACAAAGGTAGCACTTTGATATAGTGGAGTGACTAACGCGCCAGTTTCTTCCCTATGATGACCAGCATGAATTGCATTGGTTGCACTCTTCCAATGATTTGGCTTATGTTTTGACATTTAAACTACTCCCTTAATTTACCCAATATTAGAATTATTTGAGGGTATAGGAAGTAACATACGCTTAAGTTAGCCTTGAGCTAAGCCTAGGGTGATAAATTTACTTATCTAACGTTGTAAATTCTTTGTTACGTTGACGCTTAATTGCCTGCATTGAAAAAGATTTGAGTTCAGATAATAACTCTTGATGTATTTTACTCAGCTTAGGCTTACTCTGGGCATCAAAGACAATAGGTCTGCAAGCGGCCATCGCCTGATAGCCTAATCTAGCTGTTAACAAGCCTCCGCCTAACCCTTGTGCTAACCGTGCCGACAACTTTCCTGACATCTCAACCGACAACATCTGAGTTCCTAGATCCGCCACCAGCTCACTGGTCCCAGCATAGAGAATATTGGTAATCACGCCACGAATTAACCTGATGCGACTCCAGTAACCTAGCTCGATACCGTAAATTTTGGCTATACGGCTTATCATAGCTTGATTACGCCAGAGAATAATGCCCATATCCAGCAGCGCCAACGGACTTGCCGCAAGCAATAAGGCCGACTCAGCAGCAAAACGACTCACCACCTTCTTAGCTTGAATATCAAGGGGGCTTAATACTGTCTGCTCATAGAGTTTGAGTTTTTCAGCGTCGTTATGTTGATCGTTCGTTACTTGGTAATAGGCTTGCACTCGCTCAGCATCTAATGTTGACGTCAGGCGGCCAATAAGCTTCTCTGCTTCTCCCATCTGCATGCTTTGGCCTAACCTTAGAGTATCCTGCTGTATATCTTGTTGTCCTTTAAGGCGTTTTAATAGCTTAAGCTCTTTATAGATAGCACCAATGGCCCAAGCACCACCTAAGGTCATCACACTGGTATATAAACCAAACAACAATAAATTGGTCTGCCACGCAGAAAATAGCGATAAACCGAGTTCAACTAATACCAAAATGGCTAAGCTCACCACAAACAAACGCGCCAATACAGAGCGATTGTTAGCAGATTTATTCTCAGAAATATCATCAGCTTCAAGAGAGTGTCGAGAAACAAAAGCTTGCCACTCAGGTTCTGCCATTATCGCATCAGCCTTGGCATCGAAATCTATCTCTGGCGCCTCTTCAAACTCACACTGACTGGGCTCAAAAGCGCGTTTGCCCCCAATCTCAGCGTCAGTGTGAACAGGCTCTTGAGTATGGCCTTGAGTGAATACTCGCTTACCTTTAAGGGTTGGCTGCTCAGCATCTATAACCTGTACACTCACTTTGTTCTGCGATTTAATCTGACTCATTTGAGTTTATCCCCCAACAGATACTGAAGCAGGTGATCCATTCGAATATGATCAAAGGCCTTATTACCACCTAAACCCACCTTAGGCGGTGCAAACTGAGTAAATTCAAACCCCTGCTGCTGCCAAAATGACGCAGACGGCAAACTTCTTGGCACATCACCCGGATAAATCATCGTCTTCGAGTTGTCTTTTAAAGTGCTTCCCCTCACAACCTCAACCTGGCCATTGCCTTCTTTAACCATGCCATGCTCGGTCGCTTTGATGGCACTTATAGCCATGGTCTCAACTTCACAACCTTCGAAACTCGCGTAATGTTGACTATGGCTGAGCATATCGCTAAGCAGCGACAGAACATTAGCCTGCTGATCTCGCGTAATATGATCGACCTTACTGGCAGCAAACAGTAACTTATCGATTCGCGGCGCAAATAAGCGCCTAAGCAAGCTAGATTGCCCAAAGTGAAAACTCTCCATAATGGCATTAAGGGCACTTGTCATATCTTCAAATTGAGCTTTGCCTTTATTCAACGCACTAAAGCAATCAACGAGCACCAGTTGACGATCGAAGCTGGCAAAGTGATCTCGATAAAACGGCTTAACCACGATACTGATATATTCTTGATATCGACGCTTAAGCACACCGTAATAGCTACTAGAATCAAGCTTTTCGTATTCTTCTAGCGCCTGCGGCGTTGCATTTAACAGCGGGAAAAAAGCTAGCAGAGGTGCATCGGCAAACTCTCCCGGCAATAACATACGCCCAGGTTGTGCCAAATAATAACCCTGCTCATTCACAAGTTCGGTTAATAATTGCTGATAGTGAGCGGCCACTAACTTAAGCGCAGCTTCATCGGCATTTTGAGTTAAATCTAGCTTTGATAATGATTGCTTAAACCGCTCTAATGGTTCTGAATCAGGCAGTGCTGATAAACGCTGATTTTGGCTCAAACACCACTGCTTAAAGTCCTGCTTTAACATAGGTAAATCGAGTAGCCACTCTCCAGGATAATCAACAATATCTAAGTACAAGGTTGCGGTATCCGATAATTTTGCCAGTAAGCCTTGTTCAGGACGATATTTGATTGCCAGCCTCAATTCGGTAATGTTACGAGTCGATGCTGGCCACTGTGGAGGAGTCTGCCCTAAACTTGCCATAGCGGAGTCATAGTCAAAGCTGGCAATGGCTAAATCAGGCTGCACTTCACGCTTAACGCCCAGTAGACGCCCTTCTCTGCTGACATGCCAAAGGGGTAAAGCGTTATGCTTAAAACTGGCACCACTGTGAAGTAATTGATTCACTAGCCCGGTAATAAAGGCGGTTTTACCTGCCCCGGCCAGACCTGTGACGGCTAATCTTAAATGTCTATCTGCACTACGACTGGCTATATCTTTAGTTTTCTCGGCAAGCTTATTTATCGAACGCTCAAATACACCCATAATTCTCACAATAAGGCTGGATAAAGAAAATAAAAAAGCGGCTGATGCCTTATGGCTATCATCGCCGCTTATTTGGAATGGTTATAGATTATTAATTTCACGTTTCAGGTCAAAATTGTCAGACGTTACATAACGTTCTAGCTGCTGCAATCTCAACTCTAATGAGCGAAATTGACTATTTACATCCCTTAGCGCTTGCTTCGCTGGCTCTCCTGCCTGCCAGACTTTTTTCTTCACTTCGATATCTTTATGGTCAAACTTAGTGCTTTGTGTTTCAGGCTTAACATCAAGGATCATCCAAAGCAGTATATAAAGAATAACGACAATCCCTGTACCACCCAGTAAGAAAATCGATGCTGCTAATACTCTTACTAACCAAGTTTCAAAGTTAAAGTATTCGGCGATACCTGAACACACTCCAGCAATTTTGCCCGTTTGAGGATTTCGATATAAGGTTCTGCCATCAGCGGCTTTCATGTCGACTCCTCCACTCAGGTGATTCGCTATCTAAGATGGCTTCCAAAGTCTCAATACGAGTGGCCATCTTATCAGCCTTAGTAATTAACTCATTTAATAGGTTGTACTCTTCATCGGTGAATCCCTGGCTCACCTGCCGCTTGCTGCGGTAGTGAAGAATTAACCATATTGGAGCCACAATCAACATGAAGAGTATCAGTGGCGCGACTAGTATTTCCATATCCATAATTCACCTCAGAGCAATTAAGATTTCGATTTAGTTTGCTTAGCTTTAACCTTAGCTTTTAGCGCTGCTAACTCATCATTGACAGCATCTTCAGCTTGTAGCGAAGCAAATTCATCTTCAAGCTTATTCTTATTGCCCAAATCATAAGCTTCTACTTCGGCTTCTAAACCTTCCACACGACGCTCATATTGTTCAAAACGCTGCATCGCATTATCAATCTTACTTGAATCAAGTTGACGTTTCACATCAAGGCGCGAATTAGCAGTTTGTTTACGCATGATGATAGTCTTTTGACGAGACTTAGCATCCACTAGCTTCTCTTGTAGTGCTGCCACTTCATCTTTTAAACGGATAATCTGCTCTTCAACTACAACCAGCTCTTGCTCCATGGTTTCAGCTATCGCTGCAACTTTTTGCTTTTCAACCAATGCAGCTTTAGCTAGATCTTCTCTATCCTTAGAGAGTGCAAGTTCTGCTTTATCCTGCCAATCTTGAACTTGCTCTTGCACCTTGGCGATACGACGAAGCAGTTCTTTCTTCTCGGCAAGTACCTTTGCTGATGTTGAACGAACCTCAACTAAAGTGTCTTCCATCTCTTGGATGATTAGACGAACCATTTTCTCAGGATCTTCAGCCTTATCTAATAATGCGCTGATGTTTGAATTAATAATGTCTGCAAAGCGAGAGAAAATTCCCATAATAGTGTCCTCAAATTCTTTGTTAGTCTCGAATAGATTAATACACTAAGCGTGCCAACTTTTAAAAAACCTTTATCTTCAAGGTGTTAACCATAATTTTAACTTTTTCTTTATTTTATTAACTAAGCACCCTATTATGATTTTCACCAAATGTTAGCGTTAAAGACTAAAAAATACAGTGGCTAATAAATTTCAGCAAGACAATCTCATCGGTCAATCCAATGCTTTACTTGAAGTATTGGAACATGTCTCACTCGTTGCGCCTTTATCTAAACCCGTACTCATTATTGGTGAGCGAGGAACAGGTAAAGAGCTGATTGCCGAGCGCTTACATTACCTGTCCCAGCGCTGGGATCAAAGCTTTATTAAGCTAAACTGCTCTTCATTAAGTGAAAACTTACTTGAAAGTGAGCTATTTGGTCATGAGTCTGGCGCCTTTACCGGTGCTAAAGGTAAACATGAAGGGCGCTTCGAACGAGCAGATAACGGTACCTTATTCCTCGATGAGCTCGCTAACACCTCTGGCCTAATTCAAGAAAAGCTACTAAGGGTTATTGAATACGGTGAGTTTGAACGGGTTGGCGGCAGCAAAACAGTACAAACCGATGTACGTCTTATCTGTGCTGCCAATGAAGACTTGCCTTCTCTTGCTGAAGCCGGCGAATTTAGAGCCGACTTGCTCGATAGGTTAGCTTTTGATGTCATTACGCTGCCACCACTACGTTGTCGCCCTGAAGATATTATGCCATTGGCCGAATACTTTGCCGTTGGTATGGCGAGACAATTAAACCTAGAACTATTTAATGGCTTTGCGCCTTCTGCCATAGATCAACTTATGAGCTATCAATGGCCTGGCAATATACGCGAACTAAAAAACGTGATCGAGCGCAGTGTATACCGAAACTCAACGGAAACAAGTCCCATAGAATCAATCGTTTTAGACCCATTCGCTTCCCCTTATCGCCCGACCAAACGCGTTAAAACCCTAGAGCGGCAACAAACGCCAACACCGCAAATAGTCGAAGAGAACAGCGCAAGCCAAGTCGTTGATACACCAGCTATGACAACTGACAATACAGCTAAAGAAATCAGCTTTCCAATTGATTTTAAAGAATATTGTGAGAAGAGCGAGATTGAGCTTATTCAGCAAGCCCTTGCCGCTGGCCAATATAGCCAAAAGAAAACAGCTGAATTGCTCGGGCTGAGCTATCACCAACTTCGTGGGATCTTGAAGAAATACAATTTGCTCGATAAGACATAAGACAATTGCCCCGAGTCATTTAGCACTGCTAAAATAGGGGTTTATCTTCTTAATATAAAACGGCAATTAATGAGCGTATTGGTCAAACGATTATGCCTATGCATCTCATCGCTAGGTGTAAGTCTGCTTCTGCTTGCTTGTGGTGAGCAGCGTGCGCCTTCTGGTTTGGTATATTGTTCAGAGGGCAACCCAGAAACCTTTAACCCACAATTAGTCACCTCAGGCACCACCATTGATGCCACCTCGCACCAGATATATAGCCGATTAGTAGATTATGATGCGGAAACTGGCGCCATTATTCCCGCACTCGCCACCAACTGGAGCATGAGTGAAGATGGCCTAACTTATCATTTTACTCTCAGAGAAAACGTAGCCTTTCACCAGTCAAAGTATTTTAAACCGAGTCGCCATTTCAACGCCGACGACGTACTTTTTTCCTTTAATCGTATTATCGACTCAACATCGCCCTATCATAAGGTATCAAAAACCGGTTATCCCTTTTTCCAGAGCATCGCTTTTGCCGATCAAATCTCATCCATTAACAAGCTCAATGACTATGAAATTGAATTTAACCTTAAGCAACCAGACGCCTCTTTTTTAGCTAACCTAGCTACTGATTTTGCTGTAATTCTGTCTCAAGAGTACGCAGATAGACTACAACAGCAAAATCAAATGGCATTGCTAGATACCCAAGCAATTGGGACTGGGCCATATCAGTTAAATCAATACGTCAAAAATAGTCATATTCGCTACAAAAGAAATTCAAATTATTGGGGGAAACCTGCTAAAAACGAGCTCCTAGTTTTCGATATCACTCCCAATAGCACTACGCGCTTAGCAAAACTTATCACTGGAGACTGTGATGTTTCTGCTTTACCTAAGGCTGGCGAGCTTTCTGTTATTCAGGAGCATCCTGAGCTTACATTAGCCACTCAACCAGGATTAAACGTCGCCTTTTGGGCATTGAACACTCAAAAGCCACCATTAAACGATGTGAGAGTGCGAAAAGCACTGGCAAAAGCCGTCGACAAACAAAATATTATTCGTGCCGTGTATCAGGATACTGGTATCGAAGCTAATGGCATCTTGCCGCCAGCATCATGGGCTTACCAAAGTCATGATCCGATCAATACCTACGATCCCAAACGAGCAAAGCAATTACTTGAAGAGGCTGGAGTCTCTGACTTAACCCTAGATATTTGGGCCATACCTGTAGCACGCATTTACAACCCCAACGCACTTAAAACTGCAGAGCTAATTCAAGCCGATCTCGCTAATATTGGCGTTAAAGCCAACATTATCAGTTATGACTGGAGTGTGTTTACTCAAAAGCTCACTCAAAGTGACTATGATTCTGTGCTTATAGGCTGGAATGCCGATAATAGCGATCCAGACAACTTTTTCACTCCTTTACTTAGTTGTAGCTCTCTAGAGTCGAAAAGTAATCGAAGCCGGTGGTGCAATCGAGAATTTGATAAAATTTTAAAGCAAGCTAGAACCAGCATGGAGCAAAGGGAGCGCAAAGCCTTATATCAAGAAGCTGAAGCGATATTGGCAGAGCAGGTTCCGCTCGTCAGTCTTGCCCATGCAAAAAGGCTAGCACTAAAACGTAAATCAGCAAAAGATACTCAGGTCAATCCATTTGGCGGCATTTCATTTGCCAAAATGGATATCATCGATAGTACAAAGGCAAAACATTAATGGCTAAATACCTACTACGTAGACTGAATCTTTTTGTGGCGACTGCTATCGCTTTAGCTTTAGTCATGTTCTATGCCACCAGCTTATTCCCGGTTGATCACAGTGTCGCATTATCAGGAGTGCAATCCCCCACAGCCGAACAGCTAACTGTGATTAAAGAAGAGTACGCCCTAGACAGTAATCCAGCAGTTCAGTTTGCAGCCTTTCTAAAACAAAGGCTAACGGGAAATTTAGGCGTATCTATCACTTCCCAACAAAGTGTTGCTGATGAGCTGGTTTCCGTGCTGCCCGCTTCCTTTGAGCTAGCCAATGTCGCAGCTTTTATCGCAATTTTTTTCGGAGTACCTTTAGGTGTCTTAGCCTCCATGAATCAGCACAAACTGACTCAGCATTCGATTATGGCTATCACGCTCACCGGCTATTCTATTCCAGTATTTTGGCTCGGACTATCCCTCTCCCTTTGGTTTGGGGTTCAACTTGGCTGGCTTCCCATATCAGGGCAAATAAACCTCTTATATGAAATAGAGCCAGTCACCGGCTTTATGCTTATCGATACATGGATTTCTGATTCAGAGTTCCGTATGGCGGCCTTCTATGATGCGCTGCAACATATTATTCTACCTGCTGTCACTCTCGCCGTACTCCCTTTTACCGTAGTGGTGAGAATTACTCGTTCAGCCATGCTCAATGTAATGAATCAAACCTATATTCGAGCCGCTGAAGCCCGCGGGTTGCATACTAATATTATTATTCTGCGCCATGCGCTACCTAACGCCCTCATCCCCGTACTTAAACACCTAGGTCTTATGCTCGGGCCTTTTGCTAGTTACTCCATCATAGTCGAAGTCATCTTCTCTTGGCCCGGAGTAGGATCTTGGTTAGTGTCAGGTATTTATCAGCGAGATTACACTGTGATTCAAGGGGGAATTATGGCGGTAGCACTGTTAATCATGTTCTCTAGCATACTTATTGAAGTACTGCATACTGCAACCAACCCCATCAGCCGGAAAGAACTTTATGCCGCAAGTTAAAATCTATCAGGAAGACAGTATTCCTTCACCTACGGAGCGCTTGTGGCAAAGCTTCTCGTCTAATCCGTTTGCTTTGGCGGGGCTCTGGGTCGTCGTCAGCTTATTGCTACTTACCATATTTGGACCATTGATTGCGCCTTATTCACCCGAGCAGCAAGACCCCCATGCATTACTCTTACCTCCGTCTTGGGATCCGGCGGGTACGGTCGAGCACTTTTTAGGTACTGATGATCTAGGCCGAGATATTTTTAGTCGACTACTCCATGGCGCTCATCTTACCTTTGGCATGTCTTTAGCCATAGTCGCCACAGCCTTAACCTTTGGTTTTATCATAGGGGCTTTTTCAGGCATGATGAAAGGACTAAAATCGAGTATTCTTGGCCACCTTTTAGATGCCCTTCTCTCTATTCCATCGCTGCTGTTGGCCATCTTGGTCGTTGCTATTACTGGCCCAGGACTAGAAAACATTTTTTGGGCCGTGGGATTAGCACTCACTCCTCAGTTTGTTCGCGCAATCCACCAAGCAGTCAACGGCGAAGCTCAAAAAGAGTATGTCACCGCAGCGATTCTTGATGGCGCCAACTCAATTCAAGTATTTTGGTACGTTATCATGCCAAATGTTTGGGAAACCATCATCATTCAAACTACATTAGCTATTTCTGCTGCCATTCTTGATATAGCAGCTTTGGGCTTTTTAAACCTCGGTGCACAGGCACCCAGTCCTGAATGGGGTGCTATGGTCTCTCAAGGTCTAGATAACTTGCTTACCGCACCTTGGACTGTCACCATTCCTGGCGTCGCCATTCTATTTAGCGTGCTTGCGATTAACTTAGTCGGTGATGGTCTCAGATCAGCACTTGCGTCGAATTAGAGTCTAGATTATGCCATTACTCGATATACGCAACTTAACCATTGAGCTGGACACACCTCACGGCAAGGTCAAGGCACTAGAAAAAGTGAGCCTTACCCTTAACCCAGGTGAAGTCCATGGACTGGTAGGCGAATCTGGCTCTGGCCGCAGCTTGCTTGCTAGAGCTATTTTAGGCATTCCAGGACCTAATTGGACCATTACAGCAGATCGCATGATGTGGGATGGTCAGAACCTAATGGAGATGTCATCGAAGCAAAGACGCAGCATAATGGGCTGTGATATGGCAATGATTTTCCAAGATCCTTCTGCAAGCTTAGACCCTGTAATCAGCGTTGGCACCCAAATCATTGAAGCTGTACCTAGCTGTGATGAGTATCCATGGTGGCAAAGGGGACGAGAACGTAAAAAAAACGCTGAAAAATGGCTGCATAAAGTAGGAATTAAGGACACAGCTAAGGTAATGTCCAGCTTCCCATGGGAACTGTCTGAAGGAGAGTGTCAAAAAGTGATGATCGCCATGGCGGTTGCCAACAGTCCTAGACTGCTCATTGCCGATGAACCGACTGCGTCCATGGAAACCAGTACTCAAGCCCAGATATTTAGACTCCTTGCTCAGCTCAACCAGCTACATAATGTCACCATATTGCTGATTAGCCATGAGCTTGAAACTGTCTCCCAGTGGTGTGAAAAACTCACAGTGCTCTATGCGGGTCAAGTGATGGAATCTGGGCCAACAAAGGAGCTTATCGCTAAGCCCTACCATCCTTACACCAAGGCGCTATTAGGCCATATTCCAGACTACTCAGGTAAGTTAAAGCAAAAGGCTATCATGCCTACATTACCCGGCTCTGCACCAGCGTTGCAGCACCTTCCAATTGGTTGCCGGCTTGGGCCCCGCTGCCCTGAAGCGATGAAAACCTGTGTGCAAAAGCCTAAATTCTGTAATCAGAAGAACCGCTATTTTGCTTGCCATTTCCCTTATATCGATGAGCCTTGCCATGACCACTCCCATGCTAAAAGTCACTAATCTTAGTAAGCGCTACTACTCTGGATATAAGGGGTTTAGGCGCCAATATAAACAGGCACTACAACCTGTCTCTTTTGAGTTAAATAAAGGGGAAACTCTGGCAATCGTTGGAGAGGCAGGCTCTGGTAAAAGTACCTTGGCGCGCATATTGGTAGGCGCAACCTCTCGCTCTGGTGGCAATATCTGTTTCGAGGGGGCATCGCTCGCTAGACGCAATGTTAAGCAGAGATGTCGTATCATCAGAATGATTTTCCAAGACCCTAATACCTCACTCAACCCAAGGTTAAGCATTGGTGAGTTATTGGAAGAGCCACTGCGTTTTACCACAGACTTGAGTAAGCAAGAGCGTCAAGAGCAGGTCATTGCAACCCTGCTAAAAGTAGGATTGCTACCAGAACATATCGATTTCTACCCCCATATGATCTCAGAAGGTCAGAAACAAAGGGTCGCGGTCGCAAGAGCCTTGATGCTTAACCCTAAAATCATTATCGCCGATGAAGCCTTAACCGCATTAGATCTATCGGTACGTTCACAAATACTTAATTTACTTATGGAACTTCAAAAAGAGATGGGGCTTTCCTATATCTTTGTGTCCCATAATTTGAACGTTATTCGCCACGTCAGCGACAATATTATTGTGTTACACAAAGGGGTTATTGTTGAGCAAGCCGATACTGAAACCTTGTTTAATTCGCCTCAGCATGAATACACTCAACGACTGATCCAGGAGCAAAGTATGTTTACCCATAAAGGTTAAACTGCTCCAACCACTCGTTATTTCTATCAATTCGATTAAAAAAAAGTGCCAATTCCTAATCGAACTAATTATTCTATTGGCAATTTAGGAAGAAGAAGCTCAATCATGATTATTAAACCAAAAATTCGCGGATTTATCTGTACAACCACTCACCCTGTTGGCTGTGAAGCTAATGTGCTAGAACAGATCAACATTACTAAGGCTAAAGGTAAGCTAACTAACGGGCCGAAAAAGGTACTTGTTATTGGCTCATCTAGTGGTTATGGCCTTTCTTCACGTATTGCAGCAGCATTTGGTAGTGATGCTGCGACTATTGGTGTCTTCTTTGAAAAGCCAGGCACTGAAACCCGCCCAGGTACTGCAGGTTACTATAACTCAGCAGCCTTTGATAAGTTTGCTAAAGCTGAAGGCCTATATGCTAAGAGCATCAATGGCGATGCATTTAGCCATCAAGCTAAAGAAAAAACCATTGAACTCATTAAAGAAGATCTTGGACAAGTTGACTTAGTTGTCTACTCCCTTGCATCTCCTGTTCGTAAAATGCCAGATACAGGTGAAGTGATCCGCTCATCACTTAAGCCTATTGGTGAAACCTACAAAGCAACTGCAGTAGACACCAATAAAGATCAAATTATTGAAGCCACAGTAGAGCCAGCTACCGAGCAAGAAATTGCCGATACTGTTACAGTCATGGGTGGACAAGATTGGGAGCTATGGATGCAAGCGCTTGGCGATGCGGGTGTACTTAGTGACAACTGTAAAACCGTTGCCTACAGCTACATAGGCACAGAGCTGACTTGGCCTATCTATTGGGATGGTGCACTAGGTAAAGCTAAGATGGACTTAGACCGTGCTGCTAAGGCACTTAATGACAAAATGGCACCAAAAGGTGGAAGTGCCAATGTTGCAGTCCTAAAGAGCGTAGTGACTCAAGCCAGCTCTGCAATTCCGGTAATGCCTTTGTATATCGCTATGGTGTTTAAGAAAATGCGTGAAGAGGGCCTTCATGAAGGTTGTATGGAGCAAATCAATCGTATGTTTGGTGAGCGCCTCTATAAAGCCGATAATAGCCCTGCAGAGACTGATGAGCAAAACCGCTTACGTCTTGATGATTGGGAGCTTAAAGACGAAATCCAACAGCACTGTCGTGATCTCTGGCCTCAAGTAACCACTGAAAACTTGAGTGAGCTGACCGACTATCGTGAGTATAAAGCTGAATTCATGAAGCTATTTGGCTTTGGTATTGACGGTGTTGATTATGAAGCCGACGTAAACCCTAAAGTAGACTTTGATTTAATCGAGCTATAAACAGGTCGAATTACCATAAAAAAACGCTGCCACTTGGCAGCGTTTTTGTTATCTCTTCAATATTATTTTTGATGCAAACGAATCAAGAGTTCAGCTTCAGCCTTGGGCAACTCGCATTCACGAACGAGCTCTTCAACTCCGGCGCCTAAATCCACCATTTTCATTGCTCGGCTATAAAGCTTTGCTTGAGGGTCTTGTTGAGCCGCTTCTTCAAGCTTCATTTCATATTGTGATAGCTTTTTCTCTAGCTCTATCACTCGGCGGCCAACACCAATAGTGCCACTACGTAGTTCATTTAGCTCTCTCTTAAAGGTTTCTTTCTGCTTATCACTATCTTTGATAAGTACAGTCAATGCATCAACCTTTGTTCTCAGCTTATTAGATTGCTTTTGAAGATAGAGAACTAATCCCAAACAGGCTATCACATATACCAAAGCTGCGATTAAAAATTCATCGCCCATAATGCTAAAGAAACTCCATGGAGAAAGATAATTACTAAAAAATGCTAGTCACAAAGCAAAAGCCACAACATAGCATATCATGTTGTAGCTTAATGACTTTATGACATGAGGATGACTAAAGTTGAGAAATCTCGGCCCACTCTTCGTCAGATAACAACTTATCTAAATCAACTAGAATAAGCAATTCATCATCGCGGTTACTCACACCTTGGATAAACTTGGCACTCTCTTCGGTACCCACATTAGGTGCGTTATCAATCTCTGAACGGCGCAGATACACCACTTCAGCAACCGCGTCAACCAATATACCGATAACTTGCTTTTCTGCTTCGATGATAACGATACGAGATGATTCATCTATCTCTGTAGATTGCAGACCAAAGCGAGAGCGAGTATCGATAACAGTCACTACGTTACCACGTAGGTTAATGATACCTAAAACATAATGTGGAGCACCTGGGACTGGCGCAATCTCGGTATAACGCAATACTTCTTGCACTTGCATTACGTTAATGCCGTATGTTTCATTATCTAACCTAAAGGTAACCCACTGTAAAACCGCGTCTTCGTTACCTGCAGCTACAGCTGCGACATTTCTTGAATCTGTCATATCTACCTCAATCAATAGGATCTTGACAACCTAAACCTGCATTTAGCATTTCGATTAACGACTCCACGTTCAAAATGCCACACATCTGTTCTTTTACCACGCCAGCTAACCAAGGACGCTTCCCAGGCTTGCTGCGCCAATTAATTTGTGATTTATCTACTTTTACTGTATTTACCAAGGATTCGCAAGCGAGCCCCCAATTACTGTCTTCTAATACTACAAGATATTGATAGTCAACTGTTTCAGCAAGTGCCTCATCATACTTTTCCGGCATCACCCATGCGCAGGTATCGACAATATTTAACTGAGAGTCCCTATGGGTTTGCACCCCATAAAACCAGTTCGGACGCCCAAAAATTGAGTTAATTTTCTCAACTCTGACTATGCCACCTAAATTAACTAAAGGGACCGCTAAAATTAACCCTGCAACTTTAAAAAATAATAGCTGAAACTCTTCTTCTAACTGTTGTTGCAAATCCTTAGTGATACTCGGTGGCGCACTTTGCTCCGTTTCAGGCGCAGTTTCAGCAACATCGACCGTTTCTGTTTTTATAACTTCTTCAGCCGCACTTGCCTTTACAATCTCTTGCTCAACCTCTTTGCTTACTTTAACAGCAAGATCAGGAGTGCCAAGTTGCTCATCTTGTTGTTCAGTATTAACTTTAGCATCTATTTCAACTTGTACATCAAGCTTGGGCTCAACAATTTCAGGACTAAATACTGGTGCCAGTAGCTCCTCTAGCGCCTGCTTATTAAGCTGAGGCTCTTCGACATACTCTTGTGGTAATACATCAACCTTTTTAGCTAATGGCGCTCGCTGAGGCTGTAAGCTAGGCTGAACTTCTCCATCTTGCTTTACTGGACTAACGTGTTCTTCTTGTTCGTGGCTATCAGTTTGCTCATTTAATAGCAAAGAGAAGTAATCTAGGACAGTTTGATCAACTGACTTTGACATGACCAAACTCTCCTTCTAGTAAATATGCCAGCAATCTTTCGTAGGCCTTAACGCCGCGGCTACTTCCTGCATAATGAGATGCAGGTAAATGCGCTAAACTCGCATCTCTAAACTTAGTATCGATGGGAATAACATCAGGCCACAGAGAATGACCATAATCTTGACTTAACTGCTGAAGTGCAGCGGGAGACGCCTTAGTGCGCCTATCGTACATAGTAGGAATAACTGTGTAACTGTATTGGGTCTTTTTAGCTCTCCCCATCAGCTCCATGGTCTTAATCATACGATCTAGACCTTTTATCGCTAGGAATTCAGTTTGCACAGGCACAATAATATGCTCACTCGCAGCAAGCGCATTCACCATTAAGACACCCAAAACAGGCGGACAATCAATCAAAGCCACATCATAATCTTGCTCTACGAGGTTGAGTAAATTTCTCAATACCAACCCCATTCCATCTTGGTGGCCTAATGCTTTATCTAAGGTTGCCAAAGCCATAGTTGCAGGCAATAGATCTAACCCATCAACTTGAGTCGGCACAATATGCTGACTCACTAAGTCTCTCGTTAAGGATTTGTGAGCAACAAACACGTCGTACAGAGAGCCTGGTACCTCTTCTGAATCAACACCAAGATAGTATCCCAAGGACGCATGGGGATCTGTGTCTATCATCAACACTCGCTTGCCTTGCTTAACAAGCGAACCGGCCAAACTGGCAACCGTAGTTGTTTTACCAACGCCACCTTTTTGGTTTGCTATGGTCCAAACTTTCAAAACAGATCCTCAACGTATTTACTTTCGATTATTTGTCTTCACGTGTAGTGACTCTTATTCCACCGTGAGGGAGCTTAATCACTTTAACACCGTCTTTACCTTCTGCCACTACTTTGGGCGCTAATTTAGGGGCAGTATCACGCTTTGTACTCTGAGAATCAGGGCTTAATTCTTCTTTTGTTCTAGCACCTTGAGCCTCTTCCTCCACATTTTGCAATAATGGCGGAACCTCATGTTGCTCTATACGAGTTTGCGAAGAAGTGTTAGCCCCCGGTCCCATAGGAATAGAAACCTGCTCGCCTAAATGGGCTTGTTCGAGTATCGACTGGGTTTGTTCTGGGTTTTGAGCAAGCCAAGTTGCAATCGCCTGAGCTTGCTCATCTGGAACCATTAACAATACTTGGCTTTGTTCTAGCTGCTCAACTCGCTCAAGCAGCAACTTATTTTTACTAAGCAGTTCAATATATAGCAAAGTGGCGACTAAGGCCGCCATAGCTAACAAAAAGAGAGCCAACTTGACCTTAATATTCACTTGGCTATTACTAGCCACGAGTGGACTCTCTCAATATCGCCTCAGCCATACTATCAAGACCAATAGATTGAGTTGATATGCCCGCTGCGGTTACGGCTTGTGGCATACCATAAACCACACTGCTTGCTTCATCCTGTGCCCATATTGTCGCGCCCACACCTTTTAACATGCGTGCACCTTCTCTACCGTCGGCTCCCATACCAGTAAGAATAACGGCTAGGCTATCGCCACTAAATACCTTAGAAGCTGACGCAAAGGTAATATCGACACTAGGCTTGTAATTCATATCAGCATTGCCAGCTAGAATTTTAATCCTGCCACTCGCACCACTTTTTTCCACCATCATCTGCATGCCACCAGGAGCAAGATAGGCATGGCCTGGTCGCATCACCTCACCATTTTCAGCTTCTTTCACTCCTATCTTACACAAACCATTTAAACGGCTCGCAAATGCAGGAGTAAAGGCTGCAGGCATATGCTGAATAAGCAAAATAGGATGAGGATAATTGGCGGGAAATTGCGTCAAAATACGTTGCAATGCAACGGGACCACCAGTGGAGGTTCCGATTAATAACGCCTTATATTGCTTACCACTGGCTCGACTTGGGCCACTGGCACGGCGTGCGGCAGCCGCAGGTGCTGTGTTAGCAGTAGAGGTAGCACCAATACTAGGCTTACTAATAGAAGGGGTTCGTGTTTGAGTTGGCGTGACTTTAGGTTGAATTGCAGGACGCGCCGCTGGACGGTACATACGACGACGCCCAAGAGCCTTAACTCTTTGCTGGAGTAGCTTAATGGCATCATCTTTGTTGGTTGCAATATCTTCAAAGCGCTTAGGTAAAAAATCAAGGGCCCCTGCTTCTAACGCATCTAATGTCGCCTTAGCGCCATCATGGGTCAATGAAGAAAACATCAAAATGGGTGTAGGGCTGCTTTCCATGATTTTTTTTACCGCAGTAATACCATCCATCACAGGCATTTCGATATCCATAGTGATGACTTGAGGCTTTAATTGTGCAGCTAACTTTACCGCTTCCGCTCCATTGGTAGCGGTGCCAATGACTTCAAGCTCAGAATCTTGATTAACAATTTCACTCACTCTACGACGAAAAAAGCTTGAATCATCAACAACTAAAACTTTAATACCCATTCAAATCCTTATTTGTACTTCTGTGCATAAATGCAGCTTTACTTTAGTAAAGACTAAACCGAGTGATTAAACTCGGTTTGATCTTAACTATCTTTTCGCTGCATTACTGAACACTGATACTTGGCTATCTACGCCCAGCGTTATGCTTCAATAAGCCTGGAACATCTAATATCAAGGCGATACCACCATCAGAGGTAATTGTGGCCCCTGCCATACCTGGAGTGCCGTGCAACAAGGTTCCTAAAGGCTTAATAACCACCTCTTCTTGACCTATCAAGGCATCAACGACAAAGCCAACCTGTGTATTACCAAGTTGCACTATCACTACATGCCCATGCTGTTTATCACCATGTTTAAAGCCCGTACTTGTACGGCTTAACCATTGCTCCAAATAGAATAGTGGGACAGCTTTTTCACGAACAATCACAGTAAGCTGACCGTCAACAATATTGGTCTTGGTCAAATCAAGATGGAATATTTCATTCACAGCGGATAGAGGCAAAGCAAAAACTTGCTTAGTCACTTCGACCATCAAGGTCGGCATAATAGCCAAGGTCAATGGAACTTTAATTTCGAGGCGAGTACCTTTACCTTTTTCTGAATCTATATGAACGGTACCGTTGAGCTGGGTAATGCGGGTTTTCACCACATCCATACCCACACCTCGACCAGATATATCTGATATTTCCACCTTGGTCGAAAAGCCAGGAGCAAAAATCAAATTATAAGCATCATTATCAGACATTCTAGCCGCAGCATCTTCATCTAACACACCGCGACTGATAGCAATTTGCTTAAGCTTCTCAGCATCCATCCCAGCACCATCATCTTCAATTTTCAATAGGATGTGGTCACCTTCTTGGCTTGCTGACAAGGTAATGGTACCTGTCTTATTCTTGCCATTAGCTATACGCTCATCAGGCATCTCGATACCATGATCAACAGAGTTACGAACCAAATGTACTAATGGATCGGCTAAAGCTTCTACGAGGTTCTTATCTAGGTCGGTATCTTCACCTACCATAACAAGATCTATCTCTTTATTTAGCGAACGAGCTAGATCCCTAACCACTCGAGGGAAGCGGCCAAATACCTTCTTAATTGGCTGCATGCGAGTCTTCATGACAGCCCCTTGAAGGTCGGCTGTCACTAAATCTAAATTCGCCAGGGCCTTAGACATATCCTCATCATCACGGGAAATACCTAAGCTAATTAATCGATTTCGAACAAGTACCAACTCGCCGACCATGTTCATAATTTGGTCTAGGCGCGCCGTATCAACACGGACAGTGGTTTCGCCTTGAGGGATATTGGCATTTTGGCCTTTAGCACCAGCCTTATCTTTAGCTACTGGTGCTTTAGGCTGCACGACTGGAGCTTTAGCCTTAGGTGCAGAAGCCGGTTTAACTTCAACTGGCTTAGTCTCAGGCAGCTTGGTCTCGGCAGGTTTTTCTACAGCCTTTTGCACTTTTGCTGCTTTTACCTCCCCTTTCGGACCTTCTCCTTTACCATGAAGCTCATCGAGTAGTTTTTCGAATTCGTCGTCAGTAATCTCATCAGCATCAACAGCTTGAGATAAATCTGGCTCTTCCACTTTACTAGGCTTAGCCTCAGAAGGCGCTTTAGCAAAGCTACCTGCCCCATGAAGCTCATCTAACAAAGCCTCAAATTCATCATCTGTGATTTCATCGTCAGAAACAGTACTCGTTTCTGCAGGCGTAGATGTAGGAGCAGCAGGAGCTTGACTGCTCGCAGCAGGACCTTTACCCGTTCCATGGAGTGCATCTAACAGCGCTTCAAACTCTGCTTCATCAATTTCGTCAATATCACCACTGGCATCTTCCTGACTTGGCTGTTCAAACAGCTCAATTGAAGATTCAGGTGAACTCTCTACAGGCTCAGGGCTCGCTGACACAGGAGATTCGACAGGGCTTTCTACTGCAGGCTCAGGAGCTGACTCACCTTTTTCCGATGGCAACAACTCACCGCTGCTTAGCAATTTTAGATCGTCAAGTAGCTTATCATCTGCAGGATCTTGTTCTTCCCCAGCTTGGGTTTGATTAAACATACTATTGATGGCATCAACAGCCTGCAAAATCACATCCATCAGCTCTGCACTGACACTGCGCTTGCCCGTTCTTAACAGATCAAAGGTATTTTCTGCTTCATGACACACATCCACCATGGGCGTGAGTCCCAAAAAGCCTGCGCCACCTTTAACTGTGTGGAATCCCCTAAATATTGCGTTTAATAAGTCTGTATCATCAGGGTTATTTTCAAGAGCAACCAACTGCTCTTGTAGAAGCTCTAAAATCTCTCCGGCTTCAATTAAAAAGTCCTGGAGAATTTCTTCATCTACATCAAAGGACATTAATTTGACTCCTTTTTAGAAACCCAGACTCGAAAGTAAATCATCTACTTCATCTTGATCCGTTACTACATCTTCCCGCTGCTCCGCATTCATTATCGGACCTTCGGCATCGATACTAGTATCTATATCTTTCTGATTCTGACTGACAGCTTCATCGCCAAAAACAGTTAACAACGAGACCAAGCTACTTTCGACTTCTCTAACTAACTCAATGACTCTACGTATCATTTGACCGGTTAGGTCTTGGAAATCTTGAGCCATTAATATTTGATTGAGTAACTCTCTTAAACGTTCAGAATCCTGTTCGCTACGAACCATGAAATCCTGTACATCATGACAAAGCTTCTTGAACTCATTAAGCTCTATATCACGACGCATTAAACGGTCCCAAACAGGTTTGACGGCTTGAATATTGGCACTTAGCGCATTGGCGAGCGGCAGAGACTCCTCTACAGCATCCATAGTCTTGTTAGCAGCCTGTTCTGTCATATCAATGACATAATTAAGCCGCTCTTTAGCATCAGGAATATCCGTATTAGCTAACTCAATAAGACGGCTATCGAGTTGGAAATCGACTAACGCACTGTGTAGCTGTCGGGTTAATTTTCCAACCTCTTCAAACAGATCAGTTTGAAGTGGTGCTGCAATCTCTTTAACTAACTCATCGGCTTGCTCTTGCTGATTCTGAGACAAGAGATCTACCAACTGTTGAGCTTGTTCCAGAGTAATAAGCCCTGTTGTTTTAGCCTGCATAGCTCACCCTTGCTTAACCAAGACGCTCAAAAATCTTATCTAATTTTTCTTTCAGCGTGGCAGCAGTAAAAGGTTTTACAACATATCCATTCACCCCAGCCTGAGCCGCAGCAATGATCTGCTCACGCTTAGCCTCAGCTGTTACCATAAGAACAGGTATATGCTTTAACTCATCATCTGCACGTATGGCTTTTAATAGGTCAATACCTTGCATTCCAGGCATGTTCCAATCAGTTACGACGAAATCAAACTCACCCTTTTGTAACATAGGTAAAGCCGTGTTTCCGTCATCTGCTTCCTGGGTATTGTTAAACCCCAAGTCTCGCAACAAGTTCTTGATGATACGTCTCATTGTTGAAAAGTCATCAACAATAAGAATCTTCATATTCTTGTCCAAGGTTTCCTCCGGTGAGCTAATAATTACATTGCTCGATTATTAATTATACTTGTGTCCAGTGCTTGAGTTTTGCCTTCAGTCTCAACATAGCCTGACTATGTATTTGACTAACACGGGATTCACTCACTTCTAAAATGGCACCAATTTCTTTTAAATTCAAAGCTTCATCATAATACAGAGAAAGCACTAATGCGTCTCTTTCTGGCAATTGTTTGATCGCCGCCACCATAGCCGATTGAAATTGACTCTCTAGTAGCTGCTCAAAATTACCATCACTCGCTGATGCTTCTTCTGACAACACATCCTGTGTGACCCCTAAATCTTCGATTCCTATAATTTTTCCTACAGAAACATCATTAAGAATATGATGGTACTCATCAAGAGTCATATCAAGTCTTTCTGCTATTTCTGTGTCCCTTGCATCACGTCCAAGCTCTTGTTCTAGCTCGTCAATGACTTGGGCAACACGTCGATTGTTGCGATGGACACTTCTTGGCACCCAATCGCCCCGCCTGATCTCATCAAGCATGGCGCCTCGAATTCTTATCCCAGCAAAGGTTTCAAATTTGGCTCCCTTGCTGCCATCAAACTTAGATGCGGCCTCTAACAGTCCCATCATTCCGGATTGGATCAGATCATCAAGTTGCACCGAGGCGGGTAATCTCGCCAATAAGTGATGAGCGATTTTTTTTACCAGCGGTGCATACTGTTCAACGATATTGGCTTTATTGTCAAAACTAGTATACGCTGCGGCTTTATTCACTCGCTCTATCCTCTTGATACTCAGGACGTTGCACTAAACGCTCAACGAAGAACTCTAAATGTCCTCCAGGTTGCTGAGGAATCGGCCAGCTCATCACCTTGTTTGCTAGACCATGGTATGCAATAGACGCAGGAGACTTAGGGTAAGCTTCGACAATTAACTTTTGCTTGCGAACTGACTTTCTTAGATTTTCATCATAAGGAATAGTTGCGACTAACTCTAAAGCGACATCTAAAAAGCGATCTGTAACTTTACTGAGCTTTGCGAACAGTTCCATTCCTTCTCTGAGGCTTCTAACCATGTTGGCAACAATCTTAAAGCGGAACACACCGTGCTCTCGGCTTAAAATTTTAATCAAGGCATAAGCATCGGTAATCGACGTTGGCTCATCACATACAACAACAAGCACATCTTGAGACGCTCGAGAAAAGCTCAATACCATATCAGAGATACCAGCAGCGGTATCAACAATGAGCACATCGAACTGAGTACGCATCTCACTGAAGGCACGAATCAAGCCAGCATGTTGTGCCTGATTAAGCTCAACCATAGCCTGAGTACCTGAGGTGGCAGGTACAATACCTATCCCCTTAGGGCCGCGCACAATAATGTCATCTAACTCAGCATCTCCAGAGAGCACATGAGATAAATTCTTTTCTGCGCGAATGCCTAGCATCACATCAACATTGGCTAGACCTAAGTCAGCATCTAATACCAATACCCGTTTACCCTTTTCAGCTAAAGATACTGCCGTATTGATAGAGACATTGGTTTTACCCACCCCGCCTTTACCGCCGGTAACGGCTATCACTTTCACTTTTTCATTATATGGTTGATTCATCATACGTAAACCGCTTGCTTGATCCCGGGTCATTTCTTTACTCAAATGCTTGGGTCATATCATCTGACCACATTGTATCTTGTATTGTTTGCTTATTTGTATCATTTAATGCTGCAAGTGCTTGCTTAGCGAGAGCTAAGGTATCAGCCACTTGCATATCTTCAGGCACTCTTTGTCCATCAGTGACATAACTTAATGGTAATCCACTTTGAATTAATACACTTAATGCAGCACTAAGCGAGACAGATTCATCAAGTTTGGTCAAAATTGCACCCGATAAAGGAATTCGTTTAAAGCGTACTACCGCATCTTGCAACACTCTACGTTGTGCTGTTGCTGGCAGCACTAAATAACTACGAATAGGTAAACGGCTATTCTTAGTTAAATCATCTAGCTGCTGGCATAGACGCATATCTCTTTGCCCCATACCAGCCGTATCTATTAATACTAACTTCTTATTTCTAAATTGATAAAGAATTTGTTCAAGCTCATCCATATCTTGAGCTTGTTTAACAGGGCATCCCATAATCTTGCCATAGGTCGCAAGCTGTTCAAATGCACCAATTCGATAATGGTCAGTGGTCACCAGTGCAACTTGGTCACTACCATGGTGAGCCGCAAAACGAGCCGCCAACTTAGCTAATGTAGTCGTCTTTCCAACACCTGTTGGTCCCACTAACGCCACTACACCACCTTGTCTCACAACATCGTCGCCCTGATTGTCTAGCATATTCGCTAAACTCTGAGGAAGTGCTCTGACAAGATCTGCTGGGGCATAATGTTGACTCAGCTCGGCTAACTTTTTAGCCACAGGAACAGAGAACTCAGCTTCAATCAATTTAGTTTCAAGCATAGCGCCGACTGGATCGGTACGTTTTTTCTGCTCTGACATTAATGATGAAACCTGATGGGTTAATAGACTGCGTAATGAAGCCATCTCCTCACGCATAGCTTCCATTTCAGCATTAGAAGCCTTGGCCGAATTTGGCTTAGCATGGGTTTCATATTCGCGTTTGGGCTGAGTCTGAATCTGTTGCTTATCTCCTGAGCCCTGTAATGCTTTAGCCCACTGAGGCATATCAAGCTCTTCATTCTGATTAGCGATCTGTTGATGTAATCGATTATGTTGCTTCTCTAGTAGAGCTTGTAATGAATCTGGCGCAGCAGGCGGGTTCGTTTTAGCCTGTGCTCGAACGTGATTACTTGAGCTAAGGGATACTTGATCTTCACTCATATCCATAAAAGCTGGTGTTGCAGGCTTTTGAGCGACATCAATTTTAGGCTCATCATAATCAACGGCTGCAACTATCTCTATGCCACCAGAGACTTTCTTATTGGACATAATGACAGCGTCTGAGCCAAGGGTATCCTTCACTTGGGCAAGTGCTGCTCGCATATCTTTGGCAAAAAATCTTTTTATCTTCACTTAACCAACCCTCTACTGACCCACGGCAGACACTATACGGATTTGTTTCTCGTCTGGCACCTCTTGATAAGAAATAACCCTTAGATTTGGAATGGTAAATTTCACAAACCTAGACATAGTAGAACGCAACATACCTGACGTTAATAACACGGCTGGCTGCCCGACCATTTCTTGCTTCTGCGCTGCATCTGCTAAGGATTGCTGCATTCTTTCTGCAAGACCTGGTTCTATATTTGGACCTTCACCACCGGTAGTTTGCATCGACTGATGCAACATCTGTTCCAGCTCTGGCGCCAAAGTTATGACGGGTATTTCAGTTTCAGGTCCAGCAATTTCTTGAACTATCATACGTTTCAATGCAATACGTACGGCTGCTGTTAGCACCTCAGTATCACTGCTCTTAGGCCCGTACTCAAGTAATGTTTGCACAATTGTGCGTAAATCCCTGACAGAGACCCCTTCATTAAGCAAATTCTGCATCACTTTCACGACAGTACCTAAACTCATCACTTCAGGAATAAAGCCGTCAATGAGCTTAGGTGAGTTCTTAGAAAGCATATCGAGTAATTGCTGTACCTCTTCGTAGCCAAGTAACTTAGATGCATTATTTGTTAATACCTGACTAATATGGGTTGCAACTACTGTTGCTGCATCAACTACAGTATAACCTAGAGTTTGGGCATGCTCCCTATGCTCTGGCGCAATCCAAACAGCTTCTAATCCAAAGGCTGGGTCTTTTGTTTCAATACCTTCTACTTGACCAAATACTTGTCCTGGGTTAATCGCCAATTCACAGTCATGACGAATTTCTGCTTCACCTACTGCCACTCCCATTAAAGACACACGGTAGGTATTGGGAGCCAAATCTAAATTATCGCGAATGTGCACTGCTGGAACCAAAAAGCCCAACTCCTGAGACAGCTTCTTACGCACACCTTTAATGCGGCTAAGCAACTCTCCACCTTGACTTTTATCGACAAGCGGAATCAATCGATAACCTACTTCTAAACCTATGGTATCGACATGTTTAACATCATCCCAGCTGAGTTCTTTAGGCTCTTGCTCCAATTTCTCTGCTGGCGCTTGCTTAGCGACCTCAAGTGCTTGCGCTTTCAGTTTCTCATTACGACGATGGACGAAATACGCGCCTCCTGCCGTTGCCAATGCAAAACTCAAAAATGCAATATGGGGCATACCAGGTACTATCCCCATAATAAAAAGTACACCTGCCGCAATTGTCAGTGACTTGGGGCTTTGGAACATCTGCCCCATCACCATTTTACCCATATCACCGGATTCATTCTGGCGCGTGACCATAAGGGCCGCTGCGATAGACAGTAATAACCCAGGAATTTGAGCAACAAGTCCATCACCTATCGTCAGCAGAGTATAAATCTCTACCGCAGATGAAAAATCCAACCCATGTTGGACCATACCGATAACAAAACCACCCAAAATATTGATGACTAGAATCAATATCCCGGCAATCGCATCACCTTTTACAAACTTAGACGCACCATCCATCGCACCATAGAAATCAGCTTCCTTGGTAACTTCAGCACGGCGTAGCCTTGCTTGCTCTTGATTAAGAATGCCCGCATTTAAATCGGCATCGATAGCCATCTGTTTACCCGGCATCGCATCTAGAGTGAATCTAGCGCTAACTTCAGAGATGCGCCCCGCACCTTTAGTCACAACGGCAAAGTTAATAATAATCAAGATGAGAAAGACCACTAAACCAACGGCATAATTCCCGCCGATTACCACAGAGCCAAATGCTTCAATCACCTTACCCGCAGCATCACCACCATTGTGGCCTTCCAATAGTACGACACGAGTGGAGGCCACATTAAGCGCCAATCTTAAAAGGGTTGCGACTAATAAAACCGTTGGAAATGCGGCAAAATCAAGAGGTCTATCTGAGTAGATAGCAACAAGTAATACAACTAGGGCTAGTGCGATGTTAAATGAGAATAGAATGTCCAACAGAAAAGCTGGCATTGGTAGTACAACCATCGCCAGGGCAGCTAAAACAAGTACAGGAGTTCCTACACCTTGGAAATTAGCGGGTTTTAATTGTTTTAACTGACCTAGAGTCGCTTTAACATCCATCCAATTAAGCCTAAACTTTGACGCTTGCTATCTGATAGCTAGCTAAAAGCAAAGATCGCGCCAAAGATTTATATATCGCTTACCGAAAATGGGTAAGCACTCGGGCATTCAATCACACAATAGGCGTCAACTATACCTGTAATTAGTTAAGTTATGAATCAATTAAAGCCACAAGTGAATGAAAATAAGCCAAATATCACGCTTTATATTGATTAGTATTGATAAAGGGGCATTGTGGGTCTTAATGCTTTAATTCATCGGGAATTGGCTGATTAACGGGAATTGGAATCGGCTTGCTCCCCTTGCCTTTTTGATATTGGCGCAATTGGAAAACATAAGCGAGTACTTGAGCAACTGCAGTAAACAAGCCCTCAGGAATTTCTTGGTCTATTTTAGTCGTGTGGTATATCGCCCTTGCTAGAGGTGGAGCAGATACAATAGCAACGTCATGCTCTCTGGCAATCTCACGAATTTTAAACGCCACATCATCAACACCTTTGGCGACAACAAAAGGTGCTTGGGAACGACTCACATCATATTTTACCGCTACCGCATAATGTTCAGGGTTAACGACTATCACATCGGCGTCAGGCACATCTGCCATCATACGCTTTTGAGCCATCTCTTGCTGTAATTGACGTATACGACCTTTAACCTCAGGTTTACCTTCGGTATCTTTATATTCATCCTTCACTTCTTGTTTAGTCATCTTCAATTGCTTATTGTGATTCCAAATTTGAAATGGAATATCAATAGCAACAATCAGCAAAGTAGAGGAGCACAAGAGAATAAACATCCATACCAGCATATCCAAGGCAGAATAAACATTACCGGGCAAATGTTGTGTTGATAGAGATAGAATATCGTCGAAGAAAAAGCTCAATAAAAAATAGGCACTAATGGCTACCACAGAAAACTTAGCAACGCCCTTTGCAAGTTCAACCAAAGCTTGAACCCCAAACATACGTTTAAATCCATTCATTGGGTTCATTTTGTCTGGTTTAGGCATAATCGCCTTAGTGGAAAAAATCAATCCACCTAGCACTATGTTGCCCAAAAATGCCACAAAAGCGAGAAACACAATAAAGGATAAAAGTGGCGCTGCAAGTTCTTGACCTATATTCCCCCAAACTTTGAGCATTTCACTGGTATCAAATATCTGATCCCGCGTTAAACTAAACATCTGGGCCATTACCAGATGCAAGCTTTTAGCTAGACTTGGACCCGCCATGGCAAAACCTACAGCAGCAGACAACAACACTGCGGCTGTACCCAACTCCTTTGAGCGTGCAACCTGCCCCTTCTCTTTGGCTTGTTGCAGTCGCCTGGAGGTGGGTTCCTCGGTACGTTCCTGACTCGAGTCATTTTCAGCCATAGCTAAAAGCCTCCGTCAGTACTACATTGCAATTTAAGCATATCGCATAACAACAGCTGTGCTGACTGCCACACTTCATCAAAATGAGCCATGATAGGCGTTAAGGTTAACCAGAGGATAAATAGTCCGCTGACCATGGTAATAGGAAAACCAATAGCGAAAATATTAAGCTGAGGCGCAGCACGGGTCATCACGCCAAAAGAGAGGTTAATGAGCAATAAGGCAACAATCGCCGACACCGACATAGTCAGGGCCGCACCAAACATATAACCGCCCCAATCAGCTAAGGCACGATAACTACTAATGCTTAAACCTTCATCGGATACTGGAATCGTCTCAAAACTTGCCACCAGCATACGAATAAGTACTAAGTGCCCATCCACCGCCAAAAAAATTAGCGTCGTTAATAATAATAGGAAATTACCTACTACAGGAGTTTGCTGCCCCGAAGATGGGTCAACCATAGAAGCAAAACCCAAAGAGGTTTGCATACCTATGACTTGTCCCGTTAATACAAAAGTTTGCATCAACATAAGGGTGACAAATCCCATAGCAGCCCCCACTAAAATTTGCTGGGCAGTAATGAACAGTCCTGATAATGAAAACAACTCATAGTTTTCAATAGGCGGAAGTACAGGCGCAATAGCAAAGGTAATCGCGACGCCGAGAAGTAAGCGAACTCGAGCCGGAGTCGAATTAGCGCCAAACACAGCCATGATCATCAACATGCTAGTCACGCGATACAAAGGCCACATATACAAGGCAATTGTTTGCATGATTTCATCTAGCAAGATTTCCATTGGTTAGCCTATAACCTGTGGAATACGATTCACCATCTCTAAAAAGAAGCTCATCATGGTCTGAATAAGCCAATGACCTAGGAACATCAGAGCAAACAATGTCATCAAAAGGCGAGGTAAAAAACTTAATGTTTGCTCATTTATCGAGGTAGCGGCTTGGAAAACTGCAACAAGAAGACCAACACCTAATCCCGGTAAAATAATCGCTGAAACCAACATTACAATGACAGTTAAGGCTTCTCGAAAGATATCAACCAGTGCTTCTGGACTCATATCATCTCCTGCCTACTGGATACCAAAACTATTGGCTAACGTGCCCATCACTAGTCCCCAGCCATCGACTAATACAAACAGCATAATCTTAAAGGGCAATGAAACAATCATAGGAGACAACATCATCATACCCATGGCCATCAAGATACTGGCAACAACAAGATCAATGACCAAGAAAGGCACAAACAACATAAAGCCAATTTGGAATGCAGTCTTAAGTTCACTAGTGATAAAAGCGGGGATCACTACGCTCATGGGCGTTTCTTCTGGCGATTGAATGTTGTCATAGCCTGCAATCTCAATGAAGGTATCTAGATCCGTTAATCGAGTTTGCGAGAGCATAAAAGACTTGAGGGGTTCCTTGCCTGCTAGCAAAGCCTGATCAACGGGTAACGTCTCATTGATATAAGGTTGAATCGCCTTCTCATTTATCTCATCAAATACTGGAGCCATAATGAAAAAAGTCATAAACAAGCTCATGCCGATAATGATTTGATTAGACGGCGCCTGCTGCAAGCCTGTCGCTTGACGCAAAATAGACAACACTATGACCACTCGTGTAAAAGAAGTCAGCATAATCAACATCGCAGGTAAAAAACTCAAGGCTGTCATTAGCAGTAAAATCTGCATAGTGACAGAATATTGAGTCGAGCCATCCGGTGATGTTGTCACCGTTACGGCAGGCAGAATACCATCGGCGCCCAAAGCGGTCTGACTAACAAGTAGCAAACAGAATGAAGCGAAAAGTATCAATTTTCTAATCATTGTTTGGCACTCGCTTGTTTGAGTTTGCTAGCAAAAGTGTGGACTTCGACTTCAACAGGATCATCGAGTTTATCGATAAGGCTGATCTGCTGAGAGCTAACTCCTAACAAATACTGCTGCTTGCCAACCTCAACCAGAACCAATTTCTCTTTCGCTCCCAATGGCGTTGAGGCAAGCATTTTAACCGTACCATTATTAGAGGGAGCTAGATTTAATTTACGTACTATATATGCCAACGCGAAAATCAGCAGCAAAACAAGTACTAGCCCTCCCATCATACTCGCGAGTGTAGCTGCACTCGTTGGCTCTTTAGTGATAGCAGGTTCTGCTGAAGCCGCAAGGGAGAGTAACGCAATCATTGCCATTCCTTGTTTTAAACTATTTAAGCTTCTTAATACGTTCGGTCTGGCTAATGACGTCGGTTAAACGAATACCAAATTTATCATTAACGACAACCACTTCACCATGGGCTATCAGGGTGCCATTAACCATCACATCTAAAGGCTCACCAGCCACCCTATCAAGTTCAACAACTGAACCTTGGTTTAACTGCAACAAATTACGAATACTGATAAAACTGCGACCAACCTCCATAGAGATAGTGACAGGAATATCCATGATAGAGTCTAACTTAGACGCCTCTTCATCACTCATCGAAGATGCTTCGTTTTGTAGCTCATCTAACTCAACGGCTTTAGCCTCTTCCAAAGCCTGTTCGGCCATTGCTGCAGCCCAATCATCACCTGTATCTTCAGTACTCATTCAATTATTCCTATAAATCAGAGATATCTCTGGACTTACCTTTTCTTGTTACTAACTGTAATTCCGATTTAACTGTCTCAGGACGAGCAATCTTTTCACACACTTTTAATGCTAAGTTCTCTCTCACCTTACCCATCTTACATCTATAAGTTGGCAGATCTTCAACTCGCATTAGAATATGCTCTGGTAGCTCAACAGGGATAATATCTCCCGCTTCGAACTCCATAATATCCTTTAAACTAACTTCCTGCTCAACAACTGTTGCGTCAAACCCCACGTCGACATCCATGATTTCGTCTCTTAACGCCATGGACCAACGCATATCCGTATCTTGCTTATCACTTTGAACACCGGCATCGAGCAGCTCACGTATCGGTTCAATCATGGAATAAGGCATAGTAATATGAAAATCACCACCGCCACCATCGACTTCGATGTGAAATGAGTTCACTACTACAACTTCTGTAGGGCTAACAATATTGGCCATAGCAGGGTTGACTTCGGCATCGAGGTATTCAAACTCAACATCCATTACCGGAGCCCATGCATCTTTGTAATCTTCAAAGATAATTTTCAGCAGTAGCTGAACAATACGCCTTTCGGTTGGGGTAAATTCACGACCTTCAATTTTAGCGTGAAAGCGCCCGTCGCCACCAAAAAAGTTATCCACCAAAATAAAGACAAGCCTTGCCTCCATGGTGATTAATGCAGTGCCTTTAAGTGGGCTAAAACGCACCATGTTTAGTGATGTTGGAACAAATAAGGTATGAACATATTCACCGAACTTGAGCATCTGCACGCCATTAATAGACACTTCAGCCGCACGGCGCATCATATTAAACATGCTAATTCTCAGGTGACGTGCGAATCGTTCGTTAACAATTTCCAAGGTCGGCATTCGACCACGAACAATTCTATCTTGAGAAGAGAAGTCATAGGAGCGAGCATCACTTGCCCCCTCATCTATATCTTCCTCTTCAACGTCATCAACACCGTGAAGTAGCGCATCAATTTCGTCTTGGCTTAATAAATCACTCACGCGTTAACCCTATATTTCCATAACACGGTATTGGGTATATTAATTACTCTAACTACCCACATTTTTAAACATGCTTATTACTTGTTACTTGGTTTATTGCATTACGAAGCCAGTAAATAGCACCTTTTCAACCACAGTACGTCCTGTCACAGGTTGCAGCGTATTTTGCACATTAAGCAAAGCCCGTTGACGCAACTCATCTTTACCAGCTTGGGTACTAAGCTTTTGTACCTCGGCACCACTGAACGTTGTTAACAATGCATCTTCAATTAATGGAATATGCTTCTTGGTCAACACATTATCATCGCTACCACGAACCATAAGTTGTACTTTAATTTCTACAAGTCGAGAGCGTTTAGCATCTGGCACGTTAAACAAGAATGGCCTTGGCATAGCAACATAAAATGCTTCTTTTTTCTCTGCTGGCTCTTCTTGTACAACGGCCTCATCTGCAGTTGTAGCGGTCTCATCACCACTTAAAAAGAACCATAATAAGCCCCCAATCACTAATATCAGGGCTAAGCCAATACCGCCAAATATAAATAGACGCTTCTTACTTTTCTGCGGCTCTTCTGCTGTTTCTTCTAATTCTAAAGAGTCTTCTTCGGCCATGATCATTCCCTACAATAAACTCATATTGTATCTATAAGCTTACGTTACAATTTACGCATAGAACATACTTAATAATATTCTCCGCTATAGGTTACCTGCTTACGCATAATAATCTATACCTGAAGGATAACTTGTTGCCTGATTTGTGCCTAAGGGCAGATCTTCTGCTGAAATTTCATTCATTTCGTAGACAGTTCTACCTTCATCCCCGTCAAAGCCTTCGTCATTACCACCTTGCTGTGAATGATTCTCTTGAGATACCTGGCTATCGGTTAGCTCCATGCCTTGTTCAGACAACATATCTCTTAACCTTGGGATTGCCTGCTCTAACAATTCACGGGTCTGTGGTTGAGCGGCTTGAAACTGAACCTGAGTTTGGTCACCTTGTACTTGCACTCTCACCATCATGCTACCCAACTCAGGGGGATCTAGACGTATTTCGGCCTGCTGAACCCCATTTTTAACCATGGTGACTAACTGCTGCTTCATCACAGGGTTAAAACGCGCTATCACCTCTTGCATATGAACAGGCTGATCACCAGCTTGACGCAATGAAAGCTGTACGACTTGACTCTGATTCGCATGGGCAGAGGGTGAAGCCGAGCTCAGGCTATTTGCCGATGAAAGGCCAAGTTCTCGAGAGCCAAATTCAAGCACACTTGACTGAGCACTTTCTCTCGCCACTTGGTGACTTTGAAAGTTTGCCACTTTCTCAGAGACTTCAGCTTGATTGCTGAGCCCCATTTTGGCTAACACTTTATCCAATCCAGCTTCGCCATTTTTCCCCTGTAATGCTTTTGCCTCTTCCCCTTTTAGCTCCGAGCTTGCACCAGATATTAGATTATTTTGAGCTGACGCTTTGGACTTAATATCGCCATCTGCCACGCCTAAAATGCGCCCAAGCTTTTTATCTAACTCTGTATTATTGATTAACTCGTCGCTTTGCACTTCATTATTATCAATTACCGTAACTTGCGCCTTAGCTAGCTGCTCTAACGCAGCTTTATCTTGTTTACTTGTCGTTGATAACAGTTCCGGCTGAGGTTTTACCGACTCAGCTCTTTGCTTAGCTTCGTCATTAATACTATTAACACTCGTCGCAATAACAGCAGCACTTGACTCTTCTATCACTGATGAAGCCACTACATCTTCACCCTCATGTGTTTCATCACCTATTGCTTCCTCTACTATTTCGCCTTTTATAGGAGAAATGGTATCAACAGGCACCTTGGCTTCATCGCTTTGTAATTTGGTAACTAACTGCTCTTGAGTGAGTTCGTCTACATTTTGCTCAGGCTCGGGATTGGGTTGTGATAACTGATGCTCTTCTAAGAGCGGAAGTTCATTCGTCAATAGAAGATCATCAAGTGGCAAATTTTCACCCTCAGCGGCAATATTCTGACCCTTATCTAACTCTTCACCCATCTGAATCTGACGTAGGATCAAATTGGCATCCGCTTTTTCGGGCTTTTGTTCAGCTTTTTCATTCACCTCAGCTTGTTCAGAACTAACATCTCTAGGATGGCGACTCTCTTTAGGCTGAGACAAGTCTACTTTACTTTTTTCATCAGCAAGAAGTTCAGAAAAGCCATTATTATCAATTGACTGGCTATCACCAATAGTATTAGCAGCTTGGGGCTCTTTTGGCGACGCCGCGAGCATATTCAACAACTGAGGCATGAAATTCTCCAATTTATGCTAATCAAAATAAGCCTTAACAAATTATTTTAGCCACCGCTTATCAAAGCGGTAAATTTGTCACTCGATTCACTCATCACATAAACAAGCAAAACTGATGCCAGAGTAAAAAAGGATATGAATTAGACCCAGAACAGGCAAGAAGTCATGAAAATAGCAACAAAAAAGTTAAAGTGGTACCTAAAGCGTTTAGGGCTCGTTCAACAAAACAAACACTCAAAGCAAAAAATCATGCCGAAAAAATGTAGCTCAGCCGATATTCAGCAGCCTACTTATCACTCTTTCTAAAGAACTGTTGTGATGCAAACTCATCAATGAGTTTTTGCTCTTTTTTAAGCTCTAACTGTGCTCGCTTATTTGCTTTATTCTCCAACAACAACTCTACCGCTTTGCGCTTTTGCTGTTTTTCCATCCAATGTTGGCGGCGATAATTCCTTTGGGTATTCGCTTCTTCACAAGACTTGAGTTGCTGCTCAATCGCTTCATCGACCTGACGCACAAAGCGATGAAATTGATGATAGTAACTGGCGCTAATATTTTGACCCGTTTGTGCGTCCATCTGCTTCATATAATCAAGGCGATAATTTTGCAGTGCCGCTAATTGATTATCTCGCTTTTGACACTCAAACTCGGCAGATTTAAGTTGCAATGCAGCCTGCTCTTCCGCCTCTGTTGCTAACTTCAATACCGTATGTAAAGGATCCTGCTTGGCCATCAACTAACACCTAAACTTGGCATTGAGCAGCAAGTTGGGTCAACATCAAGGCGCCATCTTCAAAGGAAATGGACTCTTTCATAGTTTGACGCAAAAATGCATTCATCGCAGGTTGTAATCGAATGGCATTATCGATACGAGGATCGCTGCCCTGAGAGTAGGCTCCAATGGAAATAAGGTCACGATTTTGCTGATAAAGAGAGTAAGTTTGCTTCACCTTGCGCATGGCCTCCAAGTGTTCATCTGAAATGACCATAGGCGCAACACGACTGATGGAAGCCTCAACATCAATAGCGGGGTAGTGCCCTGAATCCGCAAGCTCCCTTGATAAAACGATATGTCCGTCCAAAATAGCCCTTGAGGCATCGGCAATGGGATCTTGTAGATCATCGCCTTCTGTCAGTACGGTATAAAATGCCGTTATCGAACCTTGGCCCGGTCCACCATTACCAGCACGTTCGACCAAACGAGGTAACTTAGCAAATACCGATGGTGGATAACCTTTTGTAGCTGGCGGCTCCCCCACTGCCAATGCAATTTCACGCTGTGCTTGAGCGTAACGAGTCAGGCTATCCATCAGCAATAGAACGTTGTAACCTAAATCACGAAAGTACTCAGCAATACGGGTCGATGTTTCACAAGCTCGCAGACGCATCAAGGGGGAAGTATCGGCTGGTGCGGCGATGACAACCGAGCGAGCACGTCCTTTTTCGCCCAAGATCTCCTCAATAAACTCTTTAACTTCTCGGCCTCGTTCTCCAACCAAACCAACCACAATAATATCTGCTGTGGTTCCTCTGGTCATCATACCCAAAAGTACACTCTTACCGACACCTGACCCAGCAAATAACCCCATTCGCTGCCCTTTACCTACGGTAAGCATGGCGTTAATCGCACGCACGCCAACATCTAACGGCTCTGAAATGGCGCGTCTGGCTAAAGGATTAATCGCAGGCGCATGACGAGGGGCTTGCTGATCTGTATGTAATGCACCTAAGCCATCAATTGGCTTGCCGCTACCATCTAAAACTCGCCCTAATAGGGAAAGGCCAACATTCAGGCCGGTTTGCTCACCTAAAGGAGTCACACGAGCACCGGGTAAGACCCCTCTTAGCTCTTCAACGGGCATTAAATAGAGTAATTTATCGTCGAAACCGACAACTTCGGCAACCAACTCTCCAGCCATGGTCTCAATAGCACATAAACTACCGACAGGGGCTCGACAGCCACTAGCCTCAAGTGTCAAACCAACAACACGCACTAGCTGACCACTGGCAACCGCGCGAAACGAATGCAGTTTTTCTTTCTGGTGTTTGAGCTTATTCAGCAGTTGGTGTTGGCGAGTTTGCATCGGCGTCACCTAAAGGCTGATTATCTGAAACCCCTGCATCTTGCTCGGGCATATTGGCGTCAGCCTCTTGGGAAGTGGCAGCAGAGTCATCAGTCGACTGCTGTCTCAAGTTTTGTTTATGGGCCGCTAACTCTTGCTCTTGTTGATGGACCTGAGCCGAGAGTCTTTCCTGTTGCTTATCAAGTTGACTAAAAACCTGCTCTAGACGTGTTTCCAAACGCATATCAACCTGAGACTTATGACTCTCAATCACACAGTCCCCACGAACCAAGGCCGGATCGGCATCGAGTTGCCATTGCTTACGCTCCAGTTGCGCTTGACCATAGAGGCTCTCCACTAAAATGGCATCATCTGGATGTAATCGAATACTAATCGCTTGCTCTTTGGAAGGTAGCGCGTCAATACCATTTCTAATGGCGGCGAGAATGTGCTCCGGGTGGGTTTGCAGCTCATGGCCGATAAGCGATTTAGTCAATACGCTCACCATAGCTAACAATTCCTGTTCAACTTGGGTATCGAGTATCGACATAGGTAATGTAAACTGCTCAACGAGTGACTCAAATCGAATCACCATTTCCTGAGCCTGTGCAAGGCCTTGCTCAACCCCTTGGGCAACACCTTGGACAAAACCTTCACCGTGCCCTTCTTCTAGGCCTTGTAAGCGCCCTTTCTCTAAACCTTCTTTAAATCCTTGATTTCGCCCTTGCTCCAAACCTTCTTGTTCAGCCTGAGCCCGTATTTCTTCAATCTCTGCTAATGTCGGTGGCGCAACAGCTTGTGCTTCTTCTTTAATCTCTTGTGGTTGGTTAGCTTTTTGGCCGAAAACATTGGTTCCAAGTTCATCTGCGGCAGGGTTACTGACATCAGGAATATCCCAATGTTGTAACTCTGACTCCAACTCTTCGGAACCTTTAATGTAAGCTTTTGAATGGAAGTTATCTGCCATAATGATAAGAGTTACAAGAACTCTTCTCCGCCGCTACCGCCTAACATGATTTCGCCGCTATCGCTTAAGCGACGAGCAATAGATAATATCTCTTTCTGGGCCACTTCCACCTCACTAATACGGATTGGCCCCATAGCTTCAAGATCATCACGCAATAACTCAGCTGCTCGTTTCGACATATTACCCAATATTTTCTCTTTGAGCTGATCATCGGTACCCTTAAGAGCCTTCATTAGCACTTCTTGCTGAACCTCACGAAGCAGCGCTTGAATACCGCGGTCATCGACATCAATTAAGTTCTCAAATACAAACATCAAGTCTTGAATCTGCTGCGCCATCTCTTCATCAGATTCACGCATAGTTTCCATTAGCTGGCTCTCAATGCCAGTATCGAGGAAGTTCATAATGTTGGCTGCAGCTTTCAAGCCACCCATTTTCGCCGCCTGCGCACCACCTTGGCCTGCGAACTGTTTCTCCATGATATCGTTAAGCTCTTGCAAGGCCGCAGGCTGCACTTCCTCAAGGTTCGCAATTCGCATCATAAGGTCTAAGCGAGTGTTTTCAGGGAATTGGCCAAAAATTTCAGCCGCTTGATCCGGTTCTAGATATGATAAAACGATAGTTTGGATTTGAGGATGCTCATTTTGAATAATAGTGGCCACTTGGCGCGCATCCATCCATTTAAGTGAATCAAGACCTTTGGCACCGCTGCCCATGATGATCTGTTCAATTAAGTTACCCGCTTTATCTTCACCTAATGCTGCGGTTAACGCTTTACGCACAAACTCTTCACTATTAAAACCAATAGAAGAAAACTTTTGAATATCATCAAGAAATAGCTTGTGTACACCGACCACTTTCTCTTGACCAAAGTCTTCAAGGGATGCCATGGACATACCCACTTTTTGCACCTGCTTTGGCTCTAAGTGCTTTAAAATCGAGGCTGCATCGGCTTCACTTAAACTCAGCAATAAAATCGCGGTTTTCTCAATCCCAGTTAGGCTACTCGGATCGAAACCTCCTGCACCATTGTCTGCTTTTTTATCACTCATCTTCTTCTACCAACCAACTCTTAATTACTTGGGTCGACAGCTCAGGCTCATTCGCCACTAGTGCCCGTATAGCTTTAATCATATCATCATCTTTATGCAGATCTGGTATCAATATTGAACCGTCATCGGCATAACTATATTCAGCTTCCGGCTTATTGAGCATGCCTAAGGTATCCGCCGCATATTGGTCTTCAATTTCAGCCAACTCTTGACCTAATGTAGGCTCTTCAGGCATATCCACTTTATCAGGATAAACAAGGCGCTTAAGCATTGGACGCACCACAAACAGAATCAATACCAATACCACCAAGGCGCCCAAACCTAGCTTAATTGCACGCCAGAACCAAGGTTGCTCCCATAGCTCAGGCTCAGGCACAGCTTCAATGAGCTGATCCATAAAGGGCACGGTCACCACTTCAAGGATATCACCACGCTGAGTGCTAAAACCTACAGCACCTTCAAGCAGACGTCTGATATTCGCAAGTTCTTGCTCGGTGCGAGGCACTCGATTAACCTGACCATCTTCAGCTGCTGCACCAGCTTTAAAGTCAACGGCAACAGATACACTGACTCGACGAACCACACCTACCTGTTGTCTGGTATGACTGATTGTGGTGTCAAGCTCAAAGTTACGTGTCGCTTCCCTATGACTGCTGCCACTGCCCATACTTTCAGCAGTACTATCGGTGACCTGCTGAGGAATATTTGACTCCATTGGCGGCTGATTGGATAAAGCACCAGGAATACCACCAGTTGTACCAGAAGCCGATCTATCTTCTATGGTCATCTCACTACGAAGTGCTGGCAAATCAGGGTTGTAACGCTTGGCGGTTTGCTCTACAGCAGTAAAGTCCATACTCACATCTACCTGTGACGTGAAGTTTTCTGGACCCAAAATAGGCATTAAAATTGATTCAATCTTACTACGGTATTCAGCTTCTTTTTGCTGAACGATTTCAAGCTCACGTCTCGCTCTCGCCGAAGCGCCACTTTGACTGCCTGAGTTTAATAGGCGTCCACTGGCATCTGTCACTGTGACTTTAGTTGGTTCTAGACCATGTACCGCTGAGGCCACGATATCGACTATCGCATCAACCTCTTCTTGACCTAGGCTGCCTCTACGGGTTTTCACTACAACTGTGGCACTTGGCTTTGACTTCTTACGGGCGAAAACATTTTCTTTCGGTAGCGCTAGAATCACCTTGGCGCGACTTACACTCTTTAACTCTTCAATTGCACGAGCTAGGTTTTGCTCTTGGTTCTGCTTAAGCCTAGCTTGCTCCATTCGTTGGCTAACGCCAAAAGTACTACCTTGGCTAAGTAAATCAGTTTCACTTGTTCCATCATCAATACCTGCGCGGCTCAGCATCATCTTCACATCTTGATACTGATCTTCAGGAACCTTTACCACATCAACTTCAATCTTATAGGACACCTTATTCTTATCAAGCACATCAAGTACTTGCATCATTTCCTGGGTATCCATCTGCCCTAGAGGACGGTATTCAGGTTCTTGAGCCCAGATCATAATAAACACGGCAAGGGCTAGACATATGGCTAACGCCAATATCATGGTGATTTGGCGCATCATATCGACACCGCCCAAGGTTCCCATCACACCAGATTTATTTTCTTGGCCTACGCCTTCCAACGTCGAATCTGACGTTGCTGAAGCATTTGACCCCACCACCATATCTGTACTCACAATTTACACCTGCTTGGTAGATAATTGATTATTAAACTTGCATGCTCATGACTTGCTTATAGGCATCAACCAGTTTATTTCTTACCTGAACCGTTGCCTCAAATGCCACACCCGCTTTTTCTCGAGCGATTACTGTATCAGATAATGTCACAGTGGAGTCGCCCATTTCGAGTCGAGTAGCAAGATTTGCAGAATTTGCTTGCAGTTCGTTCACATTTCCAACAGCTTGAGCGAGTAACTGACCAAAATCACTGCCAGTTGTATTGTTAACTTGCTGAGTAATTCGCGGTTGAATGGTACCAGGAGCTATTTCACTCTTTAGTGACTGCATTTCTTGTAGTAATGAATTTGCACCTATTTGCATCAGTGACTCCTAGCGTCTGTATATTGACGATATTGAATATTTGATACTAAATAAGCAAGTAGCTTGCCAACTATTTATGATTAAGCGGACTGAAATAGAACGTCTAGAGGATTATTACCCTAGTGTGGAAGAGTAAATGAAAAGCAAATCTCGATATCTTATCTCGCAATGCAAAGATCACAGGGCTCGCTTGAAAAAACACCTCAAGTGAGCCCATGAAAAACTCTTATTACGCGGGGATATTCACCCCCATGTCGCGCATTTTCGCCATCTTATATCTCAAAGTTCTGGCACTAATCCCAAGCTTTTCAGCCACCTGTTTACGGCTTCCTTGGCATTGGGCAAGGGTTTCTAAAATGATCGCATGCTCTTGTGTCTTAAGCTCGCCGCCTAAACCATCAAGCGGTACCGGGCTTGCAGGCTCAACTGCAACGGCCTGTAGAGAGGCATCTTCAGCATCAATAATAATATCTTGGGCTGTAATTAATTCACCTGTATGAAGGATCAAAGCTCGCTGAATAACATTATCGAGCTCTCGTACATTGCCCGGCCACCTATGGGTAATTAATCTCCGAGTGGCACTCTCATCCAATTCAGGGGTCTGAGTTAGATTCGTCAACTGAGCATGCTTGGCAACCAAATGCTTAGCCAAAGGTACAATATCTGCTGGCCTTTGATTTAATGCTGGCCAAGTGAGTGGAAAAACATTAATTCGATAGTAAAGATCTTCCCTAAACTTCCCCGCTTCGGCCATCGCTTTTAGGTCTCGGTTAGAGGTTGCAAGTACTCTAACATCCAACTTAATTGTTTTACGACCACCTAAGCGTTCAACCTCCCGCTCCTGTAACACACGCAGCAATTTAGCTTGAAGGCCTAACTCCATCTCAGAAATTTCATCTAGCAATATAGTGCCACCCTGAGCTTGCTCAAATTTTCCTGGACAGGCCTGATAAGCACCGGTAAATGCCCCTTTTTCATACCCAAATAATGTCGCTTCGAGCATATTTTCAGGAATAGCAGCGCAGTTAATCGCAACAAATGGCTGATCTTTACGCGCACTATGCTGATGAATATAACGTGCTAGTACCTCTTTACCTGAGCCACTAGGCCCCATCACCATGACTGAAGCCTCAGAAGCGGCAACTCTTTGAGCTAGCGATAACAGTGCAAGACTTTTTTCATCGGCCACCACAGGACCGGATTCATCATGCTTACTCGGTAGATATCGTGATACTTGGTTAAGCAGCACTTCTGGTGCAAATGGCTTAGCTAAATAATCGACGGCTCCAAGCTTAATTGCACTCACGGCACTACCTATAGTCGCAAAGGCCGTCATCAGGAGTACGGGTAACTTAGGATAATGTTGCTGCAGATGATTGAGTAAGCCTAAACCACCAATACCTTCCATCTGTACATCACTGATCACCATATCAAACTGGTGCTGCTTAAGTGCTAAAATCGCCTCTTCACCACTCGCAACATCAACACAATCATATTGGGCCAACATTAAGGTATCGAGTAATGCTTCGCGTAAAGATTCATCATCTTCGACTAGGAGTAATTTAGCTTCAGACATAAGCTCCCTCCTCTATATGCGTTCCTTCACTCTTGAGTATAGGAAAACGCAAAGAAACTTGGCAGCCTGTTCCCTTCTTACAAGCGAAACGCATTTTACCACCATGATTATTAACGACAGACTGAACCACGGCCAGCCCAAGGCCCGTCCCTTGAGACTTAGTCGTAAAGAAAGGCTCTAACACCTTATTCTGAGTATTAGGATCTAGCCCGCGACCATTATCAATAACATCGAGCTGAATATGACTCTCATCTTGAGTCACATGCACATCCACTTGACTGGCTCCCGCTTCCATACTGTTAACCAGCAAATTATTGATAGCAGAGCAAAGTGCATTAGTATTAGCCATAATTTCACTCTTTGACTCATCAATGAAACTCAGCTTACATTGCTTTTTACTGGCTATAGGCTGACAGTTGGCTTCAACCTGCTCTAAAACATCAATCAATTTTGCAGGCTCGCCTAAATTATCTTGTTGGCCTTTAGCCATCAGCAACATGTCATTGACTTGGCTTTCTAGCTCGTTAAGTCGATCGACCAACTTAGATTGAAATCGACTTCGCGCCATATCCGTCAGCTTAGGACTCGCTAAATTTGAAGCATAAAGAAGTGCTGCCGACAGCGGAGTTCTCACTTGGTGAGCTAAAGTGGCAACCATTTTACCTAACGCAGATAAACGCTGTAGATGAGACAGATTTTTTTGAAGTAATCGAGTCTCGGTTAAATCGGTTAATACAATTAACTGACCAGGCTCGGGATCGAGTGGTGTAATAGCTAGCTTGACTCTACGTCCATTTCTCAATGAAACCTCATGACCATCATCCTCTTGGGGAGAAAAGGACCGTCTTATGACATCTATCCATGCCTGCCCTTCTAATGGCTCGCCTAATAACTCGGCGGCAACTGGATTAGCAACAGAGACAATGCCATCACCGTTTAAGATAATGACCCCAGATGGCATAGCCTGCAAAATATGCTCCATCCGATTTGACATATTTGCAGCCTCCTGCACAGGCAGCCACTGCTGCTTGCCCTGGTTGATTCTCTCTTCTACTAACTTAGCTCTAGCTAACATAGTTGCCCCGTCAAAAAATTGCTCTCAGCAACTTAAAGCAGGAAGTGTGCCAATATCGATTCAAAATTAAAACTTTGATTTTAAAAAGCAAAATACAAACTTAACTTCCAATCAAGCTAGTTAAACGAAAAAGCCCAGTCACGAAGGACTGGGCTTAACAAAGGCTAAACTATCTTAAAAGAATGAATTTTAGTCTTTACTCATACCATATTTACGCATTTTCTCTACGAGTGTAGTACGGCGAATTCCTAGCATTTCTGCAGCGCGAGCCACCACATTATCTTGCTGCTCTAGGGCCTGTCGTATCATGTCTATCTCAAGTTCAGCGAGCAGATCTTTCAGATTTACCCCCTCAGGTGGTAACTCCGACGGGAAGCGTGTTTCAGGAATTTCAATCGGCTCATCATCACTAAATATCGAGGCTAATGCATCGCGCTCTAGTTGCTCTTCGCTAACCTCAACACAATACTCAGGGACATCTATATGACGATATTTTAATGGCAAGTCATTAACATCGACCAATCCACCAGGATAGAGAATCGTTAATCTCTCAACTAAATTTGATAATTCTCGAACATTACCCGACCAGTTGTGCTCTTTTAATGACTCTATTGCCCTCTGTGTAAAGCGGACTTTGCCTCTTCCCTCATTGTAAACTCGACTCACTAACTCTTGTAACAACAAAGGAATATCATCTTTACGCTCACTCAAAGAAGGCATTTCAATAGGGAAAACATTTAATCGATAGAACAAGTCTTCCCTAAACTCTCCCTCAGTGATCATGCTTTCCAGATCTCTATGGGTCGCGGCCACAACCCTTACATTTGTGGTGATAGTTTTAGTACCGCCGACACGCTCAAATACTTTCTCCTGTAGGACCCTCAATAACTTAACCTGCATTTGCAGTGGCATATCGCCAATTTCATCGAGGAAGAGCGTACCATTTTCGGCTAATTCGAACCGACCTTTACGTGAACTTATCGCTCCTGTAAAAGATCCTTTCTCATGGCCAAATAGCTCACTTTCCAGCAGCTCTGCAGGGATAGCTCCACAGTTAACTGGAATAAAAGGGCCATCACGTCGATCCGACATATAGTGAATATTACGCGCTACCACTTCCTTACCCGTGCCCGACTGCCCCAACACCATCACTGTAGCATCAGAATTTGCCACCTGATTAATCAAGTGTCGAACATGGGCAATACCGTCACTGCGCCCAACCATGCTACGAAAAAGCTTAGTTTGGTTAGCGCTCGTAGGTATTTGAGGACGCTTTGCTTGGCCAAATACTTGGCAAAAATGTAGTAGTTCAGTTAGCTGAGGATAATTAAAAGGTTCGGCAATTGTGCCCAGAACATTAGATTCGTGCAGTTCTTCTTTTTCACCTAACAATAAGATAGGTTGCCATGGCAAACTAGAACATAACTTCTTTAACTCTTGCTGACTGTAGGAATCTGCCACTAACACTAGCGCCCTATAGCGGGTCGAGTCAGTGAGCTCACTGACTTCGGCTAAGGAAATAGTCACAAAAGATTCACCAAGAAACTCGAAAATGCAAGATAAGCTGGTAAAGCGCTCTGGCTGGTTTCCTACAAGTAAAATTCGTTGGTCTGTTTGCATCGTTCAATAAGCCATTAAGCACTAAAATATGTTAATTCGCCGTTGTAATTCATTTTAATCAGTATTGCATATAACAATAACAGTTAGGCAATTTCAGTCATTTTAACTCTTTACTGTCGAATATTGTATTATCGCAACAACATAAGCAAGTCTCATATGAACTTTATGTCTAACTCATTTGATTTTAGTTTATTTTTTCTTCTATAGTAACGACAAAGGTCAATTTTCTGACGCCTGACATCTTTTTAGTAGAAAACAAAAAGGACGCATCCGCGTCCTTTTGCATAGTCTTTAACAATTAAAGTGTATTGGTTGCTGAAGTTAACTGGTGCTTATCCTCAGGAATAGCATCCCAACCTTCTTTAATTGTTGTTAAAAGTCCACTTACATCATCAAGTGCTTGAATATCATTGTTTACATTAGCTTCTGATAACTTAACTAACATAAAGTCATATAGCGCATTTAAATTAGCAGCAACATCACCTTCGGTCTCCATGTTTAAACTGCCATTTAAGCCTGCAATAATGCTAATTGCTTTGCCTATACTCTCCCCTTTCTGCGCATAATTATTTTGCTCAATGGCATACTTGCCTTGAGCTATGCGCTGAAGAGCGCCTTCAAACATCATCTGAATCAGTCTGTGGGGTGACGCAACAGCGATTTCACTTTCGAGTGACACTTTGCGATATGATTGTAATGACCCTCTCATGAGTACCTACCTATTTGCATCTATACTTTTATAAACATTAATCTGACGCTGGCCTTGCTTACCAGAGTGCAATAGCGCCTGTAATTTTGCCATTGCTTTTTTGGCTTTCACTTTTAGGCTATACGTCAACTCCAATTGCTGCTCCAAATAGGCTCTTTCTACAAAAGCGGTGTCAGCAATCAAAACGTCAAGTAACTTTTGACGCTCGTCGATCTTATTAAGCAAATTCAATGCCAGGCTTTCGCTTCTTTCATCTTCTACAGCTGAATCATTAAAAACAGACAAGCACTCCAAGCACTCTCTATTAATACTATCTATTTGATGTAACAACTCTTGCTGCTCTGGGGTCACCATATTATCTATAACACCACTATCCTAACTGAACTATAAAAGTACTGGCTACTTAGTCTTTCTTACAAGGCCTGGTAGCGCGTCTAAACGAGACTTCAAGTCAGCACTTTGTCGATTCAAGTTACCAACAACGGCATCCATAGCATTATATTGCTTATAGAGTCTCGCTTCTAAAGCCGCCATTTTTCTCGTATGTTCTGCTCTTTGATCTTTTATTCTATCTATTTGACCATCAAGAGAGTTGTCTCTTCCATCAATAATGCCACCAGTACCAATATAAGAATCAAGAATCTTATCGAGTTTGGGCATTAACCCTGTGGTCTCATTAGTGAACATTTCTTTCATATTATCAAGGTCACCCTTTAGTGCCTCGCTTAATACTTTATCCTCAATTTTCAATGTACCATCACGTTGAGTAGTGATCCCCATTGCGGCAAGAGATTGTTCACCTGTACCAGCAGGGTATGCTGATGATAATGCTCCCCTGAGCTGGCTTTGAATACTCCGGGGCAAGGCATCACCCTGCAAAACTGCAGCCGTTTTCGTTTCCGCATTATAACTGGTTAAACCTGACATAGACTTAGCCAGAGCATTATAAGCTTCTACAAAAGCCTGAATTCCACCCTTAATAGAACTAGTGTCTTTCTCGACGCTTAATGTCGTTGTCTTCGACATATCGGCATCTTTAAGGTTTAGGGTTACACCAGCAATTGCACCTTCGACTTTATTGCTACTTGAAGTTAATTTTAGTCCATCGACATACACAATAGAGTCTTTTGCTGCTTGAAGCTCCGACATTGCGAAAGTATCAGCAAGAACAGTTCCTGCTCCAGTATCTGTAGCCGTAACCGTAATATTATTTGCAGTTCCAGTTTCATTCGATGTTAAAACTAGCTTGGCACCAGCATCACTATTAACGATAGTCGCTGTCACCCCCACATTGTTTTCATCTTCATTAATTTTTGTAACTAAAGACTGCAAAGTGTCTTCAGCTGTGACTTCTACATCAAAGTCCTTACCATCGACAGCAAAATTAAGAGAGCCCGTATCAAGTGGTGCAGTAACATCAGCAACAGCTATAGTGCCGACCTTTTGACTAACGGCAAGTTGCTCAACTTGGAGACTATAGCTACCTTTAACAGCTGTTTCATCCACGGTTGCCGATGCATAGTCGTTATTTGATAATGTTATACTGTTGGAATCAAAAGACTTAGGATCTGACAAGAATTTGAGGCTGTCTTGAAAATCAGACATGCTACTTTTCAAAGTACCCAAGGCCGATATTTCAGCAGTAATTCTGCCCTCTTGAGCATCAAACTTAGCGACTTTAGGATCACTTTCCGCTTTGACTAAAGCTGAAACAATACCATTAATGTCTAAACCAGAGCCTAGACCCACCGATGTTAATGCCATAACAACCTCTACTAATACTCACGTAACTCGCTGCAGCTTAGTTCGAACAGCAATCTCATAACAATTATCACAATTCAACACGTTAGGCTTCTGTTCTCATTAAAAGCCCTTTTACATCCTGCAGCTTTTGTGCCAACTCAAGCGCCTCATCACTGGGGATCTGACGGATCAGCTCACCAGAATCTATATCCATCACTTTTACAACGGCAGTACCCGAATCTTCATCAACAGAAAAAGCTAAATCTTTGTTCATCAACTTCATGACATCAGAAAGCTCTTCTACAACAGACTCCAGAGCTTGCTTTTCAACCTCTTCTTCCTTCTCACTTTTAGCGTCGGCTTCTTCTGCCTTTTTCAGCTTATCTACAACTTGTGTAGAAGCAAGTTGGTTCGCTTGCTGGACATTTTCACTCTGAGGTTGATTAAGACCTGCTCGACTTTTCGTCTCCGCTTCTAATTCAGGGCGGTTTGGCATAGATGGATGAGTTGCATTCGATATATTGATATCCATAACACCCTCTCTTCACGCTATTTTAGGCTTACATTAACCCATAAACTTAAGCACATTTTAACAAAAAGGAAGATTCAATAGTGAATCTTCCTTTAATTTACTTCTTATTTTGACGATTCACAGAGGCTCAAGTTTATGAGCCTCTATTAAGCTTAGCTATTAAAGTAGCGATAGAGCCACTTGTGGTAGCTGATTCGCCTGAGCCAACATAGAAGATGAAGACTGAGATAGAATCTGCTGCTTACTTAGCTGTGCACTTTCCGCTGCGAAATCTACGTCTTGAATTCGGCTACGTGCATCAGAAACGTTATTTTGAATATTACCTAAGTTATTCAAGGTAAAGTTCATTCTGTTCTGTACCGCACCTAAGTCAGCACGTTGGCTATCAATACCAGCTAACGCCGCATCAATTACCGCTAACGCATCTTGTGCACCACTTGCTGTACCTATGTCCACATCTTTAATAGTACTCAGTGTTGAAGCACCTGCAGTAGCAGTCAAGGCGGTAGCGCCTGTACCCGTTACAGTAAATGCAGCACTAGATGAGAAAGATAATTCAGAGTTTACGACTACACCACCAGCATCAACCGTGTCAGCAGCACCTACAGCCGCACCAGAAGAAGAGATAGTTTGCATAGTTAGAGTACCACCAGCAGGGCCTACTGCTTTAATACCTGCAACGTTTTCAGCTTCAATGGTTAGCTTATTTGTAGTGGTATCAAAAGTCGCTGTATGTCCATCTTTACCGATAGCAGTAGCAAGATCAGCCATGCTTCCGTTAAACTTACTTAAATCGTAGCTATCTGTACCTATATCTAAAGTACCGTTATCCGCTGCAGTAAAGCCCGCTAGCTCAACCGATACTGTAGTCTTAGCTTCAACACCGGTTCCCAAAGCGTTAAGTGTATTAGCAGCAGCAAGAGCGTCACCACCAGATACGTCGGTTGCTACAGATGTACCGTTAGGACCACTTAAAATAATACCTGTTGCACCAGTAACGTTACCATAAGCTGTACCAGCTGCAGCTGCGATACCTAATACAGTACCAGCACCAGTTTTTTGATGTTGACCCAGTGCGTTTGCTGATACATCGCTTAGAGAAACTGAAATCGTTTCATTTGCATTCGAACCAACTTGGAATTTCTGAGTACCATAGCTACCATCAAGTAACTTTTGACCACCGAAAGAGGTGGTATCTGCGATACGAGTCAATTCAGTTTGTAAAGAAGAGATTTCTTTTTGCATTGCTTCACGGTCTGAAGCAGAGTTTGAACCGTTAGCAGATTGCAAAGAGAGGTCGCGCATACGCTGTAGAATATTGGTAGACTCTTGCATCGCACCTTCAGCTGTTTGGGCGATAGAGATACCATCGTTAGCATTACGCATTGCTACACCGATACCGTTAATCTGGCTGGTCATACGGTTAGAGATTTGTAGACCTGCGGCATCATCTTTAGCACTGTTAATACGAAGACCCGATGCTAAACGCTCCATAGAGGTCGCAGTGGCAGTTTGAGCTTTATTCAAGTTACCCTGAGCTCGCATTGAAGTGACGTTAGTATTTACTGAAATAGCCATAATGTATTCCTCTTCATTCCTGACTTAGACTTTGCCTGTCTACATTAAGCCAGGCGGATCTTATTGGTTACACTTAGGTTAGCGGCAGGAAGAAAAAGAACTTTAGCTTTTTTTTTATACTCAGCAAAAAAGATTTTTTATTGTTATAAATCAAACAATAATGCCAGCTTCAATGTTCATTGGAGCTGGCATTATATTATCATTTAAGGCGAAAGTTATTGATTAACCACCCAATAATGAGAGCGCCACTTGAGGTAACTGATTCGCCTGAGCCAACATAGAAGATGAAGACTGAGACAAAATCTGCTGTTTACTAAGCTCAGCACTTTCCGCAGCAAAATCTACATCCTGAATTCGGCTTCGAGCATCAGACACGTTATTTTGCACATTACCAAGGTTATTAATAGTAAAGCTCATGCGGTTTTGTGCAGCACCTAAATCAGCACGCTGGCTATCAATGCCTGCAAGCGCAGCATCAATAACTGCTAATGCGTTTTGTGCACCATCAGCTGTTCCAATATCAATATCTTTTACCGTATTCAGTGATGACGCTCCAGCAGTTGCTGTCAATGCTGTTGCACCTGTACCAGTTACGGTAAATGCCGCACTTGACGAGAAATCTAGTTCTGAGTTTACCACGACACCACCAGCATCAACCGTATCAGCCGCACCCACTGCAGCGCCAGCAGAAGAAATAGTCTGCATGGTCAAAGTACCACCAGCAGGGCCTACAGCTTTAATACCAGCCACGTTTTCGGCAGAAATTGTCAATTTGTTGGTAGTAACATCATAAGTTGCAGAGTGCCCATCTTTACCGATAGCCGCAGCTAACTCAGACATACTGCCGTTAAACTTACTCAAGTCGTAGCTGTCAGTACCTATATCTAAGGTGCCATTATCCGCAGCAGTAAAACCAGCTAATTCCACAGATACTTTCGCTTTCACATCAATACCCGTACCTAGAGCATTCAATGTATTAGATGCGGCAAGAGCATCACCACCTGACACATCTGTCGCAACAGAAGTACCATTTGGTCCACTTAAAATAATACCTGTCGCACCAGTGACATTGGTATAGGCAGTACCAGCAGCTGCAGCGATACCTAAAACCGTACCAGCGCCTGTCTTTTGATGTTGTCCAATGGCGTTAGCAGATACATCACCAATAGAAATTGCAATCGTTTCGTTGGCATTTGCACCTACTTGGAACTTTTGCGTACCATAACTACCATCTAGTAGCTTCTGTCCACCAAAAGACGTCGTGTCGGCAATTCTTGTCAATTCCGTTTGTAATGCAGATAACTCTTTTTGCATTGCTTCTCTATCATCGGCCGAGTTTGAACCGTTTGCCGATTGCAAAGATAGATCACGCATACGCTGAAGAATGTTTGTCGACTCTTGCATCGCACCTTCTGCAGTTTGGGCAATCGAAATACCATCGTTAGCATTACGAATCGCCACACCGATACCATTAATTTGGCTGGTCATACGGTTAGAGATCTGCAAACCTGCCGCATCATCTTTTGCACTGTTAATACGTAGTCCAGATGCTAGACGTTCCATTGAGGTTGCTGTCGCAGATTGAGCTTTATTCAAGTTACCCTGAGCTCGCATTGATGTCACATTAGTATTAACGGATATAGCCATTATATAATCCTCTTCTTAGTTTACTGCCAAGACTCGGAGCTTGGCTAAACTGCTAACTGCTAATATTGTCACAGCTACATACAGCTTATTTACTCTTAGTGTTAAACCTATATCGAATCGTATTCGACAATCTTCTTTACTACATTTGTTCTACTTCTGTTGATTACACTTCTACCTGAGGTAATCAAACAAGCTTGTAGAGTTCACTCGGCTAAATGTTTGAGAAACTGCATTCAACGCGAGTTGCTGTTTTTCAAATTCAGTGATTGCCGATGCATAATCCAAATCTTCTAACAATGACAGTGCCGAATTATTGACAAGTTTCTCTTCTTGATGGTTCGACTTGTAACGCTCAATACTCTTTAAGCTGATACCTGTCTCACCTCTAACACTGCCAAGATGATTTGTTTCACTCTTAGTTTTATCCAATAACTGTGCCAACTCTGACTGACCTTGTGGAGTTGTCATTTTATCGGGGTCTTCTAGTAAGGCGATTGCTTGATTAAAAGAGTCGAAAATACTGGTTTGGGTTTCAGGAGCCATGGTAAAAGAGTCGCCAGCAGCAGGCGTCCCAACGATCTTTGTCTCAATCCCATTGAAGGTTACTGGAGTTGCAGACTCAAAATTTGCCACTGTTGTTAAAACTGTTCCTGCAGAATCCTGCACCTCTAATTGCACGCCACCGGCACCATTATCAGTAAAGTTAAATGTATAATTTTCTGGCGCTACAACCGTATGAGCGCCGGGATTTGTGATGCTTGCACTCTTTAATTGAAATTCACCGCTTTGCCCTGCCAAATAATTGGCACTGAAATCTCCTATGGCATTGGGAGCATTCATAAAGGCATGATCTCCTGGCACATTAGTGTTTACAGTAACTCCAGAGGCAATACCTGAAGTTCTGACTCCTGAGTCACCGCTATAGATCATCTTGCCACTATTGTCGAAACTGAATGGTTGCGTATCTGTTTTATAACCAGCAAACAGATAATTGCCGTTTTCATCTTGTGAGTTGGCAATAGATTGCAGCTCTTCTAATGAAACTTTTAGCTCATCGGCAATAGTTTGCCGATCGGCTGCCGATAGAGCACCACTGTTGGCACGTAATAGTTGATCCCGCATTGACATCACTAAATTTTCTGCACTACCTAACTTTGACTCAGTCACAGCCAAGCGATTATTTGCATAATCAATATTCTTGATATATTGATCAGCAAGTGCATTCTTTTGATTTAGATTATCAATTCCAAGTGCGGCAACAGGATCGTCGCCCGACGTCTCAACTCTTTTGCCACTAGAAATTTTCTGAGTAGCAGCATTGACAGCCGATTGCTTATTTAAAATATTGTTCGTATTTTGAGTGAACATCTGTGCGGTAGAAATTCTCATCACTTAGCTCCTATCGCGTAGAGTTAAATAAAGTTTCAAAAATCTGGGTGGCTGTCGTCATAATGCGAGCCGACGCTTGATAGGACTGTTGAAAACGCATCAAGTTAGCCGCTTCTTCATCCAGGTTGACACCGGATGTAGACTGATCACGTTCATAGGCTTGGCTATAGATGGTTTGTGCAGAGTCCGCTCTAACCTTAGCCGCTTTAGTACTACTACCAATATCTTGCTTAGTCGTCTCAAACACGTCGTTCAGAGTGGCACTGCCGCCGTCCATATTTTTGGTTTCGCTTAACTTAGTCATTGCCGCGACATTAGTGTTGTCCCCTTTAGCAAAAGAGAGATCAAAGGTAAAACTATCTGCTGTAGCAGCGGCACTTGAGTCAATTTCAAAAGTAAAACCATTAGACGTAACTGTTTTCGGATTTCCCGCAGGTAGTGCAGCCCCGGCAGTAATAGTCGTTCCTGAAGCATCGATAACATCATAGGTATTTGCCGTCGTATTCAATACAAAGGTCAGCTCACTTCCTTCTACCGGAAAATTAGTCGCACTTCGATTGTCTATACTGGTTACTGTAACGCTTGTATTCCCAGAGTTACCGGCGGCAGGAGTCACGCTCGGGCCTGAAGCTGCGGCTAAGCCTCTAGGATCAGTCATAGTGACTTTCAAACCAGATGCCGCTCCAGAGGTAGGATTAATCTCAAACCTATCACCATTGGCAAAAGTACCTGAATCAATATTAATGGTGAAACCATCCGCACCCTGTAACTGGCTGCCATTTAGAGTTAACGCAGTCGTATTACCTGTTTGGCTATCAATCAAGTCATAAGAAGCCGGCGCCCCGGCTGTATATCTAAGCTCATATGCACTGCCAGTTAGCTTGCCGGCATCATCAATATTGACGCTTAAACTTGCCGTACCAGCATTGGCAGAGTGAGCCCCTACACGAGTGGCAGTCAAAGATGGGTCATTAATATCAACAAAGATGTTTTTCCCTATCTTGCCATCGAGATCAAAACCGTCAGCCTGCGCTTTATTAAAAGTATCGGCTATGCCTAATGCGAGTTGACCAAGCTCATTCGTTGCTTTAGCTAAGTCGTTATCTCTAAATTTAAATAAGGCGCCTAACTCTCCCCCCATATTCGCACCATCGATGGTTTGAGTTGTATTGTTAATAGTTGTAGTTAAGCTGGTTGTTAATGGATTAGGATCTCCTGGCTTAGTCCCTACCTGCATGGCAATTTCATTTGACACTAGGATAGTAGAACCACCGATCATCACACTCTTGGCACCACGGCCAAGATCTGTGGTATTGACTTGGGTGTATTTACTTAACTCTTGCAATAGCGAGTCTTGCTTATCGAGCAATTGAAGATCGTTACCATCACCCTTAGCAATTTCTAAGTTTAATGCAGCCAGCTCGGTGCTAATTTCGTTGATTCTGTCGGTGATCCCTGCAATCTGCTCATTAGTTTGCTTCAAGCTTGAATCAAGCTGGGTTTGCATACGATTAATACTGGTGGCAAGTTGCTCCGCACTCACTAACGTCGACTGACGAACACCAATATCATCGGGTAAATCACTAAGACTGTTAAGGCTCCCATAAAAGTCAGTTAATCCTTGGGGCACAATTTTGCCGATATTAGAATAAAGGCTATCGAGTTCATTTAGCTTAGCTTGTGTGGTTTGAGCTTCACTCAAGTTTGATTGACCAATCTGCAGCTCTCTTACCGCATATTGGTTATAAATTCTTTTGACATCATTAACATAACTACCAGCACCAAAATAAGTATCACCCAATTTTTGTGATTGATAGGTCACCTGAGTAGCAACCTGCCTGTGATAGCCTTCAGTATTGGCATTAGCAATATTATTACTGGTCACAGCCAATTGAGATTGTGAAGTCATGACCCCAGATGTTGCAATATTTAACAGATCTAAGCCCATAACCAACTCCTAATAGCGATAGCCAAGCTTCTAGAATTCATTTTCATTACAACTCACTCCCCTTGGCCATTTGCTTTACCTCTTGGGTGATACTTTTCATCACTTTGATCACTTTACTTGCATATTGAGGATCCGTGGCATAACCCGCATCCTGCAAGGCCTGAATAAACTCAGCAGGCTTAGCTGCGACCGCTTTTGCTTGCTGGTACCTTTGTCCATTAGAGATAAAGTCAACGAAGTCGTTAAAACTCTGCTCAATGCTGTCATACACTCTAAAATCTGCTTGTTGTTTCACAGCGCTACCCTGTTCATACTCCAGAGTACTCACTTGCGCCTTTTCACCCTGCCAGCGTTTATCCGCTTTAATATTAAATAAGTTGTGACTTCTTTGGCCGTCAGCACTTTTAATCATCTTCTGCCCCCAACCTGTTTCCAACGCTGATTGGGCAATCAATACTTCAGGCTCTGTGCCTAAGGCCTCGGCCGCTTTCTTAGCATGGGGATAAAGCTGAGTGACAAAATCACTTGGGCTGGAAAAACCAACATCAGATGCGGCTTTAATGTGGGCACTAGGCAAGCTCTTGCCGCTTAGTACTGAATCTAACTCAGCATTGATTGCCCCAGCCTCTCCGCCACCAGCTTTCATTACTTGGGTATCAAGCTGAGCTGCTGTTATAGGATTAGCATTTAGCTGGCCAGAGCTCAGTTTTTGCCCTTGTAGTACAGAAGCGGGAGTAATAGCACTGGTTTCAGGAGAAAGCTGCTGCACCATAAGATCAGCTAACCCAAGAATGCCTTTAGTTGAAAGATCAACAGACATCTGCTGATCCCTCATCTGTTCATAAAACTTGGTATATTGGCTGTTCATCGGGCTATCTGACTCAAATATGGCGTTAGCATCACGCATACTCTTCATCAGCATCTGAACAAAGATGCCCTCAAACTGCTGCGCTACTTCTTTTAGCGCTGCTTTCTCATCCTTATGAGCTCGGGAGCGAAGTGAATCTAGTCCCCCGAGATCTAAGAATTGAGATGCGTTTGAAAGCTTTTCCATAATAAAACCGACAAAATTTAGATGATGATAAGCTCACCATGCAAAGCTCCTGCCATTTTTAACGCTTCGAGAATTGCTAACACATCAGAGGGAGCAGCCCCCACTAAATTCACCGCTCTAACCAGTTCATCTAAGGTTGTGCCTGGGTCAAACATAAACATGCGGCTATTGTCCTGTGCCACATCTATAGTGCTTTCATTGGTGACCACAGCTTGCCCAGCCGCAAGAGGATTGGGTTGAGAAACCTTTGACGCTTCGGCGATCGTTACTGTTAAGCCACCATGGGTGACTGCAGCAGGCAGCAACTGAACGTTTTGGCCGACAACAATAGTACCGGTTCGAGAATTAACAATGACTTTGGCTGATTCATTGGCAGTTTCAACTTGCACGTTTTCTAAGGTTGCTAAAAAAGACACTCGTTGAGAAGCATCCCTAGGCGCACTCACTTGAATCGATGACGCATCTAAGGCTCTTGCCATACCTGGGCCTAAAAGGTCATTAATTGAATCTGCCATATTTTTGGCGGTAGAAAAGTCAGGGCGATGTAGATTAAACGTAAGGTGGTCGCCAGTGGCAAACGGTGACGCAACACTGCGCTCAACAATTGCACCATTAGGTATACGACCAACGGTTGGAGTGTTTTGAATCACCTTAGATCCATCTAAACCTTCAGCACTAAAGCCGCTCACAACCAAGCTTCCTTGCGCTATCGCATAGACATTGCCATCGACCCCTTTTAGAAAGGTTTGAAGCAGCGTGCCACCACGCAGACTCTTGGCTTCACCAATACTGGAGACCGTAACATCCAGGTTTTGCCCTGGTTTAATGAAAGCGGGCATATCGGCATGAACTGCAACCACGGCAACATTTTTAGTTTTTGGACGCAAGCTATCGGGTAGGTTGATACCAAAGTTCTTAAGCATCGTCTTGAAGGTTTGCTCTGTATAGCGTGTCTTCTCGCCTGTGCCAGGCAAGCCAACCACCATGCCATAACCAATAAGTTGGTTACTTCTGACCCCCTCTACATTGGCGATATCTTTAATTCGCTGCCCATAGGAAGAAGCACTAAGAAGGAGCAAGGCAATCGCTAAAATGGATTTAATCTTCATCATAAACTCCTTAGAAAGGCCACCAATCGCTTAGGAAGAATCGGCCTAGCCATCCAACCTTTTGTGCATCAGCAAAGGTACCCGAGCCACTATACTGAATACGAGCATTGGCGATACGGTGGGAAGCGACTGTATTATCAGGACTAATATCTTGTGCTCTTACGATGCCAGTAACGCGAATAAACTCATCACCATTATTAATAGTGATCCACTTTTCACCCCTAACAACTAAGTTACCGTTACTCAATACCTTCATCACGTTGGCAGAAATCTTACCCGTCAAGCTATTACTCTGATCAGCATCTGACTCACGCTTAGTATTCATGTCATCTTTGTAGCTCATATCTAAGGTTTGGCCATTGACGGTAATCGAATTGCCACCAGCAGTGATCGGGCTTAACGAAGCATTCGAGCCTTTCTTGATTTCATTTGCCGCACTCTTCTTCGCCGAAGTCGACTCTTCCAGCATGATGGTAATGATGTCGCCCGCCCTATGAGCCCTGATATCAGAATATAGACTGGCAGCCTGAGATGCTTGATACATAGAGCCCGTCTGTTCAACCTTAGTTGCAGGCGCTTCTGGATACACTGGCGCATAATAGGGATCATCGGGGATCGGCTTATGCTGAGTAGAACTACATGCTGACAAAGCTAGCAATGCAATTACCGGAAATAGCTTAGTCATAATCCACCTCTTACAGATTTTGGTTCACGTAAGACAGCATCTGATCGACAGCCGAGATTACCTTAGAGTTCATCTCATATACTCGCTGGCCTTCAATAAGGTTGACCAGTTCCTCTGTCACATTCACATTTGAAGTCTCAAGCGCACCTTGTCGAATCGATCCCATTCCATCTAAAGACGCAGTGCCTTGAATAGGAGTACCACTCGAACCTGTTTCCAAGAACAGATTTTGTCCCATAGGGTCAAGTCCTGATGGATTGATGAAATCTGTCATACTGAGCTGTCCTACAACTTGTGCCGCCGCAGTACCTGGCGTTTTTACCGATACTTCACCTTCAGCAGAAACCGTAATACTGGTCGCATTAGTCGGAATAGTGATTGCAGGTTGAACCACGTAGCCAGAACCCGGAGTCACTAACTGGCCCGTATCATCTAATGAAAACTTACCGTTACGAGTATAGGCTGCTGTACCGTCTGGTAGCTGAACTTCAAAAAAGCCGGGGCCTTCTATCATTAGATCTAACGAGTTATCTGTCGTTAGCATGTTTCCTTGGGAAAACTGCTTCTGTGTAGCAACAACCTTTGTCCCCGCACCTATGTTTAAGCCATTGGGTAATTTAGTATTTGATGCACTGACACCACCAGCCTGATTAACCGTTTGATAAAGTAGATCTTCAAAAACAGCTCGACTCTTCTTGTAACCAACTGTGCTCGCATTGGCAACGTTGTTAGAAATAACCGAGATATTTGTTTGCTGGGCATCTAAGCCAGTCTTACTAATCCATAACGCCGGATGCATAATTTATCTCCTAACCAATGCGCATAAGTGAGGCAGAAGACTTATCATTCTCTTCTGCGGTTTTCATCATTTTTACTTGAAGCTCAAATTGACGTTGAATGTCAATCAAAGCCACCATTTCGCCAACAGCATTGACATTACTGCCTTCAACAGCCCCACTTTCAACAGTAACGTTGGGATCTAAAGGAGCATTTAATCCTGACATCTGCCTGAATAGTCCATCGGCACCCCGCATAAGGTTTTCATTGCCAGGGTTAACAAGTTTGACTCGGCCAACAACCTCAACAACCTCGGCAGTCGCGCCCTGAGGGCGAATACTGATAGTGCCATCTTGAGCGACAGCCACTTGTTGGATAGGTAAGGGCAATACTATGGGGCCATTGTCACCCATCACAGGATTGCCTTTGCTATTTGTTAGCAAACCCGTTGAGTCAAAAGAGAGGCTACCTGTACGGGTATAAGCTTCACCACCGTCAGCGGCTTGAACAGCAATCCAACCTTCGCCTTTGACTGCAATATCAAGATCACGTCCAGTGGTTTTAATTGGGCCGCTTTTAAAATTAGCCGATGGTGATTCTGTCATCGCAAAAACACGCGTAGGAAGACCTTCACCAAATGCCTGCATCGATCTTGCCTGAGCCATATCCGACTTAAATCCATCGGTATTTGCGTTCGCCAAATTATTGGCTCGAACCGCTAAGGCATTCATATTCTGTTTCGCGCCACTCATGGCGACATAGAGTAGTTTGTCCACCATTTGCTCCGTCAAACTTTCTGTCTAACAAGATACAAAGCAAGCAGTGTGCCAACAAAACAGATGGGTAGGCTAAATAAACATCAAAGGAATAGAGAAAGCTAGTACGTTAGGGGGAAATGAGCGGAAAGGTGTTGCCGCTATCGGCAACACCTTTTTAAAAGTTATCGGATCTGAAGAATAGTCTGGTTCAGGGTATTGTTAATTTCCAAAGTTCTTGAGTTCGCTTGGAAGTTACGCTGAGCGGAAATCAAATCTACTAGCTCAGTAGTTAAATCCACGTTAGATTGCTCTAGCGCTGATGAGCGAATCGTACCAAAGGTACCAGTACTTGCTTCACCTGCCAAAGCCGGACCAGAGTCAAGGCTGGCCTTCCAAGAAGTATTACCCACCTGTGTCAAACCTTGATCATTACCAAATCTCGCTAAGGCAACACGTGCTAACGCTACCGTTGAACCATTACTGTACTTAGCATTGACCAAACCATCTGAGCCAATTTCAACATTGGTCAAACGACCTACAGTAGTACCATTTTGGCTCAATTCAGTCGTCTCAAATGGTGATGAGTACTGAGTTGGGCTATTAAATGAGATAGTAATAGCTTGCGTCGCATCAGCACCTGGGCCTAATACATCGGCACCTGCTCCACCTAAGGTTTCAGTGGTAATAGTTGCGGGGTTCGTTCCTGTATAGGCACCGGCGCTATTAAAGCTAATGACAGCCCCTTTCCAACCACCGGCATTGACAGCATCTCGCGTACCAGCCTCTGGGACTCCATCGCCATTACTATCAAACTGATAGGTTCCAGCTGGGCCATTAACATCAACCTGCTTACCATCCATAGCATAGAAGGCTATCCAGTTACTCTGACCAGAAAAAGATGCCTCATTTGGCTTAACGAAATAGGTGGTTAAAATGTGCGGCTCACCTAAAGAGTCATATACTGTTGTCGCTGTAGAGCGGTAATAGGTCTTATCATCAGTAGGGTCAAAAGTTGCCGGATCAGTTGCCCCCGCCTTCACATCCAAGTTCATCTGAATCGAGGCCGAAGTTGTCATAGACGGACTACCTGCAGTATCAGGAATTTGAATCGCTCTAGTGGTATCCAAACTCACCGCATTAGAAGTACCAGTCTGACTATCTACAGGGAATGCACGCAAAAAGTTACCTGATGAGTCGACCATATAATTCTGGGAATCTAACTTAAAGGCACCAGCTCGAGTATATGAGAAGTCCTGGTCTGTTTGGCCAGCTCCCGGCGTAGTGACAAAGAAGCCGCCACCATTAATCGCCATATCAAGAGAGTTACTGGTAAATTGCAAACTCCCTTGAGAAAACTGCTGAGCAACCTGAGTAGTAGATACACCACCACCGACAGCTGTCTTACTGTTTGAGAAAATAGAGTTAGCGTAAACATCGGCAAACTCTGCACGGGACTCTTTAAAGCCAATAGTGTTAGCATTAGCAATGTTATTCGCCGTGGTATTCAAATCTTTCTGCGCAGCAGATATGCCACTCAATGCAATGTTAAACGACATAATAAACCTCTACTTTAATCTAAATTCGTTCGCAGGAGAGATACTCTCTCCTATGTTAATCATGTGATATTGAGTATTAGGTCTCAGCATCCACAGCGTTATTTTGGTTAGGAGTAACACTAGCTTCCGATACAGCCAACACGTCCGACATTTTGACGCCACCAACACCGCGTAAATTCAATATCGCGCCTGTTTGTGCTGTACCTAAAGAAACACTTTCAACATGGGCATAGGTTGAAACAGGTAATTCTTGAGACTTACCGTCAATCTTGCCGCTTGCCTTAATTGAGTAATTACCATTTGCCACAGGTTGACCATCTTTATTTAGACCGTCCCAAGCAACTTCTATGTTACCGCCAGCACTACCGTCGACAGTAAAGCTCTTAATTAATTGGCCTTTATCATCTTCAATACGAACCGATATGCTATTTATCGCCTGTGGTGTGCTCACCACTCCCTGCAGATTGCGATTCTCAGCAGAAATATGACCTGTATCCGAAGGAATAAGTACCTTACGTCCGACTAAGCCAGATGCTTGCAGCGCTTGAGATGAAGACATGCTCGCATTTAAGTTCTTAATTTCTGTGTTCAGGTTGTTAATGCCATCAACCGTAGAATAAGAAGCCATCTGATCAATCATCTTGTCGTTATCAACAGGCTTAAAGGGGTCTTGCATTGATAACTGCTGACCCAGCAAAGCAAAAAAGTCATCTTGAGTGAGAAACTGACTTTTCTCTTTAGGCTGTGTACTCTCATCAGGCAGTTTCAACGAATCAAGGAATGGGTTCCCAGTAGACGAAGTCTGCTTAGCTGGAGAGGAACTGGAACTTGATTGAGCCGCGCTTGCAGCGCTATTTACTGTGTTAATAGTACTCACAGCTTACCTCCTGAAAAACTCATATTACTTACCCATCCTTAGTGTTTGCGTCAGCATGGACTTAGCAGCCTCGGCAACCTGCACATTCATTTGATATGAACGAGTCGCAGAAATCATATCTGCCATCTCCTCCATCACATTGACATTGGGCTTGTAGATAAAACCATCGGCATCGGCTAAGGGATGATCTGGTGCATATTCTTTCTCTAATGGCTTGTCACTTTCGACAATACCTTTGACTTCAACACCGACAGAATTCTTTTGTTCATGTTGAGCCTTTGCCATCTCTGCTTCAAAAACGGGATGTCTTGCTCTATAGGTTTGATCAACACTACTTGATACAGAGTCTGCGTTAGCAATATTACTGGCCGTAGTATTAAGCCTCACCGATTGTGCAGACATTCCAGAGCCAGCAACGTCAAAAATATTAAATAAACTCATGCCTACTCTCCTCTAAGCGCCTTTCTCAACCCTGAAAACTTACTATCTAGAAAACCTAGCGACATCTGATACTCAAGGGCATTTTCCATAAAAGCGGTTTGCTCCTGCTGTATATCAACAGTATTTCCATCACCAGTATCTGGCTGGGTGGGCACTCTATAACCTAAATGAGCCTGAGTCTGAGTCGACAAGTTGAAGTGGCGCTCATTGGTACGGTTCATATTAAAGTTGCCTTGCTTGGCTTTTGCTGCCTGCATTGCTGACGCAAAGTCAATATCTCTCGCCTTGTAATGAGGAGTATCGGCATTCGCTATATTGCTTGAGATCACTTCAGCACGCTTAGCTCTTATTCCAAGCGTATACTGGTGTATACCAAGTGCATTATCAAAATTGATCGCCATAAAACTGTCTCCTCATTCTAACGCTAGAACAAAAAGCAAGTTGTATGCCAAAAAATAGAAAAGAAAGAGTAAGAAGGTAGGAAAGATTAGGAAAGAATAAAAAACCGGCAACTATGCCGGTTTTTACTCAATACAGCTAAGTACGCTTCTGGTAATAGATGCCTGGGTTACAGCGTACCATATCAAATTCGTCTGTCAGTCCAGCAATAGACTCGGATGCACCTAAGAATAAAATACCTTTCGGGTTAAGAGCGGCAGCAAATTGCCGCAATATTTTAGCCTTTGCCTCCGGGGCAAAATAGATAAGTACGTTACGACAGAAAATAATGTCAAACTTACCGAGCAAAGTATAACTTTCAAGCAAGTTATGGGCTCTAAAGTTAACCATGCGCTTAACATTATCTTTTACCCGCATATTTTTGTTTTCTGTAGGCTCAAAAAATTGACGCTTACGGTCTTCAGATAACCCTCGCGCTAAAGCCAAACTATCATATTCAGCCTGTTTACACCTTTCTAACATTGACGGCGATAAGTCAGTTGCTTGAATAGAAGCACCGCCTGGCAGAGCACCAGGCTTGCGTTGCTGGTATTCAAGAATTGTCATAGCTAAAGAATAAGGCTCTTGTCCTGATGAACAAGCAGCAGACCAAATCTTTAAAGGACGACCCAATTTGGAATATTCTGGTAATAAAGAGTTCGCGAGTAACTCAAACGGGTACCTATCTCTAAACCACAAGGTTTCATTGGTCGTCATCGCATCAATGACTTCGGCTCTTAGTTGCCTCTCAGTAGGCTTCATCGAATGTTTCACTACATCCGACAAAGATGGCAGATTGTATTTCCCCATCAATGGAGCTAAACGAGAACGCACTAAATATTGTTTGTTCTCGCCTAGCACAATTCCACTATGCTGCTCTAAAAACAAGCGGAATTGTGTATATTCATTCTCTGCGAGTGATTTATTTGGCACTATAAGGTCCTAATATCAATGAAAAAGTGCATTTCTGCATCAATTCCTAATTGTAGCATCTCGAATCTTAAAACGCTGCGTTATACATTAGCTCTTGCATTTATACAAGCGATATTGCTGACAATAAATTATTTTAAGCAATCAGCCAAAGCGCACCATGCCTTATTATGCAGTGATTCAACGAACAGTAATCATCCGATTATAAGCTTAAATGCTTATTCACAGCCGTTGCTAGCTCGTCAGGATTAAACTTGGCAATAAAGTCATTTGCCCCAACCTTCTCAACCATAGCCTGATTAAAGACGCCGCTTAATGACGTATGCAACACGACTTTAATATTCTTAAGTTTAGGGTTATCTCGTATCTCTGCAGTTAACGTATAACCATCCATCTCAGGCATCTCAATATCTGAGATAATTAATGGGATCTCTTTTGACAAGTCATCAATTTCAGAAGACATCTCTACCAGCTTATCCAAAGCCTCTTTACCATCTTTAGCCGTATCGATTTGTAGATTAAGGGATTCAAGGGCTCTGATAATTTGCTTACGAGCAACTGTTGAATCATCGATAACCATAATATGGTAATGCTCTTCTTTATCTATGGTCAGTCGCTCTTCCATCTCATGGCTAATAGCAGTATTAACAGGAGAGATTTCATCGAGAATCTTTTCTACATCCAAAATTTCAACGAGCTCACCTTCAATTTCAGTGACAGCTGTTAAATATGATGAACGCCCCGCACCTTGTGGTGGTGGAAGAATCGCTTCCCAATTCATGTTGATAATGCGCTCAACTGAGCGAACTAAGAAGCCTTGAACACTACGGTTATACTCAGCAATGATAATGAAGCAATTTGTTAAATCTTCGATTGGACGACCGCCTGTCGCAGCACTTAAGTCAATCACAGAAATTGTCGTACCACGAATATGAGCAACACCTCTAACAAAAGGGCTCAACTTAGGCAAAGCAGTCAATGGTGGGCACTGCAATACTTCTTTTACCTTAAACACGTTAATACCATAACGCTGGCGGCCATTTAATTTAAATAACAGTAGCTCTAATCGGTTTTGCCCAACTAATTGTGTACGTTTATTGACTGACTCAAGAATATTCGACATAACTCTGCCTTGTGTTGTCTTGTTTCTACTGCGCCAAGCTCGAACCTTCGAGTATAGGCATACAAATTGCTTACTAAGTGTTAATCTCTCTGCTGAAACATCCGTTGTCAAATGTTTGACTAAAAGTATGCGACAACGAGTGGTAAATCAGCTTGCTTAAAAGTATAGGTGTATTCTGGCTTAACACGCTAGTCTGTTCATTATGAAAGTAAAATTAGTTCAAATTTTTATTCTATTTTTTTGGTCATTGGCTGTAAGTGCCAATAATGACATATATACGCCTTCATTATCGACCATATCTCAGCGAGCTGAAGAGGCGATTATGAAAAAAGTTAGCATCCCCGAAGATGCTCAGGTCGAAATCATTCCCCAACGACTAGATAGTAGGTTAAATATTCCCCGTTGCTCATCACCACTAACGGCAGAAATTGCATCAAATCGTCGTATTAGCAAGAACAACACTGTAAAAATCAGCTGCGTGAGTCCAGATTTGGACTATCCATGGCAGATCTTTATCTCAGTGCGAGTCAACATAGGCTTTCCCGTTGTTGTCGCAAAAGAAACCTTAGCCTCTGGTGATGTTATTACTCAAGAGCAACTTGTTATTAGCTATGTTGACCAAACTTCAATCCGAGGGCAACACTTTAATGACATATCCAAGGTAATTGGCACAAGAGTGAAAAGACGAGTGACCAAAAACCATCCAATTTTTGCCAAGAACCTATGCTATGTTTGTAAAGGCGACACAATCTCCATTTTTGCAAGAACACAAAAATTTGTAATAAAAACTTCTGGTGAAGCATTGAGAGATGGTAACTTAGGCGACACAATAAGAGTAAGAAATATTAGTTCAAACAAAACCATAGAAGCCAGAGTTGTCGGCATTGGCGAAGTAGAAATAAGAATGTAAAATATCCTAAAGAAATTTTTCTATCTGCCGATACCTTGGTTAAGGTAACTTGATCAAATAATGCTGGAGCCAAAAATGGCTATTGATATTAATAAAGTACAGATTCCGTCTAACTCGAGAGTAAGAACTGCGACCACACAAAAAGAGTCAAATAATGTGGCAGCTGATACGGCGAAAAGCCAAGCTCCCGGCAAATCTGACTCGGTGGAAATCACCGCCCAAGCTCAACAGCTTCAAGGAGTGCAGTCAAAAATGGCCTCTCTTCCTGAAATAGACGATAAAAAAGTAGCAGAAATTAAAGCGGCAATTTCAGAAGGTCGTTACAAAATTGATGCTGAAAAACTAGCAGCAAATATTGGCGCGTTCGAATCAGAACTCGGCCAGCTCAGTGCGGAGTAACCACTTTAGCAAGCAATGACAGATATTGTTACCTTAATTGATCTGCAACAGGATCATCTAGAGAATTTAAAAACGCTTATCGAAGCGGAAAAAGGCGCCTTGGAAAACCAAGACGCCGAACTTTTGTTGTCCTTAGCAAACCAAAAAGCTCAATTACTAAGAAGCCTGCAAGATAACGACACGCGACTCTCAAACCATCAAGAAGCAGATAAGCTCAATGAAGATACAGAGTTAAGATCTCGTGTCGAACAAGCAAAGCAGTTGTTAGCACAATGCCAAGAGCTCAACTCGGCTAACTCCCACTTAATTGAGCTAAACATCGCCAGTATCAACCGTCTATCACAAGCATTACAAGCTAGCCGTAATACCAATAGCATGACCTATGACGATAAAGGGAAAACTTCTAGTATCTCGAGTTTAGGCAATGATTTAAAAGCTTAAACCAGCGAATAATCAACAATAAAAAAGCCGCATTCAGCGGCTTTTTTATTGTTCAAACACTCTTAGAAATAAGTCACATCTTTCACTTTTTGTGGTCTGTGTTGCTGCTGGTATAAAGCCCATACTTGCGCAAAATCCAGCTCAAGTTCAGTCACATAATGTTCACCTGCTGGATAGGCCTTAACCACCTTAGCACCTCTAATAACCCCAGATACTGATGCTTTAATATTATCCTTACCTAGCACCCAATCATTCACTGTGACATTAGATGACAACTGCTGCCCAAACACCTGCTCTGCCAGCTCACGATAAGCAGCAATCTTTGATGCTTGCATAGCCGCAAGCACGCGCTGAGCCTTTGACTCTCCAGGCTGTAAGGCTAAGGTGGCATAACCAACAGCATGTAGCTTAGGAAAGCTGTCCGGCGCCTGCGTTTCCCATTGGACATACCTATCATCACTTGAAGAACATCCAGCTAAAGCGAAAAAAAGACATACTATCAATAACCTCATAGCTCTTCTCCTACTACTTGCACCTGATCCATTCCTCTATCTTCATATCGGTATAATAGGCCATCACTAGAAACGACTTTTTCAGACTGTGTCAAATAAGCTTTCAGTTCTTGTTGCACTATGGCTGTTTGCGTCGCAGAGATCACTCGATTATTAGTGACATTAACGATACGCGCATTAACCACCATTCCTGTTCGCGTAAGGTCCATGGTCGACACTAAGGCGAACTCTACTGGTAAATCCCTAGGTAGATCTTGCCAATCTCGACTCAGCAACAGGTCACCCTTTGATGTCACCTTGACGACTTCAGCCACATTGATATCCACCAAGTTAAACTGGTGACTATGAAGCGCTGCAATCATACCTTGTTGTAACTGCAGCCCTAGAGTATTGGTCTTTTGCAAATCCCTTAACATCACAGGAGTCGTCACAATCAGCGGTTGGGTAGACTTTAAGCTGTCATTTTGCTTAACAAGATCATTCACTAACCTTTGTGATAGATGATTAATCTCTCGAGTGGGGGCCAAACCATAACCATCAGATAAAGCAGTCTTCTGCGGTTCAGGCTCGCTGAACATCGCACAACCACTTAACACCAACACTATGGGAATTAACGCAAACTTACCCATGATTCACTTATCCTATTCAAATTCTGAATCATCAATTCCTACACTCAAATTAATGATATACCAGCAAAGCTATCTTGAACCTTTACTTATCTACACCTATATCGGCTTAATTGCTCATAACTTTACTTCTAAATACAAAGCTATCAGGCACGAATTTTGCTTTAAGCAGGTGAAGCGCCATTTTATTGCCTTTACAGCCTTTGGATATACGGTTTATTTCGGCATTATTAAAGAGTAACTACAATGCAAAAGTCTTACTTCAAAAATATGCAAATTTGGTTCCAAACTGCACTGTTCTTAATCTTATCCAGTGCCAGTGCACTCGCAAGTGCAAATTGGATTGAAGCTCAAGGTAGTGCTGAAATACGTAATGGCAATATTAGCCAAGCCAGAGAAGAAGCCATTGCTCAAGCAGTACGTTATGCCAGTTTGCAAAGTGGCGTGCAATTTTCTAGCACCATGGAAACGAGCAATGGTGCACTGACTAAAAATAGTGTTCAGCTTCTCAATCAGACCCAAACAGGCCCTGTCGAGCTTATTAGCGAATCCATTAATGGCACAGAGCTTATCGTAAAGCTGCGAATTGAGATCTACCAAGGTCCAGAGCAAGCTTGCAAAAGCGACCATGTCAAAGCAGCTATATTGATCCCACAGGCAGGCCTAGCAGATAGGACTCAGCTAAGGTATGGTCAGCTCAATGAATTTGAACAGGATATTTCTAACCATTTAATTGCAAGATTAAATCAAGCTTCTACAAAAAGCTTTAGCCGTGCCCATGCTGATACTAAGCTGGATATCAATCGTGATCTCGATGTCGTTCGGGGCTACAGACTTCCTTCATGGCTGAGTGAAACCACAGAAAGCCAATATATATTGGTACCAGAAATCCTCGACATTTCGGTAGATCCGCCAGAAACGAGCATGCTAGGTCTATTTAGTGATGATCCAAATCGGCAGTTCAAGCTTAGGCTATCTCTCTATCATGGCATAAGTGGTGAACAGATTTGGTTCAAGCAATATCATACTCAGGCGCCATGGCAATTTGGACGCCAGGAAGTCGTCGCGACAAATGGCGATAGATTTTGGCGCTCTTCTTATGGCTCAGCTATCAAAACGATAATGAAGACTGCCGTTGCCGATATCGATGCGGCATTAAGTTGCCGCCCAGTTCTCGGGCAAATTGTCGCTCGTTCTCACGATAGAGTTATCCTCAATCTAGGTCGTCGTCATGGTATTAGGGTGGGTGACAAGTTCTCAGTGGTATTACAACAAAATATTGCGGACAGGTTTAACCAAATGCGTGTTATAGGTGAGAAAAGTGATGCTAGCCTAGTTATAGATCAGGTAAGCGAAGACAGTGCCACAGCAGTTTTAATGAACAAAAATGCCACATATAACGTCCAAATCAGCGATATCGCGATTAAGATTTAAGCAACTAAATTTAAAGCCTTTTCAAGGCCGTTAAAAACAGTATAATCAGTTGCGTCTCCCTATAGCTCAACAGGATAGAGCAGTCGCCTCCTAAGCGATCGATCGGGGTTCGAGTCCCTGTGGGGAGGCCACAATTTTCTAGCGCTGGCCTCAAGTTTTTACCGACCTTTCTCTAGATTACCAGCCTTGCTCAAAACCTTAGGTTATCAGTATAATACTCGCCCTATTCCTTAGCATGTTTCCTAGTTACTAGGTTATTTTCGGAGCCTATTTTGACACTATCCTATATCCCACTCGAGCAATATAAGCGTAAGTGGATTTTCAACCATAAAGATCTTCCCGTCGATAATGAAGACAAACAGGGTATTCTGCCACTAACAGAAAAAGCGGCGATGATGGTTTGGAATAAATGGATAAGTAATAAAAGCAGCCGTGCTGAACAATTTGCAAAAGGAGATTGGCCAGCAAAAGGCGATGCTTGGGAAGAAACCGATTACTGGCAAAGTGCTTGGGATAGTGAAGATCCAGCCTTACCTACTATCTTAGGCGAGTTTATTGACTGGAGTGAAGACACTCAAGTTTTCTTCTGCTATGAAAAGTATCAAATCATAGAAACCACATGGGGCATCTTTAAACGCAATTGGAAGTGTTTTTTATTTTTTGATGATGGCCCATTGCTTATCGCTCCAAAGAAAAAGCAAGCCGCATTCTTTCAACAAAGTGGTCAATATCAAGTAGGTCACCGCGGATAAAGCGTGATTCAAGATTAAGAACTAATAATCAAGAAGTGAAAGAGATTATGAAGCAGTTACTCTCTAGCCTAGCCATAGGTGCGACTCTACTTATGGCTCCTAATGCTTATAGCAAACAAATTGCAGATGTCGATGTTAAAGAGCAAATTACAGCTTTTGAACAAACACTGGTATTAAACGGTGCTGGCGTGCGCAGTAAGTTCTTTATGGATCTTTATGTCGGTAGCCTTTATTTATCCTCACCACTTACCGATACCATTCAAATTTTAGAGGCTAATCAGGCTTGTATACGATTAAATATCACCTCAAGCATGATCACCTCAGATAAGATGCAAGACGCAATTATTGATGGCTTTGAAAGTGCCACTCAAGGTAAGAGCCAAGAGATAGCCCAAGAGATAAACCAATTTATGTCACTGTTTAATGAAGAAATTAAGGAAGGAGATCAATTCACCTTTTATACGAGTAAACAATTTGGCGTCAAAGCCTTTAAAAATGAAACACAGCTGGCTCAAATTTCAGGTGAAACATTTCGACGTGCACTACTTAATATTTGGTTAGGTGAAGACCCAGCACAACAAAGCTTAAAAGAAGAAATGCTGGGCGAATAAGCTCGGCTCTCCTCTCCTCCTTCATAGGTAGCCAGCACCATTTCACTATGTAAAGCTTAAGCGATATAGACTTAAGCTTCTTTCCTTCTACACTCCCTAACAACCTACTCAAATCATCCTACCTCAACCTACCTCTAGCTCAACTTAACCTCCCCCCAAGATTCTAAAATGTAAAGTAAAAAATCAATATCAGGTGTTACAAAATGGTTGGCGAAATGTAATATTTACTAGACAGACACTAGCTACGACATTTAGACTAAATGTTCTAATCAAAAGTTTGATCTTGATCTCAATAAATGGACACAGGACGAGGTAGGTAAATTAGCTATGTTGAAGGACTTCTCTCATTTTTGCCTACTCGCCATCAAACTAGGTTTAATATTAACCTTAAGCGGCTGTAACGACGAACCTAAGGCAGTTAGCCAGCTCAAACCTCAAAGTGTCAGTGTCCAGCGCTTAATCGAGGTTGATTCCTACACCCTCACACAGGAATATACAGGCACCATTAGAGCAGCCAATACCACAGAGATTGGTTTTGAACTCAACGGGAAAATTAACAAGATCCTCGTAGACTCAGGTGTACAAGTGACTAAAGGGCAAGTGCTTGCCGAGTTAGATACGCAACTTTTACAAGCACAACAACAGGAAATTCATGCCTCTCTGCTGCAAAATAAAGCCGATTTAACCCTAGCAAAAGCGAGTCTACAACGCAGCCAAGAGTTAAGTGGCCAAGGTTATGTTTCCAGCCAAGAGCTCGATGAAAGCAAGGGCAAAGTAGACAGTCTTATTGCTGCAAGAAATCGTCTAAATGCATCATTAAGGGCTGTCGAATTAAAGATAGCTAAATCCAAGTTAGTCTCCCCATTTGACGCCAGCATAGGTCAACGACAAGCCAACCTTGGAGAAGTCGTTAATCTCGGAAAACCGGTTTTTACACTGATTCAAAATAATCGTCCTCAAGCCCATATTGGTATTCCCATTAATCTCTCTCAACAATTTAAGCTCGAAGAGAAACTTGCGCTCAAAGTGGCCAATACTCAGTATGTAGCGAAAGTACTAGGGATTAGTAGTCAAGTGAATCCAATTACACGCACTCAAACCCTAAGACTTGCACTTCCCCAAGATGCCAATGTTATCAATGGTGAGCTGGCATACTTAGCATATCAACAAGTGATCCCACGCAAGGGTTTTTGGGTTCCCATTTCCGCCTTAACTCAAGGGATGAGAGGTCGTTGGAATCTCTTTATCGCGCAGGCATCAGAAAAGGACACTAAAGAGCATCAAATAGGTAAGCGAGATGTAGAGATTATTTTCACTAATGAGCATATGGCCTTTATTTCAGGGGCAATTAGCAAAAATGAATACTATATAGACAAGGGCTTACACAAGTTGGTTGCAGGGCAAAACGTAGCACCTATCGCTCAGCAGGCAAAGAGGTAGTTATGGTTAAAGCGCTTGTTGAAAATGGCAGATTAGCTAGCCTGCTGATTGCTTTGCTTATTGTTGCAGGCTTTGGGGCCATCAGCAGTTTACCTAGAACCGAAGATCCCCACCTGACCAATCGAATTGCTACCGTGATTACTCATTACCCAGGCGCTTCTTCAGCCCGAGTAGAAGCCTTAGTCACCGAAGTATTAGAGAGCCAATTAAGGCAGCTTGAAGAGCTAAAGCTGATTCGTTCGACGTCAAGGCCAAGCATCTCAGTTATCACATTAGAACTAAAAGGCAGTATTACCAAAACAGAACCAGTATGGTCAAGAGCAAGAGATCTTATCAGTGACAGTCAATCACTACTTCCTCAGGGGGCTCGTAACAGTCGTTTAGATGATAAATCAGCCTTTGCGAACACTGTGATTCTAGGGCTCAGCTGGCAAAGCCCCCCTGCGCAAGTCTCCTCCGACCATCTTTCAGGCAGCCAAGCCGATATTCTTAATCGATATGCGAAAGAGTTACAAAGCCAACTACGCAGTTTAACTGGAACCGATTTTGTCAAACTTTATGGCGCTCCAGAAGAAGAGATCCTTGTTGAGCTCAATGCTAACTCGATTAATCAACTTCAACTCACTCCTGCTGCCGTAGCCAATATTTTGAGTAATGCCGATACAAAAGTGTCGGCTGGTGAGCTCAATAACAATCAATTTCGTGCACTCGTCGAGATATCGGGTGAGCTAGACTCAATCACTCGCATAAAACAAGTACCCATTAAAATCGATGCCTATGGCCAATTGATTCGCTTAGGCGATCTTGCAAGAGTTACTCGCCAAGCCAAAACTCCCGCTGCCAGTCTTGCACTTATTGAGCAACACCAAGGCATCATGATTGCCGCTCGTATGCTAGATACAGCTAGAGTCGATATTTGGCAGCAACAAGTACGTGAGCTCACGGAGCATTTGGGTAATGAATTACCTAACAATATCAAGATAAACTGGCTATTTGAGCAAGAAAGTTATACTGCAGATCGACTCTCTAGCCTAGTTATCAACCTACTACAGGGCTTTATCATTATTCTTGTGGTATTACTGCTCACCTTAGGGTTAAGAAATGCACTTGTCGTTGCCCTGTCATTACCACTCACAGTGTTATTTACCCTCGCCTGTATGAAGTTTGTCGGCCTACCTATACATCAAATGTCTGTTACCGGTTTAGTCGTTGCACTAGGGATTATGGTTGATAACGCTATTGTGATAGTCGATGCCATAGCCCAAAGACGACAAGCAGGTAAAACGAGAATTGAAGCGGTAAAGGAGACCTTAAAACACCTTTGGCTACCGCTAGCAGGCTCGACCATCACCACTATGTTGGCTTTTGCACCTATCGTATTAATGCCTGGGCCAGCGGGAGAATTTGTCGGCGGAATCGCCATCTCAGTTATCTTTGCCCTACTAGGCTCCTATATCATCTCCCATACATTAATTGCTGGGCTCGCTGGCCGTTTTAGCCCCAAGGATGGCAGTCACCGTTGGTACCACAGAGGAATCGCTCTGCCTTTGCTTAGTCGCGCCTATCGCTTTAGCCTTCATTATGCATTAACTCATCCTAAGCTCAGTGCCACGACAATAGGTATACTGCCTATTGTCGGCTTTATCGCTGCCACTCAGATGACTGAGCAATTCTTTCCACCTTCAGACCGAGACATGTTCCAGATAGAAGTCTACTTATCTCCCCATGTCAGTTTAGATCAGACTCAAACTCAAGTGCTCGCAATTGATAGCAGCATTAGGCAAGCAAGTGGAATCAAAGAGATTAATTGGGTCATAGGTGGAAACACCCCTTCATTTTACTATAACTTGATTCAACGTCAGCAAGGTGCTAGCCACTATGCACAAGCCATGGTGACAGCCGATGACTTCCAAATAGCAAATCGACTTATTCCACAGCTTCAAGCCTCATTGGATCAGCAATATCCGCAAGCCCAAATACTGGTACGTAAACTGGAGCAAGGCCCACCATTTAATGCGCCTGTCGAGCTAAGAATTTATGGAGCAGATCTTGATAGGTTAAAATCTATCGGCGATGACGTGCGCCTGTTATTAAGCCAAACTCAAGATGTTATTCATAGCCGCGCCACACTTGGCGCTGGAGTGCCTAAACTTTGGTTGCAAGTCAATGAAGATGCCAGCTTGATGAGTGGTTTAAGCCTTAGTGATATCGCCAATCAAATACAGATGGCCACCACAGGTATACATGGTGGCAGCATACTCGAGCAAACTGAATCTCTACCAATCAGAGTGCGTTTATCGAGTGATGCGAGAGAGCGACAAACTAACCTTACCAATCTCAATCTTGTTTCTGCAACGGCCAGTGGTATTCCATTATCGGCATTAGCCACGAGTCAAATCAACATCAGTCAAGGTGCAATTCCAAGACGTAATGGCCAAAGAGTTAACACCATAGAAGCCTATATCACCAGTGGAGTATTACCTTCTAAAGTGTTAGAGAGGGTAAAAGCCAAACTTGAGCAAATCACATTACCCAGCGGCTATCGTATCGAAATAGGTGGCGAAAGTGCTAAGCGTAACGAAGCGGTCGGCGACTTAATGTCAAATTTAGTCTTGGTCGTCACTCTTCTCCTCACTACCGTGGTGCTCTCGTTCAATTCATTTAGGCTTACTGCCATCATATTATTGAGCGCAGCACAATCGGCAGGCTTAGGCTTATTAGCTGTATTTATTTTTGGCGCCCCCTTTGGCTTTACCGTCATTATCGGCCTTTTAGGTCTAATGGGCCTAGCAATCAACGCCGCTATTGTCATTTTGGCAGAGCTAGAAGATATGCAAGTGCCAAGACAAGCTAGCATAAATGAGCTTGTCGATACCGTGGCAAGCTGCGGCCGCCATATAGGCTCAACCACAATCACTACCATAGGCGGCTTTCTTCCATTGATTATCGCCGGCGGCGGATTTTGGCCACCTTTTGCAGTGGCTATCGCAGGGGGAACACTCTTCACCACCCTACTATCACTCATCTGGGTTCCAGTGATGTACAAACTCATGATGAAAGTAGCAAAACGGCGCAGATTTTCGGCCGCTCATGTAACTCAACAACCAAATTGACCTCAAGCATCGACAGCAGACATCACACTTTTAACCAAAATAATGACGCCATCAGCACTACAGCTATGAAAAAGATCATTGCCGCCTATTTTCATTACAGCGTACGAGCGCAAACAACTTAACCATAACACCCTGTTTTGTATCTAAATTACACAAAACAGTTGCGAGCAATATGCGATCTAGTTCAAGTAACTACAATAAGATTTAGGGTAAAGTTCACACTCAAATCAAACCGCCAGGTTACTAATAATGAACTACAAACATTGGCCCATCGCAAAGCAAATAGGGACACTTGCTTTCATTCTTACCATTCTTGTTTTTGCTGTTCTTAGCAGCATCTCCTATCTCACCGCATCCAATGAGATAGAAACCAAAGCTGAGCACGCAATGCAAGATCAAATGCATGAGCTAGTTGAGCTACTTCAGCTACAATATGACAGTCTTCTCAATCAAGCCCGTCGCAGCGCCGACGTGTTTAGAGAGATGTATCCAGGACAATTTCACAAGCCTAATAAAACAGTTAAAATTTTCAGTAAAGCCACACCTGCACTAGTTCATGGCCGTGAGCAGCTCAATGCCTCTAAAAGTAAAGTCGATCGATTTGCCAATCTAACTGGTGGCACAGCAACAGTGTTTGTCAGAGAGGGTGATGACTTTATTCGTATTACAACATCGCTGAAAAAGCCCGATGGTAAACGCGCATTAGCAACCTACCTAGGAAAAAACCATCCAGGTTACCAAGCGCTGCTCTCTGGTGAAGAATATGAAGGCTATGCCAATCTCTTTGGCAAGGACTATATGACCGTCTATAGGCCAATCAAGAGCACCACAGGTGAAGTTATCGGTATTATGTATATCGGTTTTGATATTACTCAGTCCTTAAGCCAAATTCGCAGTGTGGTAAACAAACTGCAATTAGAAGAAACAGGTAAATACTTACTCATTCGAAATACAGATACTAGCGTCGTTGCCCATCACCAATCTAAAGTGGGCAGCAAGGTTACTGAACAAGTTCTAGATGGCTTGACGCTAGCTCAAGCGCAAAATTACCAAATGAGTCAACGCTATTCTTCTCTCAATGGGCAAAAGGCTTTCTCTTACAGTATGCATGTACCAGGATGGGATTGGACCTTGGTCGGTCAAGTACCAGCCAAAGAGCTTAATGAAGAAAGTATTACCTTACTTAAAATCAATACAGGCGTTGCTCTAGCAGGAATAGCGCTTATTACCCTTATGCTCTCGGTAGTGCTTCATCGCGCTCTGGCTCCACTCAAGCGATTACAGCAACATTTAACCGCATTAGGCGATGGTGACTTAAGCCGAGAAATTCCAAAGGCAGATAAAGAGAGTGAAAATGAGGTTGACCAGATAACCATCAGCGCCACGAGTATGGCCGATAGCCTTAGACAGCTGATTATGGCACTGCAAGCCTCTGTGACCCAAGTCGAAGCTCAATCACAGCAGGCTCAAGAAATTGCTCGTCTAAATGGTGAAGAAGCTCGAGCGATGATGGCGCAAACAGATCAAATCGCCACTGCGATAGAAGAGATGTCAACATCCATTCGCGATGTTGCCGATAACGCCAATGCCAGCGCTAGTCAAAATCAACAGGTCGACCAAGCGGCTAAGTCTGGGCAATCTCAATTAGAAACTGTGGTCACTAGCTTGCTCGATCTCAGCAATCAGCTTTCAAATAGCCATGATGCTGTGGAGAACGTAAGTCGAGAAAGTGAAGCCATCAGCCAAGTAACAGAAGTCATCAACTCGATTGCAGAGCAAACTAATCTGTTAGCACTGAATGCGGCGATAGAAGCGGCGCGAGCTGGGGAGCAAGGTCGCGGCTTTGCTGTGGTTGCCGATGAAGTACGTAACCTAGCCCAGCGAACTCAAACCTCTATTTCTGAGATTGGCCAAACGATTTCCCGTTTACAGCAAGTTGTTAGCGTTACTGCTAGCCAGATGGATCAAAGTCAGCAACTAGGTATCGACTCTGCTTCCCAAGGTGAACAGGCAAGCAACCAGCTTACTGAGATCACCCAAAGAATTGGCGATCTATCAACTGCAGCCACCAGCATAGCTAGCGCCACAGAGCAGCAAAGCGCTGTGGCGGCAGAAATCACTCGCAATCTACATCAGATTACTGAATTAGCTCAAGAAGGCGATCATAGGGCGGCAGAAACGGTGCAATCCGCCGAAGAGTTAACTCAAGTCGCAGCAGAGCTTAAGCGTCAAATAGGTGTATTTAGGGTATAAAGTCTCATCTGCAAATAAAAAGCCAAGTCATATGACTTGGCTTTTTATTGCGTATATTACAAGCATAACCTGAAGCTTATCGCCTGAAATGACTACTTACTATTACTCACTAGTTGTGGGCTGTAGGAGCTGAAAACCCACTTGCGTTGTGTACCATCAACCAAATAAGCATCGAGCTGTACGCTAACTAATCCAGGCTTAGGCACTACTTCAAGTACGGTACCATTTTCAAGTGGCGCAATCAGTGCCTCTTGGCCAAAATCAAGAAAGCTAGTGTCCTTATCTCTTAGCTTGCCATCAACATATAATTTGACACCAAAAAACCAAGAGTTAGTCACCTTAACTTCATGTGACTTTGTGGTAAAACGCCAAGACTCACTCATCCGATCATCCTTTTATCGAAATACCTAATTATAGGTAGACTATATTATGTTTAAGGATTTATCCAGTCACTTCGTAAAAACAAAAGGCCCGCATATGCGGGCCTCAAATTTTATCAAGCTAGAAGAGTTACTCGTCTATCTTTCTGTCCATGTTTTCAGTATGTTCAAGCCATAACGCATTGATAATACCGAAAGAACAAGCGAGCAAAACCCCTAGAATCCAAGTGAAATACCACATAATTTTGCTCCTATTAATAAAGTGACGCTTTATTGTCTTCGATAAACTTACGATCAAGACGACCAAACATCTTGTAGTAGGTCCAAGCAGTATAAGACAAGACGATAGGCACAAATACACAAGCTGCGGCAGTCATGACGCCTAAGGTGGTTTCACTTGCCGTCGCATCCCACATAGTCAAGCTCACATTTGGATCCAGTGAAGATGGCATCACAAATGGGAACATAGCGCAGCCACAGGTTAAAATCACACAGGCTACAGTCAATGAGCTAAACAGGAAGGCAAAACCGCTGCGATTAAGTCTGCTACACACAAGTACCAATAGCGGCAGTGCTAAGCCCAAAATTGGGAATGCCATAGTCACTGGGTACTTATCATAGTTTGCAAGCCAGGCACCAGCTTCGACGGCGACAGTTTTAGCTGCAGGGTCCGATACACCAAAGTGATCTAAATTCGACGTCACTACATAACCATCGATACCATTCGCAAGCCATACACCTGCGGCAGCAAATAATACTGTTACCAATACAGCTAAGATTTGAGTAAAGCCAGCAGCGCGCACTCTCAGTTCACCCTCTGTCTTCATCTGCAGCCAAGTCGCACCTTGCATCATAAACATAGCAACACTGATAAGGCCGGCTAACAAGCCAAATGGATTGAGTAGACCAAACAGACCACCATGGTATTTAGCACGCAAAAACTCATCAAAGTTAAATGGCACGCCTTGAAGTAAATTACCAAAAGCGACACCAATAATCAGTGGCGGTACAAAGCTACCGACAAAGATGGCCCAATCCCAAGACTGACGCCAGCGTGGGTCTTCAATTTTCGAGCGATAATCAAAACCCACAGGACGGAGAAATAACGCCATTAAGGTCAATACCATGGCGATATAAAACCCTGAGAAAGAAACCGCATACACCATAGGCCAAGCAGCAAATAGTGCACCACCGGCTGTGATTAACCAAACTTGGTTACCATCCCAGTGAGGCGCAATTGAGTTAATCATAATGCGGCGCTCGGTGTCATCTTTACCCACTATAGGTAAAAGTGCACCAACACCCATATCAAACCCATCTGTGACAGCAAAGCCAATAAAGAGTACGCCAATTAGCGCCCACCAGATGACTCTCAATACTTCATAATCAAACATCTTGTAACCTCCTGCTTAAGCTTGCTGCTCAAAGTGATAACGTCCAGTCTTCAAACTACTTGGACCACGGCGAGCAAACTTAATCATTAAGTAAGCTTCGATCACTAGCAATACCGTATAGAAAGCAGTAATGCCTATAATACTGAACCAGAGATCAGACGGATTTAGACTCGATGCCGACATAAAGGTTGGCAAGACTTCCGAAATCGTCCATGGCTGGCGACCGTATTCAGCAATGAACCAACCACACTCGATGGCAATCCAAGGCAATGGCAAGCTATAGAGCGCAGCTTTTAATACCCACTTTTTCTCAGCGATACGGTGACGCGTACTTTGCCAGAAGGCGGCGGCAAACACGAACAACATAATCACACCTGCACCTACCATGATACGGAAGGTCCAGAACATAGGTGCAACCTGTGGAATAGAATCTAATGCGGCTGCTTTAATCTGTTCTTCTGTCGCATCAACAACCTTGTCGGTATAGCGCTTCAGCAGTAAGCCATAACCTAAGTCTTTTTGAGCTTCATCAAATGCAGCTCTGAGCTCAGGGCTCTTATCTCCCGCTCTTAGCTTCTCTAACATGGCGTAGGCTTGCATACCATTACGAATACGTACTTCGTGATTAGCAATGAGTTCTTTAAGGCCTGTTACCTGCTCGTCTAGTGAACGGGTAGCAATAATCCCCATAACATAAGGGATTTTCACCGCATAATCTGTGTGCATGGTTTCTTGGTTAGGGAAACCCACAGCGGTAAAGGCAGCTGGAGCAGGCTCTGTGTGCCACTCAGCTTCGATGGCTGCAAGTTTAACCTTTTGCACTTCACCCACTTCATAACCAGACTCATCACCCAGTACAATAACAGAGAGAATCGATGCCATACCAAAGCTAGCAGCAATCGCAAATGATCTACGAGCAAACGGCAAATCACGATTCTTTAGTATGTAGTACGCACTAATAGCCAAGACGAAAATCGAACCCGCCACATAACCCGAAGCAACCGTATGAACAAACTTAACTTGAGCAACAGGGTTAAAGACAACCTCAGCAAAACTTGTCATCTCCATACGCATGGTTTCATAGTTAAATACCGAACCCACTGGGTTTTGCATCCAGCCATTAGCCACAAGAATCCAAAGTGCCGACATATTAGAGCCAATAGCGACCAACCAAGTCACAGCTAAATGCTGACGCTTACTGAATCTATCCCAGCCAAAGAAGAACATGCCAACAAAGGTGGACTCTAGGAAGAAGGCCATTAAGCCTTCAATGGCAAGAGGAGCACCAAAGATATCCCCAACATAATGGGAATAGTAAGACCAGTTAGTACCAAACTGGAACTCCATCGCCAGACCTGTGGTAACACCAATGGCAAAGTTAATACCAAATAGCTTACCCCAGAACTTAGTCATATCTTTATAGATCTGTTTATCAGTCATCACATACAGTGACTCCATGATAGCCAGCAAGAAAGCTAAACCTAGGGTTAAAGGAACAAATAGGAAGTGATACATGGCTGTCAGCGCAAACTGCAGGCGCGATAGCTCAACAACCTCTTCAACAATCATCTGTGACTCCTTAGGTGATGAACCTAATAATTCACTCCAGTGAATCAAGTTAAGTTGTAGGATAATTTATTTTGAATATGTATTACTCAAGAACAAAACATTCAAAATACATCTTTTATCTTAATATCATGGCCAAATATCAATAATGCATGATATGAACCAAAATACGGTATGGAATTTGCCGCAACTCAAACAAATGGATGTCTAAAAAACAGTTAATTTAGACATTAATTAATAACCCATAAATATCAGAAAGTTGCAGTAAAACTCAATAAATAAGGCCCGTATTTTATACCATTCAAAATTGATTCAAATCAATCAAAAGCCCTCAACAGCATTGAATTTGAGAGCAACACCACAAAGCAACCAAACACACCATTGACAGAACACAGAAATTAAAGTAGGAGCACCACATTTAAACAGAAATCATCACATTTACGCCATATAAAACAAAATCAAGACTCAAAACCAATAAAAACAAGACAAAAAAATAAAACGATAAACAAAAGATTAAATAAGATACTGTTTAAGTTAAATTAAAATACAATATAAACAAATTAACCATTAGTTTATCTAATGATAAATGTTAAATTAAATCTTTTGTCACCCAGAAAAGTGACCTCTATACTGACTCCGTAAAGCAAGACAGGGGCATGGCTTAATTCATAGATGTCGAAGCTAGAATGAATTATTAGAAAGCCCAAACTTGCTATCGATAAAATCGATTCAAAAAGGGGTGTTAATAATGCAAAAATTCATTGAACAAATAATTCAGGCCTACAAGAAAGTCTTCGCCGAACTTTTTAGAGCTGGAATTTTATGATTAATCAATTAGCTAGCTAGCTTACCGTATCAATTCACTCTAATTTGATAAGCGCTCAAAGAGGACTCATCTATGGGCGCTCATTAAACACCTACCAGAAACAAGTAAAAAAACAGATTAATATCTCTCGCCTCATCATGGTTCAACACCAATAAACAAACCACACCACTCATGTTAAACAAGAATGGTTCCCATACTGATAGGCTTTCATAGACGAAATAGTGACTGCTCTTCGGCTAAGTTCCAAAGCCCTATTGAGGTAATGCCAATTAGGAATACAAAGCAAAATGCTAGCTTCACAGTGCTTTCTTCATTGAAGAGACTTTTTCATTGAAAAAGTCAATAAGACGACACCAATAAATGAGTATAGGACTGATATATAAGTAGAATACCCAACGTTAATAAAAGTTAAATAAAAAAAGGGCCAAGCTAAACTTGACCCTTTTCCGACTTTTTTACTCAGTTAATAGCTTAAAATAAGCTTAACCGAGTTTGACTCGTGCATTTCTAAACATTCGCATCCAAGGGCTATCTTCACCCCATGAATCTGGATGCCAAGAGTTCGCTACTGTTCTAAATACACGCTCAGGGTGAGGCATCATAATGGTCACTCGGCCATCTGTTGTACAGATCCCACTCAATCCTTCAGGCGAACCATTCGGATTTTGTGGATACTGAGTCGCCACTTCACCACGCCCATTGACATACTTAAGCGCTAGGGTTCCTGATGCTAATGCAGCTTGTTGAGCCTCAAGATTGGCAAACTCGGCTCGCCCTTCCCCATGGGAGACAGCAATTGGCATGCGAGATCCAGCCATGCCATCAAAGAACAACGACGGCGACTCTTGTACTTCAACCAAACTAAAGCGCGCTTCAAAACGCTCAGAACGGTTACGTACAAAACGAGGCCAAAGCTGAGAACCTGGAATAATTTCCTTCAAATTAGAGAGCATCTGGCAGCCATTACACACGCCTAAAGCAAAACTATTACCGCGCTCAAAGAAACGACTAAATTCGTTGCGAGCAATATCATTGAACAGAATAGACTTAGCCCAGCCCTCACCTGCTCCTAATACATCACCATAGGAGAAGCCACCACAGGCAACCAAGCCTTGGAAGTCACTTAAGCTTACTCTGCCCGAGAGAATATCACTCATATGTACATCTCGGCTTTCAAAACCGGCTCTGTCAAATGCGGCCGCCATCTCAAGGTGAGAGTTAACCCCTTGCTCACGCACAATCGCCATTTTCGGTGCAACCCCTTTAAGAATGAAAGGTGCGGCCACATCCTGTGATGGATCAAAGGATAAATCTACCGTCAAACCAGGCTCGCTGGCATCAAGCTTAAGTGCATGCTCCTCTTTAGCACACTCAGGATTATCCCTAAGGGTTTGCATATGCAGTGTGGTTTCTGCCCAGATCCCTCTTAACTCAGAACGAGATTCTTGCACTAACACTTGGCCATTACGCTCAATGCGGATCTCATTGACGTTATCATGGTTAATGCCGCCGATAGCGTAACAGCTTACTCCATGCTGATTAAAACGTTTGATGATGGCTTCGGCGTCTGATTCAGCCACTTGCAACACGCCGCCTAACTCTTCGTTGAATAGCACTTCAAGATCGCTACCAGGGACAGATGTCAGGTCAAGGTTCAGACCAATATTACCAGCAAAGGCCATTTCAGCTAAGGTGGTGAATAGGCCACCATCACTGCGATCGTGATAGGCATATAGCTGCTTATCCGCCACCAAGGACTGAATCACATCGAAGAAATGTTTAAGACTCTCGGGCTTATCAAGATCAGGGGCGATATCGCCAAGCTCACTATAAACCTGAGCTAAACAAGAACCACCAAGGCGGTTTTGCCCTTGACCGAGATCGACAAGTAACAAGCGAGTATCACCTTTATCGGTTCTCAACTCAGGCGTTACCGTATTGCGAATATCTTTGACCACACCAAAGGCGGTGATCACCAAAGACAGAGGTGACGTCACACTCTTTTGTTTATCTTCATCCTGCCAAGCGGTTTTCATCGACATAGAGTCTTTACCTACAGGAATGGTCAAACCAAGGGCTGGACACAGCTCTTCACCCACAGCTTTTACCGCTTCATATAAGCCAGCATCTTCACCTGGGTGACCGGCGGCCGACATCCAGTTAGCACTTAACTTAATACGCTTAAGTGAACCAATATCGGCACCAGCGATATTCATAATTGACTCGGCTACCGCCATGCGTCCAGATGCAGCAAAATCGAGTAGCGCCAGTGGTGTACGCTCACCCATAGACATGGCTTCACCCGCATAGGAATCATAGCTCGCCGCAGTGACAGCACAATCGGCAACGGGAACCTGCCAAGGTCCCACCATCTGATCGCGATTAACAAGGCCGGTGACACTTCTATCCCCTATGGTGATCAAGAAGGTTTTCTCTGCAACGGTTGGCAGACGCAAAATACGACGAATCGCATCGCTAACTTCAATATGTTGCTGCTCAAGCGCAGTAGAACTCGCCTTAGCACTGACCACATTCCGGCTCATCTTAGGCGCTTTACCCAGTAGCACTTCAAGAGGCAGATCGATTGGCTTATCATCAAAGTGATTATCAGATAGGCTTAGGTGCTCCTGCTCCGTCGCTTCACCCACTACAGCAAAAGGCGCTCGCTCACGCTCACAGATAGCGGCAAAGGTTTCAAGGTTTTCAGGTGCCACCGACAATACATAGCGCTCTTGAGACTCATTACACCAGATCTCTAATGGGCTCATACCAGCTTCATCCGATGGCACGTTACGCAGCTCGAAATTACCGCCACGACCACCGTCACTGACCAGCTCAGGGAAGGCATTAGATAAACCGCCTGCGCCCACATCGTGAATGAACTGAATAGGGTTATTCTCACCCATCTGCCAGCAGCGATCGATCACCTCTTGACAGCGGCGCTCCATCTCAGGGTTTTCTCGCTGCACCGAGGCAAAGTCTAAATCCTCGCTCGACTGGCCTGAAGCCATTGACGACGCAGCTCCACCACCTAGGCCAATATTCATTGCAGGGCCACCAAGTACAATTAACTTAGCACCTACCGTGATCTCGCCTTTCTGCACATGCTCGTCACGAATGTTACCTAAGCCACCAGCAATCATAATAGGCTTGTGATAACCGCGCACCTCTATGCCATTATGGCTATTGACCTGCTGCTCATAGGTACGGAAATAACCTAATAGTGCAGGACGACCAAACTCATTGTTAAATGCGGCGCCACCCAACGGGCCTTCAGTCATAATATCTAAAGCACTGACGATGCGAGATGGCTTACCATAATCTTGCTCCCATGGCTGTTTAAAGCCAGGGATATTCAGGTTAGAGACGCTAAAGCCTGTTAAGCCCGCTTTAGGCTTAGAGCCTCTACCCGTTGCGCCTTCATCACGAATTTCACCACCTGAGCCGGTTGCTGCACCTGGATATGGGCTGATTGCCGTAGGATGGTTATGGGTTTCCACCTTCATCAGCACATGCATCGGCTCTTGATGATATTGATAAACACCATCTTGATTAGGGAAGAAGCGACCCGCAATCGAGCCTTCCATTACCGCAGCATTATCTTTATAGGCCGATAGCACATGCTCAGGCGTATGTTCAAAGGTGTTTTTAATCATCTTGAACAGGGATTTTGGCTGCTCCTCGCCATCAATGGTCCAATCAGCATTGAAGATCTTATGACGGCAATGCTCTGAGTTGGCCTGAGCAAACATCATCAGCTCAATATCATTGGGATTACGACCTAGTTGCACAAAGTTCTCAACTAGGTAGTCAATCTCATCTTCGGCTAACGCTAAGCCCATCTCAACATTCGCCACTTCCAATGCGCGGCGACCTTCTGCCAAAATATTCACACTTTGATATTTAGCGGGCTGGGCCTGCTCAAATAAAACTTGTGCTTGGTCAAAAGACGTTAGCGTCACTTCCATCATGCGGTCATGTAACAGAGCATTAAGCGTGCTTTGTTGCTCATCTGTCATCGCCTCAGCTTCGACATAATAAGCAATACCACGCTCTAAACGCTTAATGTTATTTAGGCCGCAATTGTGAGCAATGTCGGTGGCTTTAGAAGACCAAGGAGAGATAGTACCGGGACGGGGTGTAACGAAAATCAAGGTTCCAGAGGGCGTATGAGTTTCAATATCTGGACCATAGGTGAGGATCTTATCTAGTTGTTGTTTTTGTTCCTCGGTTAATGGCGTCTTGAGTTGGGCTAAGTGTATAAATTCGGCATAAATCTGGGTTACGGGTAGCTGGGCATGCTCACAGGCTTGCATCAGCTTTTGCACCCTAAATGCCGATAACGCAGGGGCTCCGCGGATGATTTCCATCACGTCTTTTCACCTTATTATTAATTATTGCAGGGTCAGAACTGGGCGCTATTATAGGGAAATAGGTCACAAAATTCATCTCTAGCCAGCCTAATAAAGGCTTCAAAAACCGCTATTTGTAGCCTGATTTGAGAAAACAGTTATCATAAGAGAGAATAACCTCAAGCAGCTTCTCTATCGTCGATATTTTGGTCATAATTAGTTGGCAGGTATAAAAGCATACTTCATATAGATAAATTTTATATGCAACTAATATATAAGGAAAAATTTACGCTACATTCCAATGAAAAAATGGTACTTGGCGATCATAGTAAGTTTTTTACTGGCAGCATGTCAGGATCCAAGCCTGTCTGATAACAAGGACTCACCTTCTGCCAATGCCAAGCCTCAACAGCTCACAGTTGGCACGCTTTACGGGCCACAAATATATATGCTCAATGGCCAAGGCCATTCTGGCTTCGATTATGAGATGGCAGTTAAGTTTGCTAACTATCTAGATACACCTCTTAAGATAAAAGCCTTTAATAGTATCTCCGCGTTATACGATGCCCTTGAGACTGAAGAGATAGATTTAATCGCCGCTGGTCTAAGTGATAGCCCTAATCGACGAGCGCGCTTTAGACTTGGCCCTCCCCTTTATCATATCGATAGACTCTTGGTATATAGACAGGGCACCTATAGACCTAAACGTATCGAAGATCTTGAGCTGCCCATTAGCATAATTGCCGACTCAGCCTATGTGGAAACCTTAGCTCAGTATCAGCAACGCCACCCAACACTGAGTTGGGAGCAAGTCTACGATAAAGACAATGAAGAGCTACTAAGCCTGATTGCTAAAGGCGATATTCCCTACACCCTAACAGACAGTGCCAGTCTGCAAGTCAGCCGCCGCATGATGCCAGAGCTTAGGTCGGGTCCAATACTTGAAAAAAATATTCCCGTTAGCTGGCTACTTCCTCCCCAAAATAGCGATAAGTTGATGAGCCAACTGCTCGCCTTTTGGCATCAAGAGCGTTTAGCTGGCACCCTTGAGCATCTTAACGAGAAATACTTTGGCCATGTGCAACGATTCGATTACGTCGATACTCGCGCCTTTATTCGTGCCATAGATAACAAACTGCCTAAATATCGCCTCCTCTTTGAAACCTATGCCGACGGTCTAGACTGGCGCAAACTGGCGGCTACTAGCTATCAGGAATCCCATTGGAACCCTAAAGCAAGGTCGCCCACTGGGGTCAGGGGCATGATGATGCTGACGCTACCGACCGCCAAACAAGTGGGCACCACCAACCGGCTCGATGCCGAGCAAAGCATACGTGGTGGAGCCAAATACCTTAAAGGCATACTTAAACGCCTACCTAATTCCATACCGCAAAATCAGCGTATGTGGTTTGCCCTCGCCTCCTATAATGTCGGCATGGGTCATGTGGAAGATGCCAGAAAGATTGCACAGCAGATGGGGCTAAACCCCAGCGCTTGGCGGGATGTAAAGCAAGTTCTGCCCCTGCTGCAACAACGCAAATACTATAAGGACACACGTTATGGCTATGCGAGAGGCAAAGAAGCGGTTCACTATGTGGAAAATATTCGCCGCTACTACGACACTATGGTTTGGCTAGATAGTCAAGAAGCACATCAACAGGCAAAACACCCTGCCCCAGTGGTCGCATTGGAAACCGATACCAGCAAAACTGGCCAGCAGATAACTGAGTCAAACTTAAGCCAAGATATTACGCCGCCAGAATAACCCCTAGGCTTAGGTAACATGCTAGCTCAAACTAGATAGTTGCCACCTACGATAAATGAGTTCGCAAATACGAACTTGCTTTAATTACCCACAAGACCCAAAATCTGCGCCAAAGGACAAGTAAATCGATGTTTTTTTGTGCAACACCTTCCATTGCACAAGCTTAAGCACTCGATACAAAAGCTCACTTACTTAGCGTAAGTGAATAAACAATAAAATATAATAAGAGCTTGTTATGAAAAGGAATAAATCTGTTCGCATCAATTCAAGAAGACGAACTATGTTAAAAACACGCCATTTACGCATGTTAAACAGACAAAAGCAGTTTTTTACCTTTATTCGTCCGTCAAGTTAGCCTTAATTTGCTTGTTTAGCTGTTTTTTAGCTTTATGTTCTTTTCGGCGGCGTTTAAAGAACTGACTTAATAGCGCACTGCACTCATCGGCCAACACACCTGAGGTCACTTCTAACTGATGGTTGAGGCTAGCATGTTGCAATATATTCATCACACTTCCCGCCGCGCCAGTCTTTTCATCCTTAGCGCCAAAAACAACGCGTGCGACTCGACTATGCACTAAGGCACCGGCACACATAGCACAGGGTTCCAGTGTGACATACAAGGTAGTATCGAGCAGACGGTAATTCTCAATCACCTTACCCGCTTGTCTCAAGCACTGCATCTCAGCATGGGCTGATGGGTCATGTAGACCAATAGAATAGTTAAAGCCTGCGGCCACAAGCTCACCATCTTTAACCAATACCGCACCAACTGGGATCTCATCATTTTGCTCGGCTTTTTTGGCCATCTCTATCGCCTTTGCCATCCAGTAGCTATCGGTTTCTTGCTCGCTCACCCAAAGCACTCCATCAATCAGTTAATGAAAGTGGGCCATTATACAGAAAAAGGCGCCGCAGCGCCTTTATCATAAACTCATATAAGAGCTCTATTCCCACTCGATAGTCGCTGGCGGCTTACCGGAAATATCGTAAACCACGCGGGAAATACCGTCGATTTCATTGATAATACGATTAGACACGCGACCTAGGAAATCATATGGCAAATGCGCCCAATGGGCTGTCATAAAGTCGATTGTCTCTACTGCGCGCAGTGACACAACCCAATCATATTTACGGCCATCTCCCATGACTCCCACCGAACGTACAGGTAAGAACACGGTAAATGCTTGGCTGACTTTATGATATAGCTCGGCTTTATGCAGTTCTTCGATAAAGATAGCATCGGCGCGGCGAAGCAGATCGCAATACTCTTTTTTCACCTCACCCAATACACGCACGCCCAGTCCAGGTCCTGGGAATGGATGGCGATAAAGCATGTCATAGGGAAGACCTAGCTCTAAACCAATTTTACGTACTTCATCTTTAAAGAGCTCGCGCAGAGGCTCAACTAAGCCTAGCTCCATATCTTCAGGCAGACCGCCAACATTGTGATGAGACTTAATCACATGGGCCTTACCCGTCGCACTGCCAGCAGATTCGATCACATCTGGGTAGATAGTACCTTGAGCCAACCACTTAGCATTGACACATTTACGAGACTCTTCATCGAAAATCTCGACAAACACATGACCAATAATCTTACGTTTAGCTTCAGGATCTGCTTCACCTTCTAAGGCCTTTAGGAAACGGTCTTCTGCGTCAACATGAACAATGTTGAGACCGAAGTGATCGCCAAACATATCCATCACCTGCTTGGCTTCATTGAGTCTTAACAGGCCATTATCGACGAAGACACAGGTAAGCTTGTCACCAATCGCGCGGTGCAACAACATAGCCACAACAGAGGAGTCAACGCCGCCTGACAGGCCAAGAATCACTTCTTCATCGCCCACTTGTGCCTTAATACGCTCGACCGCATCTTCGATAATCGACGCAGGCTGCCAGTTAGCTTCACATTGACAAATCTCTAGGGCAAAGTGCTCAAGCATACGCTTACCCTGACGGGTATGAGTCACCTCAGGGTGGAACTGTACGCCATAGAACTGCTTATCCTCATTGGCCATAGCGGCATAAGGGCAAGTTTCAGTATTGGCAATAGCAACGAAGCCTTCAGGAATGCTTGATACCTTATCACCATGGCTCATCCACACATCGAGTAGTGGCTTGCCTGCATCACTAATGGCGTCTTCGATATGGTTAAACAGGCTACATGGGTTTTGCACTTCAACCTGAGCGTAACCAAACTCACCTTCGCCTATGCCCTGAATGACCTTACCACCTAGTTGCTCAGACATGGTTTGCATGCCGTAACAGATCCCAAGCACAGGCACGCCTGCGTTAAATACATACTCAGGGGCGCGAGGAGAGTTCTCAGCTGTCACACTCTCAGGGCCACCGGCTAAGATAATACCGTTAGGTGCAAACTCACGGATCTGTGCTTCTGATACATCCCAAGCCCATAGCTCACAGTAGACACCAATTTCACGAATACGACGGGCAATCAGCTGGGTATATTGAGATCCAAAATCTAAAATCAGGATCTTATGCTCGTGGATATTACTCATGGGTAACCTTTATTTCTTAATATTTGATTTTATATGAATAAACTTAAACAAAGGGCGGCTATAGCCACCCTTATTAATCGATTAAGTACGAGAGCGATAGTTAGGCGCTTCTTTGCTGATAGTCACATCATGGACATGACTCTCACCCATGCCCGCAGAGGTGACTTTCACAAACTCTGCCTTAGTATTAAGGGTTTCGATATCAGGGCAACCAGTCAGGCCCATACAAGAGCGTAAACCGCCCATATGCTGATGAATAATCTCTTTAAGCTTACCTTTGTATGGTACGCGGCCTTCGATACCTTCTGGTACCAATTTATCGGCAGCATTATCGCTCTGGAAGTAGCGGTCGGAAGAGCCTTGAGACATAGCACCTAGAGAGCCCATGCCACGGTAAGACTTATAAGCTCGACCTTGGTAAAGCTCTGTTTCTCCCGGCGCTTCATCAGTACCAGCAAACATAGAGCCAGCCATGATGCAAGACGCGCCAGCAGCCAAGGCTTTGGCTAAATCACCAGAGAAGCGAATACCACCATCGGCAATCACAGGAATACCGAGTTTACGCACAGCTTCTGCTGCATCGGATACCGCAGTGATTTGTGGAACACCAACACCTGTAACAATACGAGTAGTACAAATAGAGCCAGGGCCGATTCCCACTTTAACAGCGTTAACACCCGCTTCAACCAGTGCAAGCGCACCTTCTGCTGTCGCGACATTACCGCCAACAATCTGCAGCTCAGGATGCTTTGCACGCGTCTCACGAATACGTTGTAATACGCCTTCCGAGTGACCGTGAGATGAATCGATAAGCAATACATCAACGCCCGCCTTAACCAGCGCATCAACACGCTCTTCATTGCCTGCACCCGCGCCAACAGCAGCGCCAACGCGAAGACGACCCAGCTCATCTTTACAAGCATTTGGCTTTTGCTCAGCTTTAAGGAAGTCTTTGACAGTGATTAAGCCTTTAAGCTTAAAGTCATTATCAACCACTAAGACTTTCTCAATGCGGTGGGCATGCATTAACTTTTGCACTTCATCTAGCGCCGTTCCTTCTGGAACCGTTACTAGGCGGTCTTTTGGTGTCATCACCTGCTCGACCGTTTTGCTCCAGTCAGTCACAAAACGAGTGTCACGGCCCGTGATGATACCCACTAGCTCGTTAGCGGCATTCACCACTGGATAACCAGCAAAACCATTTTTATCGATAAGGCGTCTTAACTCGGCAAGAGTCGTCGTTGGGGCAATCGTTACCGGCTGCTGCACGATACCTGATTCGTAAATTTTGACTTTACGAACTTCTTCAGCCTGCTGCTCGATACTCATATTTTTATGGATAAAACCTAGTCCGCCTTCTTGAGCCATAGCAATCGCTAAACGTGCTTCGGTCACAGTATCCATAGCCGCAGAGACAAGTGGAATATTCAGTGTGATTTTATCGGTAAGGCGCGTCTTTAGATCAGCTGTGTTAGGGAGAACCGTAGAGTGTGCTGGAACCAGCAGCACATCATCAAAAGTGAGTGCTTCTTTCTTTAAACGTAACATGAGCAACATTTCCCCGTGTGGTAGGATATTTTAATAATATAGAGGTAAAATATTGCGGCGGGATTATACCTTGCATATTTGTCTCGGTAAATGGAAAATAGTAAAAAAATGGCATTAACGGCAAAATACCCATGAAAACCCCAAAAAATAATGTTTACACCGTCTCACGTCTCAATGGTGAAGTGAGACAACTTTTAGAAGGGCAACTGGGTAAAATTTGGCTCGAAGCAGAAATCTCTAACTTTGCCGCACCGAGTTCAGGTCACTGGTACCTCACCCTTAAGGATAGTCGCTCGCAAATCCGCTGCGCCATGTTTAAGGGACGCAATCGCACTGTCACCTTTAAACCAACCAATGGTCAGCAAGTACTAGTCAAAGGCGCGATTAGTGTTTATGAGCCAAGAGGGGATTACCAACTCATTCTTGAGTCCATGTTGCCAGCTGGTGATGGCCTGTTAGCACAGCAGTATGAAGCACTAAAGTTAAAGCTTGCTGCTGAAGGTCTGTTTGCCACTGAAACCAAAAGACCAATGCCAGAGAATATACGCAAAGTCGGGGTGATTACCTCCCACACAGGCGCTGCCATTCAAGATGTACTACATGTGCTACAAAGACGCGATCCGTCTCTAGAGGTGATCATCTATCCAAGTCAGGTACAAGGGGACAATGCTCATCTTTCTCTTTGCCACGCTATTCATACAGCCAATGCAAGACAAGAGGTGGATCTGTTGCTATTAACCCGAGGCGGCGGTTCACTGGAGGATTTATGGTGTTTTAACAATGAGGAGTTAGCGCACACTATCTATAATAGCGCCCTCCCCGTCATTTCCGCTGTAGGCCATGAAGTCGATATCACCATTAGTGATTATGTTGCCGATCTTAGAGCGCCTACCCCATCGGCAGCGGCCGAGCTCATCTCCAAAGATAAAGATAACAAGTCACAGCATGTTATCGCCCTGCTAGGCCGGCTCAAGCAAGGTTGGCAACACTACTCTCTAAGAAAACAAAGCCAATTTCAGCAAGTCAGCCACAGACTCGCTGCCAACGACCCTAAGAGACAACTAGAGACCTTTAATCAGCAGTTTGATGAGCTAAATATCAGGCTAACGAATGCAATGCAGCAAAGGCTGTCTCAGCTGCAACTGCAGCAGCAAAGTGTTACAGCGAGATTAAATCAGCAGTCACCACAGCATAAGTTAACGCTCGCTAACAATGAACTTAGCCACTTATCTCGTCGACTTAATACTGCAATAACAGATAAGCTAAAAAGTGCTCATCAGCAAGTTGCCAATGCCAGCCATCAACTAGACACTGTCAGTCCATTAGCGACACTCTCTCGCGGCTACAGCATCACTCATATAGCGAAAGGTAAATTGGTCGAGTCTGTTGAGGATACCAAAATTGGTGATACCTTAGTGACACAAGTCCAAGATGGCACTATTACCTCAAGGGTTATTGAGCAATAACAAATGTGGCCTAGCTGTCAGCTAGGCCACAAGATAAACTATATCGCTAAGCCATATTGGTTTATTTCGGCTTTTGTCATCCAGTGCATATCACCATCATCCTCGGCGCCATTAGGTTTCGCCGTTAACGTAAACCAATAGAAGTCCGCGCTGATACCCACCTTGGCATAGTAATCTAGATACTTTTTATGTTCAGGTGAGTCCTTAGGATAATCGATTCCCCTTTTACCAGAGCCATCACGCCAGTTGTGCACACCTATTCTTGCACCATCGGCAATCGACCTTAAATTACCCGCAAGGAAAAAATCAGTCCCTCCTGACGCTACCATACTGGTAGACCCTAAATGAGTCACCAAGCCATTAGCATGCACTTTAGTCGATAGCTGCAAATTAATAATATCGTTAGCCGAACCATCAATCTGAGTAATCTTAATATTTTTTATACCGGGGTAAGCTAGGTACATTTTATTGAAGGCGTCTAATGAGCCACTGCATATGGTACCGCCCACCTCTACCGTATCAGTTGAAGTCACTTTCAATGTAAACGGTTTCTCACCGTCGTAAAGGCCATCATTGGGACAACTAGAGACAAATTCCTTAACCTGCTTATTCGTGTCTGTCTTTACCTGACTAACAGGGCTACTAGAACCACCTGAGTTGCATGCGGCCAACAATAAACTAACAGCTAATATTCCCGTACCACCTAAACTCAAATTACCCATAATCACCTCAACAACAAGAAACCAGTTTTAGTCTATGGGCAAACTTATCTAGTCTCAGTCCGTGAATGTATATGTTTGTATCGAGTTAGCTGAAAGAGAGCATTAAAAAAGGAGCCATATGGCTCCTTTTAAATTCGATACGTGATGATTACTTCTTACCCTTAATATGGCTCATCATGCGCTTACGACGACGCTCTTGGCTTAGTGTTAGCTTCTCTGTCTTACCTTCATAAGGGTTATATCCCTCATGGAAACGAAGCTGAATTGGCGTACCTACCACCTGTAGTGAACGGCGGAAGTAGTTCATCATATAACGTTTGTAAGAATCAGGCAGCTTAGAAACTTGGTTTCCATGAATAACCACAATAGGAGGGTTGTAACCACCGGCATGGGCATATTTAAGCTTGACGCGGCGACCGTTGACCATAGGCGGCTGGTGATCATCCTGAGACATCTGCATAATACGGGTCAGCATAGAGGTGCTCACACGGCGTGTCGCACTGTCATAAGCTTCTTCGATAGACTCATAAAGGTGACCCACACCCGTACCGTGAAGTGCAGAGATAAAGTGAATACGGGCAAAGTCGATAAAGCCTAGGCGTCTATCAAGCTCACTCTTCACTCGCTCTTTCACATCTTGGTCTATACCATCCCACTTGTTGACCGCAATCACCAGTGCGCGGCCAGCGTTAAGGGCGAAACCAAGCAAGCCTAGGTCTTGTTCTGCGATCCCTTCGCGAGCATCGATAACCAGTAATACCACGTTAGCATCTTCGACCGCTTTTAGAGTTTTAATGACCGAGAACTTCTCTACCGTCTCATGCACCTTAGAACGTCGACGAACACCCGCCGTATCGATAAGCACATATTCACGGCCTTCACGCTCCATTGGAATATAGATGCTATCACGGGTAGTACCTGGCTGATCGTATACTACAACTCTATCTTCACCTAAAATACGATTGGTCAGAGTCGACTTACCCACATTAGGCTTACCGATAATGGCAAGTTTAATCGGCAAATCTTGAAGACGTTTCTGCTCGGCTTCCGCTTCCTCTTCGCTGTACTCGCGAATAGCGACCTCATCTTCTTGCTCGCCCTCTTTCTTGAGACCCATAGCTTCAGCATAAGGTGCTAAGGCGTACTCAATCATATTGGTGACACCACGCCCTTGTGCCGCAGCCATCTGATACACTTCACCTAGACCTAATGACCAAAACTCTGCACAAGCTGAATCAGCATCAATACCATCAACTTTATTGGCAACGACAAAGGTGGTTTTTTCCCGGCTTCTTAAATGTTGAGTAATCGCCTGATCTGCCGCTGTCAGTCCAGCTCTGGCATCTGTCATAAAGAGCACCACATCGGCTTCTTCAATCGCAGCAAGGGATTGCTCTGCCATCTTGGTCTCAATACCCTCTTCGGTACCATCGATACCACCAGTATCGACAACGATAAACTCATAACCAGAAAGATGGGCGCGACCATACTTACGATCCCGGGTTAAACCTGGATAGTCAGCAACTAACGCATCTCTTGTACGAGTCAGACGATTAAATAAGGTGGATTTACCTACATTAGGCCGACCCACAAGGGCGACAACAGGGATCATGATTTTGCCTCTTTACTACAAATCTAATTAAAAAGCCCCCGGAATGCTTCCAGGGGCTAATAAGCTCTTACGAACTAACCGTTACGGAAGTACGATACTCGCGACTTTACCGCTACGAGTCTGTACATACAGTTTATCACCAACCACTAAAGGTTGGGCATAAAGGCCGGAAGAGTCTATCTGAATTCGGCCGACTATCTTACCATTAGTTCTATCGAAAAAGTGCAAGTAACCTTCAAAATCACCTGCAACTAGGTAACTACCAAATACCGCAGGTGATGTTAAGCCACGGTTTTGCAGCTCTGAATTGCTCCATAGCTCTAAGCCATTGCGCTTATCAACCGCATAGACTCGGCTATGATCATCAACTAAGAACAAGCTCAAACCGGCAAGAGCCAACTCATTGAAGCTTGAATACTTGCGTTCCCAGATAATGCGGCCCGTACGAGCTTCCATGGAAACCAAGTTGCCATTATAGCTTACGGCATAAAGGTTCTCGCCAGAAAGCAGTGGCTGCATGTCAACATCGGCCATGCGGGTAAACTCGTTACCACCTTTAGGAGTGTAAACGGGTTGTTGCCATGCAGTCTGTCCATTTGACTTGATAATGACTGACACCTTGCCATCAGCACCACCAACAAAGAAACCACCACCTTCATAGACAGCCGAGCCAGTGCCTCTTAAGGTGAGTTTAGGTAGTTGGTTTTCATTACTCCAAACTAACTCACCGGAATCAACATTATACGCATTTAACGCACCCGCGCTGGTGTGAACCACCACAAGCTCTTCAGCCACCGTAGGCGCTGATAATAGCTCGCCATCAACAGAGGCATACCAAGCCAGTTCACCCGTCTCGGCATCAATGGCGCCAAAATCACCACTCTCGCCACCAATAAAGACCTTGTTACGAGCAGCGGTAATACCGCTGGCAATACGAGCACCTTTATTTTTCGCTAGCGCATGCTCACGAAAAGCTTCAGATACATCTTTTTCCCAAATAGGCTCTCCAGTGGCTTCATCAAACGCTACAATCTCACCAAAACGATCAGCAGCGAAAATCTTGCCATAACGCACAGCAGGTCTTAGCTGAGAGTAATATTGCCCAACACCCGAACCTACACTGGCAGACCAGCTTATCTCAGGAAACACTGACGCTTGAATTTCAGTTAACTGAGCAACCGGCTCTTCTTCCACATCATTCGATGAACAAGCCACCAATGCCATACTAAGCCCGCAGGCCAATAGTGTTTTACACCAAGACTTCATAGGCCCTTTCCTTATGCTTGATTTAGATTATCAAGTTTCATTTGTAGGCCTGGGCTAGTGCTAATGCCGCCTTTGTCGACTGCCGCTTGATAGGCTTCACGAGCTGAGTTTGCTTCACCTTTACGAAGCAGGAAATCACCTTTAAGTTCATCACGCTGCGCAGCAAATGCGTCAACGGTAACTAGGTCAAGTGTTGCAAGAGCCTTATCTAACTCACCCATTTCCGCTTGAATACGAGCTAGACGAATATTCGCCACCATATCAAGGTTAGCCCCAGGCTTAGCCTTTGCAACTTGCTCAAGTACGCTTGCTGCCTTTACTAAGTCCCCTGCATCTACAGCAGTTTTAGCAACAACAAGATCTAACATGGCTTGGTAGCCAGCTTGAGAATAATCTTTCTTAAAGTTAGCGGCGGCAGTTTCCACAGCGGCAACATCGGCGCCTAGCGTACCAATTTGCTGATAGGCTTCAGATGCCAGCTCTTGCTGAGCTATCTTATGATCCGAATAAGTGTTCCACCCATAAAGGCTACCTAGGCCAACAACAGCGCCGATAACTACAGATGTGCCGTAGTCTTTCCAAAACTGTTTGATCGCATCTACTTGTTGCTCTTCTGTGCTATAAATTTCCACGCACATGTCCTCTTTATTAAATCAGTTTGGCTAGAGTTGCTGTTAGCTCTTCACGAGCCACTAACTCTTGTTCAATATTATTTCTTAAATGTTTAACCGCGACTTGATTCGCTGCAAGCTCGTTTTCACCTATGATTAGGGCAACGGCTGCACCGCTCTTATCAGCGCGCTTCATCTGCTTCTTAAAGTTACCACCACCGCAATGACTCATCACGCGCAGCTCTGGCAAGGCTTGACGAATGCTTTGAGCAATCTTAATCGCCTCAACTTTGCAGCTGTCTCCCATGGCGGTGACATAAACGTCAACCGGACCACGAACATCTTGGGTTAACTCTAGGGTTTCAAGCAATAACACAATACGCTCAAGCCCCATAGCAAAGCCTACTGCTGGCGTATCTTTCCCGCCAAGCTGTCCTACTAAACCGTCGTAACGACCACCTGCCAGTACAGTGCCTTGAGCACCTAAGCTTGAAGTCACCCATTCAAATACGGTGCGATTATAGTAATCTAAGCCACGTACTAGACGCGGATTAATGGTGTATTGGATGCCAACGGCGTCAAGTAGTTCACACAATTGTGAAAAATGTCCTTTGGAATCCTCACCTAGGTAATCCATTAAAGCAGGAGCATCGGCTAATAGTGCTTGAACATCACTGTTTTTGCTATCCAATACCCGCAGCGGATTGGTATACATACGGCGCTGGCTATCTTCATCTAGCTTATCTTTATGCAGCTCTAAAAATGCAATCAGTGCATCACGGTATGCGGCACGCTCCTCGCTATCACCTAAGGTGTTAAGCTCAAGGGTCACATGCTCACTGATCCCTAGCTCTTCCCAAAGACGGGCAGACAGCATTAATACTTCGGCATCAATATCGGCAGTGGCAATGCCATACACTTCAACACCAAATTGATGAAACTGGCGATAGCGGCCTTTTTGTGGTCTTTCATGGCGGAACATAGGCCCGGTATACCATAGACGCTGCTCTTGGTTATAGAGTAATCCATGCTCATTACCAGCACGCACAGTTGATGCGGTGCCTTCTGGGCGTAAAGTAAGGCTGTCACCGTTGCGATCATCAAAGGTGTACATCTCTTTCTCGACAATATCTGTCACTTCACCAATCGAACGCTTGAAGAGATCGGTACTCTCGACAATAGGAGTACGAATTTCACTATAGCCATAAGCACTTACCGAGGATCTCAGTACTGCTTCTACTTTTTGCCATAAAGGACTTTGACTTGGCAGAATGTCATTCATTCCGCGAATCGCTTGGATCTGTTTTGCCACTATGTCGACTCGTATCACTAGTTTTCAAAAAAATGTTCCGCATTATAGGCGGAACAGACAAAAAGGTAAAACCAGCGGGCTAGACTTGCTATCCCGCACAGATTTTATCACTTAAGATTATTTGGTTTCGTCTTTAACAGGAATGCGTTGATCCACAGTTGCGACTTTGGCGCGAATTTTTGCCTCTAAGGCGTCGACAAGATTATCGTTATCTAAACGCTCTTTTTGCCTAACACCATCATCATAATAACCACTCTTGCGATTGCCACCGGTCAAACCTAAATCTGACACTAGCGCTTCACCAGGGCCGTTAACCACACAACCTATGATAGAGACATCCATTGCAGTAGTGATGTCTTCTAATCTTTGCTCAAGCTGATTAACGGTATTAATCACATCGAACTCTTGGCGAGAACAGGAAGGACAGGCGATAAAGTTGATACCACGAGAACGAATTCTCAGTGATTTTAAAATATCAAAACCCACTTTGATCTCTTCAACGGGATCGGCTGCCAGCGACACACGCAAAGTATCACCGATACCTTCAGCAAGCAGCATGCCTAACCCGACCGCAGACTTTACTGAGCCCGCTCTTGCGCCACCAGCTTCGGTAATACCTAAATGCAAAGGTTGAACAATCTGCTTGGCTAATAGACGATAAGATTCGACCGCAAGGAAGACATCAGAGGCTTTTACACTAACCTTAAACTGATCAAAGTTAAGCTTATCTAAAATATCTACATGGCGCATAGCAGACTCTAGCAAGGCTTCAGGAGTCGGCTCGGCGTAACGCTCCATAATCTCTTTTTCTAATGAGCCACCATTAACGCCAATACGAATAGGAATATTCTTGTCTTTGGCACAATCTACGACACTACGAATACGATCTTCGTTACCTATGTTGCCAGGATTGATACGCAGGCAATCGACGCCATACTCGGCCACCTTAAGGGCAATACGATAATCGAAGTGAATATCGGCAACGAGCGGCACCTTGACCTGTTGCTTAATCTGTTTAAAAGCTTCTGCGGCATCCATAGTCGGCACAGACACTCGGACTATGTCTGCTCCGACTGTTTCTAATGCACGAATTTGTGCCACGGTCGCTTCGACATCCGTAGTGCGAGTATTGGTCATTGATTGAACAGCGATTGGAGCACCATCCCCTATTGGCACATCGCCCACATAAATACGGCTAGAGGGGCGACGCTTAATTGGACTCTCGTTGTACATTCTCAATCACTCTATCTTGATTCAATATTTAGGGATTCAGTATTAAATTTTAGCAGCCAAATCTTGTGGCTATTGCTCTAGCGGTAGGCTAAAACGTGCAACTCGAGTCGCTGGGAATTGACTCATATCGACACTTTCACCGTTAAAACGAATACTGACCACTTTTGGGGCACCTAATATCACCTTAAAAGGCGGTGTACCTGACACACTTATCTCTCTACCCGCCTTTTTGACACCATCAATTAAGACTTTGCCAGTGGCATCAAGGGCATTAATCCAGCACTCACCTGATACACTCATCTCTAGCTGAGCAAGCACTGCATTTGGCTTTTGTGACTCGCTGTTATCTGAGGCAACCTCAGATTCGTCCAGTGTATCTTGGACGCTAGTATCCGTTACGCTTTGGACAGCATTAGCAACGAGCTCTGTACTAGGTTGAGCTGAAGACGGCACTTGCTCAGCCAAACTTGCAACCTCTTGTGACATAGGTTGAGGCTGGCTATCAGTAACAACTGGGGCAGAATGGGTTGCAGCAGAGTCAGCAATACCGGCTTGCATCTCATCCTCGACAGGCTCAACAAGCGGTTCGTTGGACGCAAGCGTTGTTTGCTGCATTGCCGGGGCGGAAGAAGCGGCAACCTCTTCAACTGTTGGCTTTGAGAAGTCAATACCAGAAAACAGCGAGTACTTTTGAACCCACCAAATCACCAGTAAAACCAGTAATACACCAGCAATCAAGTAAGTGACCAGCATAAGGCGACTATCTCTTGCCTGACGGCTCGTCTTACGAGAAAAGCTCTGCATGCTATGTTCATTGACGGTTGGAACCTGTTTCTCTAACCCTGGTAAAATGGCAGAGTTAGGCAGGTCTAAAATACGAGCGTAATTACGAACATAACCGCGCACATAAGTCGAAGAACCGATTTCGGCAAAACGATCCGCTTCGATTTCAGAAATAATCGTTGGTGTGAGATGTAAACTTTTTGCAACATCACCAACACTTAAGCCTTTGGCTTCTCTGGCCTGCTGCAAAATGGTCCCAAGACTAGCTTGAGACTCATTGGACTGGGAATCTAATGATTCCTGCTCCTGATATTGCTCGTTGTTATTATCTGTCATTATTGCAAACTTTCACGATACTGAGTGGCTTGAGGCGACTGGGGAAACTTGGCAAGTAAAAGTAAGCCAAATCGTTTTGCCGCAATAAAATCATTCAAGCCCTGCTCAATCTTAATTGCCAAAGCCAAGCTCCGAGGAGATTGGGCCGAAATAGCATGAAAGCGGCTCAATTGCTCTCGTGCTAAAGCATAATCTTTTTGTTCTATTTCTAGCTCTACCAGTTCTAGCAAAGTAGAAAGCCTTCTAGGCTCATACTTTAACGCCATCTCAAAGTAGTGTCGCGCTTTTTCTATTTGACCTGCGTCACGGCTACAAATTCCCAAGTTCTCATAACTGGAACCGACCCGAGTGTATTGAGGGGTGTTTATCGCTGCAAGGAAATTTTTCTCAGATGCCTCAAATTTGCCCTGTTGGCACAAAAATACACCAAAGTTATTGAATGCATCGCCACTGGCATTGCGCCCTTCTGTGGCTTTCTTATAGGCCTTCTCTGCGCTAGCGACCTCGCCCACGACTTGATAATAATAAGCAAAAGCGATATGCACATCTTCTAAGTTAGGCGCATAGTCTTTTGCTTTATTCAAATTAAACTTAGCCTGTTGGCTATTACCCTTACGCAGGTAAGTTAGACCTAGATTGATACGCTCCAATGCGGCAGCGTTACGATCAAAGCTTCTCTCTTCTACAGGGACATTAGTACCACTATAGGTACGCTCAGTCACACACCCTGCCATCATAGATGACAAGGCGACACATAATAAAATCTTTGGTAATCCTTGCATCGTTAGCAAGCCCATAATCATATATAAACAAAGAGTTAATCCATTGTGACTGAAATTTGATTCTCTTGCATGCGTTTTTTCGCTAAACGTTTAGTTCTATCGCGAATATCACCGGCCAATTGACCACAAGCAGCGTCGATATCATCCCCACGGGTCTTACGCACTATGACAGTTAAGCCATATTCCATCAACACCTTAGAGAACCTGTCGATGCGCGAATTCGATGAACGTCCATAGGGAGAACCAGGGTAAGGGTTAAATGGGATCAAGTTAACCTTACAAGGAGTATCTTTCATCAACTTAGCGAGTTCATGGGCCTGATCTGTGCTGTCATTAATATGATCTAACATTACATACTCTAACGTCACACGGCCACGGTTAGCGTTAGACTTAGCCAAGTAGCGACGAATACCGGCCAAGAACTCAGCAAGCGGATACTTCTTATTCACTGGAACGAGCACGTCACGCAACTCATCGTTAGGCGCATGAATACTCACGGCCAAGGCAACATCAAGGGCATCGCCTAATTTATCCAGCGCGGGAACCACACCTGAAGTAGACACAGTTACGCGACGCTTTGATAGGCTAAAGCCAAGATCATCTAACATAATATCCATCGCAGGGATCACGTTAGCTAGATTCAATAACGGCTCTCCCATTCCCATCATTACCACATTGGTAATCGGGCGCTCACCGGTTTCCTTGGCAAAACCTAGAAAATGAGAAACTCGCCAGATTTGCCCGACAATTTCAGACACACTTAAATTACGGTTAAAACCCTGCTGAGCCGTTGAGCAGAAGGTACACTCCAGTGCACAACCCACCTGAGAAGAAACACATAGGGTGGCTCTATCATCTTCAGGAATGTAGACAGTTTCCACCTCTTGGCCTTCGCCCACATTAATGGCGAATTTGATGGTACCGTCACTGGACTTTTGATAGCAGGAAATCTCTGGAGCAACGACTTCACATTTTGCCGCTAACTTAGCTCTTAGCGCCTTGTTGATGTTAGTCATCTTATCGAAGTCACTTTCACCAAAATGATAAAGCCATTTCATCAGCTGATCGGCTCTAAACGGCTTCTCACCCATCTCGGCAAAAAAAGCGCGCATAGATTTACGATCTAGATCCAATAAATTGATCTTCTTATCACTCATTTAGTTAACCTCAATTTCGATATACCTTCCGCAGGGGCGCGAATTATACAGATACACACAAGTTTAAGCCAGTACCGCACTCAGCTATATTGACATTGTCTTTAGGTTAACTTTAACTAACTAACTGGTGAGATTATTAATAACCTCGATTCACTCTGTGTTAAAATTTAACCAGTCTTTTTCTCAAAACAGGGAGTTCAGCGCCCACTATGCTAGTGCTTATTGCGATTGTGTTTATCTCGATTGCTATCTCATTTCTATGTAGCGTCTTTGAGGCCGTGTTGCTTTGTATCACTCCAAGCTACATTGAAACCCTGTCACAAACTCAACCTAAACTGGCCCGCAGGCTCAATAAACAGAAGGACAATGTCGAGTCTCCATTAGTCGCAATATTAACGCTCAATACCATAGCCCATACCGTTGGTGCGGCCATGGCAGGTGCACAAGCGGCGATTGTTTTTGGTAATGAGTTAGTGGGAGTGTTCTCTGGCGTTCTCACCTTCTTAATTCTCTTTTTCTCTGAGATTATTCCTAAGACCTTAGGTGCTAACTACTGGCGTCGTCTCGCCCCCCACGTATCACTCGCCTTGCTATGGATGGAAAGGCTAACAAAGCCACTGATTTGGTTATCACAAAAAGTAACCCGTTTACTTGGTAAGGGCGATAATGGCCAATACATTAGACAAGAACTCAGTGCCCTAGCCCGCATAGGTAAAGAGTCAGGGGAACTCGATGGTCAGGAAACACGCATTTTAACCCAGATGCTCACAGTCAAGAGTATGCCTGTCACTACTATCATGACTCCGAGAATAGTGACCTTTTCCGTACCCGTGTCCATCTCACCTCAGGAGTTCTTACAAACTTATCCAGACAAGCCTTTTACACGGGTGCTTATCTACAACAAAGATCCCGACGACATCATAGGCTATGTCAACCGTATGGATATTGTTCTCGCTAAGGCTTCAAGGTCTTTGACTAGCCTATATCCTCTGAAAAAATCTCTTTTAGTTGTACCTGAAACAGCTAAGATTTTGCCCTTATTTGAATTGATGCTCAAAAATAGCAAGCAGATCGCCATTATTGTCGACGAGTACGGCTGTAGTGTCGGTATAGTTACTCAAGAGGATATCATTGAGTCCATTTTAGGGTTAGAGATAGTCGATACTAAAGATCCTGCTATCGATATGCAGCAATTAGCAAGAAATCTGTGGAAAGAAAGAATGTTGGCAAAGGGAATAACCATCTCAGAGGACACTCAAGAATAATATAAATCTAGGGGCTGTTGATCTTTCAGGGTTGCTTTTGCAGCTATTCACAGGGCGCTTAAACAAGGCAGTAAAAATCCACAGCCTCTAGGAAAAATGAGTTATCTAAGAGTCATAGCTTCATAAAAGTATCATATCAATCTGGCAGCTTTCTCGTTATACTTCGCCTCCGTAGTAAGAGGATGCCATGAAATTAAGATATAAACTGACCTTAGCCCATATTAACGATACCCACTCCCATTTCGAACCTAGCCGTATTCACTTTAAAATTCAGCACAATACTAACCAAGTGGATCTGTACAGCCATTCAGGCGGTTATGCGAGAATCAAATATCAAGTCGATAAAGCTAGACAGCAAGCTCTTCTCTCAGAGCAGGAGTTTTTATTCTTACATGCAGGCGATAGCTTTCAGGGCACCTTGTATTACAGTGAATTTAAAGGCAGTGCCAACGCTCACTTGTTATCGCTAATGGCTCCCGATGCCATGGTACTAGGCAATCATGAAATTGATGCGGGCAATGGCCCTGTCAAAGATTTTATTGAAGCCACTCATTTTCCCATTTTGGCGGGTAATATGGATCTCAGTCGAGAGCTGCCAGGAAAAGTGGCTCCATTAAATGGCCAACCAAGACTTTATGACTATGAGCCAAAAACAGCTACGGCTAAGCCATTAATCAAAACCTTTTACGACACTAAGCTGGCCATCATAGGTATTACTCTCGACCAGATGAAAGAGATAGCGAGGCCAGATCCCGATACTTACTATATCAATGCCATAGAAACCACTAGAAAAACGGTGCAACAGCTTAATGAACAGGGCATTAGACACATTATCGTGCTCAGCCATCTTGGCTTAGAGCAAGATAGACACCTAGCAGAAGCAGTCGATGGCATTAGCCTTATCGTAGGCGGACATACCCATACGCTACAGGGCGATTTAAGCGATCTTGGTATGGGACAACTCCCCTATGGTGAAACCATCAATAACACACCGATTTTCCATGCTGGTAAATATGCCGAAACCTTAGGTTTAGTCGAGCTAGAATTTGATGCTGATGGCAAGGTTAACACCTTTAATGGTGCTAACTATTTTATGTTAGATAAGCAGTTTATTTTTCCTGCAGAGGCTAAACCAAGTGCCTCTGATTATGATGAAATTCGAGCTAAATTGGCAAACCATCCCAATATCCTCTGGGATGAAGAAGATGAGTCAATTAAACAGGCTATTGCCACTCAGTATCGCCCGCACATCGACTCACTAGAAAATCAGATACTTGGCTTTACGCCCAAAGATTTAGTGCATACGCGCTTACCTAGTAAGAATTTACCCCATGGCAGTGAGATCTCACCTTGGGTCAGTAAGGCCATGTTTAGAGAATCAAAACTACTCAAACCCAATATTCAGTTTGCGCTCCATAACGCCGGCGGCGTACGTCAATCCTTAGAAAAAGGCAGTATCAGCGTCGCCGACGTAATTGGTAGAATCCTTCCTTTTGAGCTGCCTTTGGTCACTTATAAGATCCAAGGAAAATACCTCTATCAAGCACTGGAGTCTGCAATTAATTCTGCCACCAACAATGGCATCAAAGGCACAGGTGCAGGAAGCTTTCCCTATACCTATGGGCTTAAGTATTTCTATGATGGACGCAAGCCTTTAGGTCAGCGCCTGTTTAAGCTAGAAATGCTCGATGAATCAAGCACCAGCCCTTACTGGCGAGAAATAGTAATGGATGAATATTATATCGGTGTCTCGACAAGCTATACGGCTTCAGGAAAAGAAGGTTATCAGGCACTACTTGAGGCACAATGGCAACAACCAATAGATGGCCTATTGCTATCTGATGCCTTTATGAACTTTATTCGTAAACAAGAAACTATGGCTCTAGAACTAACACCACAAGTGCACTATACAAGCCACAGGCAGCCTTAATCTAATTGTTTCTCCATCTCATAACAGAGTAAGGTTTGCCCTCTTTTTTGCTGGTAAACCTTACCGCTAACCCTAAAACCTAAATGCTCAAATATAGGCCGAGACACTTTTGAGGCATGAGCGCTCAGTTTAGGATAACCTTGACAATAGGCCCACTGCTCTAGCTGTTGGAATAAAGCTTTACTTAAACTTCTGCCTTGGTATTGAGGTAAAATATATAGGTGCTCGATATAACCTCGCTCAGGATATCGAGTCACACAGTTGATAAACCCAACACATTGCTCACCTTGGATAACCACCCAACTCTGGGTTTGGGTTAATTGTCCTAGCCAATATCGTTTCGATCTCGGTGCTGCGGACCAAGCTTGCAACTGGGAAGGTGAATATAACTGTTTATCTATATTCATAATTGCATTGTGATAAATCCCAGCTATACATGCTGCATCCCTAGGCTGAAATCCACGGATCAATATAATGCTTCCCTATTCTCCAAACACAGAAACGAAAAAGCCCTGACATTCAGGGCTTGTATGATACCAATCTAACTAAATCTCTGTTCAATTCAGAACCGCTGAGTGATCACATATTTAGTGCGATTGGTATAAGTAGAAACCGAGTTACTTTTTCTCGATTTTACCAACAAACAGCAACTCATCAAAAGTGCGATTCAGCGTCTTGCTGGTGAAATCATTCATCCACATCTGCTCCATCACCACGACTTTATCACCTTTAGTTACTTCAACTTGAGGACCTGCCGCCCAAAAGGTTTTGCCATCTTCTTTAATTTGAACATAAGTGTATCCACCACTATTCATGGTTTCTACCACTTCTCCTTCATGCATAACCCCTTGCGCCCATGCACTTGATACACCCAATGCCAATGTGGCCGCAGCAACTAGCTTCACTAACTTTGCAATCATCTTATTATTCCTATCATTTATGATTATGAGCTAATGCTCATACACACCTAACTTCTATTGATAATAGAGCACATTTAAACGGTTTGTCTGACAGACCTAGAAGGATTAAAGCACGGGAAATAGGGTAAGTCGTTAATACAAAGCTAGAAATATTACTTAGATCTCACTCTTATCATCATCTCTTACCAGCGGCGCCAACATAGCTTCTAAACCATTAAGCTTCACTTCATAAATCAAAGCTAATTGCTCCCCCAATTTTCCCTCAGGAAAACCTTTACTATGAAACCAAACAAGATAAGGCTCTGGAAGGTGCAGTAATTTTCGACCTGCATATTTACCAAATGGCATTTTTTGATTAACAGCAGCAATAAGCTGACTTTGATTCATACCAAACTCCATAGCGATCTAGATCACATTTTTACAAACAAGCCAAATATCAATTTCGACTACATTGAGCACCATTGTATCAAGCCTTAAACATTTTTAGCACCACCACAAAGCACAAATACAAAGTAAACTACTGAATTTAAAGCAAAACAACCTAAATTCAAGTTGACTTTGCTATGCCAAATATCTGACTTTTAATAGAATGCGTCAAAGTGCTAATAAGCGCCAAAAAATTGAATAAGGCGTCAAAAATCAACCTATTGCATAGCGTACTGTAAGACTCTACATTAGTTTTGTGGTTATGTTTTAAGCCACATCTATGACCACTATCAAAGTAGATTAGAAACACATTAAAACACCCTAACGGCTTGCTCAATAAAGGTGAACTTATGCTAATACTTGTAGGCGGAGAAAAAGGTGGAAGTGGTAAAAGCTGCCTAGCACAAAACATTGCAGTCATGCTTGCTCACGAATGTAATGCTTCAATTATTATGGTCGATTGCGATCCCCAAAGGTCGACATCTGACTGGATACAAGCCCGTAATAACACAGCAAATCTAACTCCTATCAATTGTGTTCAGTTGTATGGAAAAATACGCAATGACCTACTTAGCCTTGAACAACATTATGATTGCGTTATCGTTGACTGCGGTGGACAAGATAATCTAGCCCTCAGAGCAAGTATGTCAGTAGCTTCCCATATCCTTATGCCCTTAAGACCAAAGCGTCGTGACCTCAAGACAGTTAGCCATATGGATGATATTGTCGCGACCTGTAGAATGGTCAATCCTAAACTCAAAGCATCATTTGTGATGTCACAATGCCCTAGTTTACCAAGTCAAGCCACACGTATTATTGAAGCGAAGGAAATCTGTCGCACATACGATATCAATGTCTTAGATGCTATCACCTATGCTCGTAATATCTATGATGACAGTGAAGAGTCAGGCCGCTCGGTTTTAGAAATAGAGCCTAAGGGCAAAGCCGCTTCTGAAATTCGAGGCATTGCATTAGAGCTGCTTGAAGCAAAAAGTGTCGAAGACGTCAAACAGCATTTCATTAGCCAACAGCTTGCAAGAGGTAGTTATAATGGGACTCGCCGATCTCAAGAAAAAGCCTACGTCAATTGAAGCTAAGCTAAATAAATCTGTCTCAATTGATGATTTTATCAATGATGCACAACGCTATGCTTCAGGGCAGGCTGAACTTGCTCTCAGTGGAGGTTGCGCTCTCCCCCGCGACATAGAGTTAAGCCATCTCAAATCCAGTAGACAGTTGAGTCAGAATCAACTGCATGAACTTAGTAGGTCCAATAAGCCCATATTTAAACATGCCACCTTTAGCTTGTCTGAAGCCGCCATCGTTCAGCTATCTACCATGGCCTTAAAGAAAAACATGGCAAAGTCCAAATTATTACGTCAATTGATTTATAAGGAGTTTATGTTAGAAAACAATTGAATAATATAAAAGCACCTTCAAATTATCTTGATTGGATATTATAGGCGTTCAACTAGAACAAAAGTTGCAATTAATACACTAAGCAAATGTTGCAATTAATACACTAAGCAAATGTTGCATAGTCGTTAACTTCCATGTTTTACTGGAACAAAATGGATTTAGGAAGAACTATTTTGCTTCGTGGCTTAATTGGTATATTTGCGATTATCTGTCTTAGTATCAGCTTCTTCAGCGATGCCAAGTTTACGTTGGAAAAAATTCCTCCGCTCACCAACAAACAAGAAATTACGCTAGTTGCTGAAGAAGGCTTTTGGACAGACTACCTAAGGCAGCAAGTACTCCCCAAGTTCAGTGCTCAAACAGGTGTGCCTGTCAATGTAGTGACAGCTAGCCTAGACAATATGTATCACCTGCAGACTCAGTCCCTTAAAAACGGATTAGGCAAATATGATCTATTGACCATGGAGGCAGGGTGGGCCAAAGAGTGGGCCTCTAACGGCTATACAGTTCCTCTTATCGAGTTAGCGAGACTCTACGATCCTGATGGTGAACAGGCCATGATGAATTATCTAGAGCCCTACTATAAATCTTTGCTAGCTATCCTTTCCTATCGCGGCGAATTACACTCTATTCCCTATAACAACTATGTGATGGGTAATCACTATCGACAAGATCTTTTTGAACACCCTCAAGAAAAAGCAAACTTTTCAAAACAATACGGATATCCACTGAGCCCGCCCGCTACATTAGCTCAGTTAAGAGATACCGCAGAATTTTTTACTCGCTCAAAAGGGCAATCATTAGCAGGTAAAACGCTGCAACATCATTTCTACGGTTTGGCACTCATGTCGGGCAATCGCCCCCATATCAATGATGAATTTTCCAGTATGCTGTGGAGCCAAAACACCAATTGGTTTACACCTAAGTACGATGATAAGCAGCAGCTCACCCATTTTGAGCTTTCAATGCAAAACGCAAATGCCCTGCGAATCGCCCAACTTTATCATGAGCTAAAAACATTTGCCCCGCCAGCTGATGCTAGCTACGCCTTTTTAGAAGCAAGTTCAGCCCTTAATTCTGGTCAAGTCGCCATGTGGCCTTTTGCCTACAACAACCTTTGGAAAGAATCCGTAAAGGTCGAGTCCAATATACCTGATGCCAAACTCGCTGTAGCCCAAGTACCGGGTGGGCATCCCTACAATGGTGCTTATGCCTTCGCAGTCAGCTTTGACAGTAAAAACCCCCAAGCAGCATACTGGCTGCTAAAGTACATGGGCTCCTATGAGGCACAACTTGCTTATGCTATGGGAGGCGGTAACCCTTGCCGACAAGATGTGGTGCAAGCTGACATATTTAAACAGGAACAATACCGCTCTATCGCAGGCGCATTTCAAGCCAGTCATGAAGCTAACCTAAGCTGGTCAACCAAGGTATTAGGCAAGGGGCACTTTACCAGCACAGCAATGGGACAAATTTACCCTGAACTAACGCGGGCTTGTTATGATATCAGTCGCTATCCAGCGTTAGCTAATGACAGACTGCTAAAACTCAACAACAAGATAAAAGCATTACAGAACCGATACGGTGAGCGGCCTATAGTAGAAAAATGAAACCAGAAAAGCCTTTAGTTAGTCTAAAACAAAAAATAGCCATAGCCTTCTACCTTGTTGTTCTTATGACGATAAGTATTGGTGTGGTGGCCATTATTCTTTCTCAGGGGCTAAAGTTCAAAGTCGATCATCTTGTTACTGAAGATATGCTTAAAGTCACCACAGCATTGAACCTAGCGAAAGATGCCCACAAGCTACAAACTATCACTGCAAAATTGGATATCACACCAAGGGAAGATCTTAAACAATACGAAAACCAACGTCGGAACAACCTCGACGCATTAGAGATAAAATGGCAAGAGCTACTGGATGACTCAAGGCAACTGGCCTCTCTCTCCTTATCACTGGCCTTTAAACAGCAGCTTGAACAGCATATTGACCGCCAATTGCATTACGTGCAGCAAATGAGTTTAATCAAGGCTATTACCGAAAGAGCGCTCTCTTCCCATATTCAAGCTTACAACCTTCAAACCAACCTTATTAATATTCAAAATAGCTTCGCTAAAGACATTACCGCTAAGTTAAGAAACATAGATACGCTAACCAGCTTAGCACTGGACAAGCGACAAATTAGGCAGGCTAAAAGCCTAATAAAACAACATGAAGAGCTGGCACGATTTCTTCATTACGGAGAGCAGCTTTTCGCTCAATTAGCTCAACTCTCGCCAAATGAGAACATCCCTAAAATAAACCAACTACAGCGTACAAGTATGCGCCTTTACTTAATTATGGATGCAAGCTTCACTAAAGAGGATGAGCTCTATCCCCTTGCCCAGAACTGGCTGTCTCTTATTCAAGAAAACATCATAGGTGAGGATAATATCTTCTTACTGACACGAGATGCGAAAAAGAGCCATAACATAGCGAGTGCTCACCTAAGCTATCAAGCAAGTGCAGCCCAAGATATCAGTGAATTTGCACAAAGGCTGGTTTCCCATGTAGAGCTCAGTATTGAGAAGTCACGCCAAAAGCTCAAAACGGACAGCACAGCATTTGTAGTCTTGATTATTTTTGCGGGGATCATCTACGCCTTTTTTGTCTGGCTAACGAACTGGCACTTTATCTCTAAGGGCATCATTAAACCGGTTATCGCCACCAGTCATGCCATGAATGCTATTGCCAATGAAAAACTCGACACTCAACTACCAAGGACAGATAACTTAGAGCTACATCAAATGGTCACCTCGTTAGAAACCCTAAAGAGTTATGCGGCTCAGGTGAAAGCAGTGTCAGAAATAGATGGATTAACAGGTGTCTATAATAGACGCTACTTTGACCAACAATTGACCACATTAATCAGCAGGTGTAATGAACAGCAACTCCCTCTATCACTGATTTTGTTTGATATAGATAAGTTCAAACAATATAACGATAAGTATGGCCATCTTGCCGGAGACCAATGCTTAAAGCGGGTACTAAGGACAGTAAAATCTCAGCTTCATCGCCCAGCAGATATGATTGCACGTTATGGGGGTGATGAGTTCGTCATTCTATTACCTAACACCTTAGAACAAGATGCCCTAACCATAGCAGAGAAAATTAGAATAAAAGTATTTGATCTTGCTATTCCCCATGCCGACTCTGATTACGACAATAGAATCACCATTAGCCTAGGGGTAGCCAGCATGCTATGTACTGGCATCAACACCAGTGACGCCTTGATTCAATATGCTGATAAAGCACTTTATCAAGCCAAAGCCGATGGACGAAACCGCTCCTCTAGCTAAATTATCCAGGCCCACTTGTAAACTCCCGACTAAGCCCCAATACCAATAAGTACGGGTCTTAACTGGAGTATGCATGCTAGCCATTATTCTTATCTGTGTTATTGCAACAGGAGCAATATATTGGATTGCCTCCAGTAACAACCGTATCAAGATACGTCGTCAAGCCATTGCCAGCATGCCCTTTCCTACGGCTTGGCGTAAAATCATTAAACACAGAGTCCCCTACTTTCGATACCTTCCCGATCACTTAAAGCTCGAGCTTAAACGGCATATAAAAATATTCATGTCAGAAAAAATATTTATAGGCTGTGACGGACTAAAGGTCACAGATGAGATGAAGGTAACCATAGCAACACAAGCTTGTTTATTGTTATTAAACAACCCTAGAAACTATTATCCCACCTTAAAACAGATACTCATCTACCCTTCAGCTTTTAAAGTCAGTAGTGAGCAAAGCAATGAGCTTGGACTGTCTTGGGTGCAGCAAAGAGTGCTATCAGGAGAATCCTGGCAGGATGGCAAGGTTATCCTGTCATGGCAAGACACCTTAGAGGGGGCCCAAGACCCATTTGATGGCAATAATGTCGTTATTCATGAATTTGCCCATCAATTGGATCAACAAACAGGCACAGCCAACGGCGCTCCAGAATTATCATCAAAATTAGCATATGAATCTTGGTCAAGCGTACTTTCAAAGGAGTTCGCATTATTGCAAGCTAAAAAGCAGCAAGGTGAAAGCTCACTGCTAAGTCACTATGGAGCGACTAATCCTGCTGAGTTTTTTGCCGTTATTTCCGAGGTATTTTTTGAACAACCCAAAGCTTTGGCTAACGAGCACCCAGAGCTTTACCGTGAACTTAAAGGTTTTTATCAGATAGACCCGTTAACTTGGTAGTAACAACAAGTTCCAGTATGCTATTGCAACCTTAGCTAACTGAAGATCACTCACCCTATGGGCATTTTACGTTTAATATTGATTTGCATTTTATGTTTCTCGCCACTTCAAAGCCGAGCGGCCCCAACACTAGCTATCAATCAACATACACAACTTTCACCTGATGCCGTACTTGACGCGCTACATCAGTACGCATCAAGCGCAGATTGGAATAATTACTTTGACCTTTATTTAAATAAGGGGGTATTTATCGGCACAGATGCTAGCGAGCACTGGGATGTCACATCATTTGAATCTTATGCCAAACCAACAAAAGGGTGGCGCTATATGCCGACAACAAGAAAACTAGTGCGGCACAATAATGTTATCGTCTTTGATGAGCTTTTAGAGAATCAATCCTATGGTCTATGCCGTGGAACCGGCACCTTAATACAAACAGATAATGGCTGGAAAATCGCTCAGTATCACCTTAGCTTTCCCATTCCTAATGGCATTGCCAAATCCATCACCAAACAGATTAACAACTACTACAAAGCGGGTAATAAACAAAACTAGTGTCGAGTTGCTACCGATAAACAGACATTCGCAAGCTGGGTAAAGTGAACGAAGCTATCAAAATCTTCGTTAGTAATACTACGCTCACTGCCCAGCCTATCTGCGTAATAAATACCTATCACCTTTTCTTCGATCAATAACGGCGCTAATACAAAGCCGTTAGCCGACACCAGTGCTCTGTGGGAGTCACTTAATTGAACTCGCCATTTATCATTTTGCGGTTCATCTACCCATAGTGGCTGCTTTATATCTATGCATTGTTTAAATAGGTTACGCTGCTCTTTAAGTTCAACGGTAAATTTTCGCTTCATGGTATCAACATCATCCCCAAGCACGATTCTAGGTTGCAGCTTAGTTCGACAAGGAGATACGAGCCAGATACCACAACGGTCAAAACCAACGCCTTCTAACACCCCTTCTAATGTAGTGGTTACTATGACATTAAAGTCAGTCTTGACGACGGCATAACCAGTTAACTGTTTTAATTTAGAAAGCTGCACGTTAACGTTAGTTTCTCTAACCTCTTCTACTTCTGGCTCTTCAGACTTTTCTTCGGGTACTGTTAGCTCTTTTAACACCTTATTTTTCGGTAAATACTGATTCAGTACCCGTGCATCATAGGCGTCGACAAGCTTATGAGTAGCTGCTGCACATCGCGCAACCCTCATCTTTAATTCATCGGGCTTAATATCCAACATTTCTGCCATCTGCTTAATAATTTTATTGATGTCAGCGCTCTTAGTCTCGTCGGTTAACGCCTCACTGAGTTTATTAGCCAGAAATATCGAGCGAATCTCGGGTGTTCTTTGCTGTGGATTAGTTAGTGACTTAACAAGGACATCACCCAAGCCCCAATGGGTAGCAATGCTTAAGGTTAATTTAGAAAAAGAAGTACCTAAGGCCTCTCTAATCGCATTATTACGCGTAATCGTATCTTCACTGGCGTCGATTTGCTCGTTCAACGCTTCAGCAACTTCCCCCCCCATGCTCCAAAAAGCGCTTTCACCCAAGTGATATAGCAAGGATGCGATAAACACCTCTTCTTGCAGCTCTTCATCATGGTCTTTAAGCATCATCTTAGCTAGCATAGCCGCTTGAAAGGCCTGAGCCATCAATTTCAATAAACGCTCATATACACCCGTACTAAGGTTTTGCGTTTCAAGCAGGCTGCTAAGCAGCTTAGCAGTAATACAGATGTTTCTAAGAGTGTCGAAACCCAAAACCACAGCGGCCCGACTGACGGTGGTAATTTGGCTTAAGCCTTTACTGTAAATGGCCGAATTAGCAACACGTAAAATGCGTGAGGTTAACGCATTATCATGCATCACGCTGCGACCAAGAATACCGAGAGAGGAAACATCATCTTTTGCCAGCTTCTCCAAGGTTTTCACCGTTGAGCAAAGCGCAGGCATCTCCTGCTCACTAATACGTTTAGTCCAGTATTCTGCGCCCTTTTGCTGAGAACTGGTCGACTTCAAATGCTTCCTACCTCGACAAAAAATATTTTATATACATTAATATGTTAGCAGTAAGATCTCGCTATGCTAGTGAAAATGACCGCTTTATCTTCAACAGACGCAGTATTGCCAACATCATAAGACAATTAAAATACAAACTAAGCTAATGTAATGTAACAAGCAAGTTACTAGCTTCACATAACACAATAAAAAACCGTGCTATACAGTAGGTATATAGCACGGCCTAACAAGCAACTGCTTGTATAACTGTTACCACAAGTTGAAATTAAAATTGTGCCTCTTCGGTAGAGCCCGATAGTGCTGTTACTGAGGAGTTTTCTCCACCTATTATCTTAGTGACTCTATCAAAGTAACCTGTTCCCACCTCTTGTTGATGGGATGCAAAGGTATAGCCCTTTTTCGCGGCAGCAAATTCAGCTTCCTGCACTTTATCAACATAGTGCTTTATTCCTTCACCTCGAGCTGAGTCATAGGCTAAATCAAACATGTTGTACCACATGTTGTGAATGCCCGCTAAGGTGATAAATTGATACTTATACCCCATCTGTGACAACTCCTGCTGAAAACGACAGATGGTTTCATCATCCAAATTCTTACGCCAGTTAAAGGAAGGTGAACAATTATAAGCAAGCAGCTGATTTGGAAAATGTTCATGGATCGCATCGGCAAAGCGTCGCGCCTCTTCTAAATCAGGTGTTGCGGTTTCACACCACAGTAAATCGGCATAAGGAGCATAGGCAAGCCCTCGAGCTATAGCTTGTTCAATACCAGAATTAACACGATAGAACCCCTCTCTGGTGCGCTCACCAGTAATGAAATCTCTATCATAGGGGTCGCAATCCGAGGTTAATAGTCCTGCGGCATTGGCATCTGTACGCGCAATGACTAACGCAGGTACACCACATACATCGGCAGCTAGTCGCGCCGACACTAATTTCTCTATCGCTTCTTGGGTTGGCACTAGTACCTTGCCTCCCATATGGCCATCTTTTTTAACCGAAGCTAACTGGTCTTCAAAGTGCACCCCAGCAGCTCCCGCTTCAACCATACTCTTCATGAGTTCAAAAGCATTTAACACACCACCAAATCCAGCTTCTGCATCGGCAACAATAGGTAAGAAATAATCCACATGGCCTTTATCTCCATGCTCAATCCCATTAGCCCACTGAATTTGATCCGCTCGCCTAAAAGCACTATTGATACTGGCAACCACGTTAGGGACTGAGTTAACCGGATATAACGACTGATCTGGATACATGGTACCCGCAAGGTTGGCATCAGCAGCGACCTGCCAACCAGAAAGATACACAGCTTCTAAGCCAGCCTTCGCTTGCTGAACAGCTTGGCCACCACTTAAGGTTCCCAGCGAATTAACATAGCCTTTCTTAGCATCGCCATGAAGCAACTCCCACAACTTATTGGCCCCTTGCTGCGCTAAGGTATTACAGGGAACATAGGACCCTTGGAGTGCGACCACATCACTAGCACTATAGGGGCGACGGACGTCTTTCCAACGGGGATTCGTTGCCCAGTCTTGCTCTATCGCTTCAATTCTTTGATTTCGTGTTTGTTGCTGCTTCATGGTGCTTCTCCCGACTTTTGGCAAACAGAGCCTACTGGCTAGCATTAACTGCTAGCCAAAATGTGTTAAGTATGGCGATTAAATTAGCTAGGCATTGCCTGGCAAGGTATAAACTCAACTAACTCAGAGTTAAGGCTCATCTGCTCTAACAACACAGCAGCTTGAGTAAACTTACTATGGGTAAATCGGCTTGCGCCCACCTCCTCTTTGACGACTGCTAGCTCTTCAACTAACAGGGCTTTAAACAGCTCCTCATTAACAATTTGTCCATCATCAAGCACCTTCTGATGGTGGATCCATTGCCATATCAAGGTGCGGCATATTTCAGCTGTGGCGAGATCTTCCATTAATCCATAGAGTGACACGCAAGCATTACCCGACAACCAAGCTTCGATATAACGTAAAGCCACTCGAATATTTAACCGCAACCCTGCGTTGGTAAACTGACCTGAACAAGGCTTTAGTAGTTCCCTAGCTTGAATAGGTGCATCTACATCACGAGTAATATGAAGCTGATTAGCATGCCCAGAACCTATGTAGCGATTAAAGATTTCCATAGCAGTATCAACAAGCCCTGGATGGGCTACCCAAGTACCATCATGACCATTTCTTGCCTCAAGATCTTTGTCCTTATGTACCTGTTCTAAAACTGCCTGATTATCAACACTATCCTTAGTTGGAATAAAGGCAGACATACCACCAAGAGCCAGTGCTCCACGCTTGTGACACGTTTTAATCAATAATCTTGAATAGGCACTTAAAAAGCCTTTATCCATAGAGATGTCACTGCGATTGGGAAGCAGCTTGCCACCATCACTTTTAAAGGTTTTGATATAACTGAAGATATAATCCCAACGTCCACAATTCAGCGCCACAATATTGGTTTTAAGTTCAAATAAAATCTCATCCATTTCAAATACAGCGGGTAGCGTTTCTATCAAGCAGGTACACTTAATCGTACCAGGCGCTAAACAGAACCTTTCTTCTACATAAGCAAAAACCTTAGCCCACCAGCGCGCTTCGACATGACTCTCAAGCTTAGGAATGTAAAAGTAAGGGCCGCTGCCATTTTGTAGTAGCTGACGATAGTTGTGGTAAAAATAAAGGGCAAAATCAAATAACGCAGCAGGAATCGCTTTACCCTCAAAGCTAATACTATCTTCTTTCAAATGAAGCCCACGCACTCGGCACATCAAAACCGCAGTTTCTTGGTTTAACCGATACTCCTTACCTTCCTCTGAACGAAAAGAGATCTCTTTACGCACCGCATCTCTTAAATTTATCTGACCTTGAATCAGCTTCTGCCAGCTTGGAGCAAAAGCATCTTCAAAATCCGCCATGAATACCTTAGCTTTAGAGTTCAACCCATTGATAATCATCTTTCTATCAACGGGGCCTGTAATCTCGACTCGTCTATCTTTAAGGTCACTGGGGATATTCTTGATTTGCCATTGTCCTTCTCTAATAGCACGAGTTTCAGGTAAAAACTGAGGTAGCTCTCCAGAGTCAAAACGTCGTTGTTTCTGGGCTCGCATAGCCAGCAGTGAGTCGACTTCCCCAGCGAACTCCTGACATAGATTACGTAATAACGCCATCGCACCTTCTGTCAATACCTCTTCCTGACCAGAGCAATAAGCGGCATTCAATTCAAGCACAGCTCGATTAATAGGTTTTTCTAGTACTTGCTGCTCCATAGTCATTCTCCTTGGCTTAGCTTGAATCAAGATCATCTGTTGCTATTTCATGTGTTGTCACACTGCACATAGGCTTGCCTTAAAAACCGAATCCTGTTTTAGCCTTAGCGATGCGCAAATATGAAACAAATGTGTATTTACAACTAAAACCTAAAGCTAAAAAGTTGGCTTTGCAACAGTTAGCTCTTGACCAAAACGGTTCAGCACAAACCAATAAATCAAGCAAAAATTGGTATTACCAAGACAAAAACAAACACGCAAACCATTGAAAAACACGCAATTAAAGTTAACAGCATGAAAGAAGAAAATGGAGAGGTAAAATTTGTCTGACAAATTACCCAATATCAAAGCATGGTAAGTGATTAGGTAACTTAGCAACCTATAGTAAAAAAATAATTACAATACAATGGCGTATTTCGACAGCCAAACAAAAGCGTTAACGTTTAGTCAGGACTCTAGCGGAAAGTAAATTTATAGATAAAAAACAGTAGGATAAACAAATATTCAGCAACAGCTTATTTAAACAGGCGTTTTATTTTGACGTTAACGTAAACGAAAGATACCCAAGCTGATATCAAGTTACCAATATCCAGTTTGTATAGTGACTAAAATCAAAATTTATTTTGGTTAAGTGAGAAAAAAATTTGTTTTTACTCAGCAAAATGGCATAAGGCTCATATATAGGTAAGCAAAATAATAACCAGAAAGGAACCTAGATAGGTCGAATGTTTTTATGAAAGCCATAATACCTAATTAGACAGAATCTTAGGCCAAAGGATCTGACACAAAAACCACCTCTTCACTTTCCGCTAGGCTCGTTATTCGATTATCAAAATGAAGCGTCTTACTCAGCTTAGCAGCCTTTAACTCCCACTAATGCACCACTCTCGTTGGATGCAATTAAGAGCTGACTATCGGCTTTAGTAAGGATAAGTTTTACTGTACTGCTATGCTCTAACTCAATAATTTAACTCAGCTTTGACCATTCCACTTTCTACAAGTCCTATGATGGCAAGCCCTCTCTGATCCAGCCCACAGCAACTTTAGTTCCTTGACTATTTAAAGCCAAGGAAGTGAGCTTGTGACCTTAATGGGTGTTATCCCTCTCCCATAAGGCCAGTTGGCGAGCCGCAGCGAAATCAAATAGAACCAGCTTCGAAATAGATGCCATCCTAGTCGCAGAATAAAACTCTGCTTGTTCAAACAGCACGGATTCTAACTCCTTAAGTAGCCTTGATGACCGAAATAAACTAACACTCGGCCTATGCCATTAATCTGTGAGAACAAAAAAGGAAGCACTAGGCTTCCTTTTGTCATTTAAGCACACTGCTCTCTAGCTTGCGGTAATCGGCTCTTTATCTACAGCCTTAGCTTTAAGCACTGCTAGACTTATCAGGAACACTACGCTACCAGCAGCTAAACCTAACATTAGCGATTGAGTCATGCCCATCACTGTGTAACCCACTAAGCTAATCAAAGCCACAATTAACGCATAAGGTAGCTGAGTTAATACGTGGTCAATATGATGACAACTTGCACCTGTTGACGACAAAATAGTGGTATCGGAAATGGGTGAGCAGTGATCGCCAAATACAGCTCCAGCTAATACCGATGCCAGCATAGGCAACATCATGCTCGCATTGCTTCCCATCGCCATATCGGCTGCGATAGGCAACATGATCCCAAAAGTGCCCCAGCTAGTACCTGTGGCAAATGCAGTTAACCCAGCTAAAACAAATAATACTGCAGGTAGCAAAGCATCAGGAATATTACCTGTCGCTAAGCTGGCCATAAACTTACCCGTTTCAAGCTGACCGATAATACCTGCGATTGTCCATGCAAACAGCAGAATATAGATAGCTGGTAACATAGAGCGACCACCTTGGATGATCCCTTTAAGCACTAGCTTTTTATCCACCCCTTGAATTACCACAAGGACTATGGTGACAACTAGACCCACAATAGCCCCAAAGAAAAGTGATGAGCTGACATCTGTTTTCTCAAAGGCTGCGATTAGACTGAACTCAATGCCTTCACTAGCCAGTGCTGCAGCACCGCTATCAACCATAAAGTAGAAAGTCGCGAATACTAGAACGGTAATAGGTAGGAACAAGCCTAATATTTTACCTGTATCAGCTTCAGGAAGATCCGCATTGGCACCAGGAGGAAGACCTTTTGAGGCATCATATAAATTACCTTTTTTCGCCGAGGCCTCATGGCGACGCATAGGTCCTACGTCTAGACCCATAAAAGACACACACAGCAAAAGAAGCAGTGCGAATATGGCATAGAAGTTCATCGGGATCATCTGAATGAAAACACTTAAATGGCCTGAGTCGGCAAAACCATGGCTTGCCAAAATGCCACCGATAAGCGCAATAATATATGCCCCCCAGCTAGATACTGGTGAGATAACACAAACAGGCGCGGCTGTTGAATCAAGTAGGTAAGCGAGTTTAGCACGAGAAATACGATACTTGTCGGTAACAGGTCTAGCGACACTACCCACCACTAGGCTATTAAAGTAGTCATCGATAAAGACAACACAACCTAAGAACATGGTTAATAGTTTAGCATCACGCTCATTGCGTATATGGTTCTGAGCCCAATCAGCAAAAGCTCTTGCACTGCCACTAACAGTGATAAGTGCAGTCAACATACCGAGTAAAATCAGGAAGCCGAGAATATACAGATTCCAAGTATTGGCAGCGCCATCTGACCAAACCAGCTCAGAAACATTCTTAACCAAGAAGCTTGCACTCTGGCCAAGGGCAAAATCATTGAGCAATAAAGTGCCTAACAGGATCCCAATACCTAAAGAGAGTAAAACACGGCGGGTGAATACCGCTAATAGAATCGCAACCACAGGTGGCAGCAAAGAGAGTGCCGAATCGGCGTAACTTAAGACAGTCATAATTATTATTTTCTTCGTTAAATACGAATGGAGGGCAACTGAACTGGTGAGAATGGGCATGAATAGCCGCGTTTGAGCACCTGTCCTATCAGTAGCGCTCCATAGTAACCGCTTTTTATCATCCGGATAAAAAATACTATGGCAGTGCTGTCCCTATTTGGTAACAGCCCCAGCGGCCGATCTTGATAAATCAAACCACTTCGGCACCAAATCCTTTCGCGATAGATCTTCGGTATCACCCTACTTACCGCTACTGATATTTGATGCGCCTCTACTTCTCAGGACGCCTAGTGAAAGGCGTGGCGCACATAAAAACATAAGCGGCAAAGAGGATGCTACCCCAATGCCGCTTATCGTGACCCAGATCACAAATTAAATCAACTCAAGTAACTCAGGAACTGCGTTAAATAAGTCAGCTTCAAGCCCATAATCAGCCACTTGGAAAATAGGCGCTTCTGGATCTTTGTTAATTGCAACAATCACTTTAGAGTCCTTCATACCAGCTAAATGCTGAATAGCACCTGATATACCCACAGCAATATACAAGTCCGGTGCCACAATTTTGCCCGTCTGGCCGACCTGAAGATCGTTAGGTACAAACCCTGCATCTACCGCCGCTCGGGAAGCACCTACTGCAGCCCCTAGTTTGTCGGCGAGCTTCTCTAAGATCTCAAAGTTTTCACCACTGCCCATGCCACGACCACCGGAAACAATGACAGACGCGCCACCTAGTTCAGGACGCTCTGATTCAGTCAGAGTTTGAGAAACAAAGCCAGTTTTAGATTCTATGGCTTTAGCTAGATTGACTAGTTCAGCGCTATTATCACTCTCTACTGCATCAAATGCCGATACTCGCACCGTCATCACTTTCGTAGCATCTAGACTTTGAACTTTTGCAAGGGCACTACCTGCATAGATAGGACGAACGAAGGTGTCTTCACTCACCACCTCTACCACTTCGGAGATCTGAGACACATCCAAAATAGCGGCTACTCGAGGCAACATATCTTTACCTTGGCTAGATGCCGCAGCCAATATGTGCTGATAATCACTGGCGAGCTCTAAAACCAACTTAGCTGTATTTTCTGCAAGTTGTGCTTCATACACAGCATCATCTACCAAAATCACCTTACTCACACCAGCTAGCTTTTGTGCTTGTGCTGCAACGGCTTCACAGTTATGGCCAGCCACCAGTAGATCAATATCACCGCCTATTGCCTTTGCACAGGCAACGACTTTGGCAGTATCCAGCTTAAGGCTGGCATTATCATGTTCTGCTATTACTAGTATGCCCATTTAAATCACCTTAGCTTCGTTTTTTAGTTTCTCTACAAGTTCAGAGACTGAACTCACCATAACACCAGCTTGACGTTCTGCAGGAGGTGTGACTTTCAACACCTTTTGATGCTGCTTAAGGCTGACTCCTAGCTCATCAATAGTTAGTGTATCTAGTGGCTTACGCTTCGCTTTCATAATATTTGGCAGCTTAGCGTAACGCGGCTCATTTAAACGAAGATCGGTTGTCACTATTGCAGGTAAAGGCATAGTAATGGTTTGCAAACCACCATCGACTTCACGAGTTACTATGGCACTATCGCCTTCTATCTTAACTTCAGAAGCAAAAGTACCTTGAGGCATATCAGCAAGTGCAGCCAACATTTGTCCGGTTTGGTTATTGTCACCGTCAATAGATTGCTTTCCTAGCAAAATAAGCTGAGCTTCTTCCTTGTCCTGAACGGCTTTAAGCAATTTGGCAATAGAAAGCGGTGCTAACTCTTCGTCAGTTTCGATATGCACAGCACGATCGGCACCGAGTGCCATAGCGGTACGCAGTTGCTCTTGAGCAGCCTTAGGGCCAATCGTCACCACAACAATTTCTGTTGCCGTACCGGCCTCTTTTAAACGAACCGCTTCTTCTACTGCAATTTCACAAAAAGGGTTTAACGCCATTTTAAGATTAGCGGTATCTACATCTGAATTATCAGATTTTACGCGAACCTTAACATTGGCATCGACCACGCGTTTTACTGGCACCAATACTTTCATAGGGTTTCCTTCCTACACCTTCAATGAATGTGGATTAAGTATCAATAGTATTGTTTAACTCAACACTCGGCCTAGACATGATGATATCTTCCCTAGCTGTGAGCTAGACCACCAACAGTCCGATTCGAGTCACCGCTACAAACCAACTGACACAAGATAACCACAACTTTACGCCCTGTTGACGTTAACGTCAACTGCAAGCTGCAATTTATCTTTTTTAACATTGGTGAATGCTAAAGTATGAGTAAATTTAATTGGAAATATAAATAAAGGTAAAATAAAAGTAAAAATTAGCTAATTTTAATAAATTTCATTTGCGTCATTTGATATTAGTTTCTATTATTTACCTTGTTATTCAATCAATGCCCTTTAATTTAATAAGCTTGGAACTAAAATAATTATGAGTGATTTTCTGGAAGTATTAACTCATGGTCGTCGTTTTAAGGCTGCAGTGAAAGAACTTAGCCTAGAAGACTTGAGAGAATTAGCGGTTAAGTTAGAAAAAATCATCGCAGAGCGTGAAGAAGCAGCTGCACAGCTTGAAGCCGAAAATGCCGAGCGTAATGCTAAAATTGAAGAGATTCGTTTACAGATGGAAGCTATCGGTCTATCTGTTGATGATTTAGGCGGCGTAGCAGCAAAAGCTGCACCTAAAAAGCGCGCTCCACGTCCTGCAAAATATAAAATTGAAGTAAATGGCGAAACCATTACTTGGACAGGCCAAGGTCGTATGCCAACAGTTTTCAAAAATGAAATTGAAAACAATGGTCGTACCATGGATGATTTCCTAATTTAGTCCACTAGATTAGGAAAAAGCCCGGTTTATGCCGGGCTTTTTTGTTCTGATGACGATAACAGCCTAGATTGATAAAAAAGTAAAGCATTTCATTGAACTCACTTGTGAACATGAAATGAACGAAATAGCTTTCATCAAAATATTAAGTATTGATAGACACTGACTTCACACTAATCACGTTCCTACTTTAGACTTAATCTCTTAAATCAGTCTGTTAGCCATGCCGCGACAGATAAAACCTTAAATAACAGTAAAATAAGCCCCTATCGCATCTTGAAATAACATAACAACTGGCCAACCCTACGTGGACGAAATCTCCCCAGAAAGTACTTTTACTCATGTATTAGCATCTAAACCTAAATACAGAGTTTTAAATAAGTTAATAAACATATGTGACAATATCTAATTAACAAATACACAAATCATTTTACGAGTTTAACTTAAGTGATCTATACCACATTTATTGCCTGTTTATTATTGTATGCAAAAAGCCAAGATATGAACACAAACAATGGATACAATACCAATCGCTCTAATATTTCAAATTTGATTAGATATTTTGCTTTACCTCGTTGACGAACATAGGATTAGTCTCAATAATCATGCTACACACTGAACAAACATGAATATTGCAACCCATCAACAGAAACGGGTGTACTTTACAAATAATACTGAGGTCGACAATGATTAAACTAATAACTCTAGCGCTTTCATTATGTTTATCGTTAATGCTAGCTGGGTGTGCTAGCCAATACACTTTTAATAGCAATCTAGATGCAAAAGCTATCAATGAATATTTCAAACCATCAGAAGTCCGAGTATATCAGGACAATAATCAACCAATAGGCACCTATAATACTTTAGGACTAGTAGAGGGCGAATCTTGCCAGCAAAAGGAAGGAGATATTCCAGCAAACTTTACCGATGCTAGAACCCAAGCAAGAAAAAAAGCTGCCGATCTTAACGCCAACGGCATTATAATCAAAACCTGCACCTTGCTGTCTCAAGAAGCTTTAGGTAGCAGCTCAAGCCAGAGATGCGTAACTAAAGCAATATGTATAGCTCAAGCCATTAAAACATCGACAAACAAAGCGAATTAACCTCAATGCAATTCTCCAGCGAACTTAAAGCGGTGGCATACTGCCGTACCCCATACAAGCAAAAGTTTGGTATCCCGCGACAGCCAGGGTTAGTCGATGTCCATGGTTACGTTGAACTTGTTGACGAATTTAATCATATAGACGCAGTCAGGGGCTTAGAGCAATATTCTCACTTATGGTTGTTATTCAGCTTTCATGAAAACCTTGCCCAAGGCTGGAAAACGACGGTTAGACCACCTCGCTTAGGAGGCAATGAAAAACTCGGCGTTTTTGCCACTCGCTCAACCTTCAGGCCAAATGGTATAGGTCAAAGCGTGGTAAAGCTACATAAGGTCTTAACAGACAACGGTAAAGTCATGCTTGAAATTTCAGGTATGGATTTGCTTGATGGCACACCGATAGTCGATATAAAACCTTATATCCCTTTTTCTGATGCTATTCCCCACGCTAGAGGTGGTATCGCCCACGAAGCTCCTGAGCTCATTACAGTCGAGTTCAATGACCTTGCTAAACAAGCGCTATTAGAGCTCACAGCCCAGAAAGACAAACCAGAGTATCAAGGGTTACCCCAGCTCATTGATGGAGTGCTCAGCCAAGATCCTAGGCCAGCTTATAAAAAAGCAAAGGCTGATCCTAAGTTATATCAAGTAGCATTATATGATCTCGATATCTTCTGGCTTGTAGAACAAGATAAGATCATAGTTGTGGATATTACTAAGGGCATGCTGTCAAAAGAGAAGAATCAAATACCAGAGCCTAACCATGGAAAGTAACAGCCAAACCATAGACTATCAGAGTCAGCAGAAAAAACGCTTGTCCTACATGCCCTGGCTTTACTTCAAATTAAAGCCTAAATTACTGAGCTGGGTAAAACCTTGGCAACAAGCTCTTCAAGCCGAGCTTATGGCATTGGAAACCATACATATAGGCAACAATTGCTTTATTGCTCCTGAAGCAAAACTCTTCGCTGAGCCGGGTCGAGATATCCATATCGGTGATAACTGCATGTTAGCAGCGGACAGTTTTATCCATGGCCCACTTCGCTTAGGAAATGAAGTTGCCATCAATCACGGTTGCTCAATTGATGGTGGCCGAGCGGGTATCAGTATAGGTAATCAAACCCGTATCGCTAACAATGTCACTCTTTATGCGTTTAACCACGGAATGGCACCTAACGCGCCCATTTATCAACAAGGCGTTAGCTCGAAAGGTATCGTCATAGGTGAAGATGTGTGGATTGGTGCCCAAGCTGGCATTGTCGATGGTGTCCATATCGGCTCCCATGCCATAGTCGCCATGGGCGCCATAGTGACGAAAGATGTGCCAGAATATGCAATAGTCGCTGGAAACCCAGCCAAAATAATTGGTGATAGACGTGATAAGAGTGATACCTATATTGCAAAATAGCAGAACCAATGCATCAAATAGCTGCAACTAATTAACGATAAACCAAAATGAAATAGATAAACTTTGTCTCGATGCGCCGGCTTAAGGCCCTATCCGTCATCGAATTTAATTGCAGCTCTCTCCCTCTTGATAACACTTCATCCTTCAGCTTTAAAACCCGACCCCAAAGCCATTCCGCTAGGGTAGGTTCGTCTTATGCTGAGGTGATATCTTGCAGATTAAAGATAAACTCAGCCTAAATATTTTATCAGTTTTATTCCAATTACCTAGGTGACATCAGGATGATAGCTGCTAAAATAGCGGCCATTATTTTTTTACTCAGGATCTATTCAATGCGCGTTAGCAACTACCTGCTATCAACCCAGAAAGAAACTCCTGCCAACGCAGAAGTGATCAGTCATCAATTAATGTTACGAGCAGGTATGATCCGTCGTAATGCATCTGGCCTATATAGCTGGCTTCCCACGGGCCTACGTGTATTACGTAAAGTAGAAGCCATAGTGCGCGAAGAGATGAATAAAGCCAACGGCATCGAAATCCTAATGCCTATGGTTCAACCTGCAGATCTATGGGCTGAAACAGGTCGCTGGGAAAAATTTGGTCCTGAGCTACTACGTTTTCAAGACAGACATAACCGAGATTTTGTTCTTGGGCCAACCCATGAAGAAGTGATTACCGATATTGTTCGTAAAGAGATTAACTCATACAAACAGTTACCTTTGAACTTATATCAGATCCAAACAAAATTCCGTGACGAAGTGCGTCCTCGTTTTGGTGTCATGCGTTCTCGTGAATTCTTGATGAAAGATGCCTACTCTTTCCACCTTGATCAAGACACCATGGATGCCACTTACCAAGATATGTTCCAAGCCTATAGCAATATTCTCAGTCGCATGGGATTAGCCTTCCGTCCTGTGATGGCGGATACAGGCTCTATCGGCGGCAGCTTGTCACATGAATTCCATGTTTTGGCTAACTCTGGTGAAGACCTTATCGCATACTCTACCGAGAGTGATTACGCTGCAAACATTGAAAAATGTGAAGCACCTCTGCCAACTGAAGCACGCCTGGCACCAACTCAAGAGCTAGTAAAGCTTGATACTCCGAAGGCAAAAACCATTGCAGAGCTGGTCGAGCACTATGGTATTGCCATTGAGAAAACAGTTAAAACTTTAATTGTTAAAGGCGCGACCGAAGAGGCTCCATTAGTTGCTTTAGTGATTCGTGGTGACCATGACCTCAATGAAGTCAAAGCTGAAAAGCTTGAACAAGTTCTAGCACCATTTGAGTTCGCCGATGAAGCAGACATTCGTAAAGCGATAGGCGCAGGCCCTGGCTCTATTGGACCAGTAGGACTTTCTATTCCTGTGATTGTCGATCATGGCGTTGCAGTAATGAGCGACTTTGCCGCTGGCGCTAATGAAGACGACGTCCATTACACTGGTATTAACTGGGAAAGAGATCTCGCCGAAACTCAAACTGCCGATTTGCGTAACATTATCGAAGGTGAAGCCAGCCCATGCGGGAAAGGCACTATCTCGCTACTACGAGGCATTGAAGTTGGCCATATTTTCCAGCTGGGTACTAACTACTCTGAAGCTATGGGTGCCAAGGTACTGGATGAAAACGGCAAGTCACAAACATTATTGATGGGTTGTTACGGTGTGGGTGTGAGCCGTATGGTTGCTGCCGCTATTGAGCAAAACCACGATGATAGAGGCATCATTTGGCCAGAAGCTATCGCACCGTTTAAGGTCGGCATTTTGCCAATGAATATGCATAAATCTCATCGTGTTAAAGAGCATGCCGAAGCTCTATATCAGCAATTAGTTGATGCTGGTGTAGAAGTCCTATTCGATGACCGTAAAGAGCGTGCAGGTGTAATGTTTGCCGATATGGAGCTAGTAGGTTTGCCCCATGTCATCGTTATCGGCGATAGAAATATCGATGCTGGCGTATTTGAATATAAGAACCGCCGCACAGGTGAAAAGCAGGAAATCCCATTCGATCAGATTGTTGAGTTTATTAAGAATGGAACTCAGGCTTAATCTAGCGATATTGAGAGATCTAAAGTCATAACTTAGAAAAAACGCGTCCAATTGGACGCGTTTTTTTATTGATAGCCTTCAACTTAACCCAATAACTCACACCTTAAACTGGTTCACCACTTTTTGTAAGTTCACCGATAGCTGAGCTAACAACTCATTGGCTCGAGCCGTTTCAATGGCACCATCTGCAGTTTCATCGGTAATATTACTAATGTTAGTCACATTTTGATCCACCTCATTAGCAACCGAGCTTTGCTGCTCTGTGGCCTCTGCAATTTGACTGGTGAAAGTGGCGATTTCTTGAATTGAATTCGTTACCGCCTCGATTCCCTCTCCAGTTTTCTGAGCACTACCAACAACTTGTGAGGTTTGCGCTAACGCCTTCTCTGATACAGTTACCGCTTCTTGGCTACCAGACTGTAACTTTTCTATGGTTTTCTGTATCTCTTCTGTTGCCTGCTGCGTTCTCTGGGCTAAGGTTCTCACCTCGTCCGCCACCACGGCAAAACCTCTACCTTGCTCACCGGCTCGCGCCGCTTCTATTGCTGCATTGAGTGCCAACATATTAGTTTGCTCAGCAATTTCACGAATAACATCAAGTATTGAAGAGATACTGTTGCTGTCATCCGCTACTCGCTTAATCACAGTCTCAGCCTCACTTATCGCATCCGATAGCTGACTAATTTCATCAATAGTAATATTTAATGTCTCTTTACCACGATTAGCTTCTTGCTGAGCTAACTGGGCAGACTTAGCAGCCAAAGCCGCATTATTGGCCACTTCTATGGTTGTGGCAGACATTTGATGGATGGCAGTAGCCACTTGCGTCGTCTCCGACTTTAGGCTTTGCACACCATTAGTCGTTTGCTCAGTAATCTGCGAGGTTTGCTGGGCCGTTTGCGTCAATTGCTCCGCATCAGATGAGACTTCTAGCATTACTTTTTGCAGCTTAATAATCACCAGATTAAAGGAGTCACATAGCTTACCTAGCTCGTCTTTACTCTGATTATCGATACGACAGGTTAAATCCCCTTCACCTTCAGCGATATCTGCAATGGCATCTGTCACCTGAGTCAGTCGCCTTAATACAGATGTGGACAGCAACCAAGAGAGACAAAAAACAAGAATAATATCGAGTAAAATGATTTCAACTAAGATTTGAATAAGCTGTTTATCGAGAAGAACTTGAATATGACTTTCATCGGTAAAAACACTCACCTTACCCACTGTTTTTTCAGTGTCATCTTCAATAAAGGTTAACTCTTGGGATAACTCTCGGCTAAATACCTTAGGAGCCTCCTCGGTTTGAAGCAATTCCCCCGCTTTCTTTAAGCTACCATAAACAATATCTTCACCGGACCAAGCAATAATGCTACTAACCCCTTGGGCGGACATTTCAGACTGAATGATATTCGCAGCCAACTCAGTCTCATAGTTCCAAACAGCCTCAGGTAGAGAGCCAGCTAAGCGGCTTAGACTTGCCATTGTCTGTTGGGAAAACTGCTCTTCTAGCTGTTGCTTTTGCTGGGTATAACCATAAAAGCCAGAAATGCTAAGCAGCAAGGATACCAAGACAACAAAGCTAATATTCAACTTTAATTTGATGCTACTTTTTATACTCATAGCAGATCCACTCAAGTTAGACGAGTTTACTCTGTATTCGCGTCCCTCTCCTTCATAGTATTTCACGTCCCTGTGTCCGCAATACAATCAAAGTGTTATCACACTCTCAACCTATACTAGTCAATTATGCTCGCTTTGCCCTGAATCGCTGCTGGCAAGGTCAATTGCCACTTATCAAGTTCGGCTTGACTAAAATAAAAGCGCCCTTTCTTAGCAATAACAGGACGTATTGCACTTGGTTTTTGGCCCGAGGTAATCTTTTTCACCATCTTGGCAGCTAGCATTCCCTGCTCTTCACCAAAAATCACTAAACCACCCACTCCCTTACCTTTACCTACAGCAAAATCCCAAAAAGCAAAGGCGGGAACCGGTGTATTTTGCGATGTCCAAGCGAGTACATCATTCGCAGGAATATGCTTACCCGAACCATCCACTATCGTATGATATAACCCAACGATAATGGCTTGATGCCCTGCCGCTTTGGCATCTTTAACCACCTGTTGCCACCTATCTTGTTCTCCAATGAGCTGTAGTTTGGCTTGCACTTTCCCCACTTTTAGCGAATCCTTGCCTTTGAAAGCTTCATCTACCGCAGCTTTTGAAGTATTACCCGAGTCAAATAACACTAAAATCGAGCGCAATTTGCCTCCCATCACCTTATTGAGATCGGCGATATTTCGCTTAAACAAAGGCCGCTCTAATACACCCGTTACGTTTTCCATATCTTGAACCCCTAAACTTCTAGGGTTGCTGTTAATACCGAGAAAAACAGTTGGTGTGCCCGCATCATTGAGGCGTTTCCCAAGAAACTTTAATGCATTATCATCGCCTAGAATCACTACATCAGGCTGAGTTTCTTGGTAGTAAGCCCACGCCTTGTCAGCCATAGCCTGATATTCACTTTTAGGGATCCTCTTAGTGTCCATCTGAAAGGTTAACACCTGGTAACCATCACCTAAGGTATCCCGAATCCCTTTTAAATAACTCTGATCCCATTGATACTCTGAGTGATAACTCTCTATCACTAGCACTTTGTTCGCGGCAACGACCGAGAAACTCACCATAAAAGCCAATATAAATGTCAAAAGGGGTTTGAATAAACTCATTAGAAAGGTCTCCTAAGCACAGGGCAAAAAACAACCAACACCCTAAAGTATAGAAGATAATATTTGGCCTAATTCGAAGAAAAATAGAATAAAAAAAAGCCTACTCAATAATGAGTAGGCGAACAATGATGATGATATAACTAACATGTAAACAAACACACTTAACTAACTTTCAGCTCAGTTAGGAGATGATTAACTGGGTTGATGGAGTAACTATATAAAAACTTTACTCCAGGTTAAATCAAATAAAATAGATGATAGTAATCGATAATTTAGATGAAATAAAAAGCGATCTTTTCAGGTCTAGGTGTCAGCTTAGCGTCCTTCTACCCTTCCCTATTGCCCAATGCGAGCAACCTAGAGCAGATAAGGAAGCGCTTTTAACTCCTTAAGCAACCAAGCTGCACACTTGCCTTCGTTATAACCTGCACGAATTAAGAGGTCCACAGGCATAGTCGTTGCTTGTTGATTATCGATAAATTCAACTTCACAGATGTCACTATAGCTATCAAAGCATTCTATAAAATGCTTTGGCGTCCAAGCCCAACCAATTCCCCTTTTTACCATCTCAAGCAAGGCAAACTGGCTCTCAACCAGCCAGCGATATTGACTCAATTGCTCACAGGGATATATGGCCCCCCAGCGCGAAGTATGCATAACTTGTCGCTCGTTTAATAACAAATCAAAATTATCCACTTTAATACTGGCTAACCTATGCTGTCTTGAGACCACTGGCACCATATGAATCGCGCCAAAGGGTTTTATACTATAACTGGCCGTATCGCCGAAATTAGCAATGCTAAGGCCAATATCCACTCTTCCCTCATCGACCAATTTCGCTATATCGGCTCTTGAAGGCGTCAATAACTCCAGCTCTAAGAAAGGGAATTTCTTCGCTAACGTCACAAACAAGTCTTCTAACTGGCTGCTAATTAGTGTCTCTTCAATGGCTAATGATAGACGTGCTTCCTCTCCATTAGACAAGCCTAAGGCATTGGCTTGGATGCGCTCAGCTTGGTTGAGAAGTACCCGTCCTTGAGCAACGACAGCGCGTCCAGCCTGTGTCAGTTGAGGCTCCCGCCGACTTCGGTCAAACAAGGTGACATTGAGATCCACCTCCAAATTAGCGATTGCACTACTGACCGCAGACTGCGCCTTTGATAGCTGACGTGCAGCGGCTGAAAATGAGCCTTTATCGGCTACAGAAATTAATACTCGAATCTGCTCTAAACTAAACTGCATAACCAACCTATCTACAAAAGTGATAGAAACTAACTTTGAATCATCTGATTAACTATTATGATCTAGCCATAATTCATTTTCAAAGATCTTAGGAGAATGTATGCGCACAACATGGGATCGCATTAGACACACTTTTTTATTTGAACTGTTCGCAATCCTGATCGCGACCCCTGTGGTTGTCTGGATAACCAACCAATCGATAGCGAAAGCCAGTAGCTTAGCCTTGTTTATGAGCTTAATTGCCATGGCATGGAACTTTAGCTTCAACATCATGTTTGATCAGTATCTACTGCAAATAGGACATAAGGGGAATAAAACCCTGAAGCAAAGAATCATTCATGGTGTAGCCTTTGAAGGTGGGTTAGTAATTATTGCCTTGCCTCTTATCGTCTATTGGTTGGAGATCTCCTGGTTAGCGGCGCTGGCAATGGATATTGGTTCTATGCTGTTTTTTATGCTCTATGCCATCGCCTATAACTGGCTCTACGATATTGTGTTTCCTATTCCAGCGAATACTGCACCTATCCAGCTCGCCGATCATTATGTAGGTAAATAATTAACCTCCGCTAAGCTTGCTTTTCTCCTTAAAATAACGCTTTAATAAATATTAACTGTGCTTTCAATCAATTGGAGAAAAGCTTGCCTGAGTCCAGAGCGATTGTTTTAGGGGGAGGAGGAGCGAGAGCCGCCTATCAAGTGGGTGTGTTCAAGGCATTAGTGCAATTCTACCCTCGCAATCATGGAATCCCCTTTAAAATCGTCTGCGGTACATCCGCTGGCGCAATCAATGGCACTTCGATTGCCACCCATGCTTCCTGCTTTCACCTCGGCGTGCGTAAGTTAGAGTGGGTCTGGCGAAACTTTAAGACGGAAAAGGTCTATCGCTCATCCATAACAGGCATAGGTAAACACTTGCTCAAAATGATGCTCAAAGGCATGCAAAATGGGCATTTGAACACAGATGCAGGTAGCCTATTCGATAATGACCCTCTGCGAAATCTTCTTAATGAGCTTATCGATTTTGAGCGTATAGACAGAAATATTCGTAGCGGCGCGTTAACAGCCCTCAGTATCGACACCTCTAGTTATAACAGCTCTAAGTCTGTCACCTTTTTTCAGGCTAATAAGGCGCTGGATAATTGGCATAGAGCTAGGCGTTCGGGTAAAAGAATGCTGTTAAATACGGAACACTTGCTAGCTAGCTCAGCCATACCTATGGTTTTTCCTTCAATTAAGTTAGGCCAAGATTATTATGGCGATGGCTCAGTTCATCAGTTAGCTCCCTTAAGCAGTCCAATTCATTTAGGAGCAAAGAAAATATTGGTGATCAATTTAGAAAGCCCACACAAACAAACACCGATGGAGCTTGAGCATCACCCGAAAACGGCGACCATTGCAGGGCACCTTTTAGATACCATTTTCTCTGATACATTAAATAGTGACCTGGAAAGACTTGAGCGAATCAATAACACATTAGAATCTGTACCAAAAGAAAGCCAAGACAAGTTGCAACTGAAACCGATTGAAACCCTAGTGATTAAACCTAGTGAGGATTTAAGCCTGTTGGCCTCTCACTATTATCAAGATATGCCTTTTGCGGTGCGAAGCTTACTCAGGCTTATCGGTATCGATAAACACTCAGACTCATCCATTGTCTCTTATCTACTCTTTGAAAAAGCCTATACCAGTGCCCTTATTGACCTAGGTTATGAAGATGCCATGTGCCATATCGATGAGCTCAAAGCTTTCTTTGAAATAGATTAATCTAAGCTAGGATTGAAATAGCGCGCGACATATTGGGCACTTACTTCCGCCCAGCGCTGATAAATTTTCTCACCCGGATGAAAACCATCCCTTGCCATTAGTCCTTTAACAGCTTTCGCATCCATCACCTGAGCGATTTCTAACAAGCTATATTGCGCACTGTCACTGGTCGCTTTATGACGTTTAGCTAATTCGACCTCTAACCCTTTATTAAACCAATTTGCCTTATACCCCATAAACCAGCGAAGCGGTTGCGGCAACGCTGGAAATAAGCCCATGGGAGGCACCTTAGTTATCAATATTAATTTAGCTTGGGTTTGATTTTCGATAGCTTGCAACAAAGTAGTCAACTGACTTAGCCATGTTGCACGGCTATTGAGCTTAATAACATCATTAACACCTAACGACAGCAAGACCACATCGGCCTTAGGTAAGGCATTATGACGCTCAGTTAAGAGTTCAATACAATCTTTTGTGGTGTTGCCCGAACGAGCACACAGCTGCCAGCTTAGGGTAAAGTGAGAAGCAAGCAATCTAGATAGGGAGCCTGATAACGCCTGCTGTTGATCCTCAACACCGACACCCGCCGCTGCAGAGTCTCCTAAAATAACTAAAGAGAGCGGTATTCCGCTGCCCAACTGACCACTTCTATCTCCCTTAGCTTCCGGTAATTGCGGCGTATCTCGCCTTACTTTCACTCCTTGATAAGCGAGCAATGGCCCTAAGGTTATCAACGCAAAGTAATGCAGCATTCAGTCCTCTCCTTAGACAATTTTGCAAACTAAGTATCCCTATATAAGGCTAGAATCGAGACAGCTAAGGTCGGTACTCATCTTTATGTTTACCGATTATCTCGATATAGGTACCATCTAACTTCATTTCAGCGAGCGCCTTATTAAAACCTTCGACTAACTCTTGATAGTCGGCTACCGACTTTGAAATGGGAATATAGAGCTCATTAACTTTTAAAGGTATATCCAATGAAGCCACGCGATTCACGCTCTCAGGGAATCGGCTTCTAAGCACATAATCAACCACCTCCTCAGCCCCAATCAGCATGTCGATTCTATCTTTAAGCAATAGGTCAACATTTTCTGCAGAGTGATAGGTTTCCATTTTTATCAAATAGTCAGCCTGATTAAACTCATCGAAATAATGATAGCCCTTGACTATACCTATCTTTAATCCTTTCAGTTCAGATAACCGATTAAACTGAAACTCATCCTCTTTATTCCAAAACAAGTTGATTCGACTCTGGCCGATAGGCTGAGTATATTGAAAGATTTCCGTCCGCTCTGGAGTATAAAATGCTCCAAGTAAACCATCATAAACCCCACGCTTCGACAGTTTATAAGCTCGTCCCCAAGGGACAAACTCAACTTTAAGCTTATGCCCTGCTCTAGCAAAGGCTTCTCTTGCGACCTCAACAATATAGCCCTGATTGACTAAATCTGGTCCATAGTGGGGCTGCCAAGGATCGGAAGCTAACACAACATCTCTAGCTAGAGTCTGAATACTGAACAGCAACAAGCTACTAAAAATAATGGCACGAGTAGCACTCAATCTCATTGTTACATCCACATTCACTAAAGTTACCCTAGAAGTATAGACTTAAGGGTGAAAAGTAAACCTTTGACTGATCTTACCAGGCTATTAACCTTGCAATAAGTAACTCTCAGCTCTCTCAATTCGTCTTGGCTTACCCAAGATCAATAAAATATCGCCAGGTTTAAATAACCAATCGTCACCGGGATTCTCAACTTCTTCACCACCACGTCGAACGGCACGAACTTCAATTTTCAAACTCTGCCATGGAATATCACTTAGCACTTTGCCTACGGCACTAGCCCCCCTAGGTAAAGCAACCGCATGCAGTAACTCTAGGGTAAAGTCGGTTTCTGTCCCTGAGAAAAATCCGTGCAAGTATTGATAATGATTACGACGTTCAAACTCTAACCTTTTCAAAATACGCGTCAAAGGAACACCGCATTGATAAAGCACCTGAGAAACCAACATTAGGCTGCCTTCCAAAGATTCTGGGATCACTTGACTGGCGCCTGCGCTTTCTAGCTCGTCTAGATGGGCATCATCCCGGGTACGCACAAGAATCTTAGCATCTGGGGCGAGTTGGCGGCATAAAGGCAGTACTTCCTCTAAAGTGCGTGTTTCAGCAAAGGTCAGCACTATGGTTTTAGAACGCTTAATTCCCGCTTGTTTGAGTATGCTACGTTTCACTGCATCACCAAAGTATACGGGCTCACCAGCACTTCTCGCTTCTGCAACTCGAGTGGGATCGAGATCTAATACTATATAGGGCACTGCCTCTGTCTTTAAAAAACGGGCTATGGTTTGGCCTACACGCCCGTAGCCGAGGATCAGCACTAGCTCATCATTTTCATCACCAGGTGGCACAATCTCCGAGTTATCTTTACGACGAGATTTGACCCCTTGAAGGCGCTTAGCAACATCCAAGCTATGGCGAACCAACCAAGGAGCGATAGCCATAGAGATGACAGCAACCATTACCAAAATGGTGCTTACCTCTTTGTTAAGCAATTGATAATTAACCGCTAACGCCAATACTACAAAACTAAATTCACCCACTTGGGCCAAACTCAGCGCGGTCGCAACAGCCACTCTAAAGGGCTCCTTTGCCAGTTTTAGTAACCCAAAGACAATTAGCGCTTTACCTAGCACTATCACCACAAGCAAGCAGATGATTTGCCACCAGAACTTAACGACCAGAGCAAAATCTAACAACATACCAATCGAGATAAAGAACAGCCCCATTAGCAAGTCTCTAAATGGACGAATATCCGCCTCTAACTGTCGGCGATATTGGCTTTCTCCCAGCAACATACCAGCCATAAAAGCACCGAGTGCCATCGACAACCCCATCCATTGGGTAAAGGCCCCCGTCATCAAGGCCACCACTAAGGTCGACAACACAAATAGCTCGTTAGAACGAGACCGTGCTACTTCATCAAACACCTTAGGAAGCACCCATTTACCTATTGCCATCAAAGCGACAAAGGCAATGCTGCCTTCAATAATAGCAAGCGCAATACTGTCAACAGATAGGCTTTCTCCATTGGTGGTTAACAGAGGAAGTAAAATTAATAATGGCACTACTGCGATATCTTGAAATAGCAATACAGACACAGACAACTCGCCATGCCTGCGCCTTAGCCAGCCTTGCTCATTAAGTAGTTTGAGTACGATTGCTGTAGAAGAAAGAGCAATGGCAGAGCCTATGACGACAGCTTCTGTTAACGGTAAGGAAAAGAGCAATGCACCACCAATACCTAGAAGCGTCGTAATAATCACCTGAGCACTACCCAGGCCAAACACGGTACGTCTCATCGCCCACAGTCTAGGCACAGAAAACTCTAAGCCTAAGGTGAACATAAGTAGTACAACCCCAAGCTCGGCAACTGAGTGCATTTGGTGCTGGCTAAACCAATTAAAACCGCTCGGGCCACTGATAACACCGGTAAACAGATAGGCGAGTATTGCAGGCAAGCCTATTCGCTTTAGCATAGCTATCGCGACTATGGCTATCATCAGCATAAATAGAACTTGAAGTAAAAAACTATGCTCCATTCTGACTTAGTGCTCCTTTAGGCCATCGATACAATTATAGCGTCAAGCATTCGGCAACATCTTGCCGCCATAAAAATGACACTGCCAATTATCTTTCCTATGTAACAGATTAACTTAATGACAAATAAAGACAAATCTAATTTAGGCCAAAGTAGGCACAGTTTTTGCTTTGTTAAAAATATTAAGTCCTTTACTGCTGGAGTGAACATTATGGACTTTGGATTGGCTACAGAGCTTTACCCCGAAGAATACCGCTATCAACCGGATCTCGATGCCTCGGCACAGATCTCACCAGATCTACTGCAGATACTACAGAAGCTGCACTCAAGTCTAGATCCTAGGACCGTCTTTGCCTGCTTTGGCAAGTCCATAGGGCAATACTTGCCGATCCAAGGTGTTCACCTCCAACTTGATGAACAGATGTTTCATTGGGGTCGACACCATGGGATCAGTTTAAAGCGAATTATTGACAATGCTACTAGCCGTTTGTCTATTCACTATCGCTTAATGCAACCGCTGACTCAATCTCAAATTAAGCTACTCACACAATTTGAGAACCTATTAACACAACCTCTCATTAATGGCGTGAAGTTTCAATCTATGTCCCAGCAGGCTATGTTTGACTCTTTAACCAGTTTAGGTAATCGCCACTACTATGATCTTAGCTTAAACAAAGCGGTCGCTAAATCTAATCGCTACCCAGATAAGGACGCCAGCCAACTCAGCTTAGTCATATTAGACTTGGATAACTTTAAAACACTCAACGATAACTTTGGCCATAGCTTTGGTGACAAGGTATTAAAAGTATTTGCCAATATTTTATCTGAAGTGATACGCGACAGTGATTCAGCATTTAGATTAGGGGGAGACGAGTTTGCACTTATCGTTAATGGTGACTCACTCGCAACCAGTATTCTTTGCACTCGAATTCAGTTAGCAATCAAAGCCAATGCCCTGCTTAAGGATTATCAAATCACCACGAGTATGGGAATTGCCACATGGGAATCAGCACTTAAAGCAGAGCAACTATACGACAGAGCCGATATAGCGCTATATCAAGCTAAAGCTGCGGGTAGAGATTGCTTTGACAGCTTTGATAGCCAAGTTAAGGTCGATCAACAAAGAAGCCTTAATCTAGCCAATGGCTAAACCAATAATGAGCAAGCACTGATGCCATAAAAATCTATGCCCGGTTCATCACGCCGGGCAAGAAAGGCTTTCTCCACCCATAGTCCTGGCACACAAGCCAGCTTTCCATCATACATCACCAAGGGCAAACGCTTCCTAAACCAAGGAGGTACGCCATATTCTTGCATCAACTTTTTAAACTCTCGCCCGTGCTGGCGATTATGAGGAGCACAACGTTTTTGCCCTTGAGCGCCGAAATCCACACTCACTCGTTGCACAGCCTCAGGTAACACAAGACGAACCTTAGCTTGCTCATGATTAACGATTAACTTCTGGTCATTGAGCTGAGCCAAGAGTTTTTCCGTTATTTCTCGACTATGTTGCAGCTCATTGTCAAATACGAAAAAGGCGACATCTCTATATCTTCTCACCTTGAGTCGATTAAACTGCAAATCCACTTGAGCATCTTCTTTGGCATTAAGTAGTTGATAGATCAGTTCATCCAACTGCACCTTAGACGGCATAGGAAGCCGGTACTGCTCAATAAAGCCACGCACTAACAAAGCCTGCCAAGATTTAGAGAAATTAACTAAGGCTGTTAAGTCAATCACTGGAATATCACTAAATACTGAAGACGCTAATATACTTGGCAGCTTACAACTCACTTCCTCTTCAAGTACGGCTTGCTGCTCGGCGCAAAGGAAGGCACTTCGACTGGCGGTTGTAGCGATTGAACCCCATCTGGATTTTAACTGAGGAATGATCTCTTGACGCAGAAAGTTTCTATCAAAGCGAGTATCTTGATTACTCTCATCCTCTATGTGACTTAGCTGATGAAAAGATGCATAAGCCTCTATCACCTCTTTATTCTCTGCCAATAGTGGCCGAACTATAAAACCATTGTGATTAAAAGGCTGTATTTCTCCCATAGCCGCTAACCCTTTAGGGCCAAGGCCACGTTTAAGTGCCAACAATATGGTCTCTAATTGATCGTCTTGATGATGAGCGGTCAGCAATACACTATTAGGTTTCATCACGCTTTTCAGAGCTTGATACCTTGCATCCCGCGCTACCGCCTCTAGACTTGCTCTTGAACCGAGTGATAGCTTCACTTTTTTGATCTGACAATCCAGCTGATAGCCACTGGCTCTTGTAAGGCAGTGTGATGCCCAATCATCGGCATTAGGTGAAAGTCCATGGTGAACATGTAGCAACAGATATTCATGCTCTGAGTGGGCAGCAGCATAACGACTCAGCAAATGTGCAAGCACTTCTGAGTCCACTCCGCCGCTATATGCAAGTACGACTTGGGTTGGCAATTTGGCAACTGACGCCAATAGCTCAGCAAGCTTGTTAAACAGCCGTTGAGTGACTATTACGCCTTCATTCGCCATAAGCGGGCTCCATAACCTAATTAAACAGAATACGTACTTTATCTGAACCTAGCATAGATTCGAGTGATAACATCAGCTCATCGGTCGGATTAACCCGCCACTGCTCTCCTAATCTAAACTGACCTTTAGCCTGTTGCTGTTTATAGTTAATCACGACAGGTACCGCGCCACCACGCCAAGGCTCTAGTGCTTGCTGTAATCCATCGAGCCAGGCTGAATTTACCACTTCTGCAGCGACATCAAGCTCTACAGCTTGAGCAAAATGACTGCGCGCTTCTCCAATATCGATAATATTACGCGCCGTCATTCGGTTACCACCGGAGAAGTCATCAACACTCACCTCACCTTCACAGATAAGAATACGGTCTTTCTCTAGTAAGTGATTAAACTTCTCAAAGGCTTCGGTAAATAGCATCACCTCTAAACGGCCACTCTTATCATCGAGAGTGACTAAGCCCATCTTGGCGCCTCGTTTAGTCAACATCACACGCGTACCCACCACCAGACCTGCTGCTTTGACGGTTTGTCCGCGCCCTGTTGGATGAATATCTTTTAAACGAGCCGAAGCGTATTGTTTAAGCTCCTTTAAATACTGATTAATGGGATGACCAGTAAGATATAAACCTAGCGTTTCTCGCTCGCCTTCTAGCCAAATCTTATCGGGCCAAGGGGTACATTCAACGAACTGCTGTTTACTATCTTCTGGGTCATCATTGAGCAAACCAAACATATCATGCTGACCTATGGCTTCAGCTTTAGCATGCTGAGCCGCAGCACTAATGGCTTCTGGCAGCGTTGCCGTCATGGAAGCACGGTGTGGCCCTAGGCTATCCATAGCACCAGCTGCGATCAGTTTCTCGATAACGCGTTTATTGAGCTTTTTAAGATCGACACGGGCACAGAAATCAAATAAGTCCTTAAAAGGCCCATCCTTGCGGGCCTCTAAAATGGCATCCACAGGACCTTCACCTACACCTTTAATCGCGCCAATGCCATAGACAATATTTAAATCATCATCGACGGTAAACTTAAATAGACCTTTGTTAACATCGGGCGGAATAAGCGGCAAGCCCATACGCTCACACTCATCGACTAAGGTCACGATTTTATCTGTGTTATCCATATCCGCCGACATAACCGCTGCCATAAACTGAGCTGGGTAATGGGTTTTCAACCACAGAGTTTGATAGGAAACTAATGCATAGGCGGCCGAGTGCGACTTGTTAAAACCGTAGCCTGCGAACTTTTCCACCAAGTCGAAGATCTTCATCGACAGCTCACCGTCGACGCCGTTATTGATCGCTCCTTCTTTAAAGGTGCCGCGCTGTTTAGCCATCTCCTCAGGCTTTTTCTTACCCATAGCACGACGTAACATATCCGCCCCACCTAAGGTATAACCCGCAAGCACCTGAGCAATCTGCATCACCTGCTCTTGATAGAGAATAATGCCATAGGTCGGCTCAAGTAGAGGTTTAAGGGACTCATGTTGATATTGAGAATCAGGGTAAGAAACCTCTTCACGGCCATGCTTACGTTCAATAAAGTTATCTACCATGCCTGATTGCAAAGGTCCGGGACGGAAAAGCGCCACCAGTGCGATCATATCTTCGAAACAGTCAGGCTGCAGACGCTTAATCAGATCTTTCATGCCGCGGGATTCAAGCTGGAATACCGCTGTGGTTTCATAACGTTGCAGCACTTTAAATGATGCAGGGTCATCAAGGGGAATCGCAGCGATATCGACATCGGGCAAGCCCTTTTGTCTTTGTACTCGGTTAACCATCTCCAGCGCCCAGTCGACAATGGTTAGCGTTCTCAACCCAAGAAAGTCAAATTTGACTAGGCCTGCGGTTTCAACATCGTTCTTATCGAACTGAGTCACAGGGTTCAAACCTTCAGCGTCACAATAAAGTGGCGAGAAGTCAGTGATCTTGGTTGGCGCAATCACTACGCCACCTGCGTGTTTACCCGCGTTTCGCGTCACCCCTTCAAGCTTACGACACATGTCGATAAGATCTTTAACCTCTTCATCGCCATCATAGGACTCTTGCAAGGCAGGTTCAGCATCAAAGGCTTTTGCCAGCGTCATACCAGGCTCTGGTGGCACCAGCTTGGAGATACGGTCGACAAAACCATAAGGATGGCCTAACACTCGGCCTACATCTCGAATTACCGCTTTCGCCGCCATGGTACCAAAGGTGATAATTTGCGATACCGCATCTCGGCCATAAAGGTCGGCTACATGATCAATCACTTCATCACGTCTATCCATGCAGAAGTCGACGTCGAAATCCGGCATAGATACACGCTCAGGATTCAAAAAGCGCTCAAATAGCAAGTCAAATTCTAGCGGGTCAAGGTCTGTAATCTTAAGTGCATAGGCGACCAACGAACCTGCACCCGAACCACGGCCAGGTCCAACGGGAATGGCGTTATCCTTACCCCACTGAATGAACTCCATTACAATCAAGAAGTAACCAGGGAAGCCCATCTGATTAATCACGTTCAGTTCAACATCGAGACGCTCATCATACTCGCCGCGGCGCTTAGCTCTCTCCTGCTCATCGGGAAACAAAAACTCAAGCCGCTCTTCAAGACCTTTTCGCGATACATCAACCAGAAAGTCTTCAATGGAAAGATCGCCTGTCGGGAAATTAGGCAGAAAGTATTCACCTAAACGCACAGTCACATTACAGCGTTTAGCAATCTCAATGGTGTTTTCGATGGCCTCGGGAATATCGGCAAACAGCTCGCACATCTCTTCTTGACTGCGAAGGTACTGCTGCTCACTGTATTTTTTAGGACGCCTAGGATCGGCGAGTGTAAAGCCATCATGAATAGCAACGCGGATCTCATGGCAATCAAAATCTTCAGGCTGCAAGAAAACCACCTGATTGGTAGCCACCACGGGCAAATCTTGCTCTGTCGCCAACTCAACCGCCATATGCAGATAACGCTCTTCATCTTGGCGACCCGTTCGCAGTAACTCAAGGTAATATCGGTCGGCAAAGTGGTTTTTATAAAACTCAATCAGCTCATTGACTTGAGGCATATTGCCTTTAAGCAAGGCTTTGCCTATATCCCCTTCTCGGCCACCAGAAAGCAAAATAAGGCCTTTATTTTGCTCAACCAACCACTCTTGATCGATTACGACTCTATCGCCAACTTGGCCCCTTAGATAAGCCATACTGATTAGCTGTGTCAGGCTCTGATAGCCATCATTATCCATGGCAATCACGGTTAGTGAGCAGAACTCATCATCAAATCCTGGCACCTGCATCCAAAAATCGCTACCGATAATTGGCTTGATACCCGCACCATGGCAACCACCATAGAACTTCACCAGTCCACACAGGTTATTTTGATCTGTTAACGCCACCGCAGGCATGCCTAGCTCAGTGACTCGAGACAGAATAGGCTTAACCTTAGACACACCATCTGTCATTGAGAAATCACTGTGAAGCCTAAGGTGAACAAAACTAGGAGCGGACATAATAAATCGATTCTAAATCAGGGATCAAAATGACAGCCAGATTAACAAAATCTGGCTAAGTCAGCGAGAAGATTTCACTACTCATTCAAGGATGCATGAGCAACTAACAATGATCAACATAAGCTGCAACAGGCCTAAAGCTCTTTCTATGCTCTTCGACTATGCCATATTGCGCAAGAGCTTCGAAATGTGCTTTAGTTGGGTAGCCTTTATGCTTAGCAAAACCATATTCTGGATACTTTGCATCTAGCTCTGCCATCTCTCTATCTCGAGTCACCTTGGCAATAATAGACGCTGCGCTAATCGCTTCGATTAAGCCATCACCTTTGACTATAGCGTGGGCTGGATGGCCAAAATCAGGGGTGCGATTACCATCTACCAGCACGAGTGTTGGCACTACCGATAATCCCTGCACCGCACGCTGCATCGCTAGCATGGTGGCATGCAAAATATTGAGCTCATCAATCTCCTTCGGCGATGCTCGGCCAACCGCATAACATAGCGCCTTATCACAGATCTCACTATAAAGGGCATCACGACGCTTCTCAGAAAGCTTTTTCGAGTCGTTTAAACCAGCGATAGGATTATTAGGATCCAGTATTACCGCCGCAGTCACCACATCGCCAACCAAGGGGCCACGTCCGACTTCATCGACGCCAGCATAATGACCTTGGCATAGCTCAGCTATTTGCTGTTCGGTAATATTTTTAATGGTTGCCATAACGACCTCTTTATAAAAACAAAAGGCCCCAATACCAGAGTGGGGCCTTAATCAATATCAATGACATACTAATTCAGCAAGGCACACACAGCATCGGCGCTACGCTCACTGGCATTTTGCTTAAGTTGGTGATGTATCTCAGTGAAAACTTGTTCAAGTTCACTAAAATCTTGATTGAGCATAATGCCAACCTGTTCTGCAATCTTCTCAGGAGTGCAATCGGCTTGAATAAGCTCAGGAATAATAGGCTTAGATGCCAACAGATTAGGTAATGAGTAATGCTCTATCTGCATCATGCCCTTGGCGATTTTATAGGTCAGCGGACTGACTCGATAGGCCACCACCATAGGACGTTTAACCAACATCGCCTCTAATGTCGCCGTACCTGAGGCAAGTAGAATCGCATCACTGGCAGCCATCACATCCCGAGACTGACCTTCTACTAGATGAATTTCTAAATCCGGGGCAAACTCTTTTAAAGCCTGTTCAAACTGCTCTTTGCGCTTTTGATTCACCAAGGGGGTAACAAAACGAATATCGGGAAACTGCATTTTAATCAGCGTTGCCGCCTTTACAAAAGGCTCTGCTAACTGCTTAAGCTCACCGCCACGAGAACCGGGTAATATTGCAAGATACTCACAATCGCTGTCGAGCCCTAAACGCGCTCTGGCTTGCTGCTTATCCGATACTAGAGGAATATCATCGGCAAGGGTATGACCCACAAAAGTACAAGGCACTTGATGTTTATCATAAAAAGCCTTTTCAAAAGGCAATAGCGACAACACCATATTAGTCGCCTTCGCGATCTTAAAGATGCGCTTAGGGCGCCAAGCCCAAACTGAAGGGCTGACATAATGTACTGTTTTAATCCCTTTAGCTTTAAGCTTTAGCTCAAGGCCAATATTAAAATCAGGCGCATCGATACCAATGAAGCAATCAGGCTTTAGCTGGGTAATTTGCTCTATCAAAGAAGCTCTGACTTTTAACAACCTAGGTAAACGCCCTAGCACTTCGACAATCCCCATTACAGCCAACTCTTCCATGGCAAATAAGGACTCAAAGCCAAGCGCTTGCATTTTGGGGCCACCGATGCCGACGAATCTGGCATTCGGATAACGTGACTTTAGGGATTGAATTAAACCTGCACCTAAAATATCGCCGGAGATTTCTCCGGCGACCATGGCAAAGATTTTAGTTTGGTTTTCGCTCATAAAATCTTATTCACTACTTATACAATGACAACTAGCGAATAATGCCGCGACTTGAGCTTCTAACAAACTCAACAAGCATACGCACTTGCTCATTATTCTGTGCTTCTTCAGCCAAGGCTTCAATGGCCTCATCCGCTGTTAAACCATTGCGATATAGCACTTTATAAGCACGACGGACAGCAAGCTGAGTCTCTTTATCGAAACCACGACGCTTAAGACCTTCGATATTAAGGCCTCGTGGAATAGCCGATTGGCCCGAAGCCATCACAAAGGGGGGGACGTCTTGTAGCACAAGGGATGCGCCAGCAGTAAAGGCATGGGCACCGATATGCACAAACTGATGCACGCCGGTTTGTCCACCTAGAATCGCCCAGTCACCCACATGGACGTGACCTGCAATAGATGCGTTGTTCGCCATAATAATGTTGTCGCCAAGCACACAGTCATGAGCAATATGAACATAGGCCATCAACAGGTTATTTGACCCTATAATGGTTTCGCCTTTATCTTGCACTGTGCCACGGTGAATAGTCACCGATTCGCGAATCACATTATTGTCACCTATCACCAAAGTGGTTGGCTCGCCAGCGTACTTTTTATCCTGACAGTCTTCGCCCACTGAAGCGAACTGGAAAATTTTGTTACCTTTTCCAATCTTAGTCGGACCTTTTACCACCACATGGGAGCTAATCCAACAATCATCACCGACTTCGACATCGGCACCGATATAGGTCCAAGGGCCTATGGTAACGTTATTGCCAATTTTGGCATCTGGATGAACAAACGCTAATTTATCTATCACTTATTGATCTCTCTGCGCGCGCACATAATTTCGGCGGAACATACCAATTCACCATCCACTTTGGCTTCGCCAGTAAACACGCCAATCCCGCGGCGCTCACGTATCATCTTCACTTCAAAATGCACCTGATCTCCTGGCTCAACTACTCGCTTAAAACGCGCTTTATCAATACCAGCGAAATAGTAAAGTACATCAGGCGATGGCTCAGTGCTCATTGTCTTAAATGCCAATAAGCCTGTCGCCTGCGCCATGGCTTCAAGGATCAGCACTCCTGGCATCACAGGTTGTACAGGAAAGTGACCTTGGAAAAATGGCTCATTAATGGTGACATTCTTAATCGCATGTAAAGACTCACCCGGAGTGTAGTCCAATACTCGGTCGACTAAAAGAAATGGATATCTATGGGGTAGATATTTTAGTATCTCTTTAATATCCATCGTATTTAATTCATTTGACACTTACTAATTTCCTCTCATTGCTTTACAAGCAACTACTTCAAGATTTAAGTTGTTTTTCAAGGCTCTTAACACGACCAAAAAGATCATCAAGCTGGCGTAAACGCACTGTATTTTTACGCCAGAGCTTATTATCTGTCGCTACCGTCGCCGAAGAGTACACACCCTTCTCACGAATAATGCTAGTGATATTAGTGCTGCCAGTAATCTGAGTCCCATCGGCAATACTTAAATGGCCTGATATGGCACAGTTGCCACCGATAATACAGTATTTACCTATGGTAACACTACCAGCTATAGTGGTACTGCCCGCAATTGCGGTATTGGCGCCGATGACGTCGTTATGGGCAATCTGTACTTGGTTATCGATAATCACGCCATCGTGAATCTCAGTATGTCCTAACGCACCTCGGTCAATTGTGGTGCTAGCACCGATTTCAACATTATTACCAATACGAACACCGCCAGTTTGTGGGATCTTAACCCACTGACCACGCTCATTGGCATAGCCAAAGCCATCGGAGCCAATCACAGTACCTGAATGAATGATACAGTCTTGACCTAGGTGAACATCATGGTACAAAGTCACATTGGCCCAAAGGCGAGTACCACTGCCAATAATAGAGTCTTGCCCGATGACAGTACCAGCGCCTACTTGAACATTATCGCCCAAAATCACATTCTTACCGATAACGGCGTTGGCAGCGATTGAAACACCATCACCTAACTGGGCACTAGGATCTATACTAGCCGAGCTATGAATAGACTCTGCAGCAGCCGGTGTCGTATCTAACAGCTGAGCGACACGGGCAAAACCTACATAGGGATCACTCAATACTAGAGCGTTTCCATCATAGTCTTTTGCGTCGGACTCAGACAACAAAACAGCTCCAGCCTGGGTAGACTCGAGCTGAGAACGATATTTACTATTCGCTAAAAACGAAAGCTGATTTTCATTAGCGCTTTCCAAGGTTGCGACGCTGGAAATTTCCAAATCGCCGCGACCTTGCACCTTAGCACCAATCAGATCGGCAATCTTATCTAAGGTATAGATTGTCATAAATTATTGAGCCTTGCTAAGTGCCTCGATAACTTTACCGCTGATATCTGTAGCTGGCTTAACATAAACCGCAGCACCACGCTGAAGAACAACATCAATCTGCTCTTTTTCTGCAATCGTATTAATAGCACCTTGTACTTTAACTAACAGCTTGTTTTGCTCTTCACCTTGGCGACGACGCATATCTTCATCTAGTGCTTTACCCTTAAGCTTAAGCTCAGCATCTAAGCTTTCCATTTTACGTACTAGCTCAGTTTTTTGCTCTTCTGTCATTAACGCGGCGTCACGTTTTTGCGTCTCAAGCAAACCGCGAAGATCACCCTGGATTTTTTGTACTGCCGCAATACGATCACCAAACTCAGATTGCAACTGCTTACCAATTTGCTCTCTTTGAGGAAGCTGTTCAAAAATCGCTTTCATATCAACAACAGCTAGCTTCTCTGCTTGAGCAGCTAAAGGGGCGCCTAATAAAATGGCAGTCATCAATACACGGTTTAACATCTTTTTCAAAATACACTCCTTTACATTCAGCAAAACTGCCGAATTAAACACAAATTAGAAAGTTTTGCCAATATTGAACGAGAAGATCTCTGTCTGATCGCCCACATATTCCTTAATTGGCCAGGCTAGGTTAAATACCATAGGCCCCATAGGTGACAACCATTGTACACTTAAGCCTGTCGAGGCGCGAATACGTGAAGGGTCAGCATAGTCAGCTAGTTCATCAAACTTCGTCTGAGGTAAATAGCGATAGGAATCGTAATCAAACTCAGTATCCCATACGTTACCTGCATCAACAAATAGACTTGCTCTTAAAGAATTAGCATATGCTTCATCTAAGAAAGGTACTGGCACAATCATCTCAGCACTTAGCGTTGCTATTGCATTACCACCCACTGAGCGTCCCGTATTCACATCGATTCTATTTGGATCGCCCGGAATAGTACAGCCTGCTCCTGAAGATTGTGGTGAGCATGGTTGGGTATCTCGATAGAGGTAGAATGATTTAGGCCCTACAGAGTTTGACTTAAAACCACGCATTGCACTGCTGCCGCCAGCGTAATAGTTTTCCCAGAATGGCAATATTTGGTCGTTTCCATTATAAGTGCCGTAACCATTACCATATCCAACACGTCCACGAGTCAAGAATACAAATTTATGTGCTCTATCAATAGGGAAGTAGAAGTCAGCATTGAAATCGACCTTAAAATATTCCAAGTCTGAACCTGGTATCGTCATCTTACCGTTAAGACGTTGAGTAGAACCATTGGTTGGGAATGTACCACGGTTAAGGGTGCTTCTTGACCAGCCAGCACTTAACTCAAAATTATTGAAGCTCAAATCGGCATTGGGATCACCTGAGTCTCTATAAATATTATAAAAACGCAATGCTTGTTCATAGGACGAAATTTCAGAAATCGTATTATGTCTGAAGGCGATACCACCATTAAGGCGATTGTACTCATTAAGAGGAAAACCTGAGTTAACAGCAATACCATAAGAGCTATTTTTATAGCGCTCTAGGTTCGCATCATTTGCATCAAACTCACTCCAAAAAATACTTCCACCCAAACTGACACCATCTTTAGTAAAGTAAGGGTCAGTATAAGAAATATTCACGCTCTTCTGATATTTATTGGTATTAATATTGATGCCAGCTTGGTTACCAGTACCTAAAAAGTTATTTTGCTGAATACCAAACTGCAAACTTAAGCCAGACCCCGTACCATAACCAATACCAGCATTAAAAGAGCCTGATGGCTGCTCTTTTACGGTAAAATTAACATCAACTAAGTCGTCCGAGCCCGGCACTTGAACCGTCTCAGTATCAACAGACTCAAAGAAACCTAAACGATTTAGGTTAGCCTTAGACATCTCAACCTGATCTGAGTTTAACCAAGCCCCTTCCATTTGGCGTAACTTACGACGCAACACTTCATCTTTAGTAACAGTATTACCTGTAAAGTTGATATTGCGAACATAAACTCGTTTACCCGGTTTAATGTTGATATTAAGGCTCACTTCCTTAGTTTCATCATCAATTTCAGGAAAAGTCTTCACTTCGGGATAAGCATAACCAAAACGTCCGAGATATTTGGCATACATCTCTTCGGTAAAGGTTACATCTGCGCCGCTATACATATCACCCGCTTTGAGGGGCAATATTGCTTCCATCAGCTCTTTGCGGCCCATTAGATCACCGGTTAAGTTGATATCTTTAATCTTATAACGATCACCTTCATCAACATTAATTGTGATGTATAAACCTTTACGATCAGGAGTCATGGCAACCTGAGTAGAAGTCACTTCGAAACGAATATAGCCCAGGTTATGATAGAAGTTCTTAATTGTTTCTAAATCAGCTTGAAGCATCTGTTTTTGATAACGACGCTGACCAAAGAAATCCCACCAAGCAACAAAGTCTTTTAGCTCTAACATGCCAATTAGCTCAGCATCACTAAACTCTTTGTTACCTACGATATTGATTTGCTTAATTTCAGCCGCTAAGCCTTCAGTAAAATTAAACCTTAACTCAACTCGATTTCGAGGAAGGTTAATAATCTGAGCCTCTACCTTAGCACCGTACTTACCAACACCATAATAGAAATCCTGCAAGCCTTTTTCGATACCAGATATCATGGTTCTATCAAGGGACTCACCCTCTTTAACACCCGAGTTATCTAGGCTTTCTTGAAGCTGTTCATCCTTGATGTCCTTATTACCTTCAAAGGTAATAGAACTAATAGTAGGTCGCTCTTTTACTCTTACTATGAGTACACCAGAATCTTGGCTGATACTGATATTTTCAAAGTTATTTGATGCATACAGGCTTTTAATGGCCTGCTGAAGCTTAACTTGGTCAACGTCATCACCAACCTTAATAGGTAAATTTAGCAGAGCAGCACCAAGCGCAACACGCTGTAATCCTTCTACTTGAATATCGGTCACTTCAAAAGGCTGAAAGGTTTCCGCCCAACCATTCCCTGAAAAAGACGCACCGACTACTATCATCGAGGCAAAAAGTTTATTCAATCTCATAGAGCGCTTCTAATTATTTGGCTATTCCTGCTCAGAGTCGGGAAAAATCATTAAAAAGCGCAATGCTCATCATGACAAGCAGCAAAGCTGCCCCAAACCTGAATCCAATTTCCTGCACCTTTTCTGGTACAGCTCTACCTGTTACTACCTCAACGAGGTAATACATTAAATGCCCCCCATCTAGTATCGGTAAAGGTAATAAATTGATAATACCTAAATTGACACTAATTAATGCGAGGAATGATAAAAAGGCAACAAAGCTATAGGCCGCACTATTTCCCGCACCTTGTGCAATAGAAATAGGACCACTTAAATTCTTTACCGACACATCACCGGTAAATAATTTGCCGATCATTTTTAAACTAACACTGGTTAACTGCCAAGTCTTATCGACTGCAGCAAAAAATGCTTCACCAAAGCCATATTCTAACCTTAACTGCATATTTTCAGGCCAAGGATTCGGCGTTGGGCTCACCCCAATGACTCCAATAGTTTTTCCATTGCCCTGAGATACAGCTTTAGGCACCAAGCTTATGGCTATTTGCTCCCCTTGGCGTCTAACAACCAAATCTAGAGGCTTATTGGCCGAAGCTTGAATCACCTTAACTAAAGCTGACCAATCGGTAAACGGTTCACCATTCACCGCAACCACTGTATCCCCTTCTTTCGCCCCAGCTAATGCTGCCGCGCCATCTTGAGACACCATGGAAAAAGTCGGAACAATTTCGGGGCGATAAATATCGAGTCCAAGGGCTGTAATAGCAGACTCTTTTTCAGGATCAAATTGCCATTGACGAGTATCCAGCTTAACCTTAAGGCCATTTAAATAACCTTCTATAGGTGCATCAACAGGCACTAAAGTCAATTCAATTTCATCTTCCCCAATATGACTGACTATGGCTAAATTAGTTTCTTCCCAATTTCTGACCACTTGGCCAGAAACCTTACTTATCTTTGTTGGTTGCTGAACAGAAATCGCTGCAGCAGGGGTATTTGGCAATGTTCCTTCAATAACAGGTTTAATTGCTGGAACACCAATTAAATACATTAAATAAAGAGCAAATATTGCAAAGATAAAGTTCGCTAGAGGACCTGCTGCCACTACAGCAATGCGCTGCCATACACTCTTACGGTTAAACGCTTGAGATAGCAGATGCTCTGGTACGTCGTCAACCCTTTCATCAAGCATTTTGACATAACCACCAAGCGGTATCATTGCCACTACATATTCAGTGCCGTCGTTGCCCACTTTTTTCCACAATGGCTTACCAAAGCCAATGGAAAAGCGCTCAACTTTCACTCCACAACGACGTGCCACATAAAAGTGACCATACTCATGGGCAGCAACCAGAATACTCAGTGCGACAACAAAGGAACCAAAGTTCCATAAAAACTCTATCATTCCACTCCCTAGTGGTAATTTACAAACTAGTCTTCAATGATAACATTAGTTTAGTGCGAGCTTAACAACAGCTTCTTCAGCATAGCTACGAGCTTGATTATCTAACGCTAAAATATCCTCAACATTTGAAAGGTGGCGAGATGATAATCGGCTAAGACCTTGCTCATTTACTTTAGCAATATCAGTGAATCTTATTTTACCTTTTAAAAAGGCATCGACTGCAATCTCGTTACTCGCATTAAGCACCGTTGTTGCTTCCTGCCCTTGCTGGCAAGCTTCAATAGCTAAGGCCAAACAAGGAAAACGTTCAAAATCAGGTTCACAAAAGCTTAATTGTCCGACTTTGAAAAAGTCTAAAGGTTCAACTCTAGATGAAATTCGTTGCGGATAGGACATACAATGAGCAATAGGCGTGCGCATGTCTGGGTTACCCATCTGAGCTAATACAGAACCATCGATATACTGCACCATAGAATGAATAACGCTTTGGGGGTGAATTACCACCTTTAGCTGTTCAGGCTGAGTATTAAACAACCATCGCGCTTCAATATACTCAAGTCCCTTATTCATCATGGTGGCGGAATCAACAGAAATCTTTGGTCCCATAGACCAATTAGGATGATTACAAGCTTGTTCAGGCGTCATCTTCGACAATGAGCTTAAGTCACTGTTTAAGAACGGCCCACCAGAGCCCGTTAGTAAAATATGAGAAATTCCGTTAGCCGATAAATCACAATGTCCTAGGTGAGTTTGTACTTGCTCAGGCAAACACTGAAAAATCGCATTATGCTCACTGTCGACAGGTAGAAGTATTGCATTCGCTTCTTTGGCGGCCGACATAAATAGCTCACCCGACATCACCAAGGCTTCTTTGTTGGCAAGCAGAACCCTCTTCCCGGCTCGTACGGCTGCAAGCGTCGGCATCAAGCCTGCTGCACCCACGATAGCAGCCATGACAGTGTCGACTTCAAATGAGGTCACTAAATCAAGCAATGCTTGCTCGCCAGTAGACACTTGAATATTTGACTGAGCAGGTAAACTATCGATGAGTATTTTGGCGGCATTGTTATCCACCATATGCACATAACTAGGTTGGTGAACTTGGCATAATTCCAACATCTTCTCGACGTTAGAGTGGGCAACTAGCGCATAAGCCTTAAATTGGTTAGGGTTTGCTGAAATAACAGATAGCGTACTGGCACCAATCGACCCAGTGGCCCCCAAAATCACCATGTTTTGCATTAGCTTACATCCAGAAAGTGATATAAATAAGAGTAAATACAGGTAACGCTGCGGTTAAGCTGTCGATTCTATCAAGCACACCACCATGACCAGGCAAAATGTTACCCGAATCTTTTATCTTGGCTACGCGCTTAAACATACTCTCAGACAAATCTCCAAGGGCTGAAGCCAATGCCGTAAACAAGGTTACACCTATCACTAAGCCTAACTCTTGTTCAGGTGACATCTGCATAACAGCGACAACAACCAACATAGTGGTCAACAAACCACCTAACAAACCTTCTATGGTTTTAGCAGGACTCACATTAGGCATCAATTTAGTACGCCCCAATGCCCGGCCAGCAAAATAAGCTCCAGAATCGGTAGCCCATACTACAAGCATAACCAAAAATACCAACATACCACCGAAATAAGGATCATTAGTCGTACTTAAGGCCTTTAGCGCAATAAGAGAGGTAAAACAAGGTAATAATGTTAGCTGGCCAAACATGGACTTAAGCATAGGGCTTTTTTGCCAAAATCCAGCACTTTTGGGAAATGAGAACACCATTAATAGTGATACGGCCCACCACAGTGCGCCTACAGAGATAACACCCATATAAATGGGGTGGATTTGTCCCCTAAACCAAATACTATCAGTCGGAACTAACCAATTTAAACCAGCAAGCAGCAAACCTATAGTCACAGTGAAGCTCCACTGGGTGACTTGACACTGGGAGTCGATGATTTTGCCCCACTCTTTTGCGGCGATAAGAAATACGGCGACGAGAGCCCAAGAGAAATATTCAACGGGAAGTAAAAAAATGGCCCCCAAAACTAATGGAACAAGCCAAAGCACTGTTATTATTCGTTGTTTTAACAAAAAACTTTCCTTAAGTATCTAATCCATACTTTAGTTATTATATTACGCTTGCATCGCTTCGATTTGGCCACCAGTACAGCCAAACCGCCTCTGCCTACTCGCAAAGGTATTAATGGCCTCGCTAAATGCGGCTTCATCAAAATCAGGCCAGAGCGTATCGGTAAAAATGAGCTCAGCGTAGGCAGCCTGCCATAGAATAAAGTTGCTAATGCGGTAATCGCCACCCGTACGGATCATTAAATCAACTTCAGGTTGATTTTGCATGCACAATTGCTCATTTAGTGCAGCTTCCGTTAGCTGGTTGCTCTGAATTTCACCATTTTCAACCTGCTCTGCTAATTTTTGAGCAGCTTGCAATATATCCCAACGTCCGCCGTAATTAGCCGCAACATTGAGGATCAAACCTGTATTGTCCTGTGTTTTTTGCTCTGCATTGGTAATTTGCTTCTGCAACCTTGCAGAGAATCGGCTGGTATCACCTATGATATTCAGGCGTACACCATTTTGATCGAGTCGCTTAATCTCTTTCTGTAGCACTGAGAAAAACAGCTCCATCAGCAGGCTCACTTCAGTATCGGGCCTACGCCAGTTTTCACTGGAAAAAGCAAAAAGAGTTAATGACTTTACGCCAAGTTTGCGGGCAGTACTCACAGCTCTTCTCACTGCTTTAACGCCAGCTTTATGGCCAAACACTCTGGGCTTTCCTTTGCCTTGAGCCCAACGACCGTTGCCGTCCATAATGATGGCAACATGCTGAGGTACCGAACGCTGAACAATATCATTTAACTGTTCTAGTTCAGTATTTTCATGATCTCGCCCCATTGTCGTGGCTTGTGGTTTGGACTCCACCTTGGATGACATCTATTACAACCCTATAAAATAGACAAACGCCGTGTAGTATAACGCTACACGGCGTGATAACTCTAGTTTCTCAACCTAAGTTTAGACTTCCATCAATTCTGCTTCTTTTGCAGCCAAGATTTCATCAATTTGCTTAACGTGTGCGTCAGTCATCTTCTGCACTTCATCTTCGCTACGACGAACATCATCTTCGGTACACTCTTTCTCTTTCTCAAGCTGACGGACATCTGAGTTAGCATCACGGCGAACGTTACGTACAGCGATGCGGCCGTTTTCAGCTTCTGCGCGTACAACCTTGATAAGATCCTTACGACGCTCTTCGGTTAAGGCAGGAAGAGGAATACGAATCGTAGTACCTGCAGACATAGGGTTTAGGCCCAAGTCCGAGCTCATAATCGCTTTTTCCACTACTGGAATCATAGTGCTATCAAACACAGTTACCGCTAGGGTTCTAGAGTCTTCAATTGACACGTTACCCACCTGCTTAAGTGGAGTCATAGAACCATAGTAAGAAACTTTGATTGAATCGAGTAAGCTTGGGTGCGCACGGCCGGTACGAACTTTAGCCATCTGTGTCTTAGTCGCTTCAACACATTTACCCATACGCTCTTGCGCGTCTTGTTTAATCTCATTAATCACGTTAAATGTCCTTTTCGGTCACTAGGTGCCCAGTCGTTAAAACGTTTTGGGCAAAATTAATTATGCTTTTATTAATGTGCCTTCGCTTTCTTCGCCCATAATAACACGACGTAATGCGCCAGGCTTATTCATATTAAATACTAACAAAGGCATATCGTGATCCCTTGCCATGCTAAATGCAGCAAGATCCATCACTTTAAATTCGTTTTCAAGAACTTCATTGTAACTCAACTGATCGTATTTGACTGCATCTGAATTCTTCATTGGATCATCTGAGTAAACACCATCTACTTTGGTGCCTTTAAGCACGACTTCGGCTTCAATCTCAATACCGCGTAAACACGCAGCTGAATCAGTTGTACAGAATGGGTTACCCGTTCCTGCAGCAAAAATAACAACACGACCAGATTTTAACAAGCTAATTGCTTCAGCCCAGTTATAGTCGTCACACACACCTTTTAGGGGAATTGCCGACATCAAGCGTGCATTTACATAAGCTCTATGTAGGGCATCTCGCATCGCAAGGCCATTCATCACTGTGGCCAACATGCCCATATGGTCGCCTACAACACGGTTCATTCCCGCATCTGCAAGGCCTTGACCACGGAATAAGTTACCACCGCCGATAACGACACCAACTTGAATGCCTAACTCAACCAGCTCTTTAACTTCCTGAGCCATACGATCCAAAACTTTAGGGTCAATACCAAAGCCTTCTTCACCCATCAAGGCTTCACCACTTAACTTAAGAAGAATACGTCGAAATGCAGGTTTAGGATTTGTGCTCATTTTCTTATTGTCCTGATTGTGTCGTTAGGTATGACAAGACCGCAGCAATGCCGCGGTCTTGAATGGTACAGCGAGAAGCGATTAAGCCTTAGTAGCAGCGATTTGAGCAGCAACTTCAGCAGCGAAATCTTCTTCTTTTTTCTCGATACCTTCACCCACTTCTAAGCGAATGAAGTTAGCAACTGTAGCGCCTTTCTCTTTAAGAATTTCGCCAACAGTTTTCTTAGGCTCCATGATGAAAGCTTGACCAGTAAGAGAGATCTCACCAGTAAACTTCTTCATACGACCTGCAACCATCTTCTCAGCGATTTCAGCAGGCTTACCTTCATTCATCGCGATTTCGATTTGTAGAGCTTTCTCTTTCTCTACAAGCTCGGCTGGAACGTCTTCTGGGTTAACGAACTCAGGCTTAGAAGCAGCAACATGCATAGCAACATGCTTAAGTGTTTCTTCATCAGCTTCACCAGTTACAACAACACCGATACGGTCGCCATGACGGTAAGAAGCTAGAGTAGCACCATCGATGTACTCAACGCGACGAACGTTGATGTTCTCACCGATTTTAGCAACAAGAGCAACACGAGTTTCTTCAAATTGTGCTTGAAGCTCAGCAACAGAAGCCTTGGCGCTAACAGCTGCGTCTAGTACTTCGTTAGCAAACGCTAGGAAGTTGCTATCTTTAGCTACGAAGTCAGTTTGACAGTTAACTTCAAGTAGTGCAGCAAAACCTTCGCCTTGCTTGATTAAGATAGTACCCTCAGCAGCGATGTTACCTGCTTTCTTAGCAGCTTTAGCAGCACCACTCTTACGCATGTTATCGATCGCTAGTTCGATATCACCGTTAGCTTCGGTTAGTGCTTTTTTACAATCCATCATGCCAGCGCCAGTGCGGTCACGAAGTTCTTTAACTTGGGCAGCAGTAATTGCCATTGTTAAATCCTCTATAGATAAATTCTACAAATTCAATCGATATAAAACAGGGGCCCTAGCGGCCCCTGTTAACCAATCCAATATCTTGGTTAATAAGGGGGATGCTTAGCATCGCGCCTTATTATTCAGCTTCTACAAAACCGTCTTGTTCAGCTTGAACAGCTAGGTCTTGGCCACGGCCTGCGTTAGCAGCTGCAGCAACAGAAGTGGTGTATAGACGAATTGCGCGCATAGCGTCGTCGTTACCAGGAACGATGTAGTTAACACCGTCTGGAGCTGAGTTAGTATCAACAACAGCAACCACAGGGATACCTAGATTGTTTGCTTCTTTAATAGCGATATGCTCGTGATCGGCACCGATTACGAAGATCACGTCTGGTAGACCAGCCATGTTCTTGATACCACCTAAAGATTTTTCTAGCTTCTCAAGCTCACGAGTACGCATAAGCGCTTCTTTCTTAGTAAGCTTGTCGAAAGTGCCATCTACTTGCTGAGTTTCAAGATCTTTAAGACGCTTGATTGATTGACGAACTGTTTTCCAGTTAGTCAACATACCGCCTAACCAGCGGTTATCAACGTAGAACTGATCACAAGAAACAGCAGCTTCTTTGATAGCTTCGCTTGCAGCACGCTTAGTACCAACAAACAGAATTTTACCTTTCTTAGATGCAATGTTGCTGATGAAGGCTAGTGCTTCATTGAACATTGGCACAGTATGCTCAAGGTTGATGATGTGAACACCGTTGCGAGCACCGAAGATGAAAGGCTTCATCTTTGGATTCCAGTAACGGGTTTGGTGACCAAAGTGGACACCAGCTTGAAGCATATCGCGCATTGAAACTGTAGTCATTTCTATTACCTTAAATTAGGGGGTTAGACCTCCACGCATCCCATACATTCGACCATAAAGGCACCCCGAAGCATGTGACGATACGTGTGTGATTTAGTATTTAAATTAATTGCCATGTATAATGGCCGCCATCCTTAACTCAACCTAAGCAATTTAGCTTACGTGATAAGAGTCAAAACATAACGGCGCGCTTTATACCATATATCCGCAGCAAGTACAATTTTTTGCGGATATAATCGGGATAAGTTGGCCCTTTAAAACAATATAGAGACTAGTAGAGAATATTGAATGAGTATAGTCATTAAGACAGCGGAAGAGATCGAAAAAATGCGTGCGGCGGGTAAACTGGCGGCACAGGTTTTAGAGATGATTGCTCCCCATGTAAAAGCCGGTATCACCACCAATGAGTTAAACGATATTTGTGCCAAATATACCGAGGAACAAGGTGCTATTTCAGCCCCACTTGATTATCACGGCTTTCCAAAATCTATCTGCACCTCTATTAACAATGTCATCTGTCATGGCATTCCCAATGATACACCACTCAAGGATGGCGATATTCTCAATATCGATATCACAGTGATTAAAGAGGGTTACCATGGTGATACCTCTAAGATGTTCCTGATTGGCGATGTCAGCGCTAAAGATAAGCGTTTATGCCGTATCGCACAGGAAAGTCTTTATAATGCCATCAAAAAAGTCCGCCCAGGTATGAAGCTAGGCGAAATCGGCACCGGCATTGAGAAGTTCATTAAAGCCAGTAAAAGCGGTCTCGACAAGTATTCTATCGTTAAAGACTATTGCGGCCACGGCATAGGCGCGGGTTTCCATGAAGAGCCACAAGTTGTTCATTACAAGAACAACGATAAAACCGTACTCAGACCCGGTATGTGTTTCACCATTGAGCCAATGATTAATGCAGGTCGTCACACGACAGTGCTCGATAAGGAAGACAACTGGACAGTTACCACGTCTGACGGAAAAAATTCAGCGCAATGGGAGCACACACTACTCGTCACCCAAACTGGTGTTGAAGTACTAACCCTAAGGGAAGAAGAGTCACTTCCTCGTATTATCAATCATTAATACGGAATCGACATTGTCCAAGATGATATTTACTCATCTTGGGCATACCTAAAGTCACTCAACCTTTTTCAATTAACTCCACCATTAGCCCATCACTCATCTCAAGGAGTCCAGATGATTCAGGCACAAGATGCAAAAAAAGCATTATGTGAGTTTAACTTAACCCTCTGCGAACAGTTTAAAAGCAAAGTTGATATTTTTAAACTTGTTGCCGAGCGCAGCCAGTTTGTCGACGCCCTGCTGACCAAGACATGGCAACAGTTTGGTTTAAACGAATATGACGCAGCGCTTATTGCAGTTGGTGGGTATGGGCGAGGAGAATTATTGCCTCAATCGGATATCGATATTCTTATTTTGTTATCTGAGCAACCGTGTCATGACTTAGAGCAAAAGCTCGGGCAATTTATCACTTTTTTATGGGATGCCGGATTAGAGGTTGGACATAGTGTACGTACGTTAGAGGAGACTCTCAATCAAGGCCGTGAAGACATTACTATTGCGACCAACCTGTTAGAAGCACGACTTTTAGATGGACCTCTTACGCTCTTTAACAGTCTTTACCATAGTATTCGTTTACATGATTTCTGGCCAAGCAGCGAGTTTTTTATTGCCAAACGTGCTGAGCAAGATGCTCGCCACCTTAAGGCCAACGCATTTGATCTGGAGCCTAATCTTAAAACCTGTCCTGGAGGCTTGCGGGACATACAAACCATAGCTTGGGTAGCGATGCGTCATTTTAATGCAGCCAAGCTTGATGAATTAGTTGAACATGATTTTTTAGAACACGAAGAGCTGAATGAGCTATTAGAGTGTCAGCAATATTTGTGGCAAATTCGATTTGCCCTGCACACGGTGGCAGGTCGAGATGAAAACCGTTTACTGTTCGATTTGCAAAGGCAGGTTGCCGCCCAATTGCAATATGAAGACAGTACTCAACTCGCTGTCGAGCAGATGATGAAGCGCTATTACCGCACTGTGCGCAGAGTAATGGAGCTAAACCAAATGCTACTCCAGCTATTTAAGCGAGCCACCCTCGAACACTTTAAACCACTAGAAGTCTTTCCTGTCAGCGACAAATATCAAAGGCGCGGCGAATTCATCGAAGCGTTGAGTTATGATCCATTCACAAAGCCGGAAGATATTTTAGAACTCTTTTTACTGGTGGCGAAAAACTCCAACATTCGCCGCATCTATGCACCAACACTGCGCAGCCTAAGACGCGCTAGACGCAGGCAAATTCAGCCGCTAATGGACAACCCTAAATGCCGTAAGGTATTTATTGAGATTCTACGTCATCCAAGGGGAATTGCTTCACTTTCCTTGATGCATAAACATGGCATTTTATCGGCATACCTTCCACAATGGCGCAAGATTGAAGGCCAGATGCAATTTGACCTATTCCACGCCTATACTGTCGATGAACATACCCACAGGCTGTTACAAAATATCGATAAATTCTCTCATCCAGAACAGAAAGATGAATTTCCTCTTGGCTCAGTGCTCATAAATCAGTTACCCAAAAAGGGACTTTTGGTACTTGCAGCCCTATTCCACGATATCGCTAAAGGCCGAGGTGGCGATCACAGCATACTCGGCGCTCAAGATGCTCTGGATTTTTGCAAATTACACGATCTCAATGATCACGATGGCAGACTAGTTAGTTGGTTAGTTGAAAATCACCTTATCATGTCTGTCACAGCCCAACGCCGAGATATTTCTGACCCAGATGTCGTTGCTGAATTTGCACAAAAAGTGCGAGATGCCATCCACTTAAGTTACCTCTATTGTTTAACCGTTGCCGATATCTGTGCTACCAATGAAAAAACTTGGAACAACTGGAAAGGCGCCCTACTAAGAGAACTTTATTTCTCCACCCAAAGAGTGCTAGCTAGAGGCCAAGAAAAACCTGTCGATATTCGTGCAAGGCTGAGAGAGTACCAAGCAAAAGCGAAAAAAGAGTTACTAAGGCGCGGCATAAAAGAGAAAGAGATAGACTCACTCTGGCAAAGATTTAAAGCTGATTACTTTCTACGTCACCAACCTAGTCAAATTGCTTGGCATTCAGAGGCTATTATCAAGCACAAAAGCAATGAGCCACTTATTCTAATCTCTAAACATACGATTCGTGGCGGCACCGAGCTATTTGTCTATTGCGTAGATAAGCCTAAACTCTTTGCCACCGTGATGACCATATTGGATAACAAAAATATCAATGTACATGATGCTAGTATCATGACCTCAAAAGACAACTATGCCTTAGATACCTTTGTGATTATGGAGCAGGAAGGTAAACCCATTACTCAGTTGTCACGCATTCAAAGTATTCGTAAAGCACTCACCAAGGCCTTAGCGAGTGATACCCCCAAGCTACCTAGATTTAGAAAGCTCCCTCGTAAGATGAAACCTTTTAAGGTTGCCACTCAAGTCAGTTTTCTTCCTACTAGCAAGCATGGTACAAGTATGATGGAGCTCATTGCATTAGACACTCCAGGCCTATTAGCTAAAGTCGGAGAAGTATTCTATCGCTGCGAAATTACCCTGCTTAGCGCTAAAATCACCACTATCGGTGAAAGGGCGGAAGACTTCTTTATGCTACGTAATGCCTACGGCATGTCATTAAGCAGTGAAGAGCAAACCCAATTGAAACAGACGCTGATAACCACCTTATCAGCCGAGACTTAACTTAATACGGCATAAAGGCCAATAGATAAATTACAGATAGATACTCAGGATTAAAAATGATTCAAACAACTACTGATTTCGCTGCACATGTAGAAAAGATCCAAGCAGCTGACGACTACCGAGCTCCTATCGCATTTGGTTTGGCCAGAGTCGATAGAGGCCAACTTGACCCGAACAAGATTCTTCAAGCATCTTTTCCAGTCGTAAACTGGCAGGAAAACCTAGGTTCTGCGGCGATATTTTTTGATGCCTTAAAACAAGCTGGCATCGAATTTGATAATCAAAGCAGTGAGTTAGTTACCCGCATCAATAATGACTTTATTAAACATGCTATGACCGCCTTTGCTCCATTTACAGCCGATGCCAGTGGTGACAAACATAGAAATGTCCAGCTCATTTCGACTTTAGCGGCTTTTCAGCGTCAAGATAAGTTCGCCATAGATGATTACAAACTCGTATTTTTGTTCGAAGATGCCGCCCCTCAATCAGTCGAAGCGGTATACCTAAAACTGTACGCCCTCTCCCATGGCAAGGCCGAACTTAGAGGCGTTAACCTAAACGGTGCTTTCGGCCAATTACATAACTGTGCTTGGGCTGGCAACAAGCCAATTGAACTCGACTGGTTACGCAATAATGAAATTGAACTCAAGCTCAGTGGTAACTATCCAGAAATCACTATGGTGGATAAATTCCCGCGTTTCCTATCCCATGTGATCCCGGCTGATAATACCCGTATCCTAGAGACATCAAAAGTACGCTTCGGCGCGCAATTAGCGCCGGGAACTACGGTAATGCCAGGGGCTTCTTACATCAACTTTAATGCTGGCACCCAAGGTGCGGTAATGGTTGAAGGGCGAATTTCATCCTCTGCAATTGTTGGCGCAGGCTCTGACGTTGGCGGCGGCGCATCAATTCTTGGCGTACTTTCTGGCACAGATGGTAAGCCAGTATCTATCGGTGAAAATACGCTACTTGGTGCAAACTCTTGTACTGGTACAGCGATTGGTGACGGCTGTATTATCGATGCGGGCGTGACGATTCTACCAGGCACTAAAATCACCCTATCAGAAAAGGCCGTCACCGATATCTCGGCAGCCAATCCAAATAAACAGGTTTCAACACTGATGCGTGGTGTCGACTTCACAGGAGTGAACGGTGTTCACTTTAGACAGGACTCGATGACAGGTAAAATCATCGCTATGCGCAGCACAAGAGAAGTCAAATTAAACGAAGATCTTCACTAATCTTGATTACATGAATGGGCTAGAGACTAATACTAATTGGCCCATTCATTTCTCATCTCTATTTAGGAAAATCACTCTCTTCGGCCCTTAGCATAAGATAACGGAGCTTATAGCTAAATTGCGGTTATCATCATTGTGCATTAGTGCAAGCCGTCAGCTTTACAAAACTTATAAGCTGACACACTTAGTTACAGCCTGACACCTAATATCGATTAACTCACATATTGATACACCTAGCTACAAAGCATTTACAGCATTTGTAACTCCTAGGGTCTTTACTTGCAACGACAGCAACTAAAAACTTGGAGCAACGCCATGAAAACTCTTCTTAGCTTGGCCTCAGTAGCCCTCATTAGTTTATCCTTTAATGCTCAAGCAGCGATGGATCCAAAAATGGAAAAAACCTTAGTAGATCTCTGTAAAGCTGGCGCGAGTAACAGCCTAATACAGCTTAATGATACCGTAAAATCTAACCATATTAACAAGCAAAGAATCTATCCTAGGCTAGTATGTAATGGCGAAAGCTTTCACAGCTTTGCATTAACAAACAATGCTAATAAAACCGCAAAACGGATCGCACCTTATATGCAAGGTAACGTGATTATTCGCGATATCAGTATGACCTATGATTTAAATGAGCTGTATGTGGTCAACTTCTAAATCTGACTTATTCATCGAATAAAAAAGGCTGCCATCGGCAGCCTCTTTAATGATTGAGCTACTATATCTTGCTAAAACACTACCGTTTTATTGCCGTAAACCACAACTTGCTCATTAAGCACTAACTGCAACGCCTTACTTAACACGCTCTTCTCAACATCTCGTCCAGAGCGCGCCATATCTTCACTACTATAGTGATGATCAACCGGAATCACATCCTGTTTAATGATAGGTCCTTCATCTAAGCAGTTATTCACAAAGTGAGCTGTCGCCCCAATTATTTTTACACCTCGCTCCCACGCCTGTTTATAGGGCGCTGCCCCTACAAATGCTGGTAAAAATGAGTGGTGAATATTAATAATTCTATTAGGATACTGTTCTACAAACTCAGGAGTGAGGACTCGCATATATTTTGCTAATACAAGATAATCTGCATCATAGCCATCGATTATCTCAAGCATTTCCCGCTCGTGGGCGATTCTATCTTTTCCCTGATGGCATACATGGTGAAAAGGAATATCAAATTTAGCCACCAAGGGGGCTAACAGATCGTAATTGCCTACTACAGCCGCAATTTCAACATTCAAACCACCATAGTATGCTTTCATTAACAAGTCACCTAAGCAATGAGCCTCTTTGGTTACCATGACCACAATTCGCTTAGTTTTACAATCAACCAATTTAGTGTGATTCTGCTGCGGCAATACCGAGGCTAAATCATTCAATAAGGCTTCATCATTGAATTCCCCTTCAAGCTCGGTTCTCATAAAGAAACGTCCTTGAGCATTATCAACAAACTCACTATTTTTAATGATATTGAGTTTATGACTGAAGCAGACTCCCGTGATATTAGCGATAAGCCCCTGTGCATCGGCACAATCAGTTATTAATACTTTGCGCTGCATATTCCCCCCAGCTACATCTCAATTCATTACGGCTCGACCTTCGATTGTGCCATAACCATGATATTTAGGAAGAGGATAAAGTCAGATGCGCCTAGAAGTGAAAATAATTCATTAGAACTAGCGTCGAGAGTCTAAATAACGTTGCAGCAGCTTTCTTAAGGTTTCAGCCTTAGTCCCATAGACAACCTGTACTCCTTGCCCAACAACAATCACCCCCTTAGCACCCAATTGTCCTAAGCGAATTTTATCGACTAAGCCAGGGTGTTCAACACTGACTCTTAAACGGGTAAGGCAGGCATTTAACTCTATGATGTTTTCTGGGCCACCCAAGGCTGAAATCATAGTTAATAGGTTACCCTTTTGAGTTTCATTGTTAGATGCTAAACGTCCAGGTGTTTTAAGATTAAAGGTCACAATACTTGCGCGGAACGCAAAATAATAGATAACCGCAGTCATAGGCCCGAGCACTAACAGCCAGCCGGTGTTATTTGAAAGATGAAATAGTAAGCTAAAGTCTACAAAGCCTTGTGAAAAAACAATACTGTGGTGCACGCCTAAAAGTACACAGATGGCATAGGCAGCGCCTGTCATCAGCGCATGAACTAAAAAGAGTAATGGTGCAACAAACATAAAAGCGAACTCTATGGGTTCAGTCACACCAGTTAGCCAGCTGGCTGCTGCTGCAGAGATCATGATCCCAGCCACACGATTTCGCTCACTGGGATCGGCACATTGCCATATCGCAAAGGCTGCTGCGGGTAATCCCCACATTTTAATCAAGTATCCACCCGCCAAATTGCCCGCTAATGGATCCCCTGCTAAATATCGAGCCACTTCCCCTCTCACTTCTTCACCTGACTCGGTAATAAACTGACCTATCTCCAGATAAAATGGCGCATTCCAAATATGGTGTAATCCAAGGGGTATGAGTAAACGCTCAACCGCGCCGTATACCGCAAACGCTAATGCAGGCTCTTGATAGACGACCCAATCTGACAAATCTTCAATCCACACCGACAATATTGGCCATATCAAGGACAATAAAAATGCCAGCAAGATAGCAAAAGGCACCATTAAGATTGGCGTGCTGCGCCGTCCCTCAAAAAATGAGAATACTGCAGGCAAGTGAATATATTGGCTTAGACGCACAGCGAGGCAAGTAATGGTGCCGACAAGCAAACCACCAGCAATACCTGTATCTATGGTATCGAGTCCCCAAAGGATCTGATGAGAAGCTGCGGGAGCATCGGTCAACACAGCTAAGGTAGAGGAATAAACTCCAAACCCGAGTACTGCACTAAATGCCGCAATACCTTGATCTCGACAAAAGCCGATTGCCACGGCCACTGCAAATAACATTGGCATAATGGCGAAAATGAGTCGCCCAATAGACCACATCAGCTCATTCACTTGTCCAGGAATGAAGGGCAAAGGACTCATAGCCAAGCCTATCATGACCCCTGCTACGGGTAATACCGCAATAGGCACCAGTAGTGCTTGACTTAATCTTTGGGCAAACTTAAACCATTTACGGTTTATAAATGTTATGCCGCCTCTGATCCTACGATTTGATTCCAGCTCTGCAGCCACGCTTTGGCTTCCACCTCAGGTTCCATGGTTTCACACGCATCTAGCTCTAAGCGCTCTCCTAATCTTTTCGCGCCTAGCTCACTAAACAACTCATCTAACTGCCTTCCAGCCCCACAAAAAGTATCATAACTTGAATCACCCAAAGCAATGACACCATATTTTAATTCAGGTAAATAGGGAGCAACAGACTTTATCTCGTAAAACCATGGTTGGAGATCATCGGGAATATCTCCTTGTCCAGTGGTTGAACAAACAATCAATAGCAACTCATCTTGAGGCGGGATAAAACCTGCCATCTCATTTGGCTGCCATAGTTTCGCCTCCGAACCTAGATTAGCTAATTCCTGAGCTAACGTTTCGGCAACAAACTGGGCATTACCATATACAGTTCCAAAAACCAGATTAATTTTTTTCATCCCTAATTCGACTCCAGATTTCTGCTTCGCTGTTATTTCCACCATACTGTAAATAAGGCTTGAGTAGCAAGCATTGTCCGAGTTCAAACAGGCATCCTACTATGAACCGCTCATCTCGATATAAGCACCATAAAGCACTTCACAAAGCAGCCTTTAAACGCCGAAGTCAATTCTTCATATCCCATAAACCAAGAATGATAGAGCAGGAGCCGCCAAATGCAGGCTTTGTCATTCTCAAACTTTATCTAGAGATGAAATAAGCTATTTATACTCTAATCATTCACTCTCAGAGCAAATTGTAAAGGCTTGCTCTGTGTCAAGTTGGGAGTCTTGCCAACCCAGCCCTGCAAATAATGTCTCCCACTCTGACTCCAATTCGGTCTCAATCGCAATTTGCTCTTGGGTGACAGGATGTACAAAGCTCAGCTTCTTTGCGATAAGCCAAAGACGATTAATACCGAAATGCTCTCTAAAGAAACGATTCTGCTTGCCATCACCATGTGTGGTATCCCCAACAATTGGATGGCGAAGATGAGCAAGATGACGTCTCAACTGGTGCTTACGCCCCGTGTGCGGCATTAAGTGTACTAAAGCGTAACGGCTTGTAGGGTAACGCCCTGAACTATAGGGTATTTCACTATTCAGTAAAGGCTGATAAAAAGTGATCGCATCCTGTGCTTCCTTATTGGGATCCACATCTTTATCACCGAGCGCATCGAGCTCCTCTTTTAATGGATAATCTAATGTCGCCGCTTCATGCATATTTCCTCTAACAATCGCCAAATAGTGTTTTTCAATACTATGACTAGCAAACTGCTCACATAAGTCCCTTGCCACTTCACTGCTCTTGGCAAATAGCAAAACACCTGAAGTTGGCCTATCCAATCTATGTACAGGGAACACATGACAACCGACTTTATCCCGAGTCAGCTGCATTGCAAAAAAACGCTCTTTTCGCGCTAGGTAACTTCTATGAACTAGCAATCCAGCAGGCTTATGAATCGCAACTAAATGCTCATCTTCAAATAGCACCTCTATCTCGGGGGCGGGCTCTTGGTCTTCAACCTTTTGCACTTCATCAATCATGGAGTAACTCATCCAACTGCTTTATTGTTTTCATCAAAGCCAACCTTTCCTCTGTTATCGGCCATACTTGCTCCGCCATAGGCAAAAGTGCCATCTTGCTAGGTAGAGGTTGATTGGTTTTAATCAATGCTCTCATTCTCGGCAGAAAAATAAACTGCAGCCAGGCATCAAAAGACATATGGTCACATGCAAAAGGCACTGTGCTCGCCATCGCCTGAGCACTGGGCGACTGTGCACTCCATAAATTGAAGCGCTTAAGCTGCGCTTCTAACTCATCTAATAACTGAGAAGTTTTGGAATATAACATTGAATAAAAAGCTTATTTCTATATCTACCAAGCAAAAATAAACCAAGTAGAACTTGTTGATTAGAATTTGACGCGGAATAATACCATCGAAACGCACTTGACCCTATAATAAGTCAATCTTGCTTAGCTATATAGAGCACATTCATTACTATGACTACAATCAATACCCTAAGCCAATTTCTCACTAAGGCGAATACTCAATTTCAAATCTATGACTTAGGGCGACGTGTCCAGCATATAGATATGATGGCCTTTCACCAAATTGAATCTCTAAATAGTCCATACCCTAGTCCTATTCAGGGCCATGCTCAATTTGCTATCGTATTTTGGGATGAAAGCCAGCAATACTTTATCTGGTTCCTAAAACTACCACTCGATGAACGAGGGTTGCTTGTTCCAGCACCAAGAACACAGTTTATAAAGATGGTTATTGAAGCATTAGGTAGCGATCCAACCAGTGCTCTGAGCCAGGAGCAACAAGATAAGCTAGCAAATCACCCCTTTTCCTTTAAACCATCACAAGAAAAGCTTGCCCTATTTAATGCCTTAGTTCGTAAACAACTTGGTCTACCAGCTAGTTCACAATATGAATTTGCATATCAATATCTTAGTGGTCAAATTGCGCCTGATATGTGGCAAAAGGTGGGTTTACAAGGGCTTGCCGATGTTTGTGTCAGAGCAAATGAATTAGATCATCAGCAACAAATACTTAATGGCTTAGATAATGGTGCAATGGAAGTGCAAGTTGCCTTGTGTCAATGCTTTGAACATTTATCTCTTACCCTGGAAATAGCTGATAAGATTTGGCAAAGGTTCAATCAAGTTCAAGGCGATGAACAACTCTACTTCTTAAGAGCTTTAGCTTCTGCACCAGAACTAGGACTAAAAGCGATATTAGCGATTCAAACAGATAGAGGTTTAGGCACCAATGAGCTCGTGACTATCGCAGGACGTAACTGGAGCGTGCTGAAAGATCCCATTGGTCGCAAATGCTTCTTAGAGCAACTTGCTCTGCAAGACAGTCAGTTCTTCAATCAAATATTTGCAGATCTTGTTGCAATCCCCATGTTGCGCCCCCATTTACTTGGAGAGCTTCGTAATCCAGAACGTAGTGAAACCTTAGCAGCAGCTATTGGCAACCTTTTTAAGGCAACGCAAACATGATGACAGACTTCTTACTCATCGCGGGGTTAGTGGTAATCGCCGCTTTTTTTTGGCAGCTTAGGCAAATGGCTGAGATCAGCCGTGTCTATGCCAACAGCGAATGTAAAAAACAAAGAGTACAATTTCTTTCCGTCGCGATGGAAAGCGCACGCCCCAGTATAGGTGGAAGCCAAGGAATATGCTGGAAAGCCACTTTTGTTTTTGAGTTCAGTACCGATGGTATCAATCAATTTAAAGCTAAAATTGATATGCATGGTAAGCGAATAAAAAAAGTGCATTGGCCAATATTCCCAGAACCAGAGTGGCATCAAGCGCCCGAAGCGCGTGGCTCTATGGGTGGCTGTGGTGGCAAGAGTAGTTGTAATTCCGGTGGCTGCAAATAAACACGCATCTTAATCGATACCATGCCCCATCCTAGGCTAATGCAAATAAAAGACTGACAGAACAAAAAGAAAAGGCGCGACTCAATGAGTCACGCCTTCTATTCTCGCGTTAAGCTTATCCCGCTATATTAGTGCTCCCTGCACCATCCCTGCGTCTCTTTGGCTTCCTGCCTTATCCCTATTTCCATCTTCCCTGTACATCATAGCTATTGCTAGTGTACCTTCCATTTATTCAGCTATCCCTTAGCTGAGCTTACTCATCCTGAGCGTGTCCCAATCGTCCATGGAGCTCCTTCTCGATACTATCCATGTATGCAATCATCCTAATTGCAAGCCGGCTTCCCTGTATAACTGACCTTCCCTAGTGAAACTCAAACCATCCTAGTTCGACTTTCCAACTCAAGTCCATGTCATCATCCTTTGGCGAAGCTTCCTACCTCACCGGAACCATCCTAGTTCCTCATCCTTAAATGTGCTTCCTTGTACGCTTTTAATTCTAGCGAACTACCACCAAAGAGAAAGATACAAAAAATAAAATCTCATCAGCCTAATTTATTGACACTCCCGCATGGAACTCAAGACTTTGATTTTATTAGGTATAAAGTCAAAGTGCGACTAGGGAGCATCCAATTTCGCCGTATAGTCTTACACCTAAGTAGGAAATCTCCTACATGCATTAAGGTAAGACGAGAAAGAAGTTACGCTCTACCCAAAACGCTAAAAAATGACAGCTATCTTGATAACAGTGAGATAACAATAGCGAGCAGATGAAGCGCTATATAAGACTGAACAGTCCAATCGACATGAGATGTAATACAGGCATATACAAGAGATTTCAAAATAAAAGGGCACGCCATAAATGACATGCCCTAATATTTTTTGTGTAAGCTTTCCCGCTATATTGTGCTCCCTGCACCATCCTTGCGTAATTGCATCCAGCAATGTCCTTCACATCCTTGATGTTCCATGTACCTAGGTACTCATCCCTGCAAGCAATAGTTCCTCTATTGCACTCACCGTCCATGTAACTCCAGTTCTTCCCTGTAAATCCTTTCACGCATCCAATGCTGTATAATCCTGTATACTTCCTTTAACATTCCTTAATGGCCGTTCCTTCGCCTTTCCTATCCCTTAACATCCTTTTACTATGCATCATGCTTAGCCATAATCCTTGGCTAGTATCCTGTCATTGAGCTTCTTCCTAACTAGTCACTATTAGCACTTCCTTGCTAAGACTTTCCTTGCTCAACCAACTTCCAAGTCACTCTTTGATTAAAATTATATGCCCATGAGTTTTTTAAACTAGCCACAAAGATCACATTAGCTACTCGCCAATAACAATACGACATCAGATAAAAACACAACGTAATGATATAAAAGAATTTTTAATTTTTAAGTAAATTTTTGCGCACCTAAAACTATGATTTATCTTACGCCCTTGTAAGACATGTCTCACAAGAGGTACGGAAAACTACTTAGATTGGATTAACTAAGGATTATATCACAACCCTAAATAGTCTATCGGTTATAGATCTGGTTCACGCTGACGATCGAAATACAGCAGCTCACCTTGCAAGCCTTCTATCTCTAACGCACACAAAAAATCAAATCCATGGGACTTAAATAACGCCTCTTGTGTATGGCCAACGACATAAACTCCCACTCCTTCAATATGAGGCTGCTCTGCGCACCAACTCTTAATAGCTTGAACTAGCTGATGGCCTAAGCCCTGCTTTTGTTCATTAGGTGCCACTGCAACAAATTGCACAATCGCACAATCCAATGAAGGTAAATGCTCAAGTAATTTTGCTTCCTTGCGAATCAACGCCTGAGTAGAGTGCCAACCAGCTCCTAGCATCATTTTTAAGCGCCAATGCCAATATCTAGCTTCACCTTGGGGAACTTGCTGAGAGATTAAACAAGCAACACCGACTAGACGCTCACCATCAAACAACCCAATTAAAGCTTGCTCTTGCTGCCATAATTCATTTAATTCTTCTCGAATTGCAGCACGCAACTTTTGCTCATATCCTGATTGAGACTCATCTGCCAGAATGTGGGCAAATAAAGGGTCATCTTTATAGGCCTGATACAACACGGACGCCGCTACCCTGAGATCTTCAGCTGTGAGATAAACGGCCCTATATTGGTCACTAGTTGATGTATTCATCCCTTTCCCCTTATAAAAACCATTATTAAGTCAATGTAACAAGAGATATAAGGTGTGTAAATAATAACCAAATCAACTAACAAGTCCTGACAACTTATCCCATAATTAGCTTCATAAAGGCATGGTTATATCGTTCAGAGGAAAACAGATAATGGACACAACAAATATTAATATGCCCAATTTATTTATGCAGCTTGGCTTAGAGCACAACGCCAATGCTATCGATGAGTTTATAATGAACCACTCGCTTGCTTCGGGTATTCCATTAACTGAAGCTCAATTTTGGAGCGAATCACAAAAACATTTTTTACAAGAGGCTTTAGCTCAAGATGCCCAGTGGAGCGAGATAATCGACCAGCTAGACACCTTACTTCGAAGATAATAGCTATAACAAAAGTCAGATTTTGCTATAGGCAGTTTCCCCCCATCCAACTAGCTGGTTATTGCTAATCACCACGGGAGTACATTCATCTTTGGTTGTTTTACCATCACCCTTTACTCTTTGAGTACGATAGAACAATACATGTACTTCCTTATCATCTTGAATATAGGCTTCACTAAAATCAGCATTCCCCATCAATAACTCTACTTGATCCTTGGTCATACCAAGATTTAACTTAGCTAGATGAGCACGGTTCTCTTCTTGAACAGCTTCCCACTTTTCACTATGCCAACCCGAATCTCCTTCACCAACATTGACCACACAACCTGTTAGACCTAAGCTTGCAATCCCCAAAATAGACACAGCAAATAATTTTGACTTCATTTTGACTTCCTTCTTTTTATTGCCAAACAATTAATGGTTTATAATGTCGCTTAATAGCAAAAAGAAGGCCAAAAACATCAAGCTACTGTTTTAATATGATTTTTTGTTTTTTATTATCTATGTATGCTCTTAGTTAGCCACCTAATGTAAGGATATTCACTAAAAATGAGTGAAATTGATCAAGTTCTTAGTATTGCTAAAGCAATTGAAGACGAAGGCAAATTACCCAGTATTGCGCTTATTAAAGCAAGGCTAGGTCAAAACATCCCTATGCCCGAACTCATTAAGGGCTTACAAACCTATAAGGCACTTTCAGCGGAGCAAAAACAAAATATACAAGCTCCTATTAAACCGAAGCCAACGACTAAATCATCGAGCTCAATGACAGCAGAGCAGAGACTGGAATCCTTGGAGAAAAGAGTCGAAAAACTCGAAGTTGAAAATGACCTACTTAAACAACAATTGGAGCAATTAGCTCAACGCGGAAATCACTGATGTTTGTTACAGAGTTACGATTTGAATGTTTTGCCGACACCACAATAACGGCAGCGGAAAAAGCCATTAATAATTTACTTGAGGCCTATCGTGCAAATGGCCAAGTACTAGGGCGTGAATTCGCAGTGGCCTTTAACGAAGGAGAGTTTAGAGTACGCTTGCTGCTGCCTGAAAAATCCAGCTTGGCTCAGCGGTATCATAGTTCTTGGGTCAAACAAGCTCTAAATCAACTTACCCAAGCCAAGCTCCTCGCCCCTAGAGAAAAGCTTATCGGCCAAGATATTAATTCAGAAGTAAGCTCAGTTGACACACCTAGTTGGCAGGTAATCTATACCAGTTACGTCCATATGTGTTCACCTGTTCGCAGTGGTGATAGCTTGCTACCTATACCTCTGTACCGATTACCTGCAACCTTTAATGGTGACCACAAACATGTCATCCGCTGGCAAAGTGAATGGCAAGCCTGTGATGAAATACAAATGGCTTCGGCGACCAAGGCGGAATTTGCTGCGGTAACTGAAATTTCAGATATCAACAGTGATCTTTTCAGGCGAGGCTGGGATCTTCGCGGCCGTATCGAATACCTTAGCAAGATCCCTACTTACTATTACCTCTATCGCGTTGGTGGAAATAAACAAGAAGAATTATCTCGGCCTTGTCCTAAGTGCGGCAACCCCAACTGGCGCCTAGATGAACCATTGCATGATATTTTTCATTTTCGTTGCGACAAATGCCGTATTGTCTCAAACCTGTCCTGGGATCATCTCTAACACCGTAAAATGAAGGGCTTAAAGCATACTAGCTTTAAGCCCATCAACTCATTTTTTACCTTATTTATCAAACACCAGGTTCAGCCTGTTGATAATACTAGCGTCCTAATAGGCTATGCCACATACGCTTTAGCCGTGCTGTTAACCCTTGATGTTGTGTATCCAGTATTGGCTCTTCAATTGGTGCTACGGCTGGCGCAACTCTAGGCCTGATATTTTCTAGAAAGGCTTCTAAACTATCGGCTAATTTTTGAGTTTGCTCTTCTCCAGGCGTTTCTTGATAAACGGCACCTGTGTCATTGTTAACCGTTATCATCATGTCTCCATCTCCTAAAACACCGATAAACCAAGTCGGTTCCTGCTTTAGTTTAGCCTTCATCATCAAGTGACCTATGATATTTTGCTGCAAATATTCAAAGTCTTGTTGATTCCACACTTGTAGGAGTTCTCCTTCTCCAAAATCAGAGTCAAATAACACTGGGGCAGCGAATTTAGTACCATAAAATGCATTAATGTCTGGATGTAGCGTAAGCGATAAGGCATGGGCAACATTATCAAAATTTGCAGGCTCAGAACGGTTTACAGCTTTCCACAACACAGGATCTTCCTCACGTTCTGAACTAGCTTCACCTATTATCAAACATTCTGACGCTTCCCCTTGAGCATAGAAGCGTGGCGCCTCTCCTAGCTTTTCTCTATAGGCTTGCTGATATTCTGATAAAAATTTTTCTAATGCGGACAAACAAGACACTTAGCAATATTCCAAATTCGAGTATAATGGCCCTCTATTTTGACACGGAAACTTATTTGATGACACAACATCATGATCCTTATGGTGATGCGGCTGAGCTTGCGGGATTAACGCTAGGTAAAGCCACAGAATATCAAGCCCAGTACGATGCAAGTTTACTTCAAGGCGTACCAAGAAAGCTCAATCGAGATGCAATTAACCTCACTGGCGAGCTGCCATTTCACGGTTGTGATATTTGGACTGGCTATGAACTCTCTTGGCTCAATGCCAAAGGCAAGCCTATGGTTGCGATTGCAGACATTAGCTTAGATTTAAAGAGCGACAACCTTATTGAATCTAAGTCCTTTAAACTCTATCTCAATAGCTACAATCAAACTCGGTTTGATTCAGTTGCTCAGGTTGAACAAACCTTACAGCACGATTTGGCGCTCTGTGCGAAAGGCGAAGTGAGCGTAAAAATCATCGAGCCTAAGCATTTTTCTACCCAACGAGTAGTAGAACTTCCAGGACAATGCATAGATGATTTAGATATAGAAGTCAGCGATTATGACTTTAAACCTGAATATCTAGTAGACAGTACCGACCCAAAGCAGATGGTGGCAGAAACCTTGACTTCTAACCTATTAAAGTCAAATTGCCTTATTACCTCTCAACCAGATTGGGGCAGTGTAATGATCCGCTACCAAGGGCCAAAGATAGATAGAGAGAAGCTGCTAAGATACTTAATCTCCTTTAGACAGCATAATGAATTTCATGAGCAATGTGTTGAGCGTATCTTCATTGATCTAAAACGCTTTTGTCAGTGTGCTAAGTTAACCGTTTATGCAAGGTACACACGTCGTGGCGGTCTAGATATTAATCCGTACCGCAGTGACTTTGAACAACCTCCTGAAAGCCAGAGATTGGCAAGACAGTAAGCTTGAGTGAATAAGTCATAAACAAAATACCCGCTATATAAGCGGGTATTTTTTTGCCCCATCATAATATTTTTATGGAACTAAAGTCATAGCTTTGAACTCTAAGGCAGCGTAATTACCAGACTCTTTATTAGAACGATTTAATTTATACCTATTTAGTAGTACCTCTTTTTAAATACAAGCTATTGATATGTTTCACATTTTTGACACATAAGTTTCTAGCCAAACTAAAACTTGCCTCAGATCACTTTTTCTCAACCACATCTAACCAACAATTGCGTAACACTGATGAGAACGAGGAAAAATATAATGAAGATCCGTGTATTATCTTTAGCTGTACTTGCTGGTCTGGCATCAAGCGCAGCAAGCGCCGATCAATTAAAAAAGGGATTAATTGACGACGCAGAGATTAAACTGCAATTCCGTGCAAGATATGAGCAAGTCGAGCCACAAGTTGGTGACTCAATAGATCTAACGACAGTACGTACCCGCTTAACTTATAAAACAGGTGATATGGCAAACTTCTTCGCCTTAGCTGAAGTTGATGATGTACGTGAAATTGGTGATGCTGAACCAGGCATTGCTGATTATAAATATACTCAAATTAACCAATCTTACTTAGGTTATAAAGCACCAGCTAACAACCTACTAAAATACGGCCGTCAACGTATCTTACTTGATAACCAAAGATTTGTCGGTGGTGTTGGCTTCCGTCAAAACGAACAAACCTATGATGCTTTCTCTATCACCAACACTGGGATGAAAGATCTGAAAGCTTTCTACGCCTATGTAAATAACGTTAACCGTATCTTTGCTGATGGCTCAGGTAAAGAAGATCACAAGAACGAAACTCACCTTTTGAATATTAACTATTCAGGTCTAGATTTCGCTAAGATCAGTGCTTACGCCTACTTAATTGATAATGTGAATGTTCCTTCATTCTCAACTGATACTTACGGTATCCGTGCTGCGGGTAAGCATAAGTATGACAAGCTAAGCGTTAACTATGAAGCTGAATTCGCAACCCAAAAAGAAGGTGGCGATAACCCAGCAGACTATAGCGCAACTTACATGATGCTACGTGCAGGTATCGGCTATAACGGCATCAATGCTAAAATCGGTTACGAAGTACTAGGTTCTGACGATGGCCAAGCAGGTTTTATCACCCCACTAGCCACACTACATGCCTTCAATGGTTGGACAGATAAGTTCCTATTTGGCGGTAAAGGTAACTGGAATAACGGTATCAAAGACACCCACTTCATTCTATCGGGTAAAGTGAAGGGCATTAAGCTACTCGCTAAATTCCATGACTTTGAATCTGATTATGGCAACATCGACATGGGTTCTGAGTGGGGCGTTGCGGCAACTTACCCATTTGCTAAGCACTACTCTGTTGGCGTGAAATACGCAAGCTTCAGCGCTGGTGACAATGTTGCAGGTCAAGCTTTCTCAAGCGACACAGATAAACTATGGATCACTGCTCAAGCTAAGTTCTAAATCCAGAGTTTATTGCTAGATCTAAAAAGGACAGCTAATGCTGTCCTTTTTTATTATCTTAGCTTTAGCTGACACTTTCTATCGATTCAACGGTAAAGTGAGTAGCTCACTAATATCAAGCTTACACGCCAATAGGCGACACTCTTTCTCTGAACTATTCATAGCAATCGCAAATCGATAACACTCATTCAATCGCCCAAGCGCAATACTCCATTGCCTACTCGGTGCATCACTACCTTGTTCTGTCACGAGGCGAATTCCTGTCATTAAATTTATCTCTTGATGCTCCTGCTCTTGTTGCAGTGATTTAAGCTCAAGTTGACTTTGTAACTGATGTTCAAAATCGAAATAGAAAGATTGCAAACTTAAAGCAAGCCCTAATCCCTTTGCTTTAATGTAGGCTTCCTTTAATGCCCAAAGATCAAAAAAGCGCTGGCGTCTATATCCCTCATCAAGTGCCATCAACTGAGTCACTTCATTGTCAGCAAAGTAATGGTTCAAAATAGGATAAATATCTGTTCTGCTTCTTTCACGCTCAATATCCACCCCAAACTCCAAAGGGCTATTCGTCTCTGCAGCAATGCCAACTAATAAATAATCACCACTGTGGCTAATATTAAAGTCCAGCTTAGCTTGTCTCTGTAAAGCAGCAGTTAACCTAGGTTTCCCTTTATCTCCATACTCAAAACACCATTGATCAGGAGCGATGTGACTATGTTTTGATAATAGAAGCCGCAATATTCCTCGAACCAATAAAGCTTGATCACGCTGCTTAAGCATTTTGCGACGCCGAACCTTAGCAAGCTCATCTTGGGACAGTAACGCGGTTAACACTTCAGCTTCCGACTCTAACAAGCTATTGTTTATTGGACAAAAGTAAAGATATATAGGCTTAATCGTTACATCATTTATGTTCGTCATCAAATAGGCCTATTAATTGTCTGAAAATAAAGCGCATTATCTCTTTAAACTCACATAGTAAAGGAGTAAGTTTAACCTATAAACAGAATGTAACCGACTTGTTTATATGCCATGGGGTAAAGGATGACACACCAAGGACAAAATCAAACGGGCAAGCCTACTCATAATGAGTCACACTCTCAAGCTAATGCAGCAGGGCAATCACCTAAGCCCAGTAAAATTAAATACTGGCTAAGTCTACTTTCTGGCCCCGCCTTTCTCATCTTTACCTTATTGAGCAGCTCCCCAGATGGTATGTCACAATCTGCCTGGTATATGGTAGGTGTCGCATTAATGATGGCTAGTTGGTGGATATTTGAAGTTGTTCCTATACCTGTGACTTCTCTATTGCCGATTATCTTACTACCAATACTGGGCATAACAAGTATCAAGGAGGTTACCGCTCCATACGCCCATCCTATTATCTATCTATTCTTTGGTGGCTTCATGCTGGGCATGGCAATGGAACGCTGGAATCTGCATCAGCGTATCGCCCTGCATATTATGATTCGCACAGGAACAAGACCTGCAAGGCAGATAGCAGGCTTTATGATTGCCACTGCATTTCTTAGTATGTGGGTATCTAATACTGCCACTAGTGTCATGATGTTACCTATAGGTCTATCGGTTGCAGCAATAATGGGAAGCGAGCAACAAGATAATAGCTCCTATAGCAAAGCGCTGCTGCTAGCCATAGCGTATAGCGCAAGCATAGGCGGCCTTGCCACCTTAATCGGCACTCCGCCCAACGCCCTGCTCGCGGCATTTTTGTCTGAAACCTACCAAGTCGATATTGGCTTTGCCCAATGGATGCTAATAGGTCTACCCATTAGTCTACTGATGCTTCTAGCCTGTTGGTTATGGCTGACTAAGTTTGGGTTCAAATTAGAAGACAGTGAAAATCAAGCTATCGAAGTCATACTGCAAAAAAAACTACAAGACCTTGGCAATATGGCAAGAGGAGAGAAAATTGTGCTAACAATATTTGTCCTCACGGCACTAGCTTGGATGTGTAGACCTCTGCTTCAAGCATCGATTCCAGGGCTTTCCGATCCTATGATAGCCATAGTGGCAGCAGTCAGTTTATTTATCATTCCAGTCAAACAGGTCGACGGAAAAACGCATTTTGTAATGACTTGGGATAAATCGAAAGACATTCCTTGGGGCGTCTTTATTCTCTTCGGTGGCGGTCTAGCGCTAGCTGCTCAGATTAAAGCGACGGGCCTAGCGGATTGGGTAGCCAATGCCATGATGGCGGTGGCCGGCCTACCAGCATTACTGGTTGTTGTAATAGTGGTCGCAGTTATTGTATTTCTCACCGAACTCACCAGTAATACCGCCACAGCAGCAGGCTTTCTTCCGCTGCTTGGTGCGCTAGCTGTCTCATTAGGTATTGACCCAGTGCTACTTGCAGCTCCTGCTGCAATGGCGGCAAGCTGCGCATTTATGATGCCGGTTGCGACACCACCAAACGCCATTATATTTGGTGCAGGAAAACTAGAAATCAAGGACATGATACGAGCAGGCTTTGTACTTAACTTATTTGGTATTATGGTCGTTTCCTTCTTGGGCTATTACCTCGTAGCCTTACTGCTAATCAACCCATAGCATCACCGTCATATGGCGACAAAGGGATTCTTTACTGCCAGTCATTAGTTAAGCAAACCCTTAATTACCATTTGACTCTCTTCCCTATCAAGCGTACAACTATTAGCCTATGCCGCTGCTAATCTTAACTGAGACAAATGCTAGCCGATGAAATAGGAGCTATCTATCATTCTGATGTCATCTATGGCGAATTACCGCAATAAAAAGCTGTTTCTTCGCTTCTCATTGACTATTTTATTCTGCCTATCCAGTGTCTCATCCTTGGCTAGCCCCATGCGTATTGCCTATGCTGAATATCCTCCCTATAGCTACTTTGATGGCGAAGCAAAGGGAATCGAGATAGAGGTACTGAATAGAGTACTCAATCAGCAGATGGGAATTGAACTACACCATGAGATCTTACCTTGGAAAAGAGCGCAGTCCAGTGTTGAAAAAGGCCTGTTCGATGCATTTGTTTCCGTCCCTACACCCACAAGAGCCGAGTATGCCCTATATAGCAAGCTAGCTGTAACCTATTGGCAAGCATCTCTTTTTGTCCGCAACAACAGCCCTCTTCTTAACAATCGGCTCACTATCTCTCCCCAAATACTTGTTGAACACCCCAAGCTACAACTTGGCGCGCTCAGGGGAAATGGCTGGGTCGAAGAGCACCTAAAAGCCGCCAATATTGAATATGCATCATCGATGCAATCCCTTATCAACATGCTGATTAAAGGCAGAATCGATGCCATTCCCGATAGTCGATTCACCATGGGGCACTACTTAAAACAATTTCAGTATAAAGGGCAAATACAGGAACTACCTTTTAACGAAGCTAAAATTCCCATGTTCCTGCATATAAGTAAAAAATCTCCTTATACCCAAGTATTAAAAGAGTTTGATATTGAACTTAAAAAGCTGATGGACTCAGGAGAGCTAGAAAAGATTTATCAAAAATATCGTCTGCAATAACAAATAATCTAAACCAAAATTGACCATCAAGCATCATATAGGCGATGCAAAAAAGCCAGTACCTCGACAGGTACTGGCTTTGTCTATGTCGCACTAATAGCAAACTACCTCACGCTTACTCCTTGTCAGCCAATAACTGCTTTTGCGCAATGAGTGGCATCACATCATAGCGAGCAAAAGCCATACTAAATTGCCCAGCTCCGCCAGTCATTGACTTAAGGCGAGTCGCATAGTCATCGACCATGGCAAGAGGCGCTTCGGCTTCCACTTCCACCTTAAGCTCACCTTGAGCCGTGGTGCCACAAACCATGCCTCGGCTACCACTGATATCACCAGTAATATCACCAACATGCTCTTGAGCGACGCTAATTTGCATCTGCACGATTGGCTCTAACACCACAGGGCTTGCTTGAGCACAGGCTTCCATAAAGGCTTTCTTGCCCGCGGTAACAAAAGCGATCTCTTTAGAGTCAACGCTGTGGTGCTTACCGTCTAACAATGTCACCTTAATATCCTGCATGGGATAGCCACCGAGGCCTCCTTCGAGCAGGGCTTCACGCACCCCTTTCTCTACAGCTGGAATAAATTGAGTCGGTACTGAGCCGCCAACCACTTTAGAGACGAACTCAAAACCTTTGCCTCGCTCTAACGCTTCTACTGTTAACTCAACCTCACCAAACTGACCCGCACCACCGGATTGCTTCTTATGACGATAGCGAGCCGTTGCACTGCCAGTGATGGTTTCACGATAAGCGACAGCAGGCTTATCTGTATCGACATTAACATTAAACACATCTTGAGCTTTTTCTAACGCGATTTGCAGATGTAGATCCCCTAAGCCTTGTAATACTGTCTGTCCTTCGGCTTCATTACGTGCGATATGCAAACTTGGATCTTCAGCTACCAACTTATGCAATACTTCAGCAATCTTTTGCTCATCACCACGGCGTTTCGCCGATACTGCCAAGCCAAAGATAGGTTGAGGTAATTTAAGCTCTGGAAGATGGTACTCATCCTCATCATGGCTATCATGAATAACAGCGCCCACTTCAAGCTCATCAATTTTAGCTAGCGCGCAGATATCTCCAGGAATCGCGGTATTGACTTCAATATGCTGATCCCCTTGCAACTTAAGCAAGTGAGTCACCTTAAAAGGTTTACGGCCTTCACCCACAAACAGCTTCATGCCATTTTGCAACTTACCTTGGTAGAGACGAAATACTCCCATACGACCAAAGAAAGGATCGATCGCCACCCTAAAGACATGGGCAAGCACATGGTCGTCTATATTTTGCGACACATCCACAGGCACGGCGTCATCGCCATAGCCCTTGATAAACTGAGGAGGATTGGCTTCCAATGGCGATGGCATCAGCTTGGTCATGATCTCAAGCATAGAGGTGATACCAATGTCTTTTTCGGCACTGGTAAAGCACACAGGAACCAGATGGCCCATGCGTAGTGCTGTCTCTAATGGTTCATGCAGCTGCTCAGGCGTTAACGACTCCCCTTGCTCAAGATAGATTTCCATCAAGGCTTCATCTTCTTCCAGAACCGTATCCACCAACTGCTCTCTAGCACTGGCAGGATCATGGAATAGCGTAGCTGCACCTTCTTCACAATGGAGATAGCAATCGACGACATCATCGGCATCGGGCGTAGGTAGGTTCACAGGCAAACAGCGAGGACCAAAGCGGTTTTGAATCGCATCGAGCAAACCGGGTAACTTATCTTCATTACCATCGATATGATTCACCGCAATCAGTACCACTTTGCCTTGAGCACGCGCCGCTTCAAAGGCTCTTTGGGTCACACTCTCGATTCCCATCTCAGCGTGGATCACCAAGACAATCGACTCCACTCCAGAAAGCGGCAACAAAGCGCGGCCAAAGAAATCTGGCAGTCCGGGAGTGTCTATTAAATTAATATGGTGATTGTCGAAATCGAGATTAAGGAAGGATGGTTCTAAACTGTGGTGATGGGCTTTCTCTTGAGCAGTGAAATCAGCATGATTTGTACCCTTGTCCACCCTGCCTCGGTTAGGAATTGCCTTAGCACTAAAGAGTAGTGCCTCTTGCAGAGACGATTTTCCTGAACCTGTATGTCCTAGCACAGCAAAATTACGGATCTGCTCTGTTTGATACCCAGCCATATGGCCTCCTTGTGTCACTTCCAATACATATATAAATATTGCTTAGAAAACATCGAGTATGGCAGCCAGTATAGTCCCCTAAACCGAGATAAAATTCGACTTGGTTCACAGTTTGACTCTCCATGTGTGCCAGTTATCACAGCTTAATTTTCAGCCGATATCTGCATCCTACTTTTATGAAAAAAATATTTATTTAGTTTCGGGTGATTGTATTGCCACAAAGCCTCAGGTAACCTGCTTAGCCATTGTGCTCAAATAGCGCCAAAAATCGGTAAAACCTTATATATTTTAGGTGTTTTACTCTAATGCAGTTTTAACGAAAAAATGAAGTCCCAAGGGATTATTCCCAAAGGAAATACAAGTTAACGGGTATCGATACAAGGGCTTGTCCTAGGCTATGGCAAAGACTGACAATACAGGTAAACAAAGCAAAACAAACTCACCTAAAAAAGGGCCAAGGCATCGCAATGCCACCACGACCCCTGAGATGCGTGAGTTTATTCAACACTCCAGCATGCCTGTCAGTCAACTGGCCAAAATTCTCAATATTAGCGAAGCCACAGTGCGTAAATGGCGCAAGCGAGACACCACAGCGAATACTCCAAATACGCCCCATAAGCTCAATACCACACTGACACCTATGGAAGAGTATGTCGTCGTTGGGCTGCGTTATCAGTTAAAAATGCCCCTCGATAGACTACTTAAAGCGACACAGACCTTTATCAATCCCAATGTGTCACGCTCTGGTCTTGCTCGCTGCTTAAAGCGCTATGGCGTTTCAAGAGTCAGTGAAATCGAAAGCCCCTACTTTCCAGAGAAATACTTTAATCAGCTTCCCATAGCCCAGGATAACCAACTTAAAGCCTACACGGTTAACCCTGAAACCTTAGCCAAAACCTTAGCCCTACCCAGTGAAGATGGTGATACCGTAGTACAAGTAGTTTCTGTCACCATACCGCCACAGTTATCTGATGAGAAACCACACTCGGTACTACTGGGCATAGATACTAAAAGCGATTGGCTCTATTTAGATATTTACCAAGATTCAAATACTCAAGCCACAAACAGATATATCGCCTATGTGCTCAAACATGGGCCGTTTCACCTACGTAAGCTACTCGTACGTAACTACCACAGCTTTTTACAACGCTTTCCCGGCGCAGTACCTCATAGCCAAAGTGAAAGCCTTGAAACAAACAACCGAATGTCAGACAAACTGACACCCAGCGGAGACTCATAATGAGCCAAACCTCAAATACCCCAGCAAGCCAAGCCGAGCAGGCAGATAAGCGTCTTAACAAGCGCCTGAAAGATATGCCTATCGCAATCGTCGGCATGGCGAGCATCTTTGCCAACTCTCGCTATCTCAATAAGTTTTGGGATCTGATCAGTGAGAAAATTGACGCCATCACAGATGTACCAGAAACTCACTGGCAAGTAGAAGATTACTATGATGCCGATAAAAGCAGCCCAGATAAAAGCTACTGTAAGCGCGGCGGCTTTATGCCAGAGGTGGACTTCAACCCAATGGAGTTTGGCCTGCCACCGAATATTCTTGAGCTAACCGATACCTCACAACTATTGTCACTGATTGTCGCCAAAGAACTGTTAGAAGACAGTAAGCTGCCTGCAGACTATGACAGAGACAAAATCGGTATCACCCTAGGTGTGGGCGGCGGTCAGAAAATCAGCCAAAGCCTAAACGCTCGCCTGCAATACCCAGTACTGAAAAAAGTATTTAAGCATAGCGGCATTAGTGACGCCGACAGCGAAATGCTGATCAAGAAGTTCCAAGACCAATATATTCACTGGGAAGAGAACTCGTTCCCTGGCTCTTTGGGTAATGTGATTGCCGGGCGTATCGCCAACCGCTTTGATTTAGGCGGCATGAACTGTGTGGTCGATGCTGCTTGTGCAGGCTCGCTAGCGGCTATGCGTATGGCGCTGACGGAACTGGTTGAAGGTCGCAGTGAGATGATGATCACCGGCGGTACCTGTACCGACAACTCACCCTCTATGTATATGAGTTTCTCTAAGACACCAGCCTTTACCACCAACGACACCATTCAGCCTTTCGATATCGACTCGAAAGGCATGATGATAGGTGAAGGTATCGGCATGGTGATGCTTAAACGCCTAGAAGATGCCGAGCGCGATGGCGATAGGATCTACTCTGTTATTAAAGGCATTGGCGCATCATCGGACGGTAAATTTAAGAGTATCTATGCCCCTCGTCCAGAAGGCCAAGCCAAAGCCCTTAAGCGCGCCTATGATGATGCTGGTTTTGCGCCCCACACCCTTGGTCTTATCGAAGCCCATGGTACTGGTACAGCAGCGGGTGATGTGGCCGAATTTAACGGTCTAAAGTCAGTATTTAGCGAAAATAACGATCGCAAACAGCATATCGCGCTTGGTTCAGTAAAATCACAAATTGGCCATACTAAATCGACGGCGGGTACGGCAGGTCTTATCAAAGCGGCTCTGGCGCTGCACCATAAAGTGTTACCACCGACAATCAATGTCGAGCAGCCAAATCCTAAGCTGGATATCGAAAATTCACCTTTTTATCTTAATACCGAGACCCGCCCATGGCTTGCCAACGTTGATGGCACACCGCGCCGTGCCGGCATCAGTTCATTTGGGTTTGGTGGTACTAACTTCCACATAGTATTGGAAGAGCACACATCTGATCACAATCGAGGAGACAAGTACCGTCAACGTCAGGTTGAGCAGGCACTGCTGATAAGCGCTGAGTCTAAATCCGCCCTTATCGCTAAGCTAAAACAGCTAAGCACTGACGTTAACGAGCAAAACTTTGCCGATATCCTAACTCAATATCAACTAGCGCCAGTGGCCAGCACCTCGCCGCGTATCGGTCTAGTCGCCAATAATGCCGATGCTCTAAAACAAAGCCTGACTCAAGCAATGACTAAGCTTGAATCAAGTGATGATAGCAAGTGGCAAATGCCCGGTGGTATCTTCTATCGTGAAGCAAGCCTAGCGACTAAAGAGAGCAAAATTGCCGCCCTATTCTCGGGCCAAGGTTCACAGTATCTGAACATGGGACGTGAGCTAAGCTGCCACTTCCCAGAGATGCGCAGCCAGCTTCTGCAAGCCGATAAAGTCTTTGCCGAAAATGATAAAGCGCCACTCTCTAGCTTGTTATACCCTCGCCCTGTCTTCAACAAAGAGGACAAAAAAGCCCAAGAAGCTGAACTAACCAATACCGCTAACGCGCAAAGCGCTATCGGCTTTATCTCCATGGGTCAGTACAGCCTATTAACTGCAGCCGGATTTAACGCCGATATGTTTGCCGGTCACAGTTTTGGTGAGCTCAGTGCGCTATGTGCTAGCGGTGTTATCAGCCAAGAAGATTATTACCAGCTTGCCTTCGCCCGTGGCCAAGCTATGGCAGCAAAACCAGAAGCGGGGGCTGATACCGGCGCTATGGCAGCGGTTATCACCAAAAAAGCCGATGATGTCGATGCCGTTAACGAATGCATCGCTAAGTTTGATGGTGTGAAAATTGCCAACTTTAATGCGCCGACTCAACTAGTTATCGCAGGTCCTACGCCAAGTGTCGGCGATGCCACCAAAGCGATCGCCGAACTTGGCTTTAAAGCCATCTCACTACCTGTATCGGGTGCATTTCACACTCCACTGGTGGGTCATGCTCAAGCTCCTTTTGCCGCTGCTATCGATAAAGTTAAATTCACTAAGGCAGCTAAGCCTTTATACTCTAACGCCACTGGCGAGCTACATAAGAAAGATGCTAAGAGTGTTAAAGCGGCCTTTAAACAACATATGTTGCAATCGGTGCACTTTAGCAAGCAGCTAGAGACCATGTATCAAGATGGCGCGCGTATCTTTGTCGAATTTGGCCCAAAAAATATTCTGCAAAAGCTAGTAGAAAACACACTAAACGGTAAAGGTGACGAATTCATCGCAATCAGCTTAAACGCCAATCCTAAAGCGGATAGTGATAGCCAATTTAGACTGGCCGCAGTGCAACTAGCAGTCGCAGGCGTTGAGCTCAGCGAGATCGACCCATATCAAGCCCCTGCGCTCAGCCTGCCTAAGCCATCGCCTATGAATATCAAGTTAGTTGCCACTAACTATATTAGCGATGCCACTCGCGCCAAAATGGCTAAATCCCTAGAAACAGGCAAGGTCACTTCTCAAATCGTTGAAAAGCCTGTTGAGAAGATTGTCGAAGTGGAAAAAGTGGTAGAGAAAATCGTCGAAGTCGAAAAAGTCATCGAAGTCGCAGTGCCAGCTCAGACTCAATCAGCAAGAGATATTGTAGTGAAAAACACCCAACAACAGCCTTCAGAGGTTAACCCTGTGTCAGCAACGGATACTAGCCCATTGGCGCAATTCTTTGCTGCCCAAAGCCAAGCAGCGCAATTGCACCAAGAGTTTTTGGCGATTCCACAACAGTATCAACAAACTGTGACTCAAGTCATGGCAGAGCAAGCTAAACTCGCCAGCCAAGGCTTAACGATTCCTCAAGGTCTGCAAGACTCTATAGCCCTGTTCCACCAGCACCAAGCTGAAACATTAAAAAGCCATGCACAGTTCTTAAATCTGCAGGCTTCTAGCAACCAAAGTGCACTAGCCATGCTAACAGGTCAGCAAGCAACCGCTAGCGCACCTAGCCTGAGCCAGTCTCAGCCAGCCGCTGTACCACAAGCTGTACAGGCTCCTGTCGCTCAAAGCGTCACTCAAGCTGTCGCTCCTGCACCAATCACCAAGCCTGCTGCTGTGGTTGCCCCAACAGTCCTAGCCAAGCCTGCACCTGTGGCACAAGCTGCTAAAGTCGAGCCGCAAATCAAACCTGTTACACCCGCGCAGCCAGTTGCGACTCCTGCACCTGTTACACCCGCGCAGCCAGTTGCGACTCCTGCACCTGTTACAGCACCAAGCTCAGCCAATGCGCCTGTCGCTAGCGCAAGCGACTCAGCTCTTAGCGCAAGCAATATCGAAAAAGTCATGATGTCAGTGGTTGCCGATAAAACAGGTTACCCAACTGAGATGCTTGAACTTGAAATGGATATGGAAGCCGATCTCGGTATCGACTCTATCAAGCGCGTGGAAATTCTTGGCACAGTACAAGATGAGCTTCCTAACCTGCCTGAGCTGAGCCCAGAAGATTTGGCTGAGTGCCGCACCCTAGGTGAAATCGTTAGCTATATGAATAGCAAGCTTGACAGTGCTCAAGCTGCGCCAGCACCTTCAGCAGCAGACTTAAGTGCTCCTAGTGGTTTAAGCGCTCAAGTAGTAGAAAATACTATGATGTCAGTGGTTGCCGACAAGACAGGTTACCCGACTGAGATGCTAGAGCTTGGCATGGATATGGAAGCCGATCTCGGTATCGACTCTATCAAGCGTGTAGAGATCCTTGGCACAGTACAAGATGAGCTACCCAACCTGCCTGAGCTAAGTCCAGAAGACTTGGCTGAGTGTCGCACCCTAGGCGAGATCGTTAGCTATATGAATAGCAAACTAGGCAGTGTTCAAGTTACTGCAGCTCCTCAAGCAGCCGCAACAGCTTTAAGTGCGCCGACAGGTTTAAGCGCTCAAGAAGTTGAAAGCACTATGATGTCAGTGGTTGCCGACAAAACAGGCTACCCAACTGAGATGCTAGAGCTTGGCATGGATATGGAAGCGGATCTCGGTATCGACTCTATCAAGCGTGTTGAAATTCTAGGCACAGTACAAGATGAGCTGCCTAGCCTACCTGAGCTAAACCCTGAAGACTTGGCCGAGTGTCGCACCTTAGGCGAAATCGTTAGCTATATGAATAGCAAGCTTGGCAGTGCCCCAATTGCACCTGCAGCAACGCCTGTCGCAGCTCCAGTATCAACAGCAACAGCTAGCGAACCTTCGGGCTTAAGCGCTCAAGAGGTTGAAAGCACCATGATGTCAGTGGTGGCTGATAAGACTGGCTACCCAACCGAGATGCTGGCGTTAGAGATGGATATGGAAGCGGATCTGGGTATCGACTCTATCAAGCGTGTAGAGATCCTTGGCACAGTGCAAGATGAGCTACCAAGCCTACCAGATCTAAATCCTGAAGACTTGGCAGAGTGCCGCACACTTGGTGAAATCGTTAGCTATATGAACAGCAAGCTTGGCAGCGTCCAAACTGCACCAGCAGCGGCCACATCAACAGCTCCAGTTTCAACAGCAACAGCTTCAGCAGTTGGTTTAAACGCTCAAGAAGTTGAAAACACCATGATGTCAGTGGTGGCCGATAAGACTGGCTACCCCACTGAGATGCTAGCGTTAGAAATGGATATGGAAGCCGATCTCGGTATCGATTCTATCAAGCGCGTCGAAATTCTAGGCACAGTACAAGATGAGCTACCTAACCTGCCTGCACTGAATCCAGAGGATTTGGCCGAGTGTCGTACTCTTGGTGAAATCGTTAGTTATATGAACAGCAAGCTAGGTGATGTAGCAAGCCCAGTCGCAACTACAGAATCTCCTGCAGCCACTTCGTCAACAGCAGGCATCAGCAGCGAGCTTGTGGAAAGCACCATGATGTCAGTGGTGGCCGATAAAACAGGCTATCCAACAGAGATGCTAGCGTTAGAGATGGATATGGAAGCCGATCTCGGTATCGACTCTATCAAGCGTGTCGAAATTCTTGGCACAGTGCAAGATGAGCTACCTAACCTGCCTGCGCTTAATCCAGAGGATTTAGCCGAGTGTCGCACACTTGGTGAGATCGTGAGCTATATGAACAGCAAGCTAGGCGCAGATACAGCGGCCCCAGCAGCTCAAGCTACAGCACAAAGTATCGCCCCAGCCAGTGCTGAGCCAAGTGTTGCGCTACCACCTCACAGCGAGGTAGTGCTAAAAAAGCTTGAGTCGGCGAATAAGCTTGCCAGCTCATTCGTCGACGCAAACGGTCCATTTGCCAAAGATGACCTAGTGGTTATTGCAGATGATGGCCACAATGCAGGCGTATTAGCAGAGAAGTTACATAAGCACGGCCTTGAAGTCGCGCTTGTGCGTCTCCCCGAAGGCGCGCCGCAATCACCACTAAGCAGTGATATTGCAAGCTATCAGGCCAAAGACTATAGCCAAGCGGCCATTGAGCAGCTAATCAAGGAGATTAGTCAGCAGGGTAAGATTGCAGGTTTTATTCACCTGCAGCCAAATGCCGATAAAGATGATGCAGTTAACACAGCTAAGGGCTCAGTAAAACTCAGTGATGAGGGTAAAACCCATCTTGAGCAAGCTTTCCTATGGGCTAAGTTATTGCAACCTCAGCTGACACAAGACAGCCAGACGCGCCGCGCCTTTATCACAGTCAGTCGTATCGATGGTGGCTTTGGTTACGCCAATAGTGAGTTACTGCAAGCAGCCGAGCTAAACCAAGCCGCCCTTGCAGGATTAACTAAGACACTGAGCCATGAATGGCCAAACGTCTTTTGCCGTGCACTGGATATTGCCCCTGAATTGGATGCGAGCCAGATGGCCGAGGCGATCGCCCATGAGCTTAGTGATAACCAAGTATCGCCTGCAGAAGTAGGAATTAGTACTGACGGACGCGCTCAACTGATCGCTGGTACCAGTGAGTTACAGACTCAAGCAGCCAACCTTGACCGCTCAGATAAAATACTGGTGACCGGAGGGGCAAAAGGGGTGACATTTGAATGTGCTCTAGCCCTTGCTAAGCGTTGTCAGTCCCACTTTATTCTAGCTGGACGTAGCGAGCATATCGCGATTCCACAGTGGGCTGAGGGCAAGGCTAGCGCTGAGCTAAAAGCAGCGGCCATCGCTCATCTGATTGCCAGTGGCAGCAAGCCAACACCTAAGCAAGTTGACGCGCTAGTATGGCCAGTACAAAGCAGCCTTGAGATCAGCCAATCTCTTGCAGCTTTCGCCTCGGTTGGCGCCAGCGCTGAATATATCAGCATGGATGTCACAGATACTCAGGCGATCACTCAGGCCCTTGCCAGCAGTAAAGAGCAAGTCACAGGCCTTATCCATGGCGCAGGTGTATTAGCCGATAAACATATTCAAGATAAAACCTTGGATGAACTGGCACGAGTCTATGGCACTAAGGTCACAGGCCTTAAAGCTCTACTCGCGGCGCTAGATGCGAGCAAACTCAAACTACTTGCCATGTTCTCATCGGCAGCAGGCTTCTATGGCAATACGGGACAGAGTGACTACTCCATGTCCAACGAGATCCTTAACAAGGCGGCACTTCAGTTCCAAGCTCGTTACCCTCATACCAAGGTGATGAGCTTTAACTGGGGCCCTTGGGATGGCGGCATGGTCAACCCAGCCCTGAAGAAGATGTTTACCGAGCGTGGCGTCTATGTGATCCCACTAGATGCGGGTGCCGAGCTATTTGCAACTCAACTACTTAGAGAGACTGGCATTCAACTGCTTGTCGGCACGGATATGCAAGGCAATGACGGTAGCAAGGCGTCGGCTAACGACAATGGAGCCAATGCTGTAAAAAAGCCTGAAGCGGCCCCGGCTAAGCACAATGCAGCTGAGGGTGCGCTATTACAAGAGACAAGTGCCTCGCTTACCTTAACGCCTAGGGAAATGGCGTTTGTCTATGACCATGTTATCGGTGGCAACCCAGTGTTGCCAACCGTCTGTGCCCTGCAGTGGATGCGTCAAGCCGCCGCTGCAGCCACTGGCAAGGTCTATGGTGTAGCTCAGTACAAGCTGCTTAAAGGTGTGGTGTTTGAAAACGCCACTCAAAGTGTGGACATGTCGCTCACTCTCACTTTTGAGACTGATAACAAAGGCAGTTATCACAAGATTAAGGCACAAATCTCTGCCGCTGGTAGGCCTCAATATCAGGCGACTCTGGTGGCAATTGAGCATCTTGAATCGAGCGCCAACGACTTGAAAGACGCAAACCTAGCGGGTCTTTCCGAGAATTATCAGCAGCTGTGTGAGCTAACCGCTGTGACCGATAAGGCAAGTCTCTATAGTGACGGCACTCTGTTCCACGGCCCTCGCCTGCAAGGCATTGACAAGGTAGTGAAGTTTGATGATACCAGTCTAGTGGCCACCTGCAGCTTGCCTGAAATAAAGGCTAAAGATTGCGGCCCCTTTGTACCGACCAATGAGCTAGGTGGTTATCAGGCCTTTGCCGAGGACTACCTACTACAAGCTATGTTGGTGTGGGCAAGGCTGAAATTTGATGCTGCCAGTTTACCCTCTGCCATAGGCGAGTTTACCTCATACTCACCGTTGCAATCGGGTGACAAGGGCTACCTCACGCTGAATGTGATTAAGGCTTCGAGCAGACAACTGAGCGCTGATATTCGCCTTTACCATAGCGACGGTCGTATCAGCTGCGAGATGAAAGCAGCCAAAGTCACTATCAGCAAGGGAATTAACGCCGCATTCTTAGCCAATAAGGCTGAGCAAGATGTGAGTCAGATGGAGGCGCACAGTGGCTGATACTCAAGTGGCCAATACTAACGTGACCAATACTGAATTGGTCAATGCTAAAGTAGAAAGCACTCAAGCCAGTCAGACGCTTAGACGTATTGCCCTGTTCACTGAGCTTGCAGGCCCTTTGCCTGCAAGCCCTTTGTTAACGAACGTTGACGAACAAACAGATGCGCAAGCCTTAGTGCGCTTGTCGGCCAAGGACTACACTAGCTTTGCCGAGCTTATCGCCAAGAGTGACTCTCTGCTAAGTCAAAAGACGAGTCAGGGTCTAGTCATCGACTTTACTCACTCCAGTGATTTAATTGACGAGAGTGAAGGCCTTGGCAAAGGGCTTGAGACCAAGTGTGAGCTAGACAAAATAGGCGGCCAATCTGCGCAGCTATTTATGTTGCCCGCATTAACTGCGGCTAAGGCCAAACTTCATCCCCATGCGGTTTGGACGGGATTGGGTGAAGATAAAGCCGGAGCCCTTGAGTCTGCAAGACGTCAACAGCAAGATCTTAGCCTTGAAATGCAAGTTAGCGCTGGCACAGCAAGTGACAGCCTAAGTGCCTTCGCCCTACTTATCAAAGCGCTGCATAGGCAAGATCTTAGCGCGCTTAATGAACTGAATGCACTTAATGGTTCTGGCGAGCCAAATGGCGAAAGTAGCGAAAATGGCGCAAGCAGCGCTCATATTGAGTGCCAGACTCCCTCAGGACTTAAAGCGCACTACTGGTTTAAACCTGCCCATCAAGCAAGAGTCGCCAGCTGTCAGTTCGCCCAAAGCAGTGATAGCCCCAAAAGCGATCAAACCTTAAATCTGATTCTGACTCAAGGTACTGGTAAGATTGAAGCAGAGCCCTTGCTATCGTCACAAAGGCTCTTCTTTGTGGCTGCGGGTAACACTCAAGGTGAGCTCGAATCACAGCTTGAATCTCTCTCTAATTCACTTCCTAACTCATTAACAGATAAAGACGAGCCTCAACAAAGGCTCATCGCACTTATGGAGGTGAACCTTAAGGCCTACCTTAAGCAAGTATCATTGAATGCCAGCCAGCCCTATGCTCTTGTGTTACAAGCCAACTCGACTTCGGCGCTGAAACAAGAGATAAGCGCTATGCTAAGCGCGCTTGGGGACTTATTTGCTAAACAGACAGGGCAATATAGAACGCCAGCGGGAAGCTACTTTACTATCGCGCCCCAGGGGCAGACAGGGCTGACGTTTGTCTACCCAGGTGTCGGCACTGTATATCAAAACATGCTGAGTAGCCTGCATCGCTATTTCCCCGCACTTTATGCCAGACTCGAGCGAGAAGGTAACTTAGCAGATATATTGCAAGCCCATCGAATCTATGATGGCACTAAAGGCAGTGCTATGTCCCTTAGTGAGCTGGCGATATCGGGGGTGGGTACCAGTTATCTGCTGACAAAACTGCTTACCCAAGAGTTTCAAATTACGCCCCACTACGCCCTAGGTTACTCCATGGGTGAAGCTTCCATGTGGGCAAGCCTTGATATTTGGCAGACGCCACACAAGCTGATCGAAGCCACTCAAACCAGTCCGATCTTTACTACGGCTATCTCTGGCAAACTGACCTCAGTGCGCCAAGATTGGCAACTGGGTGAGTCACAAAGCATCAAATGGAATAGCTTTGTGGTGCGTACCGCTCCCGAGGCGATTGAAGCCTTGCTGCCTGATTATCCAAGGGCTTACCTTGCGATTATTCAAGGTGACACTTGTGTGCTAGCAGGCTGTGAACAAAGCTGTCAGGCACTGCTAAAACAGGTCGGCAAGCGAGGCATAGCCGCAAATCGTGTGACCGCCATGCATACGCCACCAGCGCTGAAAGAACACCAAAATGTCGAAGCCTTTTACTGCCAAGCGCTTAAACCAAGAGATGTTAAACCAAATGCTCTTAAGCCTAATACGGTAAATCAGCAAGGCAACAAGGTCTCGACCCAGTTTATCAGCGCCGCCAATAACGCCGTGGTCAAGAATGATAAAGGCGAGCTAACTAGCCAAGTGATTGCCAAATCTATTGCCGATACCTTCTGCAATAGGCTCGACTTTACAGGGCTAATTCAGGCCAGCCAGCAATTAGGTGCCAAGCTGTTTGTTGAGGTGGGCGCAGATAGGCAAACCAGTACCCTTATCGACAAAATTAATAAGGATGCCAAGCCTAGTAATCAAGCCGTTACTGCCGCTATCGATAGCAAAGGCGGCGATGATGCGACCAATGTGTTAAAGCTTATCGCCATTCTCATTAGCCATAGGGTCAACCTATCCCTATTGCCACTTATTCAAGGACTCGACAGTCAGCTTAGTCAGAACTCGGTAGCTACCGCGTCGATGACAAGCGACTTTCAGTCGAAAATGACACAAGGAGAGCCAGTTTGAGTTCTCATATGAAACACGTGAATCAAAAAATTGCCATTGTCGGCCTAGCCAATCTATACCCAAATGCCGACACGCCTGAGCAGTTTTGGCAAAACCTGCTCGATAAAAAGGACTCTCGCACCACGATAGATGAGCAAAAGCTCGGCGCCGATGTCGCCAGTTACCGTGGTGAGCAGGGGCAGTCAGATCGCTTTTACTGTGATAAAGGCGGCTATATTCAAAACTTTACCTTTGACTCTTCTGGCTACCAGCTTAGCCCTGAACAGCTAGAAGGGTTAGATGATAGTTTTCTGTGGGCCTTAGATACCAGTAGAAAAGCCCTGCTCGACGCTGGCATAGATATTCTTGATAGTCACAGTGCCAAGCTTGCCAGAACCGGCGTTATCATGGGCACACTATCCTTTCCTACAGCCCGCTCTAATGAGCTGTTTTTACCCCTCTACCACAGCGCTGTCGAAAAAGCGCTGCAAAATAAGCTGAGCAATGATGATTTTCGTCTTGCGCCATTTAATGGGGCTAGCGGCCAGAACACGCAGAATCCGCAAAACGGCGCTATCGCCCACAACGCCTCTAAGGTAGTGGCCGACGCACTTGGCCTTGGCTCGGCGCAATTAAGTCTCGATGCCGCCTGTGCAAGTTCCGTCTACTCACTTAAGCTCGCCTGTGATTATCTCAGTACAGGTAAAGCGGATATGATGCTGGCAGGTGCAGTATCTGGAGCAGACCCTTTCTTTATCAATATGGGCTTCTCCATCTTCCATGCCTACCCAGAGCATGGCATTTCCGCTCCCTTTGATACTAATAGTAAGGGCCTGTTTGCTGGCGAAGGCGCTGGTGTATTGGTGCTTAAACGTCTTGAAGATGCCGAGCGCGATGGTGATAAAATCTACGCTGTGGTTAACGGTATAGGTCTCTCCAACGATGGTAAAGGCCAGTTCGTCCTTAGCCCTAACAGCAAAGGACAGATTCAGGCCTTTGAGCGTGCCTATGAGTGCAGTGATATTCGCCCCGACACCATAGAGGTAATCGAGTGTCACGCCACGGGAACGCCCCTTGGTGATAAGGTTGAGCTCACCTCTATGGAGCGCTTCTTTGAGGATAAGCTTGCTGGTACCTCTGCGCCCTTAATTGGCTCGGCAAAATCGAATCTCAGTCACCTGCTGACCGCTGCGGGTATGCCGGGGATCATGAAGATGATCTTCGCCATGCAAACTGGCCAGCTGCCACCGAGTATTAACCTCAGCACCCCGATCTCATCACCCGATGGGTTATTTGGTAGTCATAGCCTGCCGACTCAAGTCACCCCTTGGCCAGTAAAAGAGGTGAATCCTGAGCGTCACGCTGGTGTCTCTGTCTTTGGCTTTGGTGGCTGTAATGCTCACCTCTTGCTTGAGTCCTACTCGAGCGATACACCTAAGCAAGCTCAAAAAGTAGCGCCGACACCTGCACCTATAAGCCTTGCAGTAACGGGTATCGCCTCCCACTTTGGCTCTCTTGCCAGTATCAATGCGCTTAATCATGCCATTGCCAGCGATGGGCATGGCTTTACTCATCTACCAGATAACAGATGGAAGGGCCTAGATAAGCATCCAGAGCTATTAGCGAGATTTGGCCTTGAGCAGGTGCCACAAGGATCCTATGTCGATGGATTTGAGCTAGACTTCCTGCGCTTTAAGCTGCCGCCCAACGAGGATGATAGACTGATCCCGCAGCAGCTGATGCTGATGAAAGTGGCCGATGAAGCAATCAATGATGCCCAGCTTAAAGCAGGGCAAAAAGTGGCCGTATTGGTAGCGATGGAGACTGAGCTTGAACTGCATCAGTTTAGAGGCAGGGTCAATCTGCATACTCAGCTTGCCGATAGCTTGCAAGATATGGGTGTCGAACTCGACTCTGATGAATATCAAGCCCTCGAAACCCTTGCCATGGACAGTGTCCTCGATGCCGCCAAGCTGAACCAGTACACCAGCTTTATCGGCAATATCATGGCGTCACGCATCGCCTCGCTTTGGGATTTTAACGGCCCAGCTTTCACTATCTCGGCAGGAGATCAGTCAGTCAGCCGCGCCCTAGATGTGGCGGAAAACCTGATGAGCCAAGAGCATCTAGATGCGGTCGTGATTGCAGCGGTGGATCTTAGTGGCAGCATAGAGCAAGTGATGCTCAAAAATCAGCTCGATCCGGTTGCCATTAACCCAAATCATCACACAGAGGATAATCAACACTGGCGTATCGGTGAAGGTGCTGGTGCCATCGTCCTTGAGCAGGACGCTAAAGCAAAAGCAGAGGGTAAAGGCTCCTATGCTAACCTCAATGGATTGGCGTTTGGCTCAAGTAACCAAGCCCCTCACATTAGTGAAACCCTGCTTAAGCAAACAGGACTAAACAGCCAAGCGATCAATCTATTAGAGCGCAATCTGGCACCAGGAAGCGAAGGTTTAGCGCCACTGGCGATAGCGCAAATGCCTTTTACCCATGCTCTGCAAACTCAAGCTGAGCAGCGACTCGGCCACAGCTTTGCAGCCTCAGGCATGGCAAGCCTACTCCATGGCTTATTATCTCTGACTCAGCTCGACAATCCTATTGCCAGCCAGCCAAGTACAAGCTCTCAAGGCACAAGCCGTCACGGCATAGTGGCTAACATTAGTGAAAATCAGTGCTCTCAGTTGCTGTTTAGCCAAACTGGTGAGCAGCGCCAAGCCTTGAGCCGTCGTCTAGACACACAAGTAAAGGCCGAGGGTAAGCTGTCACTGGTTAAACGTGTCGAGCTAGGAGGTCGAGATATCTATCAGCATATTGTCGATACACCCCTTGATCAAAATCAAACACTCATCAGCAAGCTTGCCAATAAACGCCCTAGCACACTGGCATTAAGCCCAGTCGGTAGCGCAGTAGATACTCAGCCTCACCCGTCTGAAGTTAGCCTTGCCGTAGCAAGTACTATAGGTAACCAAATTAGTATGACAAATCCAAATCAGCCTAGTCTCAATGCAGGCACGCCGCCGCTCAAAAGCGCTCAAACCACCCATGCTGATCCAAGCGAGCTAAAAGTAGAGCCGACCACCCTTAAAGCGGATGCCAGCGATGTTGAGGCCTTTAACCATAATCAGCAGCTAACCCAAGCCGCCCATAGTGCATTTCTTGCCAGCCGCAAATCTGGCTTACAGTTAGCAGATGCCATCATACAGTCCCAACTTGGCAAGCCTGCTGTATCGGCGCCAACTCCTGCAATTCAAACAGCGCCTATTGCCGAGACAGTCGAACCTGAGCTAAAGCCAAATCATGCCAATGTGGGCAATTATGTCGCCCCTGTGCCTGAGCATAAGCCTTGTATTTGGGATTATCACGATCTCGTCGAATATGCCGAAGGTGATATCGCTAAGGTATTTGGTCCAGACTATGCCGTGATTGATAGCTATTCACGCCGCGTGCGACTACCGACCACAGATTACCTCTTGGTTTCTCGTGTCACTAAGCTAGATGCCAAAATGCTTGAGTTTAAACCAAGCACCATGACCACAGAGTATGATATTCCTGTCGATGCGCCGTATCTGGTCGATGGCCAGATCCCTTGGGCTGTTGCAGTAGAATCTGGGCAGTGCGATCTTATGCTCATAAGCTACTTAGGTGTCGATTTTGAAAACAAAGGTGACAGAGTCTACCGTCTGCTAGATTGTACCCTCACCTTCCTCGGCGATCTGCCAAGGGGTGGCGATACACTAAGATATGATATCTCTATCAACAACTTTGCTCGCAATGGCGATACCCTGCTGTTCTTCTTCTCCTATGAGTGTTTCGTCGGCGATAAGATGATCCTTAAGATGGATGGCGGCTGCGCAGGCTTCTTTACCGATCAAGAGCTTGCCGATGGCAAAGGTGTGATCCGCACAGAAGATGAGATAAAAGCGCGCAATATGGCGGTCAAACAGACCTTTAATCCATTGCTACACACTAGCCAAAGTCAGTTTAATTACGGCCAGATCCACAAGCTACTGAGCGGCGATATTGGTGCCTGCTTTGGTGGTGAGCACGCCACGCATCAGGCGCAAACAGGCATTCAAGACTCTTTATGTTTTGCCTCAGAAAAGTTCTTGATGATTGAAGAGATTAGCAAGCTAGAACGCCAAGGTGGCGCTTGGGGACTCGGCCTAGTTGAAGGTCATAAAACTCTAGCACCGGATCACTGGTATTTCCCTTGTCACTTCAAGGGCGATCAAGTGATGGCAGGCTCGCTAATGGCCGAAGGTTGTGGTCAGCTATTGCAGTTCTTTATGTTGCACTTAGGTATGCATACTCAAGTGACCAATGGCCGCTTCCAGCCACTGGAGAATGCCTCGCAAAAAGTACGCTGTCGTGGTCAGGTTCTGCCACAGCACGGCACATTAACCTACCGCATGGAAGTGACTGAAATTGGCCTTAGTCCATACCCTTATGCCAAAGCCAATATCGATATTCTGCTTAACGGCAAAGCCGTGGTCGACTTCCAAAATCTCGGTGTGATGATACGAGAAGAGTCAGAATGTACTCGCTACGCCAAACAATCTACAAGTGACAATACAGCTGTGATTTCTCAAGCGCCTCAAGCGTCTCAAATTGAGCCAGAGAGCTTTGTGGCCACTGCCGCTTCTGTCAATGCGCCACTTATGGCACAAATTGCCGATCTTGAAGCCGAGCCAAATAAAGGAGTGATTCCACTACAACACGTAGAAGCACCAATCACCCCAGATTATCCGAATCGCACGCCAGATACTGTGCCTTTCACGCCTTATCATATGTTTGAATTTGCCACAGGTAATATCGAGAACTGCTTTGGACCAGACTTTGCAATTTATCGCGGCATGATCCCACCTCGCACGCCTTGTGGAGACTTACAACTTACCACTCGTGTGGTCGAAGTTAATGGCACACGCGGTGATTTCAAAACGCCATCTTCCTGTATTGCCGAGTATGAAGTACCTGAAAATGCCTGGTACTTCAGTAAAAATAGCCATCACACTCTGATGCCTTATTCGGTACTAATGGAGATCTCACTGCAGCCAAATGGCTTTATCTCTGGCTATATGGGCACCACCTTGGGCTTCCCAGGTGAAGAGCTGTTCTTCCGCAACCTAGATGGTAGCGGCAAAATGCTGCGCAATGTGGATCTACGCGGCAAGACTATCGTTAACGATTCCAAACTGCTATCGACCGTAATGGCGGGCACCAACATTATTCAAAGCTTTAGCTTTGAGCTCAGCACAGATGGTCAGCCTTTCTATGAAGGGACTGCGGTATTTGGCTACTTTAAAGCCGCAGCACTTAAAGATCAGTTAGGCTTGGATAACGGTAAAGTGACTCAGCCTTGGCATCTAGACAATGGTCAAAGTGCGGATCATCAGATAAACCTACTGGATAAGAGCAGCCGCTATTTCAATGCACCAGCACAAACACCTCACTATCGCTTAGCCGGTGGTCAGCTTAACTTTATCGACAAGGTAGAGATAGTCGACAAGGGCGGTAAAGCGGGTAAAGGTTATCTCTACGCCGAGCGCACGATTGACCCAAGTGATTGGTTCTTCCAGTTCCACTTCCATCAAGATCCAGTCATGCCAGGCTCTTTAGGTGTTGAAGCCATTATCGAGTTGATGCAGACCTATGCTCTGACCCATGATCTGGGTAAAAACTTTAACAATCCTAAGTTTGGCCAGATCCTATCTGAGGTGAAATGGAAGTATCGTGGTCAAATTAACCCACTGAATAAACAGATGTCACTGGATGTGCATATTACTGATGTCAGAGAAGAAAATGGTCAACTTGTGATTGTCGGCGACGCCAATTTAAGTAAAGATGGCCTAAGAATCTACCAAATCAGCGATATCGCCATCTGTATCGAAGAAGCCTAATAACAAGCCGTGCTCCTGAGTTAGCTCAGGGGCTCCGCATCTGCTTTAACGAAAAGCACTAAAGCAAAAAGTGCTGTAACGAAAAGCGCTATAACGAACAATGCCTTACAGGGGTTTTACAAAACAATATGAACTCTATCACTAGTAACAATGAGAAGCTGTCACCTTGGCCGTGGCAAGTAAACCAACAGCAATTAAGCTTTGATCTCACAAACCTAGCAAGCCAGCTAAAAGATCTTTCCCGCGCCTGTTATCTGGTTAATGACAGCGACAAAGGCCTTGGCATTAGCCAAAGTGCCGATATCGCCACTCAAGGCGATGCCAAGAGCGATGCTCTTCCCGTTGCCGCCTATGCACCAGCCCTTGGCACCCAAAGCTTAGGCGATGATAATTTTCGCCGTGTGCACGGCGTAAAATACGCCTACTATGCTGGCGCCATGGCTAACGGTATTTCATCGGAAGAGCTCGTTATCGCCCTAGGTAAAGCCGGTATTCTATGCTCCTTTGGCGCCGCAGGGCTTATCCCTAGCCGAGTCGAAGCCGCCATTAAACGCATTCAAGGCGAACTACCTAACGGCCCTTATGCCTTCAACCTTATTCATAGCCCAAGTGAACCGGCTCTTGAGCGCGGCAGTGTTGAGCTGTTTTTAAAACATGGGGTGCACACGGTTGAAGCCTCGGCCTTCCTTGGCCTCACGCCGCAAATTGTCTACTACCGCGCAGCAGGTCTTAGCCGTAATCCTAATGGCAGTATTAATGTAGCAAATAAGGTAATTGCTAAGGTCAGCCGCACCGAAGTGGCAACTCACTTTATGAAGCCTGCGCCAGCTAAGATGCTACAAGCCCTAGTGGATGATGGATCTATTACCAAAGAGCAGATGGAGCTAGCACAGCTTGTGCCTATGGCCGACGATATTACCGCAGAAGCTGACTCTGGCGGCCACACTGATAACCGCCCTTTTGTGACCCTACTACCCACTATTTTAGCGCTAAAAGAAGAGATTCAGGCGCAATATCAGTATGAAACACCACTGAGAGTCGGTGCTGGAGGCGGTGTTGGCACCCCAGATGCGGCGCTAGCGGCGTTTAATATGGGAGCCGCCTATATCGTCACTGGTTCTATCAACCAAGCCTGTGTAGAAGCCGGAGCCAGTGAGCATACTCGCAAGCTATTGGCGACCACAGAAATGGCCGATGTCACCATGGCACCAGCGGCGGACATGTTTGAAATGGGCGTTAAGCTGCAGGTGGTTAAGCGCGGCACCCTGTTCCCTATGCGCGCCAATAAGCTCTATGAGATCTACACACGTTATGACTCTATCGAAGCGATTCCTGCTGACGAGCGTGAAAAGCTTGAGAAACAGGTGTTCCGCTCAAGTCTTGATGATATCTGGGCGGGTACAGTCGCCCACTTTAATGAGCGCGATCCTAAGCAGATTGAACGCGCTGAAGGCAATCCTAAGCGTAAGATGGCACTGATTTTCCGCTGGTACCTAGGTCTTTCTAGCCGCTGGTCTAACTCAGGCGAGCCAGGCCGTGAAATGGATTATCAGATCTGGGCAGGCCCTGCACTGGGCGCCTTTAACCAGTGGGCTAAGGGCAGTTACCTCGATGACTATAAAGCCCGTAACGCGGTCGATTTAGCTAAACATCTTATGTATGGCGCCGCTTACCTTAACAGAGTTAACTTGCTTACCGCCCAAGGCATTAAGCTACCGACTCAGGTGCAGCGCTGGACACCAAACGAGCGCATGGCCTAAGACCTAAGCTCAAAAAATTGCCCGAGCCTATTACCAAACAGACTAGGGGCTGTTGACCTTTGCTGATTAGTTTTTGCGCTCAGTCAATGGCATTTTATCGAGGCGGACGAGGTGAAGCTTAGCAATCTAAGTAAACTCTCGTTCAACAATGAGAAAATGCCATTGAATTGCGCCCGAAGGGCAGCGTTTACAGCGCACTTCTACTGCGTTATCGCTTATTTATGTAGAACAACTACACGGCACAAGCTCTGCCTTGTTTAAGCACGCTGTAAACTGCTGCAAAAACAACCTTGAAAGATCAACAGCCCCTAGGGCTTTTTATTTTTCGTTACTTTATGATTTGCCGTGCTTAAGACGTTTACGCTGTTTATATTCTTTATGTCGTGGCAGATGCTTGGTATGCCTGTCTATCACCTCTTTACTTAAATGAGCAAAGTGAAGCTCCACTATTTCATCAGCAATATCAGGAAAGTGCTTTGAAAGGTCGCTGATAGTCCAGCCGATACCCGTTTGAATAAACCTTTGTTGCTCATGTACTAAAGTTCCAATCACAGCTTTTATGGTATCAAGATATTCGGCCTCTTTTACCACAGCCCTTAGGGCCACGATACTGGCTCGCCTCTGCCATAGACTCTTTGCAGTCACCCAGCGAGTAATCAGCTCCACCGCCGCTTTGTCTTTAGCTATGACTTTCGCCAGCACCCTGACAGTAAACCAATCGGCTGTACTCCAATCAAAAAAGCAGCCCTTATCAAAACACCATTGCGCCGCATCGAGTAATGAATCAAAATCATGCTTGCCCACCAAGAAGGTCTGCATATAGATGATGCCAGCGAACTTCTCTTCTGCATGCTCTAACATAAGCAGCGACTTACAAAACTCAAGCTGCTGCTCATAGGACAAATCCCCTAAATGACACTCTTTGTACCAAGCTTTCACTAGCTTAGTCACATCTGGCGTCTTCACCCCATAATAGGTTATTTGTCCCTTAAGATAGTTCTCAAACCAGTGCTTAACTTCAGGCTTGGCAATGCTTTGCAGTTGTACTTGCAGCCATTTTATTTGCTCATTCATTGATACTGCCCCTGCTAAAGTGCGACACATTGTAAATCATCGGCAAACTCAACTGGCCCAGAGTATGAGTGACGAACCTCTTTAAGCGTTTGCGACTCTTTACCTAGAGTACGTTTCATTCTGTGGGATAGCAGCAAATGTTTCACTTTGGCCTTGGCGGCGATTTTTCCTATGCTAGATGGCGGCATATGAAGCCTTCTACCAGCACCTCGCACCGACTCAGGTACTGCATTGTGGGCCACGAGCAGATCAGCTTTTTGCGCCAGCTTCTCAAGGGTGTCGTAATCATTATTCATATCACCGCTAAATACGACTGTTTTATCTTTTAGTCCGACTCTCCAAGCCAGAGCTGGAATCGGCCCGTGGTGAACAGAGACTGCCAAAAGCTTAATATCATCAGCTTGGCTTATCTCTTGTACTGTGTGCCGTTTGATATCGATATTTTGAGGAATTAATCGAAAGTCATCACTGCCATCAAGGTAGCTGGACAAATAGGGATAGGCTCCCAGCTTACCAAAAAGCCTCTCAATATAGTCTGTCGTTGCAGGCATCAAATGATTACCACTCGGACCATAGATAGACAGATCTCGCTCCCGCCCAGAGAAATAAGCCGCTTTAATTAGCGCGGGTAGGTCATTGGCATGATCCACATGCAGATGTGACAGTAAGATAGCATAGAGATCATTAATGCTGGCACCAGTTTGCTCAAAACGAAAAAAGCTTCCTGAGCCTAAATCGATTAGCACTCTCGCTTTGCCCTCATCCCATAGCAGGTAACCACTCGATGCGCGCTTATCATCGTTTTCAGGCCCTCCTGAGCCAAGCACTTGTAACCAAAGCCCTTTATCACCACAGTTGGCATAGGCTTGCTCACTGGTGACGAAAGCTAGTATCAGAACTAAAGATGCAGTTAATCGACTCCACATTCACCATTTCCTCTTGTTCTTCTTTGTATCTCAACAATAAAGGTTTGCTATTCATGACATGATAACGACCTTTTATCGACAAAAGATCTTTCATGATTTTTATCATGGTTAATTGTGATATTTTATAGGGCTACCTCATCTGAACATAAGATCATGGCTAAACCCAATAAATCAGGCCCAACTCGCACCGTGGATATTCATTGCAGTAAATGCAAAACCCAAGCTTTTAAATATCGTAAAGGAGGTAAAGGCGCATTAATTAAGTGCTTTATTGAGCGAATAGTCACTGACTATACTCTTGATACTGGAGTATGCCCTCAATGTGGTCAAGTCTTTGCTCGACAGACGATGATCCGCGGTGTTCCAGCTCTCAAGATGATAGGAAATAAGGTTCAAATGAAATAAAAAAGCCCCAAACTAAGCTGACCAGTATAGCTAAAGAGCATAAGAACTTCTTTTAAGTAGATTTTTTGGTTATAAAAAAATCCCAGTAAGTCCAGCAAAACTCTCTCTAGAGTGAAAACGTTAATAACCTAATGCTATTAAAAGCAATGTAATTACCAAACACAGATCAAAGAAACAAAACTTAAATCGCGATAGAGAGAGTTTACATTTATCACTACCCCACTACATAGGCTTAACAAACTTAGCAAGGCTCAGATTTTAAACCGTCACTCGTGCTATTCGCCATTGAAAGCTATTTTGATAGAATCCTCTCCGTTATAGAACAAAAAACAACCAACAATTGCTTTCAATGAAATTTGAAATGCCTATAACAGGTCTACCCCTACGCAACAATATTACCAACACCTAACATAAAGAGCGCAGTGCTAAGCGCGATTTTTTAGTATCCAAGAGGTGCATGCTTGTTTTCAAATATTCTAAAAAACATCAGGCTTGAACTGGGTTACTCTCAGGAGCAGTTTGCCACAGTACTACAAAACAATAGTAGTGTGCTTAGAAAGGTCGATGCCGTAACCTTAAGCCGCTGGGAGCGACAACAAACGACACCTTCACTAGCGAAACAAGCAGAAGTGATAGAACTGTTTGATAAGGATATTTTTGAACTGTACAGGGCAGACGCGAGTTACCGTGAAGAGTGCCTGAAAATCCTTAAAATTGGCGCAGATAAAAACCTTCACCCCTATTACTCAGGTCAGGCTTTTCATATCCATGAAGGCTTAGGCTATGAGGGGCTACTCGAAGATTGGCACGATGCTTTAATCAACTATGAAGGCAACGAAGAGATCAATATCGACTATGCAGGCTTAAGTGACGAGCAAAAAACGCGAGTTCGTACCTTGATAGTCACCACAGACAATAATCAAATCATAGGCCACTGCCTGTATATCAGCTGTAGCCAAAAGAAGAACTGGGAATTTCTAAACGGCGCCATCAATCTCAATCAAGCTATAGGTCATGTCAGTTCAGAGAACTGGACACCTCAAAATGCCACAATTGTACTTTCCATGTTTGGTGCAAACACTTGTATTGAAAATAATGTATTGGCTAAGTATCTCGGTAAAGTACTAATGTCAAAAAGCGTAGATTTATCCTCTGTCATCACTAAAAAGCTCCCTCTGTGTAAAAGATTTAATCAACTGGGACTGCACCCGATCAAGGTACGAAAGAGTGAAGACGGTGAGAAGCTTTATTGTTTTAGCGTAAGCCGCTCAGAGCTGCTGGCAAACGAATACTTATTTAAGTTAGGCGTAGCGGGCTCCGCTTTACGTTAACTCCTAACCTTAGGTGCTAATACTGATATGCAAAGACTGACTATATTACTTATCGACGACCAGAGCTTTATCATAGAAGCGCTTAAAGCCGACATAATGAGGCACTTTACTGACACTAGTGTGCAATTCATCGAGGCGAATTCAGGTGAGCAGGCTTGCGATATTATTAACACTCAAGAAGTCGACCTCATCATTTCAGATCTTAAGATGGATCATGGTGATGGCCTAACCGTTATCAATCATCTGGGTAGCACTGGAAGGTTTAAAGATATTCCCGTTGCCATCATTAGCACCACAGATCTACGAACCTTAGATCTAATAAAAAATATTGCTATATCTGCCGATGTCAACTTGGTTGGTATCTATCAAAAGCCACTGCAAATCCCCACATTGAAAAGTGATTTCATGCTTAACCGCATGTTCTATGATCCCCAAACAAGTATTCACAAGCCAGAGATAGTTACCGCTGAAGATGTCAATAGCCTTATCACTGACGAGCAGATTATTTTACTCTATCAACCTCAAGTTGATATTCAAGCACACAAAATCGTTGGCTTTGAGGTACTCGCTAGACTCAATCACCTTCAATACGGCTATATCCATCCCCAGCAGTTTATTCACCTTATCTCTAAAGATTTAGTGAACCAATTTTCCCTCACGGTAATAGAGCAAGCTATGTCACTTTGGCATAGGCAAAACATTCCATACCCTTTATCGGTTAACCTATCGACTGAGAATATTACCGATCCAATTTTCATTGAATCACTCAAACAATTACTACAAAGCTACAACTCAGTGAAATTAACTGTCGAGATAACTGAAGATTCGGCAATGAACTGTGAAGCTAGCCTGTTTGAGGCTGTAGCACGGCTTATATTCGCAGGCGTAACCATCTCTTTAGATGATTTCGGCAAGTGCTACTCTTCCTTTGAGCGCCTTGATAAACTTCCCTTTAAAGAGCTGAAAATTGATAGGGAATATGTCACTGACATGATGAAAAACCCAAATCACTTAGCCATTGTCAGCGCGATTTTATCTATGACAGAAGAGCTAGATCTCACTGTTGTTGCAGAAGGGGTTGAGTCACTAGAAGTGTTGCAAAAACTGAAAGAGCTCAACTGTCGTGTTGTCCAAGGCTTTTATTTTAGCCCCCCACTAGAAGGCAGACATGTTGCTAAATGGATTGCTGAAAATCCTGCCGAAAAGCTCTTTCGTGACGATTAAGGAGGCATCCTATGTCTATTTATCAAGATGCCCTTAGAAGTTATCTATCCAATTTCAACCTTGATAGCCAGCACAAACTCATTAATTCACTCAACCAAGAATTACTGACTATCAAGGCGATGATAAATGAAGCAGGAGAAGTGACTGATAGTGTGGTACATAAAATTATCGGTATTTTCAAATATATACATGTAGATGATGCGGCATTTTACGAAAAAGACAAAAACAAGGCTCATTTTAACAAAATGCTGGATAACCTATTGTTATCATTAAATGAAATAACCATACCCCCACAGGAATTAAGCAGTGAAAATACGCTTTAAGTTTGGCATTGCCTGCTTCATGATACTTGTCTTACCGGCGGTATCAGTATTTTCTGTGTTCTCTGCTTACCTTCACAATAAACGTGAAGCTTTTCAACATACGACCAACCTAGTACTTAATAACCACAAAATTGAACTGGATAGAAACTTGGAAAATATTCAAGTTCTCGAATCCTTTATGATGCTACTCAAGCAGATAGATAGAAATACCTTCAATCAACTGGTAATGAAAGCCAATATCAATAGTACAGGCACCACCTTAGCTTTTGATAAGCAAACTAAAACGCTATTTACCTATGGTGCCGCCTATCCCGGTGATATCGATAAACTCATCAGTACCATAGACACTAAGCTCTCAGGTAAAGAACTCATCTCTTTTGCGCTAAAGGATTACATTACCTATGCCAAACAAACCAGTAACGACATTCTACTGATTTATCTCGTTCCCCTTTCCTATATCAAAGAGAAGATCACTCGGGGTTATCCAAATATCTGCGTTATGTATCAATTTGGTGCGAGCCAAGTCTCTAATCCTGTTTGCAGCCAAAGTTCAGATCCTTGGCAGTTTTCTGAGAAGGTAGAGTTCAACCTGTTAGAGATGGATGGCCTTAAAGACAGGAAAATAAATCAAACCTATAGTGTCGAGCTCAAAAGCCTAATTAGCAGCGACTATTATATTTTGCTGACATCGGCAATCATCAGTTTGTTGGCCATCTATATTGTCTCTTTTATTTTGCGTCAACGGCAGCTGGCCAAAGAAGAGAAAGAGGTCGAAACCTTAGAGAACAAGGTGCGTTTAGCCACTGTTAACGCTTTAAACCATGAAATTAGAACCCCTATTGCTATGCTCAAGATGTATATCAATAAGTTGAAAGCGGATCATTCCCATGACCAACATGATCCTTGCCACCTAAACGACATAGCCTGGGTCTGTGATACCATAGAGAACATAGCAACGAGTTGCCTACTCTATTCGCGCACAGGCTTTGACAATGCCACTATATCGACCACTGAGTCACCTTTTAACCTGCCGTTATTTAAGTCAAAAATTAGCGACTTTTTCCATAGTTACCCACAGACTCAAGGTGAGAAAAAGCTTATTTTCCACTGTCGCGGCAATGATAGCTTTAGTGTCGACACCGAAAAGTTATTTCAAATTGTCACTAATACCCTTGGAAACTCATTAAAATACGGAGCCGACGGCGATATCCACTGCCATATAAAAATTGCAAGAGACCAGCAGCACTTGATTATCTTGCTACAAGATCAAGGCAAGAAGTACACGCGACAAGCACTGCAGGAATTAGTGAACCCCTTTAACTCAAAAGAAGCCAGTCATTGCTCAACAGGAATAGGCATTTTCCTGTGTAAGAACATAGTCTCAGGCTTAGGTGGTAAGTTTTTCGTACGCAGCCCACAGCAAGGTGGATTAAGTGTATTAGTGCGCTTTCCTATTAATCGACAAGTACCTCAATCCACATTGAACAATCATTGTGAGCTTCAAGGGCGCAAACTTTTAATCGTTGAAGATTCAGACTTTATCTGTCAGCACTACTATGCTGAATTTGCCTCCTTAAATATGCAAATTGAAATGGCTAACAACGGAGAAGAAGCGATAAGGAAAAATGTTCAATTTCAGGCTGATATCATCATGTCTGACTATCATCTTCCCGATTATTGCCTAGAGACAATGCTATCAGAACTATTGGCTCAATACCCTCAGGCTCAGCACCCTCCAAGGATTATTGTGAACTCAGCCAATAGGCAGGAAGAGATAGAGCTCAGTTTTCTTAGCAAAGTCACCAAAGAGAAAACAACGACTTTTATTCAAAAGCCTGTCACCCTTGCAAAATTGGCAAGCCTAAGTCCATAAACGAGCATTCAGGTAACTCAATCATTCAGTTGATTCGTTAGACTGTGCCAAGTTTCATTACCCTTAATTTAATACCATCGGGATCATAAAGGCAGATATTTTCTGGTTCACTATGGCTGGCCGGGTTTAGCTGATATTCGGCATCATAATGCTCACATGCACGAATAACGGGGGTAAGGTGTCGACTACGTAAATCTAAACCATAAAAGCCAAACTCTTTACCGACTTGATAATCAAAACTCTTGTCTTCCTCTGTGCCCCAAATATGTTGGAATTCCAATACAGTATAAGGACGCTTCCACAACCACTCTCGATTATGGATACTGTCGATATCCTTATCGAGTAGTACATCATCGGTACAAGCAAGAAAATAAAGAGTCATCTTTCGGCTCGGTACTTCTTGTCTAGATAGCAGCCGCATAGACAACATATTTTGGTAGAAGGCGATGCTAACTTGAGGATCTTTAACCCTTAGTGTCGAAAGGGATAGACAGGCTTGCCCCCCAAGGGGATGACGTATCAGATCATTTTGCTTAATAAGGTGAGTGTTGGCTTTAAAATCATGTTGAATCAGCTCTATACAATAGCCATTGGGATCGGTCAGATGTGCTAGATAAGCCACATTCGGCACTTCAAAGCCACCACTGACAGCAACACCTTTACCCTGTAATTGCGCCACTGTGTAGTCAAGATCTTGCACAGATACAGCAAACTTCCAGTAACCTTGACTAAGACTAGGTTGCTGCACCACATCAAAACTGGGCACCTTTTCACCTTGAAGATAGATAAGCTCCAAGTAGGCGTCATCTCGAGCACAGAGTAACTCGAAAGGATGATGATCTTGGCTGCTCTCGACAGATTGCTTAAAACTTAGAAAATAGTGGCTAGACAGATAACCATCATGATGAGGTTTATCATACTGATGCACTAACTGCATCCCCAGCACAGACTGATAGAAAGCCAAGCTAGCTTCGAGGTAACGAACTCTTAATCTATGGCTCACTATCAGCATCTACTTATCCTTACTCTCAAGCTATTGACGAAAATTATCGCTCACCTTGCACTTCAAAATCATCGCTAACAAGACGCGCTAGTCCATCCGCTTGAATTTGCCAGTGTTCCCTATGTACAACACCAAAGGCCTTATTCATGGTCCAGCTAGAAGTGAGTATATAACCATCATCACCTTTTGGCTCCCAAGTTACATTGGTATAGTTCACATCCTTAAAGCCTTGGTCAATAATATTTTGCCAAAATGCTTGAATGGCCTCACGGCCTTTAAAGATACCGAAGGGTCTAGCTTCCATCACGGTATCTTCGGCATATTGTGCTGCGCACCCTGCTGCATCTTGACTGTTAAAGGCTTGTTGCCAGGCTGATATTCCAGCTTGGCATTTGGCTAATACTGGGTTTGAATCGCTAATTTGCTCAGACATAAATTGACTCCTGTAAAAATTGAAGCCAGTTTAGCTTGCAAAATAAGGCACAAAAACAAACAAAAAAGAAAACTCTGTAAAGTTTTTACTTACAATAATTTAAGCGATTAATAAAAAAATCAAAAACTAACCATCTATTTTTAAATGACAAACCATCCCCAAAGCCGCTACAGCTCTCAATTATAGCGACAGCTGCTATAGTTAAATTAGCGCTATTAACGAAATTACGGTGATAGCATGGATGCAGTGGTGGCAAGATCAAGGGGGAATATTTCTCTTAACCTCACCCACTAGTATTTTGGTGATGACCAAATAATCATTTAATAAGGAGGTTTGCTCGGTAGAGTATCGCCCAATGAGTCAGCATGAGGTGGTACCATGTTCAAAAACACGTTCAACCTAATCGGGGCTATACTATTGGCACTGATTACCAGCTCCGCTATCGCGAACCCTCCTAGCCTAGCTAACTCCCCTTCCCCCTTTCCGCAACAAGACTTAGGCAAAAGAGTACAAGGGGATCAAGCTATTACGGCATTAGGCAGTAAGTTAGACGATGTGGCCGCTTGGTATAAGATGACACCGAAAGATTTTGCCAAGTTGCTAAGAAGGGATAATACCGCTTGGTTAGATGAAAAGGGGCGCCTCTTCTATATCGATAACACTCCCAAACATGGAATCAAAGGTAATAGCTCAACCACAGCGTCGACAGAGCAGGCAAGTGCAGCACCTTTCCCATTAAGTGAAACCTTTATGCTACACAGTAAACCAGGCGCTAAAAGGGTTATTTTTCTCGACTTTGATGGCCATATCACTTCAGGTACCGCATGGAATTCACGAGTTGATCCTATCGTCTCACCAACCTATAGCAGCGATGCAGATCACTCTACTTTTAGCAATCAAGAGCTTGAAGATATTCAAAATATGTGGCGTCAAGTGGCCGAAGATTATGCGCCTTTTGATGTGGATGTCACCACAGAAGATCCTGGACAAAATGCCATTACTCGCAGCAGTCTATCAGATGAATACTATGGCACCCGTGTCGTGGTGACAGATGATAACTTCGACAATTGTCGCTGTGGCGGCTTTGCCTATGTTGGCGTCTTTAACGATATCGGCGATTACTATAAGCCAGCTTTTGTATTTAATACCAGCTTAGTGGGCGCTGGTGAAGCAATCACCCATGAGGCAGGTCATAACTTAGGTCTCTGGCATGATGGCCCTGGCTACTATGAAGGCCATGGTAGCGGCCCAACGGGCTGGGCCCCTATTATGGGTGTGGGTTATTACCAACAATTAGTCCAGTGGAGTAAAGGTGAATATGCTGGCGCAGATGAGTTTCAAGATGATATTGCAGTAATACAGACCTACGGCCTTCCTCTTAAAGCCGATGATCATGGCAATGCTCCCCTAAATGCCACAGCAATGACGGCTCAAGAAGTGGCGCCCAATACACTACTATCCACTTCTGGCGTTATAACCACCCGTACGGATGTGGATATGTTCAGCTTTATGGCAGGTGCTGGCAGCTACACTTTCGATGTGCTTCCCGCTCCTTTTAGTCCCAACCTTGATATTAAAGTCCAGCTGTTTGATAGCAATAATCAACTCATGGCCACCGTTAACCCAGTAGACCTACTCACAGCCTCATTCTCAGGCAATTTTGCCGTAGCTGGAGAGTACTTCCTCAGTATCCAAGGCACAGGTAAAGGTGATCCTCTCGACACAGGCTATACAGATTATGCCAGCCTAGGCCAGTACAGCATCTCGGGCAGCGTCGCTCAAGTATCGAACCTGAGTCCTCCCCAAGCCATGGTCAACGTAACCTATACGCCAGGTTTTGCCCCGCTAATGGCAAATTTTGATGCCATAGGCTCAAGCGATGATGGCACTATCGTCAGCTACCACTGGGACTTTGGTGATGGTAATAGCGCAAATACTGCAACCACATCCAATGAATATATGGCACCCGGAGACTATCAAGCCGTACTGACAGTAACAGATAACGATGGCCTTACAGATACAGATTCAGTACTCGTTAGCGTCGACAACCAATTGCCAACCGTCTCAATAGCGAGCAGCGCACTCGAAGGTCCTGCGCCCTATAATGCAAGCTTTACTAGTAATGCCACAGACCCAGACCCTTCAGGCAGTATAAGTAGTTACCTTTGGGACTTTGGTGACGGCGGCAGTTCAACTCTTGCTAACCCATCCCATGAGTACACACAGGAAGGCCCCTACAAGGTCACACTGGAAGTGACAGATAACCTTGGCGGCGTAGGCACAAGTAATGAGTTAACAGTAACAGTCACGCCTCCTGACTTTGTCATATCCCATGTCACATACCAAATTCTTGGTGCAGGTACAGTCACAGGGTCTTTCGATCTGTTAGCAGATGATGATGACTCGACACAGCAGATTAGAGAAAGAGAATCCGGTGGCCGCCCAGCAAGTCGCTATAGCTACCTTGAGCACACTTGGGTGATTGATAGTGTAAGAAGCGGCTCCCTAGTGACCCTTTATCTCGATGCTTGGATGACAGATTCCTCTGACAATGACGCGATGGCATTTAGTTACACTAGCACGAACTATAGCGGTAATCTCATCACAGTCTCTAATACCCAAAGCAATGGATTGATGGCGATTGCTTTACCCAATGATATCAGTGGCCGAGTAGAGATAAAGGTCACTGACACGGATAAAACTCAGGGTAATCGAGACTTAGATACTGTGTTTGTCGATACACTCTATATTCGTACCGATAATGTCACTAATATCAGCAAACCGTTAGCACCGAGCCTACTTACGGCGACCCCTCAGTCATCCTCAAACATCACCCTAAATTGGAGTGATAACGCAGATAATGAGGATAACTATATCGTCGAGCGCAGGCTCACAGGCCAGCAAAGCTGGCAGCAAGTGGCCAACCTTGCCGCCAATAGTACTAGCTATCCAGATACAGGATTATCCGCTAACACTAGCTATGATTACCAAGTCGCCGCACGTAACCTTGGCGGCAGTACCTATTCAAACATAGCGGCGGCAACTACGGAGCAAGCTTCAGATCTCAGCCTCAGTGCTTCTGGCTATAAAGTCAAAGGACTACAGAAGGTGGATCTCAGTTGGACCAATCTTAATTCGGTGCTTATCTATAGAGATGGCTCGTTGCTCAACGGTGGTCAAACGGTGTCAGGATTTGAATATACAGATAATATCAATAACAAAGGCGGTGGTAGCTACAGCTATCAAGTCTGCTCAGAAGACTTATCTGTTTGCTCCGATATCGTGAACGTCACCTTCTAAACGATAAACCACATCAGAAACCAAAGAGGGCTGATAATATCAGCCCTCTTTTATTACTCTCTAGGCTTAGGTCCTACATAATAAGATCCGTGAATGAGCCGTCAAAGGAAGATCCAATGCATTTCTAGTTATTTTGCTGCTATCTGTACACGTGATAACAACATTGACCTCTATTGTTATCTACCACGTCCGGTGAATCCTGTATAGGAAAATAAAAATGTCTAACAACCAGTTCGTCTATCCTAATCTCTCCCTCTAAGAATATTGCTTCACGATAGGTTACCGTTACTTACTCGCTGTCCATAAAGAACGTGCAGTTACTTCTGCTACAAACTGCAAATATATCTGATAATCATGGATGTCGAAGAACACCAAGTCATCAACAGTCACATAGACACTTGACGTTTTATTTCTTAGATTAAACGGGAATCGATGCAAACTTATCAGTGCTTGCATATCAGCTAGCAGTTTCCAAAGTAAAAGTGGAAATGTAGTCATTGGTGAATAAGTCCGCGCACCTTACAGGTAGGAATATCACAAAAATCTAACACCAGCTTGCCTTTCAGCTTTTTCACTGATAAATTACTGTAATTATTAAATAAAAACTTTCCAATGTGACTTACGATATAATGTCGCATATGTTTCGGAATGTTTGCTAATACATTGTAAGAGCTATCATGAGAGTTGCTTCAAGTATTCTGGCCTTAATCTGTTTTTCTGCTTTATGTAAACCTTTCATTGAGCGAGTGAATATTCAAATCGCACATCCAAATGCACAAGCGCTAGGGTGGACGCCAATTCCGCAAAAATGTGAATTTGAAGAAAACAAAAAGGCTTACAGCTTTACTAATGATGCCCCTATAATTTCCCAAGCAGGTATTGCCTATGCCAACAAAATGCAACATAGCTGCACCTCTTAAGACAGACCGCTCTTTAAAGTATTTATAGGCAATTTTTAAATTCTATTTTTACAGAAACTATGCAAAGGAAAGTAAAATGATTGTTGTTGAAGTAGATAATAATTCGATCAAAGTCGAAGGCTATCCTGTTAATGACCTACTAGAGTCTCTAAACTCTTTACCGACATGCGATTCTATTCAGCTCATTGTCGATCGTAATATGGATCACGGAAAGATAATTAATATCATGCAGATAATCAAAAAATCTAATTGTGAAAATATTTCAATACAAGCTGTCTAGGTTCACACCACTAGCCATTTAAGGACTATAGCTTGCCCATAGTTTCGCTAAACCCCACGTATTAGCATGTATTAGTTAGTTCCTTAACTAACTCTAATACAAAAAAGGAATATTATGTCTTTTATAAAACTTATAAGGAACATGCTACTTATACTACTAGTGGCATATATAGTCACTTTAACAAATAAAAATGTGCAAATTTACCTTTTATATGAAATAAACTCTTGGGGCGCCGGTTGGGATGAAGGTGCAATCATGATGTTTACTGAAAACAAAGCAGAATATAAACCTGTTATCCTTGATATGCTAGACAGTAAACAAATGACCTCTTATGAAACAAATGTTACTTTTACATTTGCAGAACTGTTTTTGAATGATGAAGATGTTTATTCAAAGTTAAAACACATTTCAGAAAATTATCCAAAAAAGCATGTTAGGTGCTTTTGGCACGATGTTTTAAATAATCGCTTTCAAAACGAGTTAGTTTTACTGGATGAGCGTATCGATAGCCCTAATCAATATGCTTTATATCAAGTAGTCGATAACGGCAGTACTTGTAAATAAATCAATATAACCATTAATTCACCTTGAGTGCAGGATATCAGGCCTAACACAACATAGCGAAACGACGGGCTGACTCCCCATGACTATATAAAACTTAAGGCAAACTCCAATACAAGCGATTAACTAGTTGAATGGAGCTGTGGCTCCCCCGACACTCAATCAATCCCAAATTCGAAAAGTTGCGAACGAATAGCAAGCCTATCGTTAAGCTATATTCTTGAGTATGAGTTAGTTGGAAATACAGTCGCTTTCGTAAATATCGAGCACCACGACAAGAAGCTGCATAAATGACCTTGTTTTGAGCTTAGAAACGATAAATTAATTGCAAGAGTAAAGCAGTAAAGGCATGTGATAAGACACATGCCAGCTTAGATGTATTAGCATGAAAGCCTCAACTGAACGCTTGAGACCATTATTTACTTGCAGGAAAAGCCGGTGATATACATTTTTTGACCTCAAATTGATAGCCGTATTGCTGATTCTCATCTGGCTTAATCTCTAAAATCTCATAGTCATTAAGCTCTATCACTCTAGCCCCTTGTGAGATTTGGCAACGACTAAAGCTATCTGATTCTAATTTAAAGGCAAAATCGGCTATCAACGCTTTACTAAAATCAATGTATCTATCGGCTAAGGCAATTGGCTTCTCTTTCTCATCATCGACTGTCTCATCCTTGTCATTCGCTATCTCTTTGCCTTCAGAATCAAATGCCCTTTCCTGTTGAGCATCACTGCCCCCTTGCTCACTCTCGACCTTAGTTTTAACGCCAGACTTGGAAGCTGGATCTTCCATGGTTTCAGAACTTACAGTCTCACTGCTTTGTTTGCCTATACTCAATCTAAACTCAGGTATCTCACCCGACTCGTCAATATCGAATCCAAGATTCTCGGCTACGGCACCATTAAGCTGATCTTCGGTCAACTCACCGTCGGCATCCATTAACAGAAACAGATGAAATAGCACCACAAAGCCCAGAAGCAGACGAACAAAAGCCACTAGAAAGGGAAACTCACTCTTGGCGACTAATCGCACACCTCTCATACCGAAAGGCTTTAGCATCAGCAGCAATACAAGGTAGATAGGCAAACCTATCTGCATCAGAGCTAACACTACAATAGTTAAGCTAAATAACCACACAGGCAGGTAAAGCAGAATGGCAAAGTTATGGGTATAGGTTAAAGATTCAGCCGAGACGCCAATGACTTCGTTCACCACCCCAGAAGCAGAAACTAGGGCAAAGTTAGCGATTATGGCATAGAAGAGTAAAATAACGGCTTTACCCGCCAATGAGTGCCACATGCGGGTAAAAATAGGCCAAAATTCAATGCTCAGTGCAATCGTAGCTAGAATGGCAATAAAGCCATACCAGTTAGTGGTAAATATCAGCAGTAATGTCGCCAACGCATATAAACGCTCGGCAGTCGTCAGCCTATGCCAAATAGATAAAGGCTTACTAGCGATAAGCTCAACTACACTCTGCATCTTTTGTACAAAAGAGAGAGAAGCTGGCTTAAATTTCTGGGTGAGAAACATCATGGGCTAAGCGCATTTTTTATTATTCAATGCTCCCATTGTTCCCAAATTGTTAAAAGTTAGCAAGCCTATAAAAATTAAGGCTAATTAAGTAGCCAATCTTTTAACTCCATCAAAGAGCTCACTTCATGGTGTGGTGTCACGTCAAGAGGACGTGATAACCCCTTACTGTTAAGCCAGCAGGTATCAATTCCCGCATTAATACCACCTTGTATATCAGAGTGGGGATTATCTCCTACCATTAACACTTGCTTCTTATCCGGGTTATCCATTTGAGCGAAGGCATGCTCAAATATTTGCACATCGGGTTTAGCTACCCCAACTTGCTCAGAGATCACTAAAGGGCTAAATACATCTTTAAGGCCAGTACGTTCTAAACGCACCTCTTGCAGCTGCGTAAAGCCATTGGTGATAATCCCTAGCTGAGCCTTAGGACGAATTGCTTCAATCAGTTCTTTAGCACCAGGCAGTAAGGTGCAGATATCGGCCATAGCATGCAAAAACTCACTGTTAAGCTTCTGGGTTGTCACCTTTAACTCGTCAGCCCAAGACTCAAAGCGGATATTTTGCACCTCTGATGCGGTCAATTTACCATTTTGATAATCATCCCATAGCGGCTTATTAGTCGCTTGATAGACATCAAAATCAAATCGAGAGAAATCGACACCAAAGCGAGAAAACATAAGCTTAAGGCCCTGATAGGCATCGAAATGAAACAGGGTTTCATCGGCGTCAAACAATATCCACTGGTACTTCATTAACTCTTCTCTATCTTTGTTATTGTCATTAAAACAGGCGCACTTTACCCCTTTTTCTCTTGACTGAAAATCCCTTCAACAGGAAAATCATTGTTGAATAAAACTCAACAAAGCCTATCTGTTATGATCGATTTTGCCGCTATCCCTGTATTTGTCACCCTAATAGAAACTGGCAGTTTCTCTAGAGCCGCCGAGCAACTAGGCAGCTCTAAATCCGCGGTCAGTAAACGCATCAGCCTGTTAGAGACGCGACTGGGTGTTAAGCTTATTCACCGCACCACCCGCAAGCTCAGCCTAACTCAAGCGGGAGAGCAATACCTAAGCTTTGCCAAACAGGCCTATCTACTCGCAAACCAAGGGGAAGATCTTATCACTCAGGCTCAAGGTCAACCTCGCGGCCTAGTCAAATTTGGCGCCCCCATGAGCTTTGGCAATTTGCACCTTGCGCCGCTTTTGGCTCAGTTTCAGCGTGATTATCCAGAGATTGAGATAGATATGCAGCTCGATGACAGGTTGGTCGATATGGTGGATGCGGGACTCGACTTTGTGATTCGTATCGGCGAGCTTAAGGACTCAAGCTTAGTTGCTAAATATATCGCCCCTTGTCATAGCATTATCTGCGCTAGCCCAGCGTACCTAGCACTCCATGGCGAGCCAGAGACACCACAGGCCTTAACCAAGCATAACTGCCTACGCTATAGCTATTATCAAGCAGGCAATGATTGGCTGCTCAGTGGCGCTGAGGGCGTTGAGCGTATCACTCCAAAGGGCAAGCTCACCATCAATAACAGTGAAGCACTATATCAAGTGTTACTCAATGGCGCAGGTATAGGTCAGCTTCCCAACTTTATCGCCGCTAATGCCGTTGCCAAACAGCAACTCGTGCCCCTACTGACCCAATATCCACTGCCAGAACATGGCATCTATGCCCTATTCCCAAATAGAAAACATACACCAACAAAGGTGAGCCTGTTAGTGGACTATCTCAGTAATGCCATAGCGAACAAGCAACAAACTTGGCAAGTCAGTTAATTCAGCGCACTTATTTGGAGCTTATGAGAATAAACCTCGACTCAGCCCTGCACTTAGACCAATAAAACTGCTAGAATCCGTTGAATTTTTTGATTAACGAGAAAGACCAAGATGGGAAGAGCATATCAAAACCGCAAAGAGTCTATGGCAAAGACTGCGGGTCAAAAAACCAGACTTTATTCTAGATACGGTAAAGAGATCTATGTCTGCGCCAAAAATGGCGGCTTCGATCCTGACGGTAACCTAGCACTTCGCCGCCTAATTGAGCGCGCAAAGAAAGATCAGGTACCAACCCATGTTATTGAGCGTGCAATAGAAAAAGCACAAGGTGGCGGTGGTGAAGATTATGATACTGCTCGCTACGAAGGTTTTGGCCCAGGTGGTTGCATGGTGATTGTTGACTGCTTAACCGACAACAATAAACGTACCTTTACCGAAGTGCGCCAAGCATTCGTGAAAAACGATGCCAAGCTAGGTGGACCAGGTACTACAGCTCATATGTTTGATCACCAAGCGGTATTTGTTTTCGCAGGTGACGACGATGAAGCCGTGCTTGAAATTCTGATGATGGCCGATGTCGATGTGAGCGATGTTGAAGTAGAAGATGGCCTAGTGAGTGTTTACGCTCCACACACTGAGTTCTACAAGGCTAAAACGGCCCTTAACGAAGCTATGCCTGAGGTAGAGTTTAAGATGGAAGAGATCACTTTCGTTCCTCAAACTATGACCGAAGTGACAGGTGAAGATGTGGCAGTATTTGAAAAATTCGTTGCCGCGCTTGAAGATTGTGATGATGTACAAAACGTCTACCACAACGCTGAGCTAAAAGACTAATCTAATTAAGTTCTCAGCTAATAGCTCAATGAAAAACGTAGCACTCAATCAATGAGGGCTGCGTTTTTTATTATCTAGCACACTATTCTACTGCTCTTGTCCTTTATCTTTACTCTGTAACAGCTGCATACCTTGGGTAATCGCCATGACTGCCTTAGACTTAAACTCACGGGCATACAGGGTATAAACGACGAAAATGCTGGCGGCAACAAGTAGCAAAGGGTGGAAGAACCAACATAGTGCGGCCATAGAAAAGTAGTAAGATCTTAAACCATAGTTATAGGCATGGGCCGCTTGATCTTGCACCACGGCCATCTGCTTTGCGTAATCAAGCATGGTCTCATTTTCACCAGACTCATCAACCGGAGCTGCACCTATCATCACATTTAGAAAACCATATTGGCGCATTGACCAAGTAAACTGAAAAAATGCCAGCACGAAAATCCCTGCCAGCAAAGCCAGTTTTAATTGGATTAAATCATGAATAGGCTCAGCGGCATAGGGAATGGTTGCTATCACAGCCTCAAGCTTTTCAGCCTGTGAAAACAAGGTTAACACGCCGGCTAATACAATCAATGTCGTGGAGGCAAAAAAAGCAATATTACGTTCAAGGTTCGCCAATAGCGCAGCATCCCCAACCCTGACACTGCGAGTCATCAACTCATACATCCAGTGAATTCTATGTTGATGCAGGCAGCGAGCAATACAGTTGGTGTTTTTGGCCTTCATTTTGGCAAAACGGGTATAGCCAACCCAGCTAACTAGAAAACATAAAAGCGCGATGGTATCTAATACAGAAAAGCTCATTGCTTAGTAATGACTCCTATCATGGCCAATTAAGCCAAGTCTACGGCGTTTCAATTAAGGTTTCCACATAGTTAACAGGCTTCTAGCCATTGACGTAAATGCTCCTTTAATCGACCTAGCTCTTGGCCTGCAACTACTTTTACTCCCTGAGCATCGGCTCTTAACCTATCTCCTTGGCTCAATGGCGCATAACTGACTAACAAGGCTCTGGCATGAATACCGCCTAAGATATCGGTTATAGCATCAAGCTTATAGGCGATAGATTTAGCGCCACCATCATCAAAGCGTTTGGCTTTACATTCGATGAGATGCAACTTGTTATTGGCGACAAATGCCACGTCGATTTCATTTTCAATGATTTCAGAGTTAAATTCACGGACCACTTTCACGCCTTGAGCAAGATCCTGAATTTGTTTAAATTCATGGCGAAGCAAGTCGACCACTGAAAATACATACTCCTCTAGCCAACCACCATTGGCAAAAAAGCGAGCCTCACTACTCGTAAAATGTAATCGGTTTTGTTTTACCTCTAGGTAACCTAACTCAGCTAAATCCCCGATTAAACTCTGAAGCTTTCTATCATGGTGCATATAGTCATCTAGCTCTTGAGTGACAAAGTTTTTGCTATTCATCGCTAAATAGTTAAGTCGCCCAAGTGGCTTAGCATATTCTTGTGCTTTAGCGGCCCAAAGGGCACCCAATTTACGCACATCAGCTTGTAAACTTTGCTTACGTTGGGTCGACACTAGCTTGGCATCAAATAGCCTAAACATTGTGGGTAGACGAATAATATCGGCAATTTCTGTAGGTTTTCGTTCAACAGGCACTAACCAGCTAACGGCATCACGTCTGGGTTCTAATACAAAAATATCAAAGCCATAGGTGCGACAAAGATTAGTTGCCGCTAGCACGACATGTCTGTCGCCATTACTGGCATTAAAGCAAAACGCCTCCCCCTGATATTGCTCCAACAGCACTCTTAATGAGGTAAAAATCTCATCTGTGCTTAAGGTATCGGGCAATATCCAAGTTTTCACCGGTATTTGATACTCACTCACCAATCGGACAAAGTTTTCCACTTTTGCCTGCTGACTATGGGTATGTATAAGCAGAAGTCCATCGGCATTCATTTCACTATCTAACAAGGGGGTTAAGATGGTGATAGGATTATCGTCCATAATCGCGATGTGAGTAGCCACGTTAGCTCCTTTCAGTGGTAGGTCATCAAGACAAGATTTACGCTTATACCTATTCAGTTAACTTACTCTCAAGATCTTGCTTTACAACCTCAAGGGCTGCTAAGGCCATCTTGGCTGGGATCTCATTGGTTTCCAACAGATAAATAAGATCCACAGCTAACTTGATATGCTCTGGCGCATTAGCCAGAGGATCTGATGGATGAGATGCTTGCTCCGGCACCAACTCAAACTCGGCCTCGTTGGGTGATTTATCTGTACTCACCATTACGTCATTCTTATCCATAGGGTCTCATCTACTTGCAATTAACATCAAGATGTTACCGTGCTCAGATAAAAATAACGAGCCTCATAGATTGAGAAGTTTAAATAGTTGGTCAATTATCAACAACTGCCTGCAATGTTAATGGAACACGTGTGAATAGGTTAATGACGCCATTTAAGCTATAATCGCCACACTAAGGTTAACATCTAGCAATTATGACAACAGAAAATACACAGAAACTCGACTTTTCTAATATCAACAAAAACAGCAGCCAATCTTTTAACGCACAAAAGAAGCTAATTAAGCAACTGTTTAGTGGTAAAGGAATTAACTGCCAAACCTGTAATGCGCCGCTACAACTGGTATTGCCAACACAAAATAATACCGAGTCTACCTACGGTGTTTTCTGTCAAAAGGGCTGCACAGACATCCAACTCGAATTTGAAATGTAATACATGACAGGTATATTTAAGCCAAACAAAAATGCCAACTCCTTGAGTTGGCATTTTTCTATTTTAGATACTGGCTAACGTCTAGTTATTACTTCTCTTTCATATTCCAAAGCACAGATTGATCGCTGCCCATCATGGTTGTGGGTAATTGACCATTCCATTGTTGAGCACGTACATAGTCAACAAGAATTGGGCTGGCTTTAATCGCCGCCGCTTTAACCTTCATCGCTTCCGCTTCGGCTAAACCTTTAAGGCGAATAGCTTCTGCCTCGGCCTTAGCTTCTGTGGTAATCGCATAAGCACTACCATCGGCACGAGCCCTTTCAGCATCACGTTTGGCTTCTGCGGTATTCACTTCGCGCATAGCTTCAAGTTTTTGGCGCTCAAGTCTGTGTTTTTCCGCTTCAGCTAAGTTCTTCTCTGTTTGCTTCGTCTCAATACTTTGCAGGTACTTCTGCGGTAAAACTAGATTCTCAATCTGTACACTATCTAGCTTTACAGGGAAGTCTTTCATGGTTTCAAGCAAGGTTTCCTCAATTTTTTGAATCACTTGACCACGGTTTTGTACTATCTGCTCAGCCTTAAACCTCGCCATTGCATCCTTTGCAGCACTGCGCAACCTAGGATCAAGAATACGGTTTTCAAACTGATCAAGACCACCATAATTCTTATAAAGCTCAAAAGCTTCAGAGCGAATAACAGTCCAGTTTACCGATACCTGAACTTGCACAGGCATCTGCTCAAAAGTCGATGCTTTTAGGGTTTCCGTATTTTTACGGGTACGGATTTCAAGCTCATTAATGGTATCGGCCAATGGCATTTTAAAATGCAATCCAGGATTTACTTGGGCAGTCGCTTCACCAAAACGTTTAACAATCCCCACATGGCCTTCATCAATAGTGTAAAACACAGACCATAACAAACCTGCAATAACCAACACACCACCAGCGGTACCAATTTTCTTCATCGGATTCGTTTTTATCATATTTTTTTCAATTCCTTTAGCTAGCATAAATGCTCCTTGTTAGGACAATTCGTGCAAATTATATCTTTGTTATCATACTTTATGTCTAATTTTTAAGGGCTATATTTACACTCCTTTGCCCTCTTATTAACGCTAACGAACAAGACATAACATGTCACCATAAGACATAATATGTCAACTAAATTTGAGTCTAGTCACAAAGAGTTTTGATCTAGATTAAGTTAATAAAATTAGATTTAATTAATATAGATGGATTGGATCACTGAGCTTAACGTGCTGATAGGGATATAAATAGATGATAACGGAAACTCAACTAATCCGCTTAATGAACACTTTGATGTTTTCTGGCTTAGCCTGCATTGCAGTTGCTTTATACCTCATTATGGTCAAGCAACTGCACGTAACCTTAGGTATTACAGGGGTACAAATTATTGCCGCAATCGTTGGTACAGGTCTGATCCTGCTTATTCCTTCTAAGCTCTATCTCACCTTAGTACTGATGAAAAGCAGTGATACCAGCAAGGTTACCGATAAACCTAACCAAGACTAACTTATCTTGCGATATTGGCTGACGATATCTTGAGTTGAATACAGTCCTAGTCGCTCTCGAACCCATAATTCAATATCGTTAAGTACAATTTCCCTTTCAGGCTCATTAATCAATTCATGATATAAGCCTTTATACATGATGATCTTCTTAATATTGGACCCTAGGTTATCTATTAACTGCTGAGCACCACTGGCATCGACAAGAAGATCATGTTCTCCTTGCACCACTAGCATAGGCAAACGAATATTAGTCATTTGAGATCTTAGCCAAGCCATTTGATCTAAAAGTTCTTGACCCAATCGAGCACTCATTTTTCCATGGTTAACTAAAGGGTCTGCATCATAGGCCTTAACCACATCAGAGTTGCGACATATACCTTGAGACTCTAGTTGCACGACAGGTAGAGTTGGCCAAAATTTTGATAACCAACGACCAATTTTTAGTAGATAACGAGGCACATTATCAGGAGCTTGTATTGCAGGTGAAGATAAAATCGCGGCACTCACTCTATCTTGGTTCTCCACCAAATAACTCGCCGTAATTAAGCCCCCCATACTATGGCCAAATAACACCAGAGGGACACCAGGATATAAAGCCTTAACCCGCTCTACCATCATATTTAAATCTAGAATATAGGCTTGAAAACTGTCTATATGGCCTTTGGGGCCGGAAGATTTGCCATGACCTTGATGATCAAAGCCATAAACAACAAAACCTTGTGGTACAAAACGCTGAACTAGATTGGCATATCGGCCACTATGCTCACCTAAACCATGTACGATTAACATCACGGCTTTAATCGGTTGCTGTGGGCTCCAGTATTGATAAAAGATGGGCGTCTGCTCAACATTCTCAAAATAACCATCCTGGTACTGCATACTGATTTCCTTATCAATTGATATTACAGACGATTCAAAGCCTACGCCTAGTTAACTAAAATTGCAATCTAGGTACATATTTTTCTGCAACCTCATGGTTAACCACATACCCAATATCATCTAAAACAGCCAATGTCATAGGCCCAAAAACCACACCGTTAGCCATGACTTCTTGAGTCATAGGAGGCACTAGGACACCATTTTCAAGCTGGCGCTGATTATCTTCTTGATAAATATAGTCATAAAGATGACCTGCATCATCACTAAAGGGCACCGCATGATATATCGGCTTACCTTTGGCATATAGCTTATTGTAGGTATCGACCGCAACACCGCCTTTGACCCTAAAACCTAACCCAGCAACCGAGTCATAATAGTGGGTATGGTCTTCGGTAAAGCTACCTATGCCCCATATATGACCCATCTCATGTAAAATATTTGCATAGAATTCCACTTGGTCAAAACCAGGCTCATAGGTATGAGAGCCCACCATTAAGCTACCACTCGTGGGTATCGCAAACCCACCTATATTTACCTCGGTATCAGGGCCTGCAACGCCATTCCCTAAATCAAAAGGTTGTACCCATATCTTAAAGGTAAGTTCATGCAAAGGTACACCTTCGACAGCAACCAAGGCTGACAACCACTGATTAGCGGCAACAATATAGGGCTGCATAGTCGTTTGGTTCCAATCTAGCGCTGAGCCATCACTAAGACGAACCTTGTCCATAAACGCCAGCCTTAGACTAATACCATTGTTGTGGACAATTTGTGTTGATGCTGGCGCCTTACCTAAATCAAGCTTGGCAAAGGGATCGGTTTGATACCCACAAGCTGCGAGTCCACCAAGGATTATAATTAGCAACACTCTACATTTAACACCAACAGATATCATGATACAGCCTCTCCTCACTTATATTACAGGTCAGTATTACTGGTTAACTTAGCTAAGTTAAGTCACTGTCTGTATGAAAGTGTCTTGATAACAAAATCACTAAAAAGTCCTGCAATTATCTTGTTAGTCAGTATACTGATGCGCTTTGCTCAACCATAGGTTTAACAGATGCGTTTACTTCACTCTAGCACTCACCCAAGTATTGAATCTCTAGCAGGTTCACGTTTTCACCGTACTGCGGCGAGAGGCATCATTTTGCGGGGTGAAGAAATACTACTGCTCTACACTGAGCGCTACCATGACTATACCTTACCCGGAGGTGGTATAGATGAGGGCGAAGATATACGCCAAGGACTCATTAGAGAGCTTATGGAAGAAACTGGCGCAAAAAATATTCGCAATATTGAGGAGTTTGGCCTCTATGAAGAGTTCAGGCCCTGGTATAAGCCAGACTTTGACATTATGCATATGGAGTCATATTGCTATACCTGCATAATAGATAAAGAGCTTGGTGATACCGCATTAGAAGGCCATGAAATTCAAAATGGCATGCGCCCTGTTTGGAAAAATATTTATGAGGCTATCGCTCATAATGAACATACCATTGCCAATAGTGACAAAAAAGGGATGTCCATTGAGCGTGAAACTTACCTACTCAAACGCATAGTCAAAGAACTCATAGAGCCTGCTACAGCCCTTAGCCAAGCAAGTTAACACTCCATAGGAGCCCAACATAAATGGCCATGATTAACATGGCCGAAAGCGTAAAGTGGCGTGGCTGCCTATGACTAAGATACTGCAATAAGAGCAATAAACTCGTTATGAATAGCCACTGACCTAGGGTGAGCACAAACCAATAAGATAACAGTGCCTTAGCGAGTATTAGGCTTATTGCTAGCAATATGCTGGGCAGCATCATAAAAGGCAATTTTACATATTTAGCTCGAGGTAAAGTGCTAAAATATAGTGTCTGGAGCTTTAACCACTGACTCACGGATAATTGCCAAGAGCCGCTATTTAGCACCAATAACACAAGCAAACAGTGGCCAATAATGTCACCAAGATTCTGTTGAGGCGTATATGTTTGTAGCCAGAAAAACTCTGCTAAAGCAATCAGCAGCAACCCAAGCGCCAAACGCATCACGCCACTGGCCAAATGCGACTTCAACCAGGCTAAAACCAGAATAGAAGGCTCGGGCAAAAACAATGAGAGCTTGGCAGATAAAGAAAAGTGCGGCTTTGAGCTTAACGCTAGATGACTTCGCTCCACCAGAGCCTTCACTAACATAGAAACAAGCACACCAACTAAGAGTATTGCCATCCATAGCTGACTTGATTGGGCAGCGCTTAATTCTGGCCAGTGTGTGAATATGGCGGTATCTTGACTTTGTTGTGAAGCCGATAGACTCGAAACAACAAAGTAACCAGAAGTTAAAAATATCCCTGAAAGTCCCACAGAACTGAGCATCAAGCCTGCGAGACAAAGCTGCACCAGTAAGAATAGAAACACATGACCGAGTCGGTGCCAATCGCTCAAATCAACACCTAGCAGAATAATTAACACAGGCCACAACATGATATTTGTTAAACAGGCTAAAGATGCCGTCGTAAGCTTGGAATACCACACAGGTATGGGCAGACTCGCCAGCCAAAAACGATAGTCTTTTGCGACTAGCGCATCTTTAAGCAGGTACAAGCACACACTCTGTACCAATAAAATAAGCCAACTCGCTAGCATAGTCGCGCTAATGCTGGTGTTAACATCAAATACAAGCCCGAAGCCATAGAGTAAGCTAAAAGCAGCAGCCGGTAATGCGGCACCTAATATAGTGACTAACGCAAACCCAGATTGCTCAAGAACCTTAATCCCATCGATAAAAGGTTGCTGTAAGCACCTAAAGCGAAACTGCCAATAATGCCAAAAACTCATTTAGATAAATTCACCAATTGAAACTCTGAGCCAAAGGCTTCCTTCTCATGGCTAATGGCGATCACTTGGCCTTGATACTCGTCGATGAGTTGATAGAAAACCTGCTGCGACCTGCTATCCATTGCCGAGCACGCTTCATCTAAGAGTAAGATCTGACTTGGCCGCATTAATGCCAAGATCAATCTTAACTTTTGCAAATTCCCAGAGGAAAGGTGGCCGATTTTAGTACCTAGAAAGTCACTAAAGCCTAAACGTTCTACTAGAGGGGCAAGCTCTTGGATATAAGACTCTTGTTCTGTGTTAACTGGCTGCGACTTAAGCTCTCTTTGCCACTGACTCAAATGCAAATCAATCAAAGCTTGAGCTGTGACAAAATCAGGCAAAGAAACTAAAGGGCTAGATAGCGCAACCATGCGCTGGGGCTGGGTGATAGGCGTTCCACGCCAAGTTATTACTCCGCTAGTGTACGAATAAAGCCCTGACACTAGCGCAAAAAGCGTGGTTTTACCTAGACCATTTTCACCGGTAAGCAGCTGACGCCTATGGGGAAAGCTAAGATTAAGGTCATCAAACACCTTTTTATGTTCAAAAGAGAAGCAGAGCGCTGTCACCGCTAACATTGTCGTTCCAACCAGTGATAAATCGAATTATTGAAACTTTCAGGCTTATTGAGCCACAAAAGTCTGTGTTAGTAGCAAGCTTTCACCATCATACAAGCTGAGAACAAACTGACTACCAGCATTAATTTGACCTACGCCCTTTGGTGTACCTGTCATCACCACATCACCATCACTTAAACTCATAAAGGTGTTGAGCTCAGCTAGAATCTGTTCGGGTTTATACATCATCAATGAGATATTACCCTGTTGGATCAATTCACCGTCGATATGTAAGCAAAAATTAAGTTGTTCACTGATAGATGAAATAGGATAAAAGTCGGTAAACACCACGGAGCCATCAAAAGACTTGGCACGCTCCCAAGGCAAACCTTTCGCTTTTAAGTGAGCCTGACTTTGACGCTTAGTTAGATCTAGGCCGAGGCCAACACCAGCAAAACATCCATCTTGATAAACAAAACAGAGTTCAGTTTCGTAATGTAGGGGTTCTTGATGAAAACTCGACAGGGATGAGCTAATAGCTGAATTAGGCTTAACAAAAATCACCATCTCATCGGGAATATCGTTAGCCAACTCCTTGATATGCTCGACATAGTTACGGCCGATACAGACAACTTTAGAGGCAAAATGGTCATTGCCATCAAATTTGATATAGTTCAAAGCCACTCCTAGCCCTATTGAATCCGATAGAGACTGAAGACTATCTGAAATAGGCGAACTAAATCAATGACAAACATTTTTCAGAATGTGTCATGCTCAATAAAATAGTGCCTTACAGTGGCAGTAACCCTATAGAGGCGTATCCATAGAAAAGAGTTGAGCCGACTTAGATTGCATAAACTCAATAAAAAGTCTGACTTTTAAAGGTTGCTGGCTACGTTGATGATATAAAATAGAGATGCGACGCTTCTCCCCAATCCAGTCAGGGAACAGCAGCTTTAAATCTCCCCGTTTTAGCTGATCTTTCACAAACAGCTCAGGCCCATAAAGGATTCCCGCCCCATTCATGGTCGCTTGAATCGCCCCATGAAGATCGGTCAGGGTTAAATTAGCAGGCCCATCATAATAGAAAGATTCACCGTTAGGATGCTTAAGCAACCAATTAAACAACGGCCAAACTTTGACGATATGGTGATCGAATAACTCCCTTGGATGAGTCAGTTCCTTAGCACTGGCCAAGTAACCCGGAGAAGCAAATAAGCCATAACTCAGTACACCTAAGGTACTTGAGACCCATGATGAATCAGGCTGTTCCCCCCCCACAATAGCGACATCTATGCCCATATCAATCAAGTCTACTACCTCATTACTTTGAGCGATATGCAGCTTAATATCAGGGTATAGAGTGCAGAACTCTTTAAGTACCTTAATAAATACGATGGAGATAATGGAGATCGGCGCAGCAATACGCAAGGTACCTTCTGGCTTATCTTCAACCCCACAGGAGAGCTTATCGAACTGGGAAATCAAAGCATGGTACTTCTGGAACAAAGCTAAACCTTCTTCCGTTAGCCTCAACTTACGGGTACTGCGCATAAATAGCTGTTGATCTAAGCACTCTTCGAGCTTTGCCAACTTACGGCTAACTGTCGCTATCGGCATATCTAGCTCTTTTGCCGCTTGGGAAAAACTTCCAGCATTGACCAAATGAACAAAAAGATAAATAAGCTGAAGGTCAGCAGCTAGATTCTCATTTGCCATAGTAGCGTCTCCACACATATACAGGCTCTAGAATGACGAGAATCCTTCCGTATCACTCTGGGTTATTACCAGCAATTTCCAGCAATCTTGAGGATAGTATGCTAATTAACATAGTAATTCTCTGCGCCAGCACAAGTTTTTTAGCAAAACCCCTTTTAGGTCAAGCTAAAATAGCCTGGTTGGACTAGTTCAAATATACAACAATAAATCTCTACACAGGGGCTTTACTGTATAAAAAATCAGTATATACTGTTTATCAATACAGTAGTTTTCAGCTAATGGGAATCACTATGCTAAGCCAGCTCAGTATCAATAACTTTGCTATCGTCCGCTTTCTTGAGCTTGATTTTAAAGCCGGGATGACAAGTATTACCGGTGAAACAGGTGCAGGTAAATCAATTGCTATCGATGCATTAGGGTTATGCCTCGGCAATCGAGCTGATGCGAATACTGTTCGTCCCGGCGCCAACAAAACCGAAGTGAGTGCCCGCTTTCAACTCAATGATATTCCTCAGGCTAAACGCTGGCTTGAGGACAATGACCTAGAGCTCGATGACGAATGTATTTTAAGGCGAACCATAAGTAGTGACGGACGCTCAAGGGGCTATATCAATGGCAACCCAGTTCCCCTAGGCCAATTAAAAGCCTTAGGTCAACTGCTTATCGGCATACATGGTCAACATGCTCACCATGCCATGCTAAAGAGTGAACACCAACTTACCCTACTGGACTGTTATGCTAACCATAAACTCCTGTTAGATAATGTAAGCGCCTGTTATCAAAGATGCCATCAACTTGAAAGTGAGCTGAAGCGCTTAACTCAGTCCCAACAAGAACGCATAGCAACTAAACAATTACTGCAATACCAAGTCGAAGAACTTGACGAATTTGCATTACAAGATGGTGAATATCAAGCAATTGAAGCTGAGCACAAAAAGCTCGCTAATGGCACCAATTTGATTGAACGTTGCCAAGGGCAACTCGATCTATTGCAAGATAATCAAGAAGCCAATCTAGAGTCATTGTTAAATAGAGCCGTCAGTCAAGCCCATGAACTGGTAGCACTAGACTCAGGTCTTGAGGAGGTTGCTAATATGCTTAATGAAGCACTGATCCAAGTGCAAGAAAGCAGCAGTGAACTTGAGCAATACCTTAGCGGTTTAGAGCTGGATCCAGAGCATTTCCAATATCTTGAAAACCGGCTATCTACAGCGCTTCAATTAGCAAGAAAGCATCAAGTTCCCGCTGATGAGCTCTATGACAAGCATCAAGCACTCAAGCATGAGCTTAACAATTTGGACTCAGATGAAGAAAAGCTTGAGCAGCTCGCTGAGCAATTAGAGTTAAGTAAAGCCAACTACCAAAACCAAGCCAAAAAGCTTAGCCAAAGTCGTCAAAGGTATGCCAAAGAGCTAGATAAGCTAGTAACTAAGTCGATACACGAACTCAACATGCCCAAAGGCAAATTCAGTGTCGCAGTCGAATTTAATCCAGAGCAAGTATCGGCAAAAGGCAGTGACAATATCGATTTTTTAGTCACCACTAACCCTGGTCAACCCTTGCAGCCACTTGCCAAGGTCGCATCGGGAGGCGAGTTATCGCGTATAGGGTTAGGCATTCAGGTTATTACCGCGAAGAAAGTGGCCACTCCAACGCTAATTTTTGATGAAGTTGATGTAGGTATTTCGGGCCCAACTGCTGCGGTCGTAGGGAAAATGCTTCGTAGCCTTGGTGAGTCAACGCAGGTTTTCTGTGTCACTCACCTTCCCCAAGTTGCGGGCAATGGCCACCAGCATATGTTTGTCAATAAACAAAGCCGGGGGGCAAGCACAGAAACTTCTATGGTCCCGCTAAATCAAGAGGCAAGACTTCAGGAGCTTGCGAGATTACTTGGCGGTGACACCATTACCGATAACACCCTTGCCAATGCAAAAGAGCTATTACAGAGCTAGGACATATTGAGCTTTCACGCTTGTTTTGCAGCAGATAGCAAGCTGCTTAAACAAGACTGAGATTTCGCGGTGTATTTATATAAACAGGTGATAGCGTATTAGAAGCATGCTGTAATCCCAACCCAAAAAATCAAAAAAGCGCATCGACAATATCGATGCGCTTTTTATAAATAAGTCCCTCAGGCAAACTTAGCTATAGTGTCAACCAAGCAAGCCCTTGCACGCAGATAAACGCAAATACACCCGCCAATACATCATCTAGCATAATCCCTATGCCACCGTGAACTTTAGCGTCTAACCAACGAATAGGCCAAGGCTTTAAAATATCAAACAAACGAAACAACCCAAAACCAATCAGTAACCACAGCCAACCAGCGGGCGCCGCTATCATGGTGATTAGTAGGCCTGCAATTTCATCCCATACTATGGCACCGTGATCATGTACCTGCATATCCTTCGATGCTTTACCACAGATATAAAAACCCGCAAGGATACTCAGTAGTGTCATCCCTAAATACCAAGGCAGACTCAACTGCGACAAAAGCAAAAAGACAGGAATACCAGCTAAGGTACCAAAAGTGCCTGGTGCCTTAGCAGCCAAGCCAGAGCCAAAGCCTAACGCCAAAAAATGTACCGGATTTTTTAAAGACAGGCGCGACAACGCCTCATCTTGAGCAAACAACTTCACAAATTCAGCCTTATTTAAAATGCTCAAAACTAAAGTTAGTCGGAATAAAGGACTCACCATTACGCTTAAGCTTGAGTGACTCGCCAGAGCATATCTGACCTATCTGGCTATAGCTGACTCCAGCATGACCAAGTGAGGTTTCAAGCGCACCTTTTTGAGCTTCAGGCACAGTAAATAACAGCTCATAATCTTCACCACCAGTCAGGGCATAACCAAGCGCTTGGTCAAGATCTACGGTTTCCAGCATAGGCTTAGACAGCGGAATATCTTCGACACTGACGACGGCGCCAACATTTGAAGCCTTAAGAATATGATTGATATCTGACACTAATCCATCTGACAAATCGATAGCACTGCTTGCCAATGCGCGCAGAGATTGACCCGCTAGCACTCTTGGCGTCGGTTTATAATGACGATTAATTAAATAATCCTTGTTTTCGGATCTCGCTTCACGCTTTCCGCGCAGGATATCCAGACCTAGAGCTGAATCCCCAAGTGAGCCGGTCACATAGATCCAATCACCCGCTTTAGCACCATGGCGGCTAAGCGCCTTATCTTGTGGTACTTGGCCATGCACAGTAATACTGATTGATTTAGGGCCTCTTGTGGTGTCGCCACCGATCAGGGCTACACCGTAATAATCAGCCGCTTCAAATAACCCAGCACTGAAATCTGTCAGCCATGTCTCATCAACTTCAGGCAAAGTTAATGCGAGCGTCATCCAAGCAGGTTCGGCTCCCATGGAAGCTAAATCAGATAGGTTAACGGCTAAAGATTTATACCCCAATGCCTTCGCTGGCATATCTGGATAAAAGTGAACATTTTCAACTAAAGTATCGCAAGAGATGGCGATAGCTTTGTCTTTGGCGGGAACCACTAGTGCACAGTCATCGCCTATGCCTAGTTGCACATCTTTTCTTACCTGGCTACGGCCATTAAAGAAACATTCGATCAATTGGAATTCTTTCACTGTAAAATTCGGCACGGGCAAGCCCGCCCCTCCTCAATTTGCAATGAAAAACGGTATCCTAAGATACCGTTTGTTCTATTTACTTAGCTGCAACTAGCTTATCAAGAATGCCATTAACAAACTTATGACCTTCTTCAGCACCAAACGACTTAGCTAGTTCTATCGCTTCATTGATAACTACTTTATATGGAACATCTTTTCTGAAAGTTAGCTCATAGGCTGCTAAGCGCAATACCGCTTTTTCAATAGGATCAATTTCATCCATTGGACGTTCTAAATATGGAGTTAGTAACTCATCTAACTGAGCCTGCTTAGTCGCAGTGCCAGTGAAAAGTTCGCGAAAATAGCTAACATCAACACCCTTGATGTTTTGCTCTGTTAAAAACTCATGCTCGACATCAGCAATATTGTTGCCGCTTAATTGCCAAGAGTAGATGGCTTGTGTCGCAAGGCGACGGGCCTTGCGGCGCTCAGAAGGCTTCATTCTTGTTCCTGCTATTTACAACTGTTGTTCAAGTTCTTGTAGAACATTAACCATTTCAAGTAATCCAAGTGCAGCTTCGCCACCCTTGTTACCTGCTTTAGTGCCTGAACGTTCAATGGCTTGCTCTATGGTATCGGTAGTCAATACACCGAATGAAACCGGCACATCATATTCCAATGCTACTTGTGCAAGACCTTTATTACATTCACCAGCCACTAAATCAAAGTGTGGCGTACCACCACGAATAACCGCGCCTAACGATATGATGCCATCAAATTTGCCACTTGCAGCAACACGACGAGCAGCCAATGGAAGCTCTACAGCACCCGGTACACGAACGACTGTAATGTTGTCATCAGCAACCTGACCAAAACGCTTCAATGTATCTAGCGCGCCCTCTAATAAGCTTTCAACTACAAAGCTATTAAAACGTGACACGACTATCGCCACCTTGGCGTCTTTTGCTTCGATTTTACCTTGGACTTCGATCATCTTCTTACCTAAATTAGCTAATGCACCCGGCTCCGGGAAAAAAGTGGCGCTATGATACCACAGCTATTACCCTTGAGCGCTATGCAAATGCTCCTAAATTTTTAATTAATTTGTTCTATTCGGCGATATAGTCAGTGACTGACAAGCCAAAGCCCGAAAGCGAATGATAACGCTTAGGTGAACTCAATAGACGCATAGTCGTCACCCCAAGTCCTGACAGAATTTGCGACCCTACGCCCACTTGTCTAGAGGTTCCATGCCACTTAGCTGCAGCTGGCGCTTCACCTTTATCTTGCGCTTCAAACGCCTTTACTTTTGCCAAAATATCATCGTTATGCTCATGACTAGACAGCAAGACTAACACCCCACCTTCGGCAGCGATTCTTTCCATCGCTTTATCTAGCGGCCAGCTACGCTCCTGATCTCGCTCAGAAAACAGTACATCATTAAAAGTGTTTTGAAGATGAACTCGTACAAGAATATCTTCTTTAATATCGCCTTTAATCAAGGCGTAATGTAGCTGGTTATCTATGGTGTCTCTAAAGGTGACCAAGTCAAACTCACCAAAGCGAGTTGGTAACTTACACTTAGCCTCTTTAACAACCGTGGTTTCTTGAGTATTACGGTACTCAATTAGATCGGCAATGGTGCCTATTTTGATGTCATGCTTTTCGGCAAATATTTCAAGATCTGGTCGGCGAGCCATGGTGCCATCTTCATTAAGAATCTCAACAATGACTGCTGACGGTTCTAAATCGGCTAAACGAGCTAGGTCACAACCCGCTTCAGTGTGGCCTGCACGGTTTAATACACCGCCATCTTGGGCCATCAATGGGAAAATATGACCAGGTTGAACTAAATCAGCCGCTTTTGCATCCTTAGCAACTGCTGCTTGCACGGTAACAGCTCTGTCATGGGCTGAAATGCCTGTGGTTACCCCTTCAGCCGCTTCGATTGAAACGGTAAAGTTAGTAGAGAACTGTGCATTATTATTGCTTACCATCAAAGGTAAGCTTAATTGCTGGCAACGCTCTTTGGTCATCGTCTGACAAATTAAACCTCGACCATAGGTTGCCATAAAATTAATGGCCTCGGGCGTGACTTTCTCGGCAGCCATAATAAGGTCGCCTTCATTTTCTCGATCTTCATCGTCCATCAGGATAACCATTTTTCCCTGACGGATATCTTCGATAATCGCTTCAATGCTATGTAATGCCATTTGTAGGACCTTTTATTCGTTCTAATAATATGAGTGCTATTAAAGCACTTTAGACTGGAATGACTATCCGTTAGCGTAAAAACCCTGACTTAGCTAACAATTCCATAGTCACTTCGCTACCCTTTTGCGCGTTCTCATTCTGTTGTGGCTTAAACATTAACCGCTCTAAATAGCGAGCAATCAAGTCAACCTCAATATTCACTTGTGTGCCAGCAGTCAAATCCACTAAAGTGGTTTCTCCAGCAGTATGAGGCACTATGGTCAATCTGAACCTTAATCCATCGACTTCATTAACCGTTAAGCTCACACCATCAATAGTGATTGAACCTTTATGAGCAATATACTTACCAAGCTCTGCGGGCGCCTCAAGCCAAAACTCTATCGCCTTACCTCTATGCTGCTTATCTACCACACGCGCGATACCATCGACATGACCACTAACTAAGTGGCCTCCCAATCGGGTTGTTGGCATGACAGCTTTCTCTAGATTAACCTTAGTACCAACCTGATAATTGGCAAAACCAGTTAGACTGACGGTCTCAGCCGAAATATCGGCTACATAACCATCGGCCAAACACTCAACCACGGTCAAACAAACGCCATTGGTTGCTATGCTATCACCTAGCTTTACATCGCTTAAATCTAGTTTGCCGCTGGCAACATTGAGGCGAATATCATCACCTCTACGCTCAAGTTTGCGTAAACTACCAACAGCTTCAATAATTCCAGTAAACATTGTTTTAATTACCTAATTTAAATCTAAAGCGAGTATCTATGCCGACTTTTCTCTCATCGATTAACTCAATAGTTGGAATGGCTGACATTGACTGATAGTCAGCCAAATTCAATAGGTTTCGCCCTTTGCTACCGAGCAGTTTTGGTGCTTGATAGAGAACTAATTCATCAACAAGTTGCTGCTCGATAAATGCACCAGCCAAGGTTGCACCGGCTTCAACGAGTACACTGTTATAGCTCTTGCCAAGGTGGATTAGAAGTTCATCAAGGCTAACTCGCCCTTGCTCATCATTTAACACTATACTGGATACATGGGCTGGCCACTGCGCACGAATATCCTTTGAGTAAGGCACGCAGCTCACTAATAGTATAGGGGAATTGATATCAAATAAGGTATGCTGACGACCAAGGCGAGCTCGACTGTCCAACACCACCCGCAGTGGTTGATGAATATCGGTTTTATCCACTTTATCGGTAATATGACCAAGCTCATCATAGCGCACATTAAGGCTAGGATTGTCAGACAGTACGGTTTCTACACCTGTTACTAACACATCATGACGCGCTCTCAAACGCTGCACATCGGCGCGAGCATCGCAGCCCGTTATCCACTTAGACTCGCCATTGCTCAGAGCCGTTTTTCCATCTAAGCTTGCAGCAAGCTTCACAGTTACCCAAGGCCTTTGAGTAGCCATACGTTTCATAAAGCCAGGATTAATATCGGCCGCAGTGCTTTGCTCTAAACCAATATCAACCTGAATACCCGCTTGGCGCAGCATCTCTATGCCACGGCCTGATACCTGAGGGTTTGGATCTGTAACAGCTACCACCACTCGAGCCACACCAGCATTAATTAGCCCCAAAGCACAAGGTGGAGTTCTTCCATAGTGAGAACAAGGCTCTAGTGTGACGTAAGCGCAGGCTCCTTTGGCGTCATCGTTCGCCATATTCAGGGCGTGCACTTCAGCATGGCCTTCTCCCGCCCGCACATGATAGCCCTCACCAACAATATTCTCATCTTGGGTTATCACACAGCCAACGCTAGGGTTTGGGCGAGTGGTATATTGTCCTTTGCGCGCCAATTGGATGGCGCGCGCCATCATTTTTCGATCAAATGCCGACCAATTCATCTATTTTATGTCTCGCTAGCACTCACTATCACTTTTGCAACTTAGCAATAGCTTCACCAAATTCAGAAACATCCTCAAAGGCACGATATACAGATGCAAATCTGATATAAGCCACCTTATCGAGTCCCATCAGGTGCTCCATCATAAGATTACCTATCATCTGTGAGCTGATTTCTCGCTCACCAGTCGCTCTTAGGGTTGACTTAATCTTAGATAAAGCTTGCTCAATCTGATCCATAGACACTGGACGTTTTTCAACGGCTCTTAACATGCCAGAGCGTAACTTTTCTTCATCAAAAGGCTGGCGGCTGCCATCTTGTTTTACCACCCTAGGCATCACAAGTTCAGCCCCTTCAAAAGTAGTAAATCTTTCATGGCAAATAGTGCATTCACGACGACGTCTCACTTGATGACCTTCTGCCACTAGTCGAGAATCTATCACCTTGGTATCTGTTGCATTACAAAAAGGACAATGCATTTAGCCTCCTGCAGGTCAGCACAATATGAACGGCTAGAATTGAAGTAGTATCCATGCCTATTTTCTGGCAAACCTCGAATCTACATATAAAAATGGCCGCTATCTTAAGCGGCCATCGAAGTTTATCCTATTTGCGACTTAAGGTTAACCGTAAACAGGGAACTTAGCGCACAAATCAACAACCTGCTGTTTTACACGCTCAATGGTTGCTTCATTGTTAATGTCATCAAGTACATCACACATCCAGTTAGTCAGCTCAACAGCCTGCGCTTCTTTAAAACCACGACGAGTCATAGCAGGAGAACCGATACGTAGACCTGAAGTCACAAAAGGTGAACGAGGGTCATTAGGCACAGAGTTCTTGTTCACTGTGATATTGGCACGGCCAAGTGCTGCATCGGCATCTTTACCTGTAATGTCTTTGCTGATCAGATCAAGTAGGAACAAGTGATTCTCGGTACCACCAGATACCACATCATAACCACGCTCAATAAAGGTATTCGCCATAGCCTTTGCATTAACAACCACTTGCTTTTGATATTCAACAAACTCAGGTTGTAGCGCTTCTTTAAAGGCAACCGCCTTCGCTGCAATCACATGCATCAAAGGACCACCTTGACCACCAGGGAATACGGCAGAATTCAGCTTCTTATAAATATCTTCATCGTTTGCCCCAGACAGGATCAGGCCACCACGAGGGCCCGCAAGAGTCTTATGGGTTGTGGTCGTCACCACATGGGCGTGTGGTAATGGATTAGGATAGATGCCAGCTGCAATCAAACCTGCTACGTGCGCCATATCGACAAATAGATATGCCCCCACTTTATCGGCGATTTCACGGAACTTAGCCCAATCGATAATACCAGAATAAGCACTGAAGCCTGCGATGATCATCTTAGGCTTATGCTCAACTGCAAGACGCTCTACCTCGGCGTAATCAATCTCGCCCGTTGTTTCATCAATACCATATTGTACTGAGTTATAAAGCTTTCCAGAGAAGCTAACATGAGAGCCGTGTGTTAAGTGACCACCATGGGCTAAGCTCATTCCTAATACAGTATCACCACCAGTTAGCAGCGCCATAAACACAGCTGCGTTAGCCTGTGAGCCTGAGTGAGGCTGTACATTGGCATAGGTGGCACCAAATAGTTCTTTAGCGCGGGCGATAGCTAAATCTTCAGCAATATCTACATACTCACAACCGCCATAGTAGCGCTTACCTGGGTAGCCTTCGGCATATTTATTGGTAAGCTGTGAACCTTGGGCTTCTAGTACGCGTGGGCTGGTATAGTTTTCAGAAGCGATAAGCTCAACATGCTCTTCTTGACGACGAGTCTCCTTCTCCATCGCGGCATATAACTCAGGGTCAAAATCTGCGATATTCATTGCTTTATTTAGCATTGCTTACTCCAACAGCAAAATCTTATAGGTAGGGGTTGCGCGATATTCTACTCTGCTATTGATCACAATCCCAGTAGTTAGAAGATGAAATTCCTTGCATTTTAATCCAATCACCCAAGTTCGCGATTTGAGATAATCCTGCAATCAAGTAGAATTGACTTTTTTCATTTTCAATAAAGCAGATTCAAATGGCCCAATTTGTATATAGCATGCTGAGAGTCGGGAAAATCGTTCCCCCGAAGAAGCAGATCCTTAAAGACATTTCCTTAAGTTTTTACCCCGGCGCCAAAATTGGTGTTCTTGGCTTAAATGGTTCTGGTAAATCAACTTTATTGCGCATTATGGCTGGCTTAGATACCGAAATTGAAGGTGAAGCGCGTCCAATGCAAGATCTAAAAATAGGTTACCTTCCTCAGGAACCTAAATTAGATCCTAATCAAACCGTTCGTGAAGCCATCGAAGAAGCGGTAGCCGATGCTAAAAATGCCCTAGTTCGTCTAGACGAAGTTTATGCATTGTACGCTGAGCCGGATGCAGATTTCGACGCTCTGGCTAAAGAGCAAGGGGAGCTAGAAGCCATCATTCAGGCTCAAGACGCCCATAACCTAGACAATATTTTAGAGCGTGCTGCTAATGCACTGCGTCTACCTGACTGGGATGAGAAAATCGAAGTTCTATCGGGTGGTGAGCGTCGCCGTGTCGCTATCTGTCGCCTGCTGCTTGAAAAGCCAGATATGTTGCTACTTGACGAACCGACCAACCACTTAGATGCAGAGTCTGTCGCTTGGTTAGAGCGCTTTTTACAAGACTACACAGGAACAGTGGTTGCCATTACCCACGATAGATACTTCCTTGATAATGCAGCGGGCTGGATTCTGGAACTTGACCGTGGTGAAGGTATTCCATGGGAAGGCAACTACTCATCTTGGTTAGAGCAGAAAGATGCTCGTCTGCAGCAAGAGTCTGCAACAGAAAGCGCCCGTCAAAAAACCATTCAAAAAGAACTTGAATGGGTACGTCAAGGCACTAAAGGTCGTCAATCTAAAGGCAAGGCGCGTATGGCGCGTTTCGAAGAGCTTAATACTGGCGATTACCAAAAACGTAATGAGACCAATGAGCTATTTATTCCACCAGGACCTCGTCTAGGGGATAAAGTCATTGAAGTAAATAACCTAACTAAATCCTATGGTGATAGAGTCCTGATTGATAACCTCAGCTTTAGTGTTCCTAAAGGGGCTATCGTGGGTATTATCGGTGCTAACGGTGCGGGTAAATCAACACTGTTTAGAATGATCTCTGGTGATGAGCAACCAGATAGTGGAACTGTTGAGCTAGGTGATTCAGTACAGCTCGCTTCAGTAGAGCAGTTCCGCGATGCCATGGATGATAAGAATACTGTATGGCAAGAGATTTCTGGCGGACAGGATATCATGCGCATCAACAACACTGAAATTCCAAGCCGTGCCTATGTAGGTCGCTTTAATTTCCGTGGCGGCGATCAACAAAAGATCATCGGCACCCTTTCTGGTGGTGAGCGCAACCGTGTCCACCTAGCTAAGCTTCTACAAGCGGGCGGCAACGTATTGCTACTCGATGAGCCAACCAACGATCTTGACGTTGAAACCTTACGAGCACTTGAGGAAGCTCTGCTTGAGTTCCCTGGTTGTGCCATGGTGATTTCGCACGATCGCTGGTTCTTAGACCGTATCGCCACGCATATTCTTGATTATAGAGATGAAGGCCAAGTGAACTTCTATGAAGGCAACTACACAGAATACTCAACTTGGTTGAAAGAACAATATGGCGCCGATGTGATTGAGCCCCATAAGCTAAAATACAAACGTATTGCCAAGTAATATCAAGTCGCAAATAAAAAGCCCAATCAATTGATTGGGCTTTTTAATAGCTTCGCGCTAATGCAGTTTAAGCTTAGGCCTTTTCCATCTCAGCAGTTTTTGGGCTAAACGATAAACCCTAGAGGAAAACCAACCATATAAGCTAGCAAAATGCTGCTGATATAGAGAGTTATACATATATCTCGCCCAGAAGCCTTCAACAAAGAAAGTGCCTGAGCGCAGATTTCCCATCAAGTTACCCAGAGCCGAAAACCGGCTTAATGACACCAAGGAACCATAATCCTTATAGGCAAAGGGCATTTCTGGCTTATTCTGCATACGCTGTATCAGGTTTGTACACAAAGTATCGGCCATCTGCGCCGCGGCCTGTGCTCTTGGGGGCACCGATTGACCGTTCGCCATCTCAAAATGAGCACAATCGCCAATCGCATAGATATCATAGTATCCTTTAACATGCATAAAGGCATCGACATCGATTTGATTAAGCTCAGTGATAGGAAATTTAGTAAAGTTACTAAAGACTTCAGGCCCCTTTACCCCTGCCGCCCACACCTTGATTTCGGCAGAAATTAAATCATCATACTGGGTAACAAAGCCTTCTTCGGTGACCTCTTTGACAGACACGCCAAGGTGCAATCTCACACCAATTTTATCCAGCACCGACTGAGCTCGACCGCTGACTTTAGATGATAATAAAGGCAGAATCTTGGGCGATGCTTCAATCAAGTGAATATCAAGATGGCGTTTAGCGACATTGAGATAACCATACTCTCTAACGGACTCGATAACATTATTAAGCTCTGCTGCCAACTCAACTCCAGTAGCGCCTGCACCAACAATGCCAATACTCAGCTTCTCTCCAGTTTCATTGACACGCAGCAGAGTATCGATCAACTGACGATGAAAGGTATTAGCATTTTCTAAGCTATCTAGAAAAATACAGTGCTGCTTAGCGCCGTGGGTATCAAAACTATTGGCAGTGCCACCTAGGGCTAATACGAGATAATCAAAATCAAGCTGTCTCTGCTCAAGTAAGACTTGCCCTTTATCATCTAAAATCGGCGCTAATTGAACCGTCTTAGCGTCAGGATCACAATGCTCAACCTCACCACGAATGAAGCGATAACCATTCTTCATTCCATGATCTCGATATAACAAGCCTTCAATCGATTGATCTATTATGCCGACAGCAACCTCATGAAGTTTAGGCTTCCAAATATGAATAGGGCTCTTATCGATTAAACAAATATCGACCTGACCACTATGACCTAACTTGCGTCCAAGTTTAGCAGCAAGGGCCAATCCTCCAGCCCCACCACCGACAATGACAATACGTTTAGTCGACATCAATGTAATCCAGCTTTACCAACAAACAATCCGCCATTAAACGGCTTCTTCATTCTCTTCACCGGTACGAATTCGAATCACTCTTTCAATATCGGTCACAAAAATCTTACCGTCACCTATCTTACCCGTGTGGGCAGTATCCACTATGACTTCAATAGCTTGATCAAGCAGTTCATCTTGAATCACAAGTTCAATTTTTACTTTAGGAAGAAAGTCAACCATATACTCAGCACCGCGATATAACTCGGTATGACCTTTTTGACGCCCAAAGCCTTTCACCTCAAGCACCGTCATCCCAGTAATACCTATTTCGGCAAGCGCTTCACGCACATCGTCTAACTTAAAGGGCTTGATTATGGCCTCAACCTTTTTCATTAAAAACTCCTTAAAACATTCGGTACTTAAGCAAGCAATAATTCCAACCAACTAGTCTAACACGTATAAGCTATGATTCTTTATTCAATGTGTCTTAATCTAAAAATAGTTAGAAATATTTCTTCTATTGATGCCATACAAAACTTCTAAACTTACTAAATGCTTAGGTTTGTAAGGAATACAAACCCTACGACAAGGAATGTCCTATGAAGCATTTTAATGGATTAACACTAATAGAACTCTTAATCGCTTTAGTACTAACTGTACTCCTCGTGACTGTCGGAGTACCGAGCTTTAGCAGCATATATCAGCATGTTCGTGCCGATACGAATATTAGATACTTAAAGCAGTCATTATTTATGGCAAGAAACCATGCCATTAGCTATGGTGCCAGAGTCACTATGTGCCCACTAATTCGAGGGAAATGCCATCAAGATTGGCAAAACGGATTTAGTATATTTATCGATTACTTTCCTACCAACGAAATGAATGAGAACGACACTCTCATTGCTCAATCACCACCATTTAATCCGCAAGATACTGTGACTTACAATCGGCTCGCGATTAGGTTTCAACCAGAAGGTGTGGCATCGGGAACCAACGGCACACTAAAATACTGCCCAGCACATACTAATAGCCAATATTCTCGCGCGATTATTGTGAGTCAGTCAGGCAGAATTCGCTATTCAAAATCTAAAATAATCTCCTGTGACTAACCGTTAATTCTGATGACTATCGACCTTTCAAGGTGACTTTTGCAGCAACTTACAGCGTGTTTAAACAAGACGGAGCTTGTGCTGTGTAGTGGCTTTACATAAATAAGCGTTAACGCAGTAGAAGTTCGCTGTCAACGCTGCCCTTCGAGCGCGCCTCAATGGCACTTTACATTGTCCTACTCGAGTTCACTTAGATTGCTAAGCCTCATCTCCTTCGCCGCGATAAAATGCCATTGGCTTAACGTAAAAACGAATCAGCAAAGAACAAGAATCCCTAGCTTAACGTCGGTGAAGTGAAGCTTTTTCACAACAGGTTAATACTGCATTTGCCACTAATCTCACGTATACTAAAGACTGAAAATGCATGGGGATAGCATAATGACAAAAGTTAACGGATTTACATTAATAGAGCTGCTAGTCACTATCGTTATAGCCATTATTTTGATGACTGTTGGTGTACCGTCTTTAACTTCGCTATATGATGCGAGTCGCAGTGACTCAGGTATACGCACAATCCAATCTTCTCTGACTTTAGCACGCAGCCAAGCTGTCAGTTACGGAGCGAACGTTACCCTCTGCCCTCTAAAAAGCAATACATGCTCCAACAATTGGATAAATGGATTTACTATATTTATCGATGGCGGTACAAGAGGATCTTTCGATGGCGACGATCAAATAATCAAAGTAGTAGATGCATTTAATAGCAAAGACTTCGTCTCCCATGGAAGTAATGCCATTAGTTTTTCAGCAGACGGTTTAGTTATTTCAGGTGCAGGGCAAATCAGCTACTGCCCTTCAAATAAAACCAATTCAAACTCTAAGGCGGCCTCAATCAGCTCATCAGGTATGGTAAAACTGTCTTCGGCCACCAATATCACTTGTAGTTAACACATTACCTTAGCGTCACTTTATCAAGCTTCTGAGCGGCTTCACTATTAAAGTCGGCTTGAGTAAAAACACATTCCTCAACAGCTTTAATATAACTGGTTTTCTTATCACTTTTGTGAAAAGGCTTACCAATAAGCTTGGACATCTGCTTTTTTTGCTGCTTTACATTCCATGCATACATACCAATTTCAAAGCCACTGGTAGTTTCTAGATAACATTTATAATCTCTTTTCTGTGCAGCACTGGCAGGCATACTCAAAACCAATAGCAGCACACTTATTATGTATCTCATTTCCAACACTCCGACGGTGACTTAACACCTTCACTCGTTAGACGAATCACTCCACAACCAGAATCTCTGGTTGCTTGTGAACCTAGCGCTGTTGCGACTACAGTCATGGTATCGCCATCACTACCAACCGTGGTATCGACGGAATAGTCACCCTGTTCAGTCACAAAAGGATCGGCACCTAAATTAAGTGCCGTCATATCTGCAGTATATTGCCTATTGTCTAAATAAAACTGCTCCTGAAGATTAGCCACCCTCATAATTGCCGCTAGGCCATCGGAGCGAGTGCTTTGAGCGACATAATTAACATATGAAGGATAGGCAATAGCACTCAAAATACCCACAATAACGACGGTAATCATCAGCTCAATTAACGAAAAACCTGACTTTTTTTTCATATAAAATCTTACTCTTGAATATGATAATGAACACGCTTCGCACCTAGACCACAGCCAGCATTAATAGACCCTGTGGCAGAGCCGTCTGCGTCCCTATCACCAGCTCCCACACCTATAAGAAAGATGTTTCCTTCATCACAGGTACTGGGGGCAGGATCATTAGGCTCTTTTTTAAGCCCCGGAGTTACGAAGTAAGTTGGCGTATCTGGAACACCTGGAGGCCCTTCAACTCTAGGAGGCACTCCATTAGGATATGGTGGCTCGTCACTACCGATATCATTATAAAGGTGTACTCTAGCCCCCTTGTGCAAATCTAATACATAGATATAGCCTTTCCCCTTAACGATACATACAGTTTCCGAAGTAGCCGTACTCGTTGGTACATAGGAAGTAAAATAAACCTTGCCATCGACAACCACACCTGCCGACAAACTTTTTTCTCCCGACTCAGTGAAGTCATAGTACCAACCAAGTTTTTCACCAAAGTCGATATTTTCATCTTGGGTTTCAGGAGCTTTAGTCGTGACGTTATAAAGATGGGATAAGGTAATCACCTCAGGTTTAGGATCCTCTGTTGTGCCAAAGGTACGAGTGACAACATTACGGTCTTGAAGCACAAAGTACATATTTTCAACAGACTTCTCAGTCGGGTGTGCTCGATTTCCGGTTCCGACAGTTACAGCATCATAAGGAATTTTTTGAGAAGTAACTGTTGTAGTGCTGGTCTCACCTTCAGTAACAGTTACCTCTGTAATATTATTTAAAATCGTTTGAACAACAACTGGCTCAGAGAAAAAGCGTCTATCATTAAACTCCAAACTGCCGCCAAGCTGAGCAAACTGGTGTGCGCTCCAAGTAGATTTAGTTGCACTTGGCATATCCATACGCCAAATATTACCACCCACATCAGTCGCATAAATGCGGTCACTCACACCATCACCGTTACTATCAAGCACAGCTACGGCGTTGGGAATACTATCTGTTAACCCATCAATACGAGTACCACCAGAGCCTGATGCACTGAATACATGCAACCTCTTCCCCGTTTTAGCATCAACAATATACACAGCTCTGCCTAATGGGCTGGAATTTGGCGTAGCATCATAACTGATATCATAACCTCCCCCAAAAATCAGCACAGGCCCTTCATGCCCAGGTATCTTTGTTATGACAGGCTCTGACCAAGTCTGTCCTAAATCAGCGAAGTCGCTGTGATCGGCGGAGATAGTCCACATCATTGATGGCGCATCTGGCCTTGTTATATCGATAGCATAATAAGAATGCCCCCCTCGACGCATTCCCATAAATACCCACGCCTTGGTTACTCCAGAATCGCCGGATTCCACATAAGCGACAGGGGATGAGTCCATCCCATAAACCGTGTGGCCGCCCGAATGCAGGTTATCCCTTAGTTTAGTGACGTTAGGTAATAACTCATAGGGCAAAATAGCCCAAGTCTCATCTAAAGTATCCCCCTTATCCTGAAACATATGGATAAGGCCCTGATTCGTTCCTAAAATAACCCTAATGTCAGGATTCACTGCCGTGGTGCCAAAGTTAATGGCTAGCGGTTTAGAGTGAAGTGGGTCGCCCATAATGTCACGCCGCTTATGGGGAGATGTCACACTAAATGGACTCATATTCATGTCGTTATCGACATCAAACCCATATAACCACTTAAAGGTGTTCTCAAGCTCACCTTCAGTGGTATTCATATAACTGGCTAACGCGGGTTTATCGCCATCGGCGACATTGGCAACAGTGAAATCCTCAAGAGCTCCACCAGTTCCGGAGTTTATTTTTATTTTCCGTGTTGTTATTTTCGCAAGCTGCGCATTGGCGCCGCCTTGCTCAACCTTATTTCCATCATTACCACCTGCAGCAGATGAACAGTCACTCCAAATAGTACAAGCTGTGTCCTTAATATTACCCTCATCATCAATAGCATTCTCACCCGCTGTATCCACCAGAACCCCACCTGAAGTTACTTTTAACTTCTTCAAATTACCACTCCACCTAGGCCCTTTACCTGGTAAAAACATAGCGAAATAAGCTGAATTAAAGGTTTGGGTTCTATCAAAGTTATTACTAGCAATACTGGGAGAGGTAAAAGTTGAGTCAATAGACAAAATGGAAGTCAGGGTTTCTGTTAGCGCTTGCTGCAATGCAAGACTATCTTTGGCAGCAAAGTAACGGCCTCCACCACGTTTAGCCGTTTCTGCTAACAAAGGAGCAGCATCTTCAGCCCCTTGGCTAAAACCTATGGTAAAGGTACGAACATTTTGCCTATTATCAACACCATCAGCATCTAAAGCCTTTACCATATCGTTATGATACATATAGCTAGCTAAAGCAGGAAGGTAACTTGGGCTATAAAGCAGCTCATCACTATAGACGGTGTAATCACCTTCTGCCTCGCCTGTCGCTGTTAACGCAACAATATCGTTATTAGCAAAACTATCGACTGTAGGTACGCCATCTGTAATGTATACCACATAGGCAATATCTGGACAGATTTTCATCGGACTAATATAGTTACCACCATTCTCGACGCTTGTATCATAGGGCGGGTTATTAGCACGATAAGTATTATGGCTACCAAATCGATAATCAGCATCCTTATGACCAAAGGTAATTGGCCCGCCAGAAAGGTAACGATAGGCTTCAAATAAGGTTTCACATAATGGAGTATTAGTACTTGCTGGCAGCTGATCTACCGTAGATAGCAGTGCATCTTTGACATCGGGGGACATAGTACGAATGCCAGAGACAATACGTCCTCCATCTCTATCTCCTTCAAAGGGGTAGTTCAAATTAAATACAGCCAAGCCAAAATCAACAGAAGGCGTTGAAATTACCACATTTTTAATTGCCTCTTTGGCTATATCTAATCGGGATTTAGGGGATACAGGTAATAGACCTTCTTGAACTAAATGATTCCACCTTAAATAATCATCGGTATATAAGGTAACAGGCTCACCAATACCAAATTTTGTTTCTTTTGCATCAGCAATCGCTTGAGACCAGTCTCCATTGCTAGCATCGTGGTTATAAGCTATCGCATTTTTACCACTACGCAATCCGTCTGCCGGAAAACCGTTACTGATACCATCGGCATTAATCGGGTCGGCATCTTCAATATCTTCCCAGCAATCGACAATCTCGATATTAGCACCATTATTATCGGGTATCTCGGCCCATTCACCGCTTTTACCTTTGGTCACAAACTCACGTAGATACCCAGTATAACGGCCATATTTGTCTAATGCCGCTTTACTCTTATGACAGCCGTTGATGGCATCTAAAAAGCGTCGCGCTTCTGAAGGGCTATCGGGAACAGGCATACTGGTATTATCGATACCTGTGCCTTTTGTGAAATAAAGCATTCTTCCTTGATAGGCATGAGAATTGCCTACGGCAGGGTAACCTTCAGTGCCATCGTCTTGAACATAGTTGGGATCATATCCCCCAGGGGCATCCTGCTCTATGGTTCCCATCGAGCCGGAATTATCAAAAATCACCAATACTTTAGGGCGAGAGCCTGTTCTAGAGGAAGACTCAAACACATACAACTCTGTATCATCTGAGTAACTGCTCCCCGATGATAGCAAGATGGCGAATAGTGAAAAAACGCCTAACTTCTTAGCTAACATATACCCCCCTCAATGTGTATTAAGGTATGATTTTTTGTTCAACTCCAACAACAACGGTCAATTCACCCATATTCTTACGGCCAAATTTAACCGTGCCATCAATTTCAAAGCGGCGGCATTTAATCCCCGAATCCGCTCTTTCTGTTCGACAGGTATCTCCATCAAAGGAACTCATCGGCTTCATGATACTTTGTACTGAACTATCCCCAACTGTCACTGTCTCTGTCAAATCAGCGGTCATCATGGACATGCTGGCGCCTTCATTTCTTTCAATAGCTCTATCAATCGCACCATGAACAGCAGCAATAGCTTCAAGACGTTCTGAGCCCGCGCCGGCCATTCTTAAAGACTGCCCAGAGTTAACAGCCAAAGCGACACCTATTACCGTCATGATAATCAAAACAATTAAAGCAAAAAATAACACTATGCCTTTCTGATTAGCCATTGCTGCACCTAATTTTCTATCAAGATTGGATTTTCCAGCACAATCGTGCTCGAAACCACTTTGCGCCTAAAATGATCGTTGACCGCACCCAATACGGTATCACCTAACGTATATTGATTGCTATTGGTATAACTTCTATCTTCTTGAGTTGCTCTGACCAATAAAAAAACTCTGATAGCAACAACTCGCTGAGCCAAACCATTATCCCATATCAAGCTCGCTATATTAGTCGCAGGCATAAAGGTATCGGCCGCGCCATCAGCGTTGTTATCTAGTCCATAAAGAATCCGCATATTCTCAATACCTTCAACTAGCTGCTCGACGTTAGCAGGGCTGACGTTCATCCCCCCTTCTTTTAACACTCTTCGCTTAAGTACCGGCATAGTTCCATCATTCTCTATGTAATAAACATGATGAAGATAGCGCCAGTACCTCGCATTCGCTAATGCTTGAAGTCCTTGAGACGTTGAAAATATGACAGCTTGATCTGTGGCCGCCCCTACGTAATAGCTACTAGTTTCTAGTGCAGCTCCCGCTGCTAAAGCAGGCCCTTGCAACCTTTTAAGTTGCAGAACATCGGTTCCTTTCTTTGCCTTAGGAACACAAGCTAGGCTCTGTCCTCCAACACCTACGGTATAACCCCAAATACGTCTAAAGTGTCCAGGTGTATTATTAGGAAGTGACGCATTGTTAACCCCAGCTCCTACACAATCTGCCGATGCAGCTATAGGAGCAGCAACAACATTGGTATTTCTTTGACTACCTTGAGTTATAAAGTCTAAACCAGTCAAATCCCCCATAAAGCCTAACTGGCTAACATCTCGTTCTATAAGCGATAAAGCAATTCGGCCGTTTTCTTGGAGTTGATTAAACTGAGTTGTCGTAGTCACATTGGTCGATGACATACTGAACATAGAAAAAACACCCAGGGTTAAAAACAGGCCAATAACCATAGCCACCATAAGCTCGGCTAAACTAAAACCTTGGTTATTCCGCTTTATCCTATTTATCACCTAAACCACCCTATAAAATAACAGTATCTACCGCATAGACTCGGCGTCTAGAACTGGAATCACCACAGTTTTTAACTTGTGTTGAAGCCCCTTTTGCACCGTCACTCAGCTTTCTGATACCTCGCCAAGTCACTATCACTTGAACATTACCGTTTGCATCTGTATTGATACAAGCAGTGGGAGAATCTAAGCCCCCTATCGACTTAGTTCCATGCTTTTCCGCTGCACCAATTAACGACTGCTCCCAGTTGTACAAATCCCACACCCTAGTTTCAACGCTGGAACAAACTACACCCGCCCCCATGCAGGTTTTGCTTGGCGCACTTAAGCTGCCAGAGTAACTACCGGCATAATTGATAAGCTCACTTTTATTGAGTTTCATCCGGCTAATAATGTCATGGGCTAAATAAGCAGCCTGAGTTTGCTGAAAAGACTCAAAACTGCTTCGTTTCGAAACCGTATGCAGGTTAAATACACCGATCAAGCCAATCACAAGGATCACCAAAGCAACCAAGACTTCGATCAATGAAAACCCTTGTCCTCGATTCCCCATAGGTGTCAATTCTCCTTGTTTTGCCATAAAATTGACAAGAAATACAGATTTTACTCTTAAAAATCTTAAATTTAGGCCAAAACAGCCTTAGCATAGCCTAATAATAGATGAGACCAAACTTTGGTGCTAGTAATAATTGGTTGCTAAAAATTCCACCTTTATTACTGTTTATTTTTCACACAAAAAAAGAGGCCTCAGCCTCTTTTCTAACAAACAATCAATTTTCTGAATTCATCTAAGCTCAGCGGGAACGGCAAAGACAGTATCCTCTTTCCGCCCTTCGACTTCTGTAATCACGCTAGGAGCAAGTTTAGCAATAGCTTCCACCACCTGCTGAACTAACACTTCTGGTGCAGATGCACCAGCAGTTACCGCGACCTTCTCAACACCTTCAAACCATGCACGCTCGACATCGACAGCGGTATCCACCAAATATGAGGCAACACCACTTTTCAATGCTAGTTCACGTAGGCGGTTTGAGTTAGAGCTATTCTTAGAGCCAACCACAATAAGTAAGTCTACCCCTGACGCCATACTCCTCACCGCATCTTGGCGGTTTTGAGTGGCATAGCAGATATCATCTTTACGCGGCCCTTCTATCGACGAGAACTTAGCTTTCAGTGCGTCGATAATATCTAGAGTGTCATCTACAGATAAGGTTGTTTGCGTAACAAAGCAGAGATTATCAGCATCCTTCACTTCCAGCTTAGCCACATCTTCTGGCGACTCAACAAGGTAGATACCACCATCTGAATTATCGTATTGGCCCATAGTGCCTTCTACTTCAGGGTGTCCTGCATGGCCAATCAGAATACACTCAACTCCTTTGCGGCTTGCACGGGTTACCTGAAGGTGAACCTTAGTCACAAGTGGGCAGGTAGCATCAAAGACTTTTAGTCCTCGCCTTTTTGCTTCTTGACGAACCGCCTGAGACACACCATGTGCACTAAAGATCACTATGCTATTGTCCGGCACCTGATCCAGCTCTTCAACAAAGATAGCGCCGCGCTCTTTGAGGTTTTCAACCACATAACGGTTATGAACCACCTCATGACGAACATAAATAGGCGGCTCAAACAGCTCTAAAGCACGCTCAACAATGCTGATGGCTCTATCCACACCAGCACAAAAGCCGCGAGGGTTAGCCAACTGAATACTGAGATCTTTAACTGCGATTTGCTGACTCACTAGCTCACCTCTAATATTTCAAGTTCAAAGGTCACATCTTGGCCCGCTAACGGATGATTAAGATCCACTGTTACCGAGTCACCAGAGACATCTCTGATAATACCAGGGATTTCACTACCACCGGGGCCATTAAAGCTAACAATCACGCCAGTCTCAATTTTCATATCTGCAGGAAATCGAGTTCTATCCATATAATGAATTGCATCAGGATTAGACTCACCAAAAGCATCTTTGGCGGCCAAAGTGAAGTTATGCTTATCACCCGCTTTTAGCTCGATAAGCTCAGCTTCAAAGGCTGGGCTCAAACTCTGATCGCCAATATTTAATTTAGCAGGCTTACCCGATGCTTGAGTACTGTCGGCCGTAGAGCCATCTGACAGCAAAATATTCATATGGCACAGTAATGATTTAGATACAGTCATCATTTACCCTTTTGCTTGGTTTTGCTTATTCTTGGCTTCTTTCTCTGTAATAAACGAATCCAGAATAATCAAAGCCGCACCAACACAAATCGCCGAGTCCGCCACATTAAAGGCTGGAAAATGGCTTGTTCCCCAATAAAAATCGAGAAAATCCACGACAAACCCATGATAAAGACGGTCAATCAGGTTACCTATAGCGCCACCTATGACTAAAGTGAATGCTAGATTAGTACGCCATAAGCTCTTATCTTGCTTACGCAGCCAGATAGTTAAGACAGTACTAAAACCTATTGCAATAATGGAAAACATCCACTTTTGCCAACCACCAGCATCACTTAAAAAGCTAAAAGCTGCACCATAGTTGCGAGCATAGGTTAAGTTAAATAGAGGCAGCACCTCTATGGTTTCTCTGAATTTAAAGTTAGCTAAAATCCATTGCTTGGTTAGCTGATCGGCCAAAATGACCAATACAGCTATCCAATACCAACGTAAGCCACTCTCTTTCCAACTCGATGGCATTTACTATTCCCAATACTTCTTAAGCAAACTGACGAGCTTCACCGTCGCCTTCAATGTTAGTCACACAGCGATGACACAGGCTTGGGTGAGCTTCGATGCTGCCAACCTCTTCACGATAGTGCCAGCAACGTTCACACTTCTCTGATTCACTCTTCACCATAGCAAGCTTTAATGAAGACAGCTCAGTCTCAACCGCGTCAGCAGGGGCATCGGCAAGCGGTGCAACTTTGGCAGCAGAAGTCAGCAACACAAATCTTAATTCATCATCAACCAGCGCAAGTTGAGCCGCAAGCTTGTCATCAGCATACAGTGTCACTTCGGCCTCAAGGGAGCCACCAAGACGCTTATCACGGCGTGCTTGCTCAATGACCTTGTTCACTTCATTACGCACAGTCAGTAGTTCTTGCCACACATCATCAGCAATGTCGGTTTCCAAAGTGACAGACTTAAGACCTTGGTACCACTCTTGAGTGAATACAAACTCTTCACGCTCGCCTGGAAGTAGTTGCCAAACTTCATCAGCGGTAAAGCTCAAGATAGGTGCAATCCAACGCACCATAGCCTCTGCAATCAGATACAGAGCAGATTGACAGCTACGACGAGCATGACCTTCACCCTTGGCCGTATACTGTCTGTCTTTAATAATATCGAGATAGAAGCTACCTAGCTCAACAGAGCAGAACTGCATCAGCTTCTGCGTCACTAAGTGGAAGTTATATTGCTCGTAAGCTTCTAGTAACTCTTCTTGAAGCGCTGCGGCGCGGCGAACGGCCCAGCGATCCAGTGCCACCATATCCTCAACGGCAACCATATCCTTCTCAGGATTGAAACCATTTAAGTTAGCCAGCAAGAAACGTGCGGTATTACGAATTCGGCGATAAGCATCGGCGCTACGCTTTAAGATCTCATCGGATACCGTCATTTCACCACTGTAATCAGTTGCTGCTACCCATAGACGCAAAATATCAGCACCTAGCTTATTGGTCACCTGCTGCGGCGAGATAACATTACCCAAAGATTTAGACATCTTGCGGCCATTACCATCAACGGTAAAGCCATGGGTTAATACCTGCTGATATGGCGCCTTGCCATTCATCGCCGTTGAGATCATCAAGGATGACATAAACCAGCCACGATGCTGATCGCTACCTTCAAGGTATAAGTCGATTGGCGCACCTTGGTACTCAGGACGAGCAGCAACCACAGAGGAGAAGGTAGAGCCTGAGTCATACCATACATCTAGCGTGTCAGTCACTTTACGGTATTGGTCAGCTTCATCACCTAATAGCTCAGCGGCATCGAGATCCCACCAAGCCTGAATACCTTCTTGCTCAATACGGTGAGCAACGCGCTCCATTAACGCGACACTATCAGGGTGTAACTCTTCGGTTTCTCTATGAACAAATAGCGTAATAGGCACGCCCCAAGTACGTTGGCGAGAAATGCACCAATCAGGACGATTCTCAACCATTTTCTCGATACGACTTTGACCCCAACTAGGAATCCACTGAGTTTGCTCAATCTCACTCAGCGCTTGCTTTCTTAAACCATGGTTGTCCATTGAGACAAACCATTGTGGTGTCGCACGGAAAATAATAGGTGTTTTATGACGCCAGCAATGTGGATAGCTATGGTTATAGACCACATGATTAAGCAGTGCTCCTTTCTCTTTAAGCACTTCAAGTACAGCATCATTGGCTTTAAAGACGTGCAGACCAGCAAACAGCTCAGTATCTGGCTTAAATACGCCGTTATCACCTACAGGGTTAGCCACTTCTAAGCCATATTTTTGACCTACAACAAAGTCATCTTGACCATGACCAGGCGCCGTATGCACCACACCAGTACCTGAGTCAGTCGTAACATGATCACCTAAGATAACAGGGACATCAAAGCTATAGAAAGGATGGTTAAATCTCAGCAGCTCAAGTGCACTACCCGCTGCAATACCCACCACCTTATGGCTATCAGCACTGTAACGCTCGACACAAGACTCGACTAAGTCAGTCGCTAGTACTAAATACTGTTTCGCATCACCACGAGTCAGCTCAACAAGTGAGTACTCAAGTGTTGCGCTAACGGCAAGTGCACGGTTAGCAGGCAGCGTCCAAGGCGTCGTCGTCCAGATCACCATAGAAACAGGTGAGCTGAAACCTTCTAAACCAAATTTAGCAGCAACAGCTTGTGGCTCTACGGCGCTAAAGGCAACGTCAATAGCAGGTGAATTCTTATCTTCATACTCAACTTCTGCTTCTGCCAAAGCCGAACCACAATCGGTACACCAGTGAACAGGCTTCACACCTTTATGTAAGTGCCCACTATCAATCACCTTAGCTAAAGAGCGAACTATATTAGCTTCGGTATCATAGTTCATGGTCAAGTAAGGGTTATGCCAATCACCAAACACACCTAGACGAATAAAATCTTCACGCTGGCCATCAACTTGCTTAGCCGCATATTCACGGCATTTTTGACGAAACTCACCCGCAGAGATCTTCTGGCCAGGCTTACCCACTTTTTGCTCAACTTTAAGTTCAATCGGCAAACCGTGGCAATCCCAACCAGGAATATAAGGCGCATCAAAGCCAGATAAGGTCTTTGATTTAATAATAATATCTTTAAGAATCTTGTTGACTGAGTGACCAATATGAATATTACCATTCGCATAAGGAGGTCCATCATGAAGAATGAATGGTTTGCGGCCAATACGGCTGTCGCGGATCTGTTGATACAGATTCTTTTCGGTCCAGTTTTTCAACATTTCTGGCTCGCGATTTGCCAAATTACCACGCATCGGAAACTCAGTTTCCGGCAAATTCAAAGTAGATTTATAGTCGCTCATTGATCCTATACCATTAATAAAGTTAGTGATGACTAACTTGCATCGTTACCAAATAAAGCCTTAGCTCTATCGGCATCATTCAAAATTTGTTTTTTCAGCGCATCCAATGATTCAAATGGCTGCTCGTCTCTTATCTTTGCTACTAATTCCACTTCTACGGTTTGACCATATATATCACCGTCAAAGTCAAACAGGTGAACCTCAAGCTGACACACTTGACCATTCACCGTGGGACGAAAGCCTATATTGGCAACGCCTTCATAAATATCACTGTCATCCCAATATACTTTTACTGCAAATACACCTCTTACTGGCACAACCTTGCGCTTAAGGGCAATATTTGCCGTTGGAAAACCTATTGTACGGCCAATCTTCTGTCCATGGGCAATTCGTCCACTAAGGGTATAAGGATGACCGAGCAGGCGCCTCGCTTGCTCTAACTGACCTTTAACCAAGGCTTCACGTATCAAGGTCGAGCTTACCCTGTGGTCACCTAAGACAAAACTTTGAGTGCTCACCACAGTAAAGCCATGCTTTTCACCCGCTTGGCAAAGCATGTCAAAGTTACCTTCACGGTTTTTACCAAAACGGAAATCATCCCCAACAACCAGGTATTTTACGCCCAGCTGCCTAACTAATAAATTCTCGATAAAGTCATTGGCGGGTTGATTGGCAAATTTTGCGTTAAAATTCACGCACAGCACATTATCAATCCCAAGCTCTTCGAGCAATAACAGCTTATCCCTGAGGGTACTTAATCTCGCTGGCGCCTGTTCACCTCGAAACAGTTCCTGTGGTTGAGGCTCAAAGGTCATCAAGGTTGCAGGTAAATTAAACTGCTGCGATTTTCTAAGCAACTTAGCGATAACTTCCGCATGACCACGGTGCACACCATCGAAATTTCCTATGGTCAACACACATCCGTGATGCTTAGGGGCAATATTATGTATACCGCGGATTAATTCCATTCTTTACTCAAACTACTCTTAGCAAACAAACCAAGGCTAAATTGGCGGATTATATAACAGCTGGCTTAGAGATTCAGCCCTCAAACCCTCGATTTCATTCTCCAAGGACGTAATCCTTGCACCAATATGGCGACAAAATAGACAAATGCACCTAAACTAATCAGGCCTAATAAACCAAGCCCCTTATCAAGCAAGCTCCAATTCAGCCAGATTTGCTGTTCAGGCAATACTAGCAACAAGACTACCACCATAGCCAAACTTGCTACTAAGGTTTTTGCAAAGAAAATCAAAGTTTGTTTGCTGATCTGGTATACCTGCGCCATATGTAACCCCCTATATAGCAGACAGGCATTTAACAGTGCTGATAGGGAGGTGGCTATAGCAAGCCCGACATAGCCAAATGGAATGGCAAATATGATGTTAAACACCATATTGCTGACCATGGCGATAATGCCGTATTTAACCGGTGTTTTGGTGTCTTGACGCGAATAATAGCCGGGCGCCAGCACCTTCACCATCATAAAACTAAGCAATCCCGAACCATAAGCGACCAAACTATAGGACGCCATTAATACATCATCACTGGTAAAAGCGCCCCGCATAAATAACACCATCAACATAGGCTTGGCTAACACAATCAGTCCAGCCATGGCTGGCAAACCTAACAATAAAATAGCCCGTACGCCCCAATCCATGGTTTGACTAAATTCACCACCATTACTGTCGACATGCTTTTTTGACAGCGCAGGTAAAATCACAGTTGCGATGGCGATACCAAACAAACCTAAAGGAAACTCAAGCAATCTATCTGAATAATAAAGCCAGCTGATAGAACCAGTAACAAGGAAGCTGGCAATAAAGGTATCAAGCAGTAGGTTAATCTGGGAGACAGATACACCAAATAATGCAGGGATCATCAAGGTTCTTATTTTTACCACTCCTGGATGATGCCACCCCCACTTGGGTTTCACCAAAGCGTTTTCTCTTAACAAAAAAGGAATTTGAAATAGAAACTGAATCAAGCCCCCCAAAAACACCCCGATGGCTAACCCAACTTCAGGCTGTTCAAGAGCTGGCGAGAGAAAAATAGCACAGCTGATAATAGCGACGTTAAGAAAAACAGGGGTAAAAGCAGAGACAGCAAAGCGGCCTCTGGTATTGAGGATTGAGCCTGCAAGCGCAGTAAAAGTGATAAACCAAAGGTAGGGAAAAGTTATTTTGAGCATAAAAGAGGCAAGCTCAAACTTTTCGCCATTGGGCTCATCATTGAGCCAAGCCACAAACCAACCACCACCAAATAAAGCGGCTAATACAGGTGAGGCCACAACACCGATAAGAGTAACGAGAGAGACTATCCCTCCTAAGGTACCTGCTACTTTACTCAGCAGCTCTCTGGTCTCTTCCGGCGTATTTTTTTGCTGATACTCAGTCAATACTGGCACAAACGCTTGTGCGAATGCGCCTTCGGCAAAAAGGCGTCGTAGAAAGTTGGGAATTTTATTGGCAAAGAAAAATACATCGGCACTGGTTCCTGCTCCCATTAGGTTGGCAATAACCACATCTCTGACCAAACCGAGTACTCGGGATATCAGGGTCATACCACTCACTATGGCACCAGACTTTATCAGCTTTCTACTCAAATCGACTCCCTAGCCCTTATCGGCTAGCATTATGATGAATATGTCTCAAAAATTCGTGTCAGCCCCTGTCACATACCAGTAATAGCTGATAGAATTGCCGCCACATCTTACACGAGTTGGGTTGAAGATAGCCAAAGCAGGTTGGATTAATTCATTTTTATGATGAATATTCAATCATTGCCATTGACAAAGTGGCAATAAACGGGCATATTCCTCGGCCTTTAAAAGTATCAAATCCAGTTTTTAGGAGTTGCACCTTGGCTAATAGCAAGTCTGCAAAGAAGCGCGCGCTTCAATCTGAGAAACGTCGTCAGCATAACGCTAGCCGTCGTTCTATGTTACGTACATATGTGAAAAAAGTTCTTGCAGCAATCAAGAGCGGTGATCACGCTGCTGCAGTTGAAGCTTTCAACGCTGCACAACCAATCGTTGACCGTATGGCGACTAAAGGCCTTATTCACAAGAATAAAGCTGCACGTCATAAGTCTCGCTTGAATGCTAAGATCAAAGCACTAGCTGCTTAATTCGTTTCTTAGCGACAAAAAAACCGGCAATTGCCGGTTTTTTTATATCTGTTATTCACCGAAAAATTAGTGACAATAGATATTATTGAGTAACTTGATAATTTCGCGCACTTCTTCACTCTTTAGAGAGTAATATACCGTCTGTGCTTCTTTACGTGTCACAACCAAGTGATCTTTACGTAGCCAAGCTAAGTGTTGAGATAATGCGGATTGGCTCAGTCCCAATTTCTTGTTCATTTCACCTACGCACATCTCTCCTTCATTCAAGAGGTAGCACAAAATAAACAAGCGACGCTCATTGGCCAGTGCCTTTAGCAACACAACCGCATGGTCCGCTCGTTCCTGCATCAATTCAATATTCATTACGAGCTTAATCTCCTAATACAAACCCCGCCCCTAATATAGCGTTGCCTAACAAATATAGTCGGGACACAAAGCACACTTTTTGCTAGATTGTTTTTAAAAATGGGACTTACATTAAAAAATCAGATGAAACTCTTAAAAATCACCTTAGCAAGACTTAGCTTCACCTTAGCCATTTTCAATTTGATAACTGTGAACGCTTTTGCAAACAGCGAGATAAATCAAAAAGTTGCAAAAGAAATACAGCAAAAGGCACTCGCATCAAACTTAGGATATGAAATTTTAGAATCCTTAACTGTCGAAGTTGGCCCGCGGTTACCCGGCACAATCAAGGATAAACAGGCTGTCGACTGGGCAATGAACACCCTAAATAAATTAGGGTTTGATAAAGTTTATAAAGAGCCAGTGCAGGTGCCGATATGGCACAGAGGGAACGCCAAAGCACAAGTAACCTCCCCTTATCAGCAAAACCTCACCATAAGTGCACTAGGGGGTAGCGTCGCCACCCCTAAAGGTGGCATTACAGCAAAAATTGTAAAATTTGCCTCTCTTGAGGCCTTATCACAGGCTAAGCCTTCTCTTGTCAAAGATAAGTTAGTATTTATCGATAAAACAACGGCTAAACATAAAACAGGCGTCAACTATGTCGCGAGTGTTGGTGGCCGAACTCAAGGCGCTTTGGAAGCGGCAAAGAAAGGCGCTAAGGCAATTTTAATACGCTCTATCGGCACAGACAGTGACCGTTTCGCCCATACTGGACTGGTTAAATATCAAGATGGAGTGACTAAAATCCCAGCTGCGGCTCTATCAAACCCTGATGCCGATCTCCTCAATGCCATGTTAAAACGTCAAGATGAGGTTAGCATTCATCTTGAAATGTCACCCACTGATAAAGGCTATACCAATTCCTATAATGTGATTGCCGAAGTGACAGGTAGCACAAAACCGGAGGAGTTAGTGGTTATCGCGGCTCACCTAGACTCTTGGGATGAAGGCACTGGCGCATTAGATGATGGTGCAGGCGTTGCTATCGTCACTGCCGCAGCAAAGCAGATCATGGATTTACCCCAAAGGCCCAAACGTACTATCCGTGTCATACTGTTTGCAGCGGAAGAGCTCGGCTTATTAGGGGCTAAAGCCTATGCTAAAGCCCATGAACAAGAACTTGCTAACCACTATATCGCTACCGAGTCCGACTTTGGTGCAGGCTATATCTACCGACTAGACTTTAAGGTCAACCCTGACGTATTAGCCCAAATGCAAGCACTAACACAAGTAATGACGGAAAATGGCGTTGCTCAAGGTAACAATAAAGCCTTTGGCGGACCAGATATCTCTGTTATTCGCAAATTAGGCGTTCCTGTCGCTTCACTAAGACAAGATGGTCAAGACTACTTTGACTATCACCATACGGCGAATGATACGTTAGATAAAGTCTCCCCTAAGAAGCTCGCACAAAACATTGCAGCCTATGCGCAGTTTGCCTATCTGATGGCCAACTCAGAGATTGAGCTGCGTTAATATGATCCCTTAGACAAACAAAAACGCCTTATAGCTTAGCTATAAGGCGTTCTATATTAAGCTATGACTTATCTTTCTTCCCGTAAGAAGACAGGCTCGTTGGGCTTAGATTGCTCCTCGCTATAGTAGTACCCCTCTAAATCAAAGCCTTTTAACGCTTCTGCGTCAGTAAGCTGATTTTGAATAATATACCTTGCCATCAAGCCACGAGCTTTCTTGGCATAAAAGCTAATCACCTTATATTGACCATTCTTACAATCTTTGAAGACTGGCGTCACTAAATTGGCCTTAAGCAGCTTCTTATTCACTGACTTGAAATACTCATTAGAAGCCAGGTTAACGACTAACTCACTTCCCTGCTCTTCAAGGCTGCGGTTAATCTCCTGAGTAATCACATCCCCCCAGAATTGATACAGATTACTGCCTTCAGGATTAGTCAGCTTAGTGCCCATCTCTAAACGATAAGGCTGCATTAGATCTAACGGTCTTAGCAAACCATATAAGCCAGACAGAATACGCAACTGCTTTTGAGCCTGTTCAAGCTCACTATCAGACAAGCTATCGGCATCGAGTCCGGTATAAACATCGCCTCTAAAGGCAAATACAGCTTGCTTAGCATTCTCTAAATTAAAATCTGGCTGCCACTCACTGAATCTGGCTGCATTTAAACCTGCAATTTTATCGCTAACCTTCATTAGTGTCGCAATATCGGCTGGTGATAGCTCTCGACAAACCTCAATCAAACGGCCGCTATAGTCAAGCAAACTCGGTGTAGTATGAACCTGTGTCTTAGGTGCATTTTCATAATCTAGTGTTTTTGCAGGGGAAACTAATATAAGCATGACAATTCCAATTAAGCTCATCGAATAGTGAACATGATACTGATCACATATAAAAAAACCACGTTTACTCACGTGGTTTTTTCGATTGAGATAATAGGGACTATCGTCAACCCTTTATCAGCAACTAAGTGGACTCTTTACCTGTCCATACATCCGCTTCCAGTTTCTCTTCTAACTCTGGATAGTCTGCCTTATTAAAGGTAGGCACTTTTCCTTGAGCTAGCTGATTTTGATAATCTTTAATTACCCTAACCGCTAAACCAGATAATAAGACGAGCGCCACCAAGTTCACTACCGCCATCAAGCCCATTGATGCATCGGCCATATCCCAAACTAAGCCAATCTTAGCCACGGCTCCAAACATCACCATAGCTAATACGCAAATACGGAAAATAGGCAGCGCCTTAGTACTGTTATTAGACAAGAAGATAATATTCGTTTCAGCATATGAGTAATTAGCAATAATAGAAGTAAAGCAGAACAGCAAAATTGCAAACGCAATAAAGGCGCCACCCCAATCTCCCACATGGCTAGTAAGGGCACTAATAGTCACCTGAATACCGTCGCTACCCGCGCCGGCATCACCCGCTAAAAGAATAATCGCAGCCGTTGCAGTACAGATAACCAAAGTATCAACAAATACGCCCATCATCTGCACAAAACCTTGGGATGCAGGATGATTCGGGTTAGGTGTCGCACTCGCCGCGACATTAGCCGCGCTTCCCATACCCGCTTCATTTGAGAATAAACCACGGGCAATACCGCTTTGCATCGCCTGCGCTATGGTATAAGCCACACCACCTGCAGCAGCTTCCTGCCAACCAAAGGCGCTATTGATAATCAACATAAAGACATCGGGTAGCTTCTCAAGGTTCATTAACACCACAACAAAGGCTATCAGAATATAAGCTACCGCCATAATAGGGACGATAATCTCTGAAACATGGGCCACCTTACGAAGTCCGCCCATAATCACAAAGCCACTCAATACCACTAACACTATGCCGACTATCGTTGGATCCAAACCAAACACCATGGTCATGGCACCAGTAATTGTGTTGGCTTGTACCGAGTTAAATACTAACCCAAAGGCAATAATCAGAAAGATAGAGAAAAGCACGCCCATCCAGCGTTGACCTAGCCCTTTTTCCATATAATAAGCAGGACCACCCCGATATTGGCCATCTTCATCTTTGACTTTATAGACCTGAGCCAAAGTCGACTCCACCATAGCCGTCGCCATTCCAAGCATAGCAATCAGCCACATCCAGAACACGGCTCCAGGGCCACCGCCACCGATTGCGACAGCTACACCGGCCATATTACCCGCACCGACACGGGCGGCCATACTGGTACAAAAGACCTGAAACGATGACAAACCACTCTTGGTCTCTTTACGGCTCATGGTCATGATCTTGACTGAGTGCTTAAAGTAGCGCAACTGAATAAAGGCAAGGCGAATCGTAAAATACAAACCAGCACCTACCAGACCATAAATAAGTAGCTTCCCCCAAAGAAGCGAATTTAAATAACTAATAAGGGTTTCAAACATAATTAATTTTCTTCTAATTTGTTGACTGAACTGTGTATATCCGTCCAAGTTCGAGTCTAAGGTTCTAGGATTTATTCAATAACTCATTGAATAATCTTCATTTATTATATTTAGAATATAAAATTCGTGAATTTATTACAGCATAAATAATCACTTTTACGCAGCTTTTTTTCACTACAGCCAAAGACTTAAGTGAGCAAGATCACAAACAAACATCTGAATGATGACATTGTCACGCAGGACCATCATCATCTGTCTATTGTTATAACTTGATTTACAAGTATCACAATCCGAGTTAACAAAACAAAACGGTTCGTTTGGCTTTTGAAACTTGGATATAGAACACACTATCGTAATAAAATTACAAATATAGTATTCACCAACAGATTTGATTAATAACCCGTTTGCTCTAGTGAGGCTAAACAATGACACAACCGCATGAGATTACAGCACTGAAAAAGCTAGTTCGCGCAACTAACTTTTTGGCAACTTCACAAATCTATCTAAGCAACAACGTTCTTTATAAGCGTCCATTACGTCACGAAGATATCAAGCCAAGACTACTTGGCCACTGGGGAACCTGTCCAGGCATTAACTTCGTTTATGCGAACGTTAACCGTCTAATCGTTAAAAATAACCGTCCTTTCCTATACCTAGTAGGTCCAGGCCATGGCTTCCCAGCAGTACAAGCTAACCTATTCGTTGAAGGTTCTTTAAGCCACTACTACCCAGATGTGATTCCTTATAACGAAGACGGTATTACCGATATCTGTCAAAAGTTCTCTGCAGCATATGGTTATCCATCACACGCTAACCCAGAAGCACCTGGTCAAATCCTTGAAGGTGGTGAGCTAGGTTATTCACTATCTGTTGCTTGGGGTGCGGTTCTTGATAACCCAGACCTAATCGCAACTTGTTTAGTTGGTGACGGTGAAGCAGAAACTGGTCCACTAGCGGCTTCTTGGTATGCAAACCGTCTTGTTGACCCTGCAAACAACGGTGCAGTACTGCCTATCGTTCACATTAACGGCTACAAGATCTCTGGTCCTACTCGTATGGGTCGTATGAGCCACGAGGAGCTAGACCTTGAATTCCGTGGTCTTGGTTACCACCCAATCATTGTTGATGATGAGCAAGAAGAAGATGTATACGTTCAAATGGCGAACGCGATGGATCTTGCTTATGACATGATTACTGACATTCAAACTCGCGCTCGTAACGGCGAAGATATCTGTAAGCCACGCTGGCCTGTCATTCTAATGCGTACCGCTAAAGGTTGGACTGGTACAGCAGAATTTGACGGTAAGAAACTAGAAGGCAACTGTGATTCTCACCAAGTTATCGTTAACAAGTGTGCGACTGATAAAAGTCACCTAGAAGCACTTGACGCATGGCTTGCAAGCTACAAGTTCGATGAACTGTACGAAATGAATGACAAAGGCGAGCTAATCTTCGACGAAGACATTCGCTCTCTTATCCCAAGAAAAGATCTATGCTGTGGTCGTCAGCACCTAAGCTATGGTGGTGAAGTTGTTCGCGCACTTGCTAAGCCAGATCTTGAAAAACTAGCCTATGGTGCAGAGACCCCTCGCGGTACTCGCGGTGAGTCTATGTACAAAATGGGTGAGTGGATGCGTGATGCATTCAAACTGAACAAAGATCAACGTAACCTACGTATCTTCTGTCCAGATGAAACTTACTCTAACCAGCTTCAAGCAGTATTTGAAGAAGAAAGCCGTGCTTGGACTTGGCCAATCGAGAGCTGGGACAAGGACATGAGCCGCGACGGCCGTGTTGTTGAACTACTTTCTGAGAACTTACTATTCGGTATGCTACATGGTTACACAGTAACTGGCCGTCACGGTATGTTCCCAACCTACGAAGCCTTCTCTCAAGTTGTGTCTTCAATGGCGGACCAATACTGTAAGTATGTTTACGCAAGCCAAGGTGTACACTTCCGTAAGCCAGTACCTGCTTGTAACGTTGTACTTTCTTCGCTACTTGAGCGTCAAGATCACAATGGTTACTCGCACCAGAACCCATCGTTCCTAGGTGCTATGCTAGAGAAACACCCTCATATCACTTCTGCATACCTACCTGCTGATGGTAACAGCACTCTGGTATACACAGAGAAGGCTTATGAAGGTCGCGATAAGATGAACATTATCGTTGCTGGTAAGAAAGAGCTTCCACAATGGCTATCACTAGACGAAGCGCGTAAGCAAGCTAAAGACGGTGTTATGGTTTGGGACTTCGCTTCTGATGATAACCCAGATGTAGTTCTTGCAGCTTGTGGTGACTATGTGACTCAAGAAGCTATGGCATCACTAGTACTTATCAGAGAACTACTGCCTCGCGTTCGCATCCGTTTCGTCAGCGTAACTGAGCTAACTAGTAGTGGTCTTGGTAGCCTTGAGTTCCAAAGCAAGCCATGGTTAATGGATGAAATCTTCACTGAAGATAAAGGCGTTGTATTCAACTACCACGGCTATCCAAACACCATTAAGAAGCTAGTATTTGATTACAAAGGTAACTCACGTTTCCGCATTAAAGGTTACGAAGAGGAAGGTTCTACTACGACTCCATTCGACATGGGTGTTCGTAACGGTACTTCTCGTTATCACCTAGTTATCGATATGGCTTACAAGCTATTCCAGCAAGGTGTTATCGATGAAACTCAGCACGTTGCTATCACTACTGATATGCTACAACGTCTAGTTGACCATGGTAACTACATCCGTGACAACGGTGTTGACCCTAAAGAGCTAGAAAACTGGGTATGGACTCGCTAATAGCGATTTCAACTAAATAATGAAATGCACCCTCTCGGGTGCATTTTTTTTGGTTATTTATCAGCCGCTATGGAAAATGTCATATTTTAGGCAGATAATCAAAAGGCGACTATTTACATAAAAAGCAACAAAAATATCGCATGCTAAATTCATAGTTTAATTAGCACATTAAAAGGATAGAATGATGAAAAAAACACTAATTGCAGCCCTTGTTCTAGGTATTGCCCCTTCTGCTTACGCAAGCAATACTGACTCCCTTAGTCCTTGGTACCTCGGAGCAGGTGTCGGCATCAACGACTTTGAACCTAACTGTGACAGTAAAAGCATGAAAGTCTGTGGTGACGATAGCGGTGTTGCCTGGGATGTATTTGGCGGATACCTACTCAATGAGCATTTTGCTTTTGAGCTGGGATATCGAGATCTTAATAGCGCAGACTGGACTGATTACAGTGACAAAGTAAACGATGTCAGCGTCGATGGCATTAGCTTTGGGATCAATACCTTCTGGCCCATTGATGAAAAATGGCATTTCTCGGTAGAAGCAGGTGCATTTGCCTATAACCTAGATAATGATAGCCAAGATTATGATTACAGTGACGACGGCGTCTCGCCCTATTTTGGCGCAGGCTTAGGTTATCAATTTACTAAGCAGCTTAGTTTACTAGCCAAATACCGTCGCTATGAGAACCTAGGTGAAATAGACTCAGTAAACTTTGATTTTGAGAGTAACTACTGGGGGCTTATTCTCAGCTATCGCTTTGGCGATGCCCCTGCGCCAGCTAAACCAGCCCCGACGCCTGCACCTATGCCTGTTGCCCTAGACAGTGATAAAGATGGCGTTACCGATAATCTCGACAAATGTACAAATACCCCAATCACCCATAAAGTCGACCGCAACGGTTGTACTATCTATCAAGATAAACGCGTCCGTATGGCCATCAACGCCAAGTTCGACAACGATTCTGCAGTGATAAAGCCCGTTTCTTACAATGAAATTGAGAAGCTTGCTAAGTTTATGCAGAAATATCCTAAAGCTCAGGTCCAAATATCTGGCCACGCATCAAATGTTGGCTCGGCAAGTTATAACTTAACCTTATCCCAGCAACGAGCTGATGCCGTAGCTGCTATGCTTAGTGAGCGTTATGGTATTGATGCATCGAGAGTATCGGCCAAAGGTTATGGCATCACTCAACCGCTCATGGAAGGCAGTAGCCCAGAAGCGAATGCAGTCAACCGCCGCATAGAAGCAGAAGTCATAGGGAGTCACAAAGAAGCTGTACTGAAATAGCGCAAAATCTCAGCCAAGCAAAGCCTTCTTGGCTTGGTTGAGAGCTAAATAAAAGATATTTTTTGACCTAGAATGTAATTTTTTTTCATTCTAGGTTGGAAAAATAGCAAAAATGGCTTCTAATAACCCAACGCAAAATAGTCACGCTTATGCCTCAACATTGAGAAGGATGTTTTTACATGGCTAACACATTAGAGCAGCTAAAAAAAATCACTACTATTGTCGCCGATACAGGTGATATCGAAGCCATAAAACGCTATCACCCAAAAGATGCCACCACTAACCCCTCATTGATCCTTAAAGCATCAGAAATACCAGAGTATGCACCGTTAATTGAGGATGCTATCGCTTGGGCTAAAACACAAAGCAATATCCTCTCACAACAGATTATCGATGCAGGCGACAAACTCGCGGTCAATATTGGTGTTGAAGCGCTAAAACTCGTACCAGGCCGTATCTCTACAGAAGTGGATGCTCGCCTTTCCTATGATAAGCAAGGCTCTATCGCCAAGGCTCATAAGCTCATCAGACTTTATCAAGAAGCTGGCATAGATAAGTCACGTATTCTTATCAAGCTAGCTGCCACTTGGGAAGGGATATGCGCCGCTAAAGAACTCGAGCTAGAAGGCATTAACTGTAATCTAACTCTACTCTTTAGCTTTGCTCAAGCTAGAGCTTGTGCGGAAGCCCATGTTTATCTTATCTCGCCTTTTGTCGGCCGTATTTTAGACTGGTACAAAAAAGATACAGGGCAAGACTATAGCGCCGAAGAAGATCCTGGTGTTATCTCAGTAACTGAAATCTACAACTACTATAAGCAGCACAACTACAAGACCGTGGTTATGGGCGCCAGCTTTAGAAACATTGGCGAAATCATCGAGCTTGCAGGTTGTGACCGCTTAACCATAGGCCCTGCACTTCTCGAAGAGCTAGCCAACACAGATATCGAAGTAACACGTAAACTAATGCCTAATCAACCTCAGCAAGAGCAGCCTTTCTCATTAAGTGAGTCAGAGTTCCGTTGGGAGTTTAACCAAAACCCGATGGCGGTAGAGAAACTCTCAGAAGGCATTCGCAACTTTGCTAAAGATCAAGACAAGCTTGAAGTCATGTTAGCAGACAAGCTAAGTCAATAATTCAAAGGTAATTTGATATGACTCAACTGACTCATAAAGCCAGCTGGCAAAACCTAATCAAACACGCCGATGAGCTGCCACATATGCGTCAACTCTTTGCACAAAACCCGCAAAGATTTGAGCAGATGTCGCTATCTAGCTGTGGGTTGCTGCTCGACTACTCGAAAAACCGCGCCAATGAGCAGACATTAAATACTCTGATGGCATTAGCAAAAGAGTGCCAACTGCCAGAGAAAATTCAAGCAATGTTCAATGGTGATAAAATTAATACCACTGAGCAAAGAGCCGTACTTCATACCGCACTTAGAGCAAAAGCCGATGACACTATATTAGTAGATGGCAAAAATATTGTGCCAGAAGTGCACGCGACTTTGGCCAAGATGTCACAATTCGTTGAGGATGTGAGCCAAGGTAACTGGCTTGGTTATACAGGCAAGCCCATTACCGACGTAGTTTCTATCGGTATCGGAGGCTCCTATTTAGGACCAAAAATCGTTTCACAGGCTTTAAGGCCTTATTGGAATGGCAAGCTGAACTGTCACTTTGTGGCGAATGTCGATGCCACCTCTTTAGTGGAAAAACTCAGGCCACTGAATCCAGAGACAACACTGTTTCTGATGTCTTCTAAGTCATTTGGCACTCAAGAAACACTCACCAACACCCTATCGGCAAAAGAGTGGTTCATACAAAGTGGTGCAAGTCAGCAGGAAGTTGCAAAACACTTCGCTGCAATTACTTCCAACGTGAGTAAAGCAACGGAATTTGGTATTGATGCCAACAATATCTTCCCCATGTGGGACTGGGTTGGCGGTCGTTACTCACTTTGGTCAGCCATCGGTTTGCCTATTGCACTACTCATTGGTATGGACAACTTTAAGTTATTGCTTCAAGGCGCGAATGAGATGGACCAGCATTTCGCCACAGCGCCACTAGAGCAAAATATGCCGGTGATCATGGCCATGCTCTCTTTGTGGTATAGCAATTTCTATGACGCCCAGTCGAATGTGGTGCTGACTTATGATCATTATCTAAGAGGCTTGCCCGCCTACTTCCAACAGCTAGATATGGAAAGCAACGGTAAAGCAGTGACCTTAGATGGCAGTGACGTTGACTACAACACAGGGCCGGTAATTTGGGGCGGCGAAGGCACCAATGGCCAACATGCCTATCACCAGTTATTGCACCAAGGTACAGGCCTTATTCCAGCTGACTTTATTATGCCTCTACAGAGCCATAATCCACTTGGTGAACACCATGTTCAACTAGCATCAAACTGTTTTGGTCAAACCCAAGCTCTGATGCAAGGACGCACTTTTGATGAAGCTCTCGCGGAGTTGAAAGATAGCAAACTAAGTGATAACGAGAAAGCATTGATTGCTAAGCATAAAGTGATGCCAGGTAACAAGCCTAGCAACACCCTGCTTATGGATAAGCTAACACCTGAAACCTTAGGCGCATTAATTGCCCTATATGAGCATAGAACCTTTGTTCAAGGCGCTATCTGGGATCTCAATTCGTTTGACCAATGGGGTGTAGAACTCGGTAAAGTGCTAGGAAATGATGTGCTTGATAGGCTTAAAGCACAGCATAACGCCACTGAGCTCGACTCATCCAGCAATGCACTAGTAAATTTATTCCGTCAAGGAACAATCTCTTAGCAATAGAGTGAGAGTGCAACTTAAAGCCAGTATTAATCTAATACTGGCTTTTTTATTACCAAATATTACACGCCGAAAAACTTAAGAGACTGATTTTAAGCCAGTATTGCTTAAACCTTCTTTTTCACTAGTTCACAAAAGCAAAATAATTGGCATTTCATACGGTAATTTTGACATTTTTTGCTTGCAATTGTTGACGCAATTTAACAATATTGAAACATACTTCTTGCATCATGTTTAATGAACATGTTATTAAGTCGTTGACACAACATACAACAATTAGGAGGTTGCCATGGATCGATTAGATTATGGTAGTGCGCTAGATAACGTCGTAGAAAGACCTACTCGCTCAAGAAGCTCCAGTAAAAAACGTAAATGGCGTGAAATCGAAGCGATAAAAGACAAGCAGCGTCTACTTAAGGAACTGCAAGATATCGACAACAATTTTGACTGTGATTTAGACTCCCTAATGTTGTAAATGAAAAGAGCGCCTACTGGCGCTCTTTTTGGTTTTCAATATCAGCCAAAGAGAATTAATCTTCTTTGGCTATGTAGACTTTTAAATCTTCAAAAACTTGTTCATCATCATTACTAAACAGGGGATCATCGATCAATTTTTCCGCGCATAGCTCACCCACTTTATGCCAATCTTCTTCTGTCAAACTGGTAGAAAGTAATGGAAAAATCTCCTTTTCTTCAAAATGCATATGATTTTCTTGTAGCTCTACATAATCCTGAAGATCTTTTACCAGTTGCTCTTTGGCTACGACGACATCATTGAGAATCAAATTTAGTGTCATCATTAAAGAAGCCGACGCATCGATCAACTGATTATGCTCTTTAGATAAACGCTGAGACTTATCGTCAGCCTGAACCTTAGCTAAGCAATATTCGTAAACAATGTCTTCTAATGGATGATGACTATGTTCTGCATAGCCTTGCATATACTCAACAACATCACGCACTAGGTTAAAGTTGATATGTTCGCCCTTGGCTAGGCGCTTTGACTTATTCTTTAAAATTTTCAGCAATATGGCTATATGCTTATGATCATTCATCAGTCTTCGAAGCATAGTTCTCTCCATTGGCATCAATGCTTAACTACAATACTAGTCAAACGACGAAATAACACCCAATATATCAGAGAGAACAATGTTAATTACATGATAAAGATCAACTAAAAACAAATAGAGTAACAGAGAGTTAACAATATAAAATCAACCATTTGCCACGCTAGATTGTACTGCATTCATCACAGAGTTTAGCGAGCCTTGGATCTTCAAAAAAGCATCACTGGCAGAGTTGGCCTCTTTCAAGTTTCGCTCAACCAGACTCGTAAAGAAATCCTCTTGTTCCTCTGTCATATCTAGTAAATGAAAACTCGAGCGTATATCCGCGGTGACATTGGTCAACGCCGAACAGAACTTCTCATCGTTCTCTTGAATAGAATGACTCAAACCTTGAAGCAAGGATTGCATGCCTTTAAACACTGTTTCTAATGCTTGCTGACGCTTAATATCCAGCACCTTTGCCTCTAACCCCTCGACGACAACGGCAATGATATCCTTAAGGCGTCCACATAATACCTCATCTTCAAGGGGCATATTTTTGATCAAGAAAGAGACATGTTTATCATTGCAAATGGTTCTTGAACCAAAATCATAAAGGCGACCTTTGCTATCTAATAACTCAAAAATATTAGCTTCAATTGGGCTTATCGCGGTGCCTTGGGGAACGAAATACTCGAGCTTATCGGCTTTAATCTCTAAACAAGTATTTAAGTTGAGCTGCTCCATTAGACTAAAAAATGCTTTAGCGACGTCATTATAGCTATTACATAGAAAGCACTCTCTAAAGAACTGGAGAACACAACCATATTGTGAAGATTCACTCATGGATTGAAATGCCATATCTCGAGACAAGGATTCGGCTTGTTTTAGAGAATGCTTTTGCTGCTGATAGTTAGCGACTGACTTAACTTTAGCGAGCAACTCTTTGAGTTCGAAAGGTTTAGCTATAAAATCGACTCCGCCAGCATCATAGGCTTTCATTCGCTCATCTAATGTATTCATGCCGGATACAAAAATCACAGCAATCTCATTATCTTGCTCAATCACCTGTCGACATAACTCTATGCCACTAAAGTCAGGCAAATTAATGTCCATCAGCACCATATCAGGAAGACTTTCTTCCAGCGCATGAATAAACTCAGGCGCACTATTGACCATGGAGACTTCAAAGTCATCATTAAGCACTTCAGCCATCAAGTTGCAGTAATCTATATCATCATCTACAACCCACAATTTGATCTGTTTTTCCATCATCTACTCTCCCTGGCAGAACTCAATTCCAATCTGATGCAAGGCACCAACAAAAGCATTTAAATCAAATGGTTTATTTAACACTTTAAAGGGCATTTCTTCGGTAGTATTCACGCCAATATCATGGATAAAGCCTGAAATAAGTAAGACATCTAAAGAGTGAACACTATGCATTCGATTCGCTAACTCATAACCATTAATTCCTCCCGGCATCAATACGTCAGAGATAAGTAAGCGCGCATCGCAGACATTATTTTCATACTTCTCCAACACACTGGCAGGCTCACAATAGGTTTCGACGTCTATGCCTAGCCTTTCACAATAATGGCTTATTATCTCCACAAGCTCAGGTTCATCATCAACAATCAGAGCCTTAATTGAATCTTTGACCTTTAGGGACATCGCATTAACAGGCTCTAGCGACGCCAACTTTCTCTCCTGCTTAGCAACGGGAAACCATAACCTAAACTCAGTCCCCTCTTGTGAGGTTCTCATTACACTCATATTGCCCTTAGAGCGCTTAACAAAGCCATAAACCATAGAAAGGCCTAAGCCTGTGCCTTTACTCTTATCCTTGGTGGAAAAAAAAGGTTCATAGATTTTATCGATAAGATGAAGAGGTATGCCTGTACCTGAATCAGTAATGGCTATCCATACATAAGGACCAGACTCTACCAACACATTTCCAGACAGTCCGGGTAAGAAGCCACTGAGTTTTGACTCACCGGTTTGAATGACGAGCTTGCCTTGACCTGCCATCGCATCACGAGCGTTTATAACAAGATTGAGCAGCGCATCCTCCAAATCCCCCCTATCAATACAAATTTCTGACACATCAGGATTAAGTTCTAGCTCAAACTCAACTTGAGAAGTTAGGGATTTTGCAAGCAACTCAGAAAGCTCAGCAATAACATCATTTACCTGACAATTTTGAGCATTAAATTGCTCTTGGCGAGAAAACTGAAGCAGTTTTCGAGTGAGATCTGTACCACGATTACAGGCTTTAAAAGCAGTATTAAAAAAGCGTTCAAGCTTTTCATCGGCTCCCTTTAGCTGCATCAACTCAAGGTTCCCCTTAAGCACTCCTAGAATATTGTTGAAGTCATGGGCAATCCCTCCGACTAACTGCCCTATAGCCTGCATTTTCTGAGTTCTGGCCATGGTCAGCTGCATCTGTTTTTGCTCTGTCACATCTCGACCTATTAGCGCAAATAGGCAACCATGTTCAGAATGTTGATCTAATGCGACTAAATGCAGATGCAGTAATGCTTGCTGGCCATCTGCTTTCATGCACCAAAGTTCACCATCAAAGTCATCACTGGTGTCTAGAGCATGTTTTAAATCGACATAACTCTCTTGCTGAGCTTGCTCAACATCATTGAATAACACAGTGACAGGTTTACCTATCAACTGACTACGAGGAAAAAGCGTAATACTTGTCGAAGCCGCGTTAGCATAGATAATGTTCGGTTCACCAAAGGCTGTTTGAGTCACCACCAAAATCAGATCTTCATTGTTACTCACCACAGACTTAAACAGATCATTATCTATCTTGCCACTACTTGACGTCATATACCTTTGCTGTCGCTCCAGTGTTTGTTGCGTCAACATCCCCATAAGGATTTCTGAAAGTAGCTCACCATAACTGAGCAAAAAACTTAACCATTCATCTGACGGAGAATGAAAAAAAACGAGTGTTTTTGATAACTTGGTGGGCCAAATAACAAACTGTTTCCATTGATGAGGAATAGGCTCTTGTTCGTTAAAAGGCCAGCCTTTTACCTCTTTCCAAAGGGTCAAATAGCGCACAGGATCATGGCACCAACAGGTCGCTTGTGATGGCAGTTCATCACACATTAAGGAATCTGCATCAATAAGCAAAACCGCAGACGATTGGCTCTGCTCTCCGAGCATACGACACAGAGGCAAGAGGACATCTTCGCCGCGAATAAATTTAGCTTGAAGCTTTCCAAGTTCTGCCAACAGACTGGGGTGAAAATCGATAGTTTGTACTTGTGTGATCTTTTCTAACACTTTAGAGTCCATTCCTATGATTCCTTGCGCTAATTCGCAATCTAAAGCATAGACAAAATGTCAGCTTTCGCGATTATTTAGCCTATTTGCTTGTAACGAATTCTTTCAAACAAGCACAGCATAAGAAAACGAGCAGAGATTTGAATACAGAGATAAGCTTCAAACAAGAGCCTAGCCAACGCCTTATCGGCGCCCATGTCAGTGCTGCAGGCGGCGTGGCAAACGCCCCCATAAACGCCAAAAAGATAGGGGCGAATGCCTTTGCTTTATTTACTAAAAATCAACGTCGTTGGCAGGCTAAAGATTTAAGTCCTAAAGAGGTGGAAGCTTTTAACCATCAATGTGAGCTCAACGGCTTTAAAGCTGGTTCCATTCTGCCCCACGACAGTTATCTCATTAACTTAGGCCACCCAGATAATGAGTTAATAGACAAGTCCCGTAGAGCTTTTATTGATGAGATGCAACGCTGTGAGCAACTAGGACTGACGCTACTTAACTTTCACCCAGGCAGTCATCTAAAACAGATAAGTATCGATGAGTGTTTATCAAGAATAAGCGAGTCGATTAACTTAGCCCTAGATACCTGCACCAGTGTCACTGCAGTAATAGAAAACACAGCAGGACAAGGCTCAAACCTAGGCCACAGCTTTGAGCAGCTAGCGCAAATTATCGATAAGGTAGAAGATAAAACGCGCGTTGGGATATGCATAGATACCTGTCATATGTTTGCCGCAGGCTATGATCTTGCCAGCTTTGATGCTGCCAAAGCCAGTTTTGAACAGTTTGACCATATTGTCGGCTATCAATACCTCAAGGCGATGCACCTAAACGATAGCAAAACCGAACTAGGCAGCCGAGTCGATCGCCATGCATCTCTCGGTCAAGGTCATATTGGCCTTGAGGCTTTTGAGTTCATCATGGGTCTAGAAGCGACTAAGGGGATTCCATTAGTGCTTGAAACAGTCGTTCCTGAGCTTTGGCCTCAAGAGATTAACTGGCTCAGAAGCAAATCGAGATAATACTCAACCTCGACACTATTCGATTACAAACAAAAAAGAAGAAGCCTAGCTTCTTCTTTTTGTTCAATAACATGTCACTACCATTAAGCCAGTAGCTTAAACATATGCGCCTTAAGCTGCTCAAAATCGGCTTCAAGGGGAACGGCTAGGCTTTCTTTATTAGCCACAGCTTCAAGCTCTGGCGGTAGAGGTAAATCCCTTGCTAACTCTCTATCAACCACATCTTTAAACTTAGCTGGGTGAGCGGTTGCTAAGAAGATACCTTTATCGCCTTCAGCCATCACCTGCTCCAAACCTTGCGCTGCAATCGCGGCATGGGGCTCAGATAGATAACCTTGAGCTTCAAGCTGTTTAAGGGAACAAGAGGTTGTCGCCTCATCCACCTTAACACCAGAAATTAAACTTAGAGGCCAATCTAGCTGCTGGCAGATAGCCTCGACTCTAGGCCAGTTGCTTGGCTCTGATACATCCATCGCATTAGACATGGTAGCCACCGTAGGGTTAGCCTGCCAGCTACCGGACTGAAGATAGCGAGGCACAGTATCATTGCTATTGGTCGCCGCAACAAAATGCTTAATCGGCAGTCCCATCGCCTTAGCAAATAATCCTGCAGTGAGATTACCAAAATTACCACTTGGCACAGACACTACAGGCGCTTGCTGATGTTCACGATAAAACTGAGCGACAGCTTCAAAGTAATAGCAAACTTGAGCGAGCAGACGACTAATATTGATTGAGTTTGCAGAGTTAAGGTGTAACCCATCTCTGACCTCAGGATCATCAAAAGCTTGCTTCACCATCGCCTGACATGCATCAAAATCAGACTCAACAGCCACAGTATGAATATTATCCCCTAATGTGGTGAACATCTTCTCCTGCAGTTCACTAATCTTGCCTTTAGGAAATAGCACCATCACATTAACATTCTCAAGACCATAAAATGCATCGGCCACCGCAGCCCCTGTATCTCCAGAGGTAGCAGTCAAAATGGTGAGTTTATTGTCTCCAGCAAGATGACTAACACACTGGGCCATAAACCTAGCGCCAAAATCCTTAAACGCCAAAGTCGGTCCATGAAACAACTCAAGGCTCGAAAGCTTGTCATTCACCTTCACCAAGGGCAGTTCAAAGTTAAATGCCTTGTCCACCAACTTATCGACCACCTCTTGTCCTAGCTCATCGGCCAACCAAGCACCTAAAACCACTTTACAACGAGGTACAAAGTCCATAGCCAGTAGCTCATCCATATTCTTAAGCACTGGAATCTCACTGGGAAAGAAAAGCCCTCTATCCTTACCTAAGCCTAAGGTCACCGCTTGGCTAAAATTCACCTGCTGTGAAGGGTGTTTCAAGTTATATAATTGCATATCGGTTATTTGCCTCTTGTGAAAGTTCGTACTCAGTCAAGCCTGCGGCTACCTTGAGTATCGATTTTACAGATGTGGGCAAATCCCCCATCCTGCGTAAGATATTGTTTTTCTAACAGAGCTTTGGCTTGTTCAGCTACTGCTAAATCCTTAGTCACACTAAAGAGTGTCGGCCCACTGCCAGAAATGCCTGTTGCCATCATACCTAACTCGTTTAATGCTTCTCGTGCAGCTAGGTAGCCTGGAATCGCTTGTGCGCGATAGGGCTCAGCTAATACGTCCTTTAATACGGCAAGGGCTAAAGATTCATTTTTTGAATAGCTGGCATGAACAAAGGCACTTAAGTGTCGGCCAAAATCAATCGCCGTCGCCTTAGCGTATTCTTCTGGCATCAATTGCCGCATTTTTGCGGTAGAGAGTGAAATACCAGGATAAGCCACCACCCAATACCAATCTTCAAAAACGGGAATCGACTGACAGATATGGCCATCAGCGTTCAGCATTAACTGCATAGCCCCCAGAAAACTCGGGGCGACGTTGTCATAGTGAATCGAGCCACTGATTTTGCCTTCAAACTCTCCCATCAGCTCAAGCAAACGATGATCATCAAAAGGACAGTCAAAATACTCATTAAGCCCATAAAGCGCGGCAACCACAGAGCTTGCACTAGAGCCAAGGCCACTCCCCACGGGTAGCTCCTTGGACAGCGTCATCACTATGCCTTTATCAGACTTTTGCTGTTGAGCAAGTGAAGATAAGAAAAACTCTGCGCATTGATAGACGATATTTTCTTTCGCATCCTGGGGCAGTTTTTCAGCCCATGGGCCTTTGACCGCCAGCTCTATGCCGCTCTCGCCTTCAACTATGGTTACGGTATCGCCAAGTAAGCTGCCATCGATTGGAGCCAACGCAGCCCCCAAGAGATCAAACCCCACGCCCACATTGCCCATTGAGGCTGGAGCATAAACCGTTAAACTCATGCGCCCACCTCGCGAGTCCAGTTAAGTGTTCTTAATAGATCTGAGAAGGCACCAGCCGCAGTTACTTCAGTACCCGCGCCATATCCACGTAGCACAAAGGGAATCGGCTGATAGTAACGACTATAAAATGCCAATGCGTTCTCGCCACCTTTCACGCTATAAAGCGGATCTGCAGCATCGACCTCGGCAATTCTGACATAACATTTGCCGTCTTCAATTTGGCCTACATACCTTAGAACTTTACCTTCAGCTTTGGCACGCTCGCAGCGTTGAGCGAGCTGCTCATCAAGCTTAGGTAGATTAGCCATAAACTCTTCAACACTGCCACTGGCATCAAAATCCTCTGGCAATACAGATTCCACCACCAGATCATCAAGCTCTAGCTCCATTCCCACTTCACGAGCAAGGATAAGCACCTTTCGTGCGACATCCATACCGCTTAAATCATCTCGAGGATCTGGCTCAGTAAAACACTTATCTCTCGCGATAGCTGTCGCTTGAGACAGGCTCATTCCCTCATCTAACATGCCAAAAATGTAAGATAGTGAACCTGATAGAATACCGTTAAACTTAATCAATTTATCGCCGGCAAACAGTAGCTTCTTCAGATTATCGATAACAGGAAGCCCTGCACCGACTGTCGTTTCATACAAGAACTGACGACGCTGTTTCAGCGCAGCTTGGCGTAATGCTTGGTAATAAGCGTAATCTCGAGTATTCGCTTTTTTATTTGGCGTGACCACATGTAGACCAGACTCTAAAACCTCTAGATATCTGTCGGCAATATAGCTACTCGAGGTACAATCAACTAACACTGGGTTGAGTAGTTGCTGCTCTTGCACCCAGCTAAGCAATGCAGGAATATCTGTCTTAACACCATTTGCGGCTAGTGCATCTTGCCAGCAGCTCAAGTCAACACCGTTTGGGTCAAGTAGCATTTGACTTGAGTTAGCAACACCACAAACTCTCACTTTAATATGCTGCTCTTTGAGCATCGCCTCTTGTTGCTTTATCTGCTCAAGCAGTCCTGCTCCCACATTACCGCAGCCGACTAAGAAAACATCTAGATATTGCTGCACATCGAAGAAGCCCTGATGGCAGGCACTGATCGCATGCTTGGTCTTTCTCTGTTCAATTACAGTTGAAATAGAACGCTCGGAAGAGCCCTGAGCAATCGCAATAATGTTAACACTTGCCTGAGCTAAAGCTTGGAAGAACTTAGCGGCCACACCTTTGTGAGTGCGCATGCCATCACCAATCAAGGATACTATGGCTAACTCGTGTCTCACCTCGATAGGCTCTAATAGCTCGCTCTTTATCTCAAGTTCAAACTCTTGCTCTAACGCCCACTTCACCTTGCTCGCATCTTTAGTGGCTACACAAAAGCTCATACTATACTCAGATGAGCTTTGAGTAATAAGCGACACAGAGACGCCGGCATGACTAATGGCACTGAGCATACGACTCGCCATGCCCACCATGCCCTTCATGCCTGGGCCTGAAACATCAAACATGCTCTGCTCGTCGAGGTTTGAAATGGCTTTAACTTGAAGACCAGTCTTATCTTCACTGCTTGAAACTAACGTACCTGGCGCTTGTGGATTAAAGCTATTACGTATATAGCAAGGGATATGGTATTGAGCGATAGGAGCGATAGTTTTAGGGTGCAACACCTTAGCGCCAAAATAGGAAAGCTCCATCGCTTCTTGATAACTTAGCTGAGACAAGAGCTTGGCATCACTCACCACTCTAGGGTCAGTGTTATAGACACCATCAACATCGGTCCAAATTTCACAGCGACTAGCATCGATACAGGCCGCTAGCACAGCAGCAGAATAATCAGAACCATTACGGCCTAAAGTCACAATCTGACCTTCTGCATTAGCTGCGGTATAACCTGGCATTACCCAAACTTGTTTACTATCAAGTGGAATAAGACTAAACCTAGGTTTACTTAAATTGATATCAACAATCGATTCAAGGGGCGTACCGTGGGCAAGAAATAGAGAGGTAGGATCAAGCTGAGCTGCGCTAAATGACTTAGCTAACATTACCTGTTCCATCAAGCCAGCATTGAGACGCTCACCAGCCACTACAATTTGGGCTCTGACACTATCAGGACATTCACCCAGTAACTTAATACCATCAAGTTTGGCATTCCATGCCGCCATCTGATCTGCAAGCATCTCATTGAGCAATGCCTGTTGCTCTGCAGTTATCACCTCATCGGCCGCACCTTGGAAAAGCGAGGTAAAAACAGACTCAATCTGCTTTAATACACTAGCGTAGTCTTGACTCTCTACCGCTAAGTCCACCAGTTGCAGCAAACCATTAGTGACTGTAGCAGGTGCCGATAACACACAAGCTACAGCTTCCGACTTAGCAGCATCGCTGATGATCCCTGCCGCCATAGAAAAACGCTGCCAATTTGCAAGCGAGGTTCCACCAAATTTCATTACTCTCATGTTAACTCTCTCCGTGTACCGCGCTCTATTTCAATTAAAAGAAGCCTAGAACAAAAAAGCCCGCTTCTTTAGGTTGGAAGCGGGCTTTCTTATTTTTAAATTCTTTAGGGTGTAATCAGCCCGCCCCCACGCCAATAATGGTTGTGGTGGTTGTAATAATGCGAGTGTGTAGTTTGATTACATTCAACATTTTGACGACTGATGCTACATTTTCGTTAAACCTGCTAACAGAATTGCTTTTTTTTGTACAAGTTGTCAAGCACTCATTAGATGAATATTTCTCGCATATAATTGCAACTCACCACAAAAATAACGTAACACCATGTTTATAAATACATAAAGTTAAAGTTAATGATAATAAAAAGCTAAAAACCCCATATAAATCCAACTACCTAAATACCAATCTCGACTAGTTATGCACTAAACCATGTGTTTTATGAAACACTGTATTCAGTATTACAACCTTACAACCATAAAGATAATTGCCAATCATGTGGGTTAATTAACATAAGCTGATGCAAATCATCGCCAGAACTGCAAAAGCAAGGTATTATTCGCCCTCATTCAGAAGTGGAGGCGATATGAAAATCACCCAACATAGTGCAGTCAGCATTCATTACCGTTTATTAGATGACCAAGGTCAGCTTATTGAGAGCTCTTTCGATAGTGAGCCAATGTTATATCTTCACGGCTCAGAGAACTTAATTCCAGGTCTTGAAGCCGCACTTACCGGCAAAGAAGTGGGTGACACTTTTGACGCAACCATAGCCCCAGAAGATGCCTATGGTCCACATCATGATGGCCTTTGCCAAGAAGTACCGCTAGAAGCTTTTGGTGACATTGAAGATATCGTACCTGGTATGCGTTTTATCGCCGAAACAGAGATGGGACAGCGCCCGGTTCAAGTCACTGAAGTTAAAGATGATGTTGTCGTTGTTGATGGTAACCATCCCCTTGCAGGCAAAACATTAAGCTTTAGCGTTGAAGTTGTAGCAGTACGAGAAGCAACTGAAGAAGAGATTGCCCACGGCCATATTCACGCTTCTGGTGGCGGCTGCTGTGGCGGCGGTGAAAAAGAAGGCGGTTGCTGTGGTGGCGAGCATGATCATGATCACGACCATGAAAAGAAAGAAGGTTGTGATGGCAACGGTGGTTGTGGCTGTCGCGGCTAATCCTTTGGTGCGGCTAATAGCACCATAGTATTAAAATCAGATTTAATATTCGAAAATAGCTGTACCCCATAGGGTATGGCTATTTTTTATTCTATTATACTTGAAGGATGACTTAACAACGCGACGGATTAGCGATGCTTACACGCACACTCTACGAAATGCTTCCAGTAGGGTACATTACCCTAGGAAGTTCAAGCCTGCTTATTCTAGAGCAGGGATTAGCAATTGTATCCGCCAGCATTGTCTTCTGGCTGGGCGCAAAAATCTATAATATGCGCTCAGCAAATAGGCGAACGGATCCCAAGCGAAAACGAAAACCAGGCATGCTCCCCGACTCCCTATATAGCTTACTTCCTTTCGGTTATCTATTTGCCTCAATACTGCTATTTAGAAGTGATGCCAAAGACGCAGGTATTGTGTTAGCCATCATGCTCTTCAGCTATAGCTTTTATATCTTGATTCGTAGATCAAACTATCGCCGTCATAAACTCCCCGAGCTTAACCGAGTCATTTAAGCCGAGACCGGCAATGAAATAAAGCCCTTGATATGCATCAAATTACAAAGTGCAAATCAGGGCTTTAACTTTTTCTTTTAATTCTGGTTCCATATGTTTTAAATAATTAGAGCAGCGAGTAATAGTTGCAATACTCACTTGATACTCTGCAGCGATTTGACGCTGACTCATTTGGGATTCAAGTAACAATTGAAACACTTTTAACCGTCCAGCTATGGCACTACGTTCCTCTTCGGTAAGCAACAGATCTAGCAAAACCCGCAATTCTGATGGCTCAGGATGAGCAATAATCTTTTCTAATACGATATCCCAGCTGGCTCTCATGAAACTTCCTCGTCGATTTAACGTACTATCGTAACGATACAAGCACTATTGTAACAAGCAAAACCTATTGTCGCCCAGCATGTCTTTGCTAAAACACTCAATTTGTTCTAAAAAAAACCAAGGTAAAGAGTGTAAATATCACAATTGCGAACACTGGCAGCCAGAACAAAAATGTGTACAATGAGCGAGCAATGTCACACAAATGAATTATTTTGAGAGATAACAATGAAAAAAATCATACTCACGCTAGTGGCCGGCGCTACCCTAGCAACAGCTGCACAGGCTGCAAACTTCGATAATAACGCTGAAGCTATCCATTACCGTCAATCTGCTTTTGGGATTATCGCTCATAACTTTGGTGATATGGCGGCAATGCTAAAGGGAAAAAAACCGTTTGATCAACAAGTATTTGAACAGCGTGCTGCTAATGTAGCAGCCCTTGCAGCGATTCCTGCAGAAGGTTTTATTCCAGGTTCAGATAAAGGCGAAACAGAAGCTTTATCTAAAATCTGGCAAGACAAAGGCGATTTCGACGCTATCATGAAGAAATTTCAAAAAGCATCGGCAGAGCTCGCTATCGCTGCAAAGTCGGGTGATAAAAAAGCAATAAAAATGGCCTTTAAAAATACCGCTAAAAACTGCAAAGGCTGCCATGACAGCTACAAGAAAGACTAACAATTAATCTGATACAAAAAAGGCCTGAGCAAAGTGCTTCAGGCCTTTTTTATAGATAATGCTCTATAGCATTTGAATTACAGGATAAATTAACCAATAACCTATCGTACAAGCAAAGACGCTTAAAATAGTTAGTGCCTTAATGGAGGATGAGAAAGTCAAAGACTCCGCCTCTTGTGGTAAAAACTTATAGCCTGTCACCATAGCTCCAACAAGCTTATCTCCGCGGAGCTGATGTACTATCACGGCCAAAACATGCATACCTATCATTACCAATAGAAGATTAAAGTTAACCTTATGCAGCCAAGTAAGTAGCTGAGCACTTGCTTCACTAACAGTGGAAAACAAGGGCCCTTCGGTGAAAACTTCATCTGTAGCAAATAATCCACTAATTAACTGCACTAAAAGCACAAGAATCATGGCTAACACCATATAACCGCCAAGTGGATTATGCCCAACATCATGGCGCTGCTTTTTAATCGTTTTTACATAATTGATTGCAACCTTAGGGCTTTTGATAAAATGACTAAACCTTGCAGTGTCACTGCCAATAAAGCCCCAAACCACACGAAATAAAATCAGCACCATCAAGCTGTAAGCAGCGACTTGATGCCAGTCCATCTCACCTGCATCGGCAGTCCACCACAGAGCCACCAGCAACCCTAACATACTCCAGTGAAATAGCCTTATAGGCAAGTCCCACACCTTAGTTCTAACCATCTTGTTATTATTTGAATCCTGCATGCCTTACTTCCTATATAGGTATATGCGCCATAACTAATCCACCTTTTATGACGAAAAATTCCAATCCATGCGCAAGGTAAACGCTATGCTTAGCTATAGAGGGCGACTCCAATCTTAGTAAGGAAGCAATATAGACTACTGTTCACACAAGACTCGAGACAGCATAGGCTAATATTTAGCCCTCTGCGGCTTGGGAATGGATTAACAAAAGATGATATTGGAAGAGAAAACGACTAGCAAATGGAATTTATTAAGCTAAGTTATCCATTCGAATATGACCTGTTTTTAAGGCCAACACAAGGCTTTTTGACAAGGTTTTTACCATTATTGTCTAAGTGATCAAATATAAAGCGAACAGTAGGAAAACAGCTAAAAAACGTGATTTATTTCACGACTTTCATGGCTGAGATTGGTAGTCTGAACTCAAGGAAACAGCAAAAGGTTCGACATATGATAAAGATTACTAGTAAGCAATTTGAAGTCACTGCCTCTATCCGCGAACGTGTTGAAAGCCGTCTTGAAAAGTTATCTAGACATGATGTGCAGCTGATCAATCCCCATGTAATCATAAGCCAGGAAAAGAAACTCTTTAAAATCGAAGCTAGCGTAGGAATTCCAAGTAATAAGTTATTTGCACAGGCGAAACATGAAGATCTCTATGCAGCCATTACGGCCATGGGACAAAAGCTTGAAAAGCAACTTAACCGCCTGACCCATAAGCCAGAAGCTCAACGTCATGCCTCTCTAGACCTAATAGAAGAGACAATCGATGATGACTTCGATGATGACTCAGAGGAGTATGCCGCATAGCGCTAATTGAATCTAAAATCATAATTCGGGTGAGCAATTAGGATCGACAAATAGTCAGATCACAGCTTATATAGCAACCACAATCACTCGCTATGAGCAGCAGAGCCTCTCTTCAAATAGGTAGCAGAGGCTCACACAAAACAAGTATCCTTGTTATAAGAGGTTACGACACAATAGAAAGTAGCAAGATAATAACAGCGTTTATTAGGCACTCACTGACACAGAGCTAAATTTAGCTAAATCGAGTTCAGTTGGCCATTTACTAGAAAGTAAGCCAAACGCTAACAATGTGAACCTAGAGTTTATTACATCAGCCCCATTCGATGGCGCCATAAGAATAAACTCAACGCATTCAAGGAGGACATTGTTTGTTAATCGATATACTCACTCAGCGCACCTTCGGGTGCGCTTTCTATTGCCAGCGCTAATCTCTTACGATTTCACTAAGCAATATGAATAAATTTTCATTGACAGCAAAAGGGTTCAGCCTTTACTTTAGAGCCTATGCAAAAATTCATTGATATCGTTTTTACTTTCTTTTTTACACTCTCCTAACTGGGGGCGGATTTTGTGTGTAAAAACGAAAGTAAAAATCCAAAGCCTCCCAACTGGGAGGCTTTTTTGTATGGTCAAATCACCATATAACCGTGAACAACATAGGGGTCAAGATGAAAACACCACAGCCATTAGATCAAACTCGAGAGCAGATCACTTCTCTAGATAATGATTTATTGCAACTGTTGGCTAAACGCAGAGCACTCAGCTTAGAGGTGGCGCGTAGTAAGGAAGTCGATGTCAGGCCCATACGAGATACCAAAAGAGAGAAAGAACTATTAGCTCGCCTAATCAAGCAAGGCAGAGAAAAAGGCCTAGATGCTCACTATGTATTATCCCTGTATCAAAGTATCATTGAAGACTCAGTGCTGAGCCAACAAGCGTACTTGCATGGCAGAGCTAACCCGCAAGCTCAGAAACAACAATACTGTATTGCTTACCTAGGAGCCAGAGGTTCCTATTCCTATCTCGCCGCCGATAGATATTGCCAAAGACGCCAAGTTGAAATGCTCGACTTAGGCTGCCAAAGCTTTGATGAAATAGTCCATGCGGTAGAGTCCGGCCATGCCGATTATGGCTTTTTACCAATAGAAAACACCTCATCGGGCTCAATCAATGAGGTCTATGATGTATTGCAGCACACTAGCCTATCGATAGTGGGTGAAACCACTATCGAAGTCGGTCATTGCCTGTTAGCAAAAGAGTCAACCAATCTCAAAGAGATAAAAACTGTCTATGCTCACCCGCAGCCAATTAGCCAATGTAGCCGCTATTTGAGCCAACACCCCGAATTTAAACTTGAGTATTGTGCGAGCAGCGCTGAAGCCATGGAGAAGGTGTTAGAAGCCAACTCTAAAGACGTTGCCGCCATAGGCAGTGCAGAGGGCGGAGCCCTATACCAGCTAGAAGCCATAGAGAAAGGACTCGCGAATCAAAGTATTAACCAGAGCCGCTTTATCGTAGTCGCCAGAAAGTCGGTGGCAGTACCGTCACAGCTACCCGCAAAATGCACTCTGATCATGGCTACAGGCCAAAAGCCTGGAGCCCTAGTAGAAGCTCTGCTGGTACTTAAAGCGCACAACCTCAATATGAGTAAACTAGAGTCTCGCCCTATTCCTGGGACGCCTTGGGAGGAGATGTTCTACTTAGATATCGATGCCAATCTGGACAGTCAGGCAATGCAGTCGGCACTGGTTGAACTTGAACGCATCACCCGCTTTATCAAGGTGCTCGGTTGCTATCCTTGCGAGACAGTCAAACCAACAGAGTTGAGCAACAGCCAGCTCATTATTGAGCCTGATACATCCAAGGCTCAGCACACCAAAGCCGATGATAACGCTCAGCCTACTCAAGAAGCGAATCGTGCCCATCGCAGCTACAAGCAGCAAACTCAAATCAGTGTGCGCCAACTTCAGCTCAACGATGATCATTTTAACGCCTTAGTCCAAGCAAGCCTGCCTATCGATGAAGATAGTATTGGCCAGTTGGCTCAAGTCATTAAAGAATCGGGCTTTCAAGGCATAGTACTTCAAGGCTTATCCCAACAGGCGGGACTTGAGCATAGCTTAGCTGAGCTTGCAGATAAGCTACATCAATTTAATCTGGTGTGCATCGCCAGCGTCGAACAAGAGCAAGAGCTAAAGGTGGCTGCTAAGTACGCTGATATGCTACTGATTAGTGGTAAGCAGATGTTCAACCAAGAAATGCTCACCCTAGCAGGCACCTTGACGATACCGATAATGCTTGAGCGAAATACCATGGCCAGTATCGATGAACTGCTTCAAGCGGCACATCAAGTACTCAGTAACGGAAACCAGCAGGTCGCATTGTGTGAGTCTGGCATTCGAACCTTTGATCAATCTGCCAAGCCTACGTTAGATATCTCAGCCCTGATTGAGCTTAAGCGCATCTGCCATCTACCCGTAATAACCAATCTCAGCTATAGCGTCGATAGTGAAGCTATAGCAAGTCAAAGCCATGGCTTGAAACAGTTAGGAAGCGACGGCGTTATCTATCCTATAGAGCCTCAGGCAGAGCTGGAACTACAGCTCAAACAGTGTACTGGCTATGCCAGCTTATTAGGTCAGCTGCATAAGTAAACATAAAGGAGTGATTGCGTGCAAGATGAGTGTCAAATAACAGTAGCTACGTTCAATAAAGCAGCCCAAAGGTATCAAGATAAGTTTATGGATGTTGGCTTATACCATACCAGTTTAGACACTTTTTGCCGCAATCTAGCCCCCAATGCTCGAGTGTTAGAGCTCGGCTGCGGGCCGGGAAATATCACTCGCTATCTACTAGACAATTTACCTAGCATAGATATCCTAGCGACAGATTTAGCACCAAATATGCTAACCCTGACCCAGAAAAACTGCCCAGAAGTCGCCACTCAATTGCTGGACTGTAGAGCCTTGGGGGCTTTAGTATCAAATGACTCGAGTACAACGCCCTTAACGGGGTTTGATGCCCTAATTGCAGGGTTTTGCCTCCCCTACCTCAATCGTGAAAATGTAAACCAACTATTTACTGATATCAAAGCAGTATGCCGTTCAAAGGCATTCATTTACCTCAGTACTATGGAAGGAAGTTACCAAAACTCAGGGAAACAAACCTCTAGTCAAGGAGACAGTGTCTACACCTATTATCATGAAAGAGATTGGCTCACTGAGACCTTAAAACAACATGGATTACAAGTTATCGAGCTTCTTGAGCAGAGATACCCAGATACAGATAGCACGAGTAACGCATCGGGTACCGATCTGATCATCATAGCCAGAACGCCATAACCTAAAAAGCCTATCACAAGATAGGCTTTTTACTTTTCATCGTTAGTGAAATAGCATTTATAGCTTAGCTAAATAATGCGGCCATCGGCTAAGGACAACCAGCCCTTTACCAGCCTTAGGACAAACCACACTAGCGCTGCAAGTCCAAGAGAGACACTTGGCCAAAAAGCAGGAATAGCATAGGCTATGGCCAACATCATCAATAGACCAATAATAGAGAAACGCTGCCACTTAAGGTGAGAGCCGACCAACTCGTTTAACTGCTGGCGTTTTTGAGAAAGATTAATAAGTAAACTAAGCAGCACAGGCAGTAACAACAGAGGAAACCCTGTCATTAAGCCATAGAGAAGGTGGGCTAAACTCGAGTCTTGCATAGGCATAGCTTGAGAAGTACTTGTCGTCATAGGCAGGCTCCAGCTGTGACCTAACATAAAAAAATGACAGGAAAATTGCTTCCCTGTCATTAACCATACTTTCTGCCTGCCAGATGTGCAACTTTTGTGGTGCAAGTTTTCACCACACGTGCTTCAATCAACGCCAAATAGCAACAATCGCCGTCACAATCACAATTGCAACTTAATGTCCGACTTAAGCTTGGTCGAACAAGCTAGTACATAACCATTGGCTATCTCTTCTGGAGTCAATGCCATCTGGCTTGTGGACTCAGTTTCACCCTCAACAACTTGGCACTTACAAGCACCGCACACACCACTGCGGCATGCCGCAATGATAGGTAGCCCTTCAGCTTCAATGCCATCAAGCACAGTCTGATCCGCTTTTAAGGCTCTAACTCTATCGCCAATCTTTAGCATAAATTCAGTTAGGCTATCGCTTGCCGATTGGGTATCAACTTCGTTTGACGTACTCTTTCCATCACCAAAGCTCTCTTGATGGAAACGGCTCATATCAAAGCCTAGCGCCTCTAACATCTCCTTCACCGCAGCCATATAAGGCGCAGGTCCACAAACAAATACAGTACGCTCTTTATAATCCGGCACTAGCTTTTCGAGTTTGCTACCATCGAGGCGCCCAGACTCAAGCTTTTTGTGCATCTCACGCTCTGCACCTTGATCTAAGATGTAGCTAAGCTCAAATTGAGAAAAACGCTTATTCATCGCCTCTAATGAAGATTTAAAAATCACATCCTCAGGGCTGCGCGCACTATGGACAAAGGCGACATCACTACCCACTTGGGTATCTGTTAACCAACGCGACATAGAATACATAGGTGTAATGCCACTGCCTGCACTTAAAAACAGGTACTTATCAGCCTCGATATCCACTAGGTTAAATACGCCATCAGGACCGGTAACCCTAACGCTGTGACCAACATCTAGCTTGTCACACAGATAGTTAGAGACCACACCATCGGGAATTCGCTTAATGGTGACCACCAAGGAATATGGGCGTGATGGTGATGATGAAATAGTGTAACTGCGATAAACCGTTTCACCATCAATATCGAGAATAAAGGTTAAGAACTGCCCAGGCTTGAAGTTAAACTTAACTGGCTCAATGCCATGAAAACGAAAACTCACCACATCATGGGTTTCTTGCCATTTTTCAACACAAACCAGTCTGACTTCACCATGTTGCCAATCGGCGGCATTTAATTGCTCACTCGCTACCACAGGCCTCTCCTAAATCGATTCTACAGTTCACTAAATAAAAAGGCAGATTTAAAGAAATCTGCCTTATATTGCTATTTTTACTTAAGCTACTTTCATCATAGCTTTAATGTCCGCATCAACACTTGTGGTGTTACGAAGACCAAACTGCTCTTCAAGCACCTTAGCGAGGTTCTCGGTCAAGAATGCTGGCGGAGTAGGACCTGTGCGAATGTTTTTCACACCAAGAGACAATAGTGTCAGTAGTACTACAATCGCTTTTTGCTCGAACCAAGAAAGCACTAAGTTCAATGGTAATTCGTTGATGTCACACTCGAAGATCTCAGATAGCGCAATGGCAAGCTGAATCGCAGAGTAGGCATCGTTACACTGACCAATATCTAATAGGCGTGGTACACCATTGATATCACCAAACTCAAGTTTGTTGAACTTATACTTACCACAACCTAGCGTCAGAATAACCGTATCTTCTGGTACTGACTTAGCAAGGTCGGTGAAGTAGCTACGCTCGTTCTTATCACCGTCACAACCGCCGATGAGGAAGAAGTGCTTGATAGAACCATTCTTCACGTTTTCAACAACTGTCGGTGCAGCCTGCATCAATGCGTTGCGAGCAAAACCAATAGTGATCTCATGTGGAATTTCATCGTACTTAAAGCCTTCTAGCTCAAGAGCACGCTCGATAACTGGAGTGAAATCTTCGCCCTCAAGGTGAGTCACACCAGGCCAGCCAACGATGCTACGAGTATAGATACGGTCTGAATAATCACCGACATTAGGGTCAATGATACAGTTAGAGGTCATGACCACTGCGCCAGGGAAGGTCGCAAACTCTTTTTGCTGGTTCTGCCACGCGCTACCATAGTTACCCACAAGGTGAGAATACTTTTTCAGTTCAGGGTAAGCCAGTGCAGGTAGCATTTCACCATGGGTATAAACATTGATACCCTTGCCTTCGGTTTGTTTTAGAATTAGCTCTAAGTCCACCATATCATGGCCAGAGACTAGAATCGCTTTACCCTTAACAGGCTTGGTATTGACCTTGGTCGGCTCTGGATGACCAAAAGCGCCAGTCTCACCTTTGTCTAGCATCTCCATCACACCATAGTTAAGCTGACCAATCTCCATAGCGGTAGCAAATAGCTTATCGCCATCGGTAGAGTCTTCACCTAGGAACGCCATGATTTCGTGGAAACGACCAGCAATCTCAGCATCAGTTTGGCTAAGTACACGAGCATGCTCCATGTAAGCTGCCGCCCCTTTTAGGCCATATAGGCAAAGTAGGCGTAGACCTAGAATATCTTCGTGAACATCACCGCGATTTGGCAATGCAATCGGCGCCTGAGCTAGCATTTCTGCTTTAGAGGTACCTAGAACTAAGCTTGCAGTTTCAGGTAATACTTCTGGCGTCTTACCCGCTTTTGCACACTCAGCTTCATAGGCTGCTTTTAAGCTTGCACGGTAATCACTGGCTTGCTTGGCATACTCAACGATACGGTCATCATCAAAGTTAACGTTAGTCAGTGTAGAGAAGAAAGCTTGCGGTACGAAAGTATCAATTTCAGCATCGATAATCCCAAACTCACGGGCCTTAACCGCATAGGCAGACACACCTTGCAGCATATAGATAAGTAAGTCTTGCAGATCTGATGTCGAGGCTAATTTGCCACACATGCCTTGGGTGTAACTACAGCCGTTGCCGGCAGGGGTACGAATAGTTTGCTCACATTGAATACAAAACACGGCGTTCACTCCTAGATTATTTAATCATGCTTTTTTTTTACATGTTTAAAGCTAGTCTACCTAACATCTCAGGAAGCAAAAGTTATTTTTTTAGCGGGTTGACAAAAGTATGAGAGAGATCACTTTCAGTATTCACTTATTTGCTTAACTAACGATAACAACCAGCCACGCAAACATGCATTTTAAGCTTTACAATCAACTGGTTACATCAAGCCAAACTTTAAATCACCTAAAGCATACCTGTAATAATATTCATTCTTATTTGGCGTTTTTAATGAAAAATAGGGTGATTTATCACTTGATCTAGATCAACTTTATAGAGTTAGAGCATGAAACTAACACTAAAGTGATATTTATGTAGGTTTGGAATCCATAACAGCTAGCAAAGCAAAGACCTACGCCCTGCTACAGAAACAAAAAAGCATGTTAGTCGACTGATAATATTGAATAAAAAATATGAACAAGCAGATAATGAAAAGCGTAACACCCAAAATGAAAAAAGAAGTAAGTTGCACTTACTTCTTTTATCAAATACTAATTTTAATAGCCGAATTTAAGCGGTTTTCATATCGTTGACCGACTGCAGCATAGCCCGACTCTCACTTTGAAACTGAGGCGCAAAGTCACCAAACCAAGTCGCCACTTGACTAAAGCTATCAATAAAGCCTTGTCTATCACCAGACTTAAGCAACTCGAGTGCTCTCTGATAATTTTCTAGGTAATCCCCTATCGCCGTCATACTGTCTTTCTGGGCAAAGATAATATCGGCATACAGCTCTGGACTTTGCGCAAATAGCCTACCCACCATGGCGAGCTCCAAGCGATAAATAGGTGAGCTAAATTGCAGTAAAGTATCGATATCGGCTTCTTCTTTACACAGATTGAGACCATAGACAAAAGAGGAGAAGTGACGCATCGCCTGTACCAGTTGCATCGCTTTATCGTGACGCTCAGGCTCGGCTTCAACCAGTCTCGCTCCCCAAATTTCTATCTGCTCAAGTAACCAAGAATACGCCTCTTGATTGCGGCCATGGCATACCACCACAACCTGCTTGGCAAGGCTGCCCACATCAGGGCCAAACATAGGGTGCATACCCAGTACAGGCCCCTGATGCGCAGCTAACATTGCACTCATCGGCTCTGACTTTATAGAGGTCAGATCCGCTAAAATACAGTTCTCTGGAAGATGACTGAGTTTATCGCGAATAAGCTCACAGGTAATGGCAATCGGCACAGTCACTAACACCATTCCCGCACCATCAATAAGCTCATCGGCTCTATGCCAATCATGCTCACCGAGGTTTTTAACGTCATAGCCTGAAAGGGTAAACATCTGACCAAATAGACGGCCTAGCTGACCTTCACCCCCTACGATAACGATATGCCCTAGATCTTGCTTAACTTGCTTAAAGCCCACATCCTTTTCATTAAGATAGGACTCTCGCATTAAGCGGCGCAAAATATCTTCAATCAACTGAGGCGAGATATTCATCGCCTCGGCTTCAGCCCTACGCTTACCTAGCATCGCGGCTTCACGTTGGGGGGCATAAATAGGTAAACCAGCACTGTGTTTGACCGCGCCCACTTGGGCAACAAGGTCGAGGCGCTTTCTAAGCAGATGCAATAACTGCTGATCGACACCATCGATTAAACCACGTAACTGTTCTAAATCTGCCGTTGTCTTTTCATTCATTACTGCGCTTCCAAAGTTAACCGTTTACCGCTTGCAGCATAGCAAATCGCTCGGGCAAAATGTGACTTAATTGCTTAGCACCATCACGTAATAGGGTTTCTGTCGTCTGCCAGTCGATACAGGCATCGGTAACAGATACTCCATAGGCAAGCTCTGCTCTGGGTTTGTTGCTGCTTTGATTACCTTCGCTTAAATTACTCTCTAGCATCACACCAATAATGGATTGATTGCCTGAGGCAATCTGGCCAAACACATCATCACAAACCGCCTTTTGACGGGTATGATCTTTCGATGAATTACCATGGCTGCAATCAATAATTAGACGCGCATTTTGCCCCGCTTTATGGAGCTGCTCTTCACATTCATTGACGCTTTGCGCATCATAGTTAGGCGCTTTACCACCACGCAGAATCACATGGCCATCTGGGTTCCCCGCAGTTTGCAACAGCGCCACCTGCCCTTGCTGGTTAATTCCCATAAAGCGGTGACCGCTAGCCGCAGACTTAAGCGCATTGATAGCGACATCTAGCTTGCCATCGGTGCCATTTTTAAACCCAACTGGCATAGATAGACCCGAGGCCATCTCTCTGTGAGTTTGCGATTCAGTGGTGCGAGCACCGATTGCTGACCAAGTCACTAATTCTGAGATGTACTGAGGGCTGATAGGATCTAATGCTTCTGTCGCCACGGGCAGCTCTAATTCAGCCAACCAAAGCATTAACTCTCTCGCTTGACGTAAGCCCTTGTCGACATCAAAAGACTCATCCATATCTGGATCATTAATCAATCCTTTCCAGCCTACTGTAGTTCTTGGTTTTTCAAAGTAGACCCGCATCAGAATGTAAAATTCGTCACTCAACTCATCATGGAGCTTCTTGAGCTTTAGGGCGTACTCTTTCGCAGCATCGATATCATGAATAGAGCAAGGCCCAGTAATCACTAACACTCGGTTATCACGCTTATGGACTATATCCGCCACTGTCTCACGCGCCTTTGCGATATATTGATAAGCATGGGCAGATAGCGGCAGTTGTTGCTTAAGGGCCTCTGGGGTAACGAGTACCTGTTCAGAGCTAATATGAACATTGTTAATTGTATCTTGCTGCATTGCTATCACCTGCTTCTTCGCTTATATGCGTACTTGTATTCGTTTGCTGCTCATTTTCTTTAAAGCAGCTAGAGCTAAAACCTATGCACTATAAAAATGCGTATTCAATGGCATTGAAAATCGTCAATGACTTAAGAGAATCATCCTCCACCGCAACACCGTAACGCTACACCATTACAGCTTAGGGACAACTATGCCTGTGACTTAAGCGAAGATCAAGCCTTAATTACAAACTAATTTAAATACGATAATTTGAGTAGAAAAATAAGATTTGATTAGTAGAAAATTTCGGTTATTACATCGTCAAATAAATTCGCTTCATCGGCTTAGCGACAATTAGAGAGTTGCCAACCTTCTGAAAACAAGTATTCACTAATTAGAGGCTGGCTATTTCATTACAAATCAATCTGGATGCCGTAAAAGGCTTTTATCAATAGCTGAAAATGGCATATCTTCAGGTAGCTTTTGCCAATTCAAATAAGCCTCATCGGCTAGGCTGAGCATGGCAAAATCCTCGGGAGTATCACCATAGGCATAAACCTTCGCATACTGTGACAAATCATATCTAGCCTGCACTCGAGTCACTTTGTGCTTCCCGCTGCAATCACCGTTGATATAACAACCAGTAAGCTTGCCATTAATCGTTTTAAGTTCACTGCACACCAAATCAAAGCCCTGCTCCTCACACCAAAGCTTAAGATAAACATCCAGTGACGCCGAGACAATCACCACTTTATCCCCGCGACGCTGATGCCACCGTAACCGACTAAGTGCTTGCTCTCGAATAAACTCAGGAATGACATGCTCAACATAATCTTTCGCAAAGGTGATGATCTCGTCAGAACGGCGCCCTCGAAACACCAAGTAGCTAGCCAGCACTCGCATTTTAGGCGCAGAGAGCAAACCAGATCGATAGAGGAGTAAAAAAGGCGCGAGTAATGGGTTAATCACTAACGCACGCACCCTAGTTCCAGAAAAGCGCAGAAACTTAGAATACATATCTCCATGGGTAATAGTGCCGTCAAAATCAAACAGCGCAATATTCACTTTTTGTTGCAAACAGAATTTACTCAATCAAATCCACTGTCCCGCAATATTATCAGAATGCAGCCATATCCGTGAAAAACAGATATGGCATCAAAAAACATTAATCTGCGACAAAACCGCAATATTTGTTAATTTGTATATCTAGGTTTGCCCAAAAAAGTAGGCCTAAGCCTTAATTGAGCCGCTAAACAGCCCGTACACATAAAATTAAACCTTTATTAACATAGCTATTTTATTTATTAAGTCATATAGTTAAATAACTTGATTATTGGCTTAATTGAACCATTAAAAATTTCGCTAAGATTCAATTTTATTTGCCAATTTGATGGTGTATCGTACGGTTTAAAAGTCTTAACTTTGCAAACTAAAGTTGATTAAAGGGGTTGGTTGAAGGGAGTCGGCCTGAGGTATTTGTTCGGAGAACATTGGCTAATTGGCAGCTACAATGAACATCAGAGATTTAAAGATCAAAACTAAGTTGACCTTTATGGTCGGCGCAGCACTTGTCGCCTCTATGCTAGGCGCATCATTCACTAATAACCTACTGTCTGCAGATGTGATTTCTGAAAGAGTCATGACGCTGGAGCTACCTGAAACCGTAGGGCGCATTAAAAGTGATATCGAGAATATTGTTCTGCCTCCCGCCAAAGCCAGTACAGTGCTTGCTGCTAATCCCTATATTCAAAACTGGATCAAAGCGGGAGAACCTGCCAGCGGCCTTGACGATCTCATCACGACCCTATCGCGCACCAAAGAGGTGCTAGGAGCCCATACGGCTTATATTACGACAAACGAGCTTAGAGGTGACTACACCTATAGAGGCCCCAAAAAACGCTTCGAATTAAATGCTAGCTCCCATGCTTGGTTTTACAACCAAATTAATTCAGGTGAAAATATCTCCATCACTGTCGCCAAGGGTAGCAATGGTAAACTGCGCCTATATATTAGTGCGCTTATTGGTGGTGAAGACAAGCTAGGCCTTGTTGGTTTAGGGGTCAATATTCAATCTATGGTCGAAATGCTGCAAAGCTATCAGATAGGCGACACAGGCTTTGTATACTTAACGGATCAAGACGGTGTTGTCAGGGTTCATCCAAACGATAACCAAGTCAATAATGCTTCACTTAACGACTACTATGAGGCCTCCGAAGTCAATCAACTCATGATGGCCAAGGAGCGAGTCAACGTCAGCCGCATCGAGCGTGCGGGGGTTGGCTATCTTGTCGCATCGGCTTATATTCCTTCATTAAACTGGTACCTACTAGCCGAAGTACCTGAAAGCGAAGTCTTTGCGGGTGTCGAACAGGCGAACCTGATCTCTACTGGCGTGTCACTTATCATAGGCCTTATCGTGCTTATCTTTGTGGCCATGTTTATCAACACCATAGCCAAGCCTATTGCCCGCGTCGCTCAAATGCTTCAGGAGATTGGCTCAGGAGAAGGTGATCTACGCACTCGCCTTGAGGTGAGAACAAAAGATGAGGTGGGAGAACTCTCAGAGGGGTTTAACCTGTTTGTGAGTAAAATCCATGAGGTGGTAAAACTTGTGGCTGCAACTAGCCATCGCCAAGTAGAAAAAGCTGATGAAGTGCGAAACCTTGCTGAAACAGGGCTCACAGCATCGGAAGAGCAAACAACACAAACAGATCAACTAGCAACAGCAGTCACTCAGATGACCTCTAAGGTACAAGAAATTGCAGGTAATGCCTCTCAAGCAGCTGCTGCCGCCAATGATGCAAACGCAAAAGCCACCGAAGGCCAGCAGGTAGTCAAAAGTAGCACAACAACGATTCAAAACCTGTCCACACAGCTAGACGATGCCACGCTCACAATTGGTAATGTGTCCGAGCACAGTGGCCAAATTGGCAATATTCTAACGGTTATCCGTGAGATTTCAGAGCAGACCAACCTCCTCGCTCTTAATGCCGCAATCGAAGCAGCACGAGCTGGTGAGCAAGGACGAGGCTTTGCCGTAGTTGCCGATGAGGTTCGTCAGCTCGCCAAACGCACAGCTGACTCGACCGAAGAAATCCAATCTATGATTGAGCAGCTACAAGCCCAAACTGCCAATGCGGTGAATACTATTGCAGAAGGTAAGGAATTAGGTGAATTAAGTGTTATAGCCGTGCGCCAGCTAGGGAATGCATTTAATGAAATTGTTGATGCCATTCATGCCATCAATGATATGAATGTGCAAGTCGCAACAGCAACCGAAGAGCAAACGATAGTAACAGGTGAAATATCCAATAATACTCAAGCCATTAATGAGGCGACACAGGTCAACACTCAGGCATCACATTCATCGGCATTAGCACTAGAAGAGCTGAATGAGCTGACAGCAGAGCTACAAAAACAGGTCGGTCAATTTAAGATTTAAGCGCTCTAGCTAAGGAAGCGTTGAGCCCCTAAACACAAAGAGCGCCCCTAGAGGCGCTCTTTTGTTTATAAGGTCATTAGCAACCTTAAGGTTAAATACCACCAATCTAAGTCGGTTTGCTGCTGGCTAAGCTCGAATGCACTAGCACGTCCTTAACTAATCGTCTTCTCGTTTCTTTGCACAAGCAGGCCGCTCGGGGGGGGCGATAATAGTTTACTCTGACCCGACTTTATTTATCACTGCGCTGCTCCACGACTTGCTCCTTAAGCCAATCAATAATGATTTGGCTACTCTTATCACCAACAATCCCCATACTCGAGTGGCTCCTATCAGGCAGTTCCTCAACCCTAATGCGCTCAGAGGTTAAATGCTCAAACTTATAATAAGGGGCGATTCGATCCTGAGATGACGCAAATATCAGCATAGGTAAATTACTAGGTGAGAGCATTGGGCTGATATCAGTATCGTTAACACTCAAATTGGCCTCATTTAAGGCTCCCACCGCACCATCTAATATGATGTCGTCACTGATCAATTGATGTAAGTAAGGATATTTAGCTTTAGTATAATGAAGTACGGCTTCATCAAACTTCAGCATAGGTGCTTGAAGAATAATGCCACTCACATCATCCCTCATGTTAGCAAGATAGACAGCAGTGACAGCCCCCATAGAATTACCTAATAACAACAAGCTTTTGCTCCCAGTATGATTGGCAGATATCAGCTCATTGATAATGTATCTGTCATTGACGCCAAATGCTTTTTCGCCATCAGACTCTCCATGCCCTAATAGATCCGGCACTAGTACATCAAAACCAAGAAATCTAAAGTACAGAGCGGTATTTAGCATGAACTCCTTGGAAGCTCGAAAACCATGAATCAAAACGACAGTGCCATTAAGGGCATTGGGAACAGCTTCTCTAGCTAGATTCAGTGAGACTTGAGTTAGCCTAGAGCCTGAACCTAACTCTGTCTCATATTTAAGTCGCTTTCTCTCAATTGCAGAACCAGAAAGATAACTAATACAAGGCGCCTTAGTGGATGAGCAATAACGACCTTTTTTAAAACCAAGTGCTGCAATCTGCTTTTCAGAGGTAATGTTGTCATAGTCAAAGCTATCAGCTCTCTGAATATATTCAGTGACTAAGGATGAGCAACCGCTCAAACCAATAACAAGAGTTAATACTATTGGTAGCTTAATAATTTTCATCATTTTCAATCCAAAACGCGCCTAACAGCAGCCATATCCCCTTACAGTAGGTTATCAGTTACACTGACATAAATAGCAATTTCAGGTCACCATAGCATCATCGCTAAGTAAATTGTAAAAAGACAATAAACACTTTCACCTCGAGCAAGCAAAAGTTTACTCTGACCCCACTTATATTTATTCAAGCTCCCTTGTTAGAGCACAACGGATAGAGTCATACATTTACCGTTGTCATACTACAAAGCAGTGACTATTCTAAAGATGAGAATGGCCTCCATCTATAGGCTGACATAAATGCACATTTTACTGTTCTTCATAAGCAACTGCTTTAGCCTAGTAATTAAACGCTTAACTGCGTTAAAACAGGTGTTTATCTTAGCTTGGTTATTAGCCTTGGATTCTACTACCTCAGTAACCCAAGCTGAAACAGATAGGGTTCCCCTATACGAAGGCGTCGAATTTGCGATGGGGAATTGGTGTCCATACCATGGAACGTGTGCAGAAGGGGACGGATATATCACAGAAATGCTACGTGAAATATTTGATCGCGCCCATATTCAATCAAGCTTTGTCCCAATACCTTGGTCAAGAGCCGTACATGAAACTCAAAATGGCATATTCGATGGGGTTATGTCGCCTGGAGGACAGGCTCTTGAATTCTATTACCCGAGTGTTTCAACTGGTTCTTTTGCTTATTGTTATTATACAAAGTCACAAGATACATGGATATATACAGGTATTCATTCACTGACAAGCCGGGTAACAGCTTACATCAAAGATAGCACCATGATTGAAGATAAGGAATTTGTCGAAGATCCCCGCAATAGCGCCTATTTTATCCCTATTCCATATACACAGAGCTACATGTTACAAGTCGTTAAGATGCTTGCTGCCAACCGCGTCACCACAATTGTTAATGACCCTAATGTTACACAATCTTTTTTAAGGTCTTATCCTATGTATGAAAATTTCCTTCGTAACGCTGGCTGCATAGGGCGCTCCGATTTGTGGGTAGGCTTGTCATTACATCCGTCAAAAAAATTGAAAATAAAGCATATTGCAGAGGTTATCGACAATGGAATCATCACTCTAAGACAAGATGGAACATTAAAGGAGATTCTCGACAAATATGGTTTACAAGATTGGCAGTAACAGATACTGGTATCCATCACATACTTTTGAAGAGCAACTATTTATACAACTTGATATCTCATAACAAAAAACCGCCACTAGGGCGGTTTCTCGTGCGAACACTGCGTCGTTTTTTATAGCAGTAACTAAGTAATAATTACTTAGCAAGCTTCTCACGGATACGTGCAGACTTACCTGAACGCTCACGTAGGTAGTAAAGCTTGGCGCGACGAACGCGACCACGACGCTTAACTTCGATGCCTGAAATTAGTGGGCTGTGCGTTTGGAAAGCACGCTCAACACCTTCACCATTAGAGATTTTACGTACTGTGAAAGCAGAGTGAAGACCACGGTTACGCTTAGCGATAACCACACCTTCGAACGCCTGTAGACGCTCTTTGTTACCTTCTTTTACACGTACTTTAACTACTACAGTATCACCCGCGCCAAACTCTGGCACGTCAGTTTTCATTTGCTCATCGTTGAGCATTTTAATGATGTTGTTCATATTTACTCCGTCCTAGTAGTAACTGAGCTGCGACTAATCGCTCTGTTTCATCTGTTCGATGAAGTCGGCTAGTAATGTCGTCTGTTCGTCAGTCAGAGCTAGTTTTTCAAATAATTCTGGTCGCCTCAAAAAAGTCCTACCGAGACTTTGTTGCAGTCGCCAGAGTCGAATTTTTTCGTGGTTGCCACTTAACAAAACTTGTGGAACACCCATACCATCTAGGTTTTCAGGTCGCGTGTAGTGAGGACAATCCAGTAACCCGTCGGAGAAAGAATCTTGCTCCGCCGATGCTTGCTTACCAAGTACACCTGGCACCAAGCGTGAAACCGAATCAATCAGTGTCATGGCTGGTAACTCTCCACCGGAAAGTACATAGTCACCCACTGACCACTCTTCATCTACTTCAGTTTGAATAATGCGCTCATCAACACCTTCGTATCGACCACACACTAAAATCAAACTCTCTGATTTAGCTAACTCCTCGACACCACGCTGATCCAGCTTGCGTCCTTGGGGAGACAGATAAACCACTTTTGCGCCCTCTCCTGCAGCAGCTTTTGCTGCATGGATAGCATCCCGCAAAGGTTGCACCATCATTAACATGCCAGGTCCGCCGCCATAAGGCCTATCGTCCACTGTATTATGTCTATCATGGGTGAAATCTCTAGGATTCCACGTTTGCAACTCAAGTAAACCCTTGTTAACGGCTCGGCCCGTTACTCCAAAATCTGTTACGGCACGAAACATTTCGGGAAACAGGGTAACTACCCCTAACCACATATGCTCTACCTCGATTTAGAAGTCTGGATCCCAGTCCACTAAAATCTGTTTTTCCGTCAAATCCACCTGTTTGATGAATTGTTCGGTGACAAAGGGGATCATACGTTCCGCTTTGCCGAAGCCATCTTTTGCGTTGGCTTTAACCAGTAAGACATCATTTGAGCCCGTCTCAACGATCTCTTGCACCTTACCCATGTTATAGCCTTTAGTGTTGACCACTTCGCAACCGATAAGATCGCGCCAGTAGAACTCATCTTCTGGCAATTCACTCATCTGCTCAGCGAGAATACCAATTTCGCAATTAGTTAACTCTTGAGCTTGCTCTCGCGCCGTTACCCCTTCTAGCTCGGCAATGACTGCCTTACCTTGATAACGCCACTGGGTGACTTTCACTTCGCGCCACTCACCTCTTTCTTTAATAAGCCAAGGTGAATAGTCAAAAATACCTTCAACAGAATCGGTATAGGTGGTGATTTTCATCCAACCCTTAATGCCGTAGCTAGCACCTAATTTGCCAATTACAACAGGTTGTTGATTACTGCTCATCAATCTATACCTTTACGCTATTAAGCCGCAGCTTTAGCGTCTTTGATTAGCTTAGCTACACGCTCTGAAGTAGCAGCGCCAGTAGCAACCCAATGCTCAACACGGTCAAGATCGATACGTAGCGTCTCTTCTTGGCCTTTGGCTAGTGGGTTAAAGAAACCAACACGCTCGATGAAACGACCGTCACGGGCGTTACGGCTGTCGGTAACTACGATGTTGTAAAATGGACGCTTTTTAGCGCCACCACGAGCTAAACGAATGGTAACCATGCGTTTTTTATCCTCTAATGATCTGCTTACATTCAAGCAAAAATAAAAACTGGAACCCGTGTTCGCAAAGAGTTCCAGATAGAAAGCCGGAGAATTTTACCTGACTTTTCAACTAATGCAACAAAATCCGGCCAATTTTGAGCCTGTTTTAAGGCAAGTCAGTCGCCATTTTACAAAAACTCGCAGCCATTTGGCTACGAGTCAGTCATTTAATAAGTATAACCGCCTAAGGCCTATCTGCCCGGAAACTTCATTCCAGGAGGCATCATGCCCTTCATGCCACGCATCATCTTCTGCATGCCACCTTTACCAGACATCTTTTTCATCATCTTTTGCATCTGAGTAAACTGCTTTAATAGTCGGTTTACATCTTGAATTTGAGTACCAGAACCAGCAGCAATACGACGCTTACGTGAACCTTTGATGATATCGGGACGTTGACGCTCAGCCGGGGTCATAGAATTAATAATGGCTTCCATTTGGCCTGTCATCTTGCCATCTTGCACCTGAGCTAAAGCTTCTGGTGGCAATTGGCCAACACCAGGCAACTTCTCAAGCATGTTCATCATGCCGCCCATATTCTTCATCTGCTGTAGCTGCTCGCGGAAATCTTCTAAGTCAAAGCTTCCGCCTTTTTTCACCTTAGAGGCCAGCTTAAGGGCTTTCTCTTTATCGACACCACGCTCAACTTCTTCGATAAGTGACAGTACATCACCCATACCCAAAATACGTGATGCGACACGATCTGGATGGAAAGCTTCTAGAGCATCGGTTTTCTCACCCACACCTAAGAATTTAATAGGCTTACCAGTGATATGACGAATCGATAACGCCGCACCACCACGGGCATCACCATCAACCTTAGTCAAGACCACACCAGTTAATGGCAGGGCTTCATTAAAGGCTTTTGCCGTGTTAGCCGCATCTTGACCTGTCATGGCATCCACCACGAATAGGGTCTCAACAGGGTTAACCGCTGCGTGTAGCGCCTTAATCTCGTCCATCATGGCATCGTCAACATGCAGACGACCCGCGGTATCGACAATCACCACATCAATAAACTTAAGCTTAGCGTGGGCAATCGCTGCATTAGCAATGTCGATAGGGTTTTGAGTCACATCCGATGGAAAAAATTCAACTTCAACTTCACCGGCTAGGGTTTCTAGCTGTTTGATCGCCGCAGGACGATAAACGTCGGCACTGACCACCAGCACAGACTTCTTCTCACGGGTACGCAGGAACTTAGAAAGTTTTGCCACACTGGTGGTTTTACCCGCACCCTGTAGACCTGCCATCATGATGACTGCCGGAGGCTGAGCTGCTAAATCTAGCGCTTCATTAGCTTCGCCCATGGCTCGTTCAAGTTCACTTTGAACGATTTTAATAAACACCTGACCTGGACTTAGGCTCTTAGTTACCTCATGTCCTACAGCGCGCTCTTTAACGCTGCTAACAAATTCACGCACAACTGGCAGGGCAACATCGGCCTCCAGCAGTGCCATGCGAACTTCACGCAGGGTGTCTTTAATATTGTCTTCTGTTAAGCGACCACGGCCACTGATGTTCTTCAGCGTACGTGACAGTCTGTCGGATAGGTTCTCAAACATGATCCCGTTCTTTACCCTAGTGAGTTGACGATAATGCTGGCTATTATAGCGATGCAGTGATTTTATGCTACTGCCTAACTCAAGTTGTGGCACATAGGCAGCTTTTCAAGGTTATTAACCTTACTCTCAAGAAAAATTCATTAACACTTAATTTGTAAATTTTATCACTAAGATTCAGAATCTGCTTAATTTTGAGTCTCATATCACTGCCCAAGAGGGTATAGGTCGTGTTACTCTATGACATGATTAAGGGAATTGTGAGTAAGGCTCACCAAAGCCGATATCGGTTTTAATATCGATAAGGATACTAAGCGATTATGTCGCTTTATAGGCAGAAGATGGATAAATTCAGCGCCTAGTTGGTCAGAGTAAACTCAAACCCACTTATTTTTACATAACATTAATAGGTCAAAACCATGGTCATTTTTTCAGCCTCAGCAATGCTTTTTTACAGCATTGCCTTGGTGCTAGTGACAAGCAAACTCTTCCATAACGATGGACCTAACAGGCGCCTCGTCGCCGGAATCGCTTCTGTTGCGGTGATTTTGCATGCTGCCGCCCTTTCCCAAGCAATCTTTACCGGCGATGGGCAAAACTTCAGCCTAACCAATGTTATTTCCAGCGTTAACTGGATTATCGCCTTTGCCTTCACTGCGCTCATGTTCCGCATTAAGGTAATCGTTCTTGTACCTGTGGTCTATGCCTGCTCTGTGTTATCAGTTGCAGTGCTCTGGCTTCTACCGCCTAAATATATAGTGCACTTTGAAGCCAACCCTGAAGTGCTGGTACATATCATTCTATCCCTTATTGCCTATAGCGCCCTGATGATTGCCGCACTTTATGCTATTCAACTTGCCTTTATTCAAAAGAAGCTTAAGCAAAAGCAGTTTATGTTAAGCCCAGCCATTCCACCGCTAATGACAGTAGAGAAGCAGCTTTATCATCTAGTGATAGTCGGCGTCATTCTACTGAGTTTGTCTTTAGCAACAGGTTTTATCTTCCTCGATGATATGTTTGCCGATGGCAAAGGCCATAAAGCCGTGTTATCGATAATGGCTTGGTTTGTTTATGTCACCATGTTGTGGCAAGAGTACCGTGTAGGCTGTAAGGTTCGCACCGCAGTTATCTATACTCTCACCGGAGGCACTCTACTTACCCTCGCTTACTTTGGCGCACGTATTGTCAAAGAACTCATTATAAATTAATCAATTAGCAAATTAGGCTAAGGCACCCTACCTTAGCCTAACTTGACACTCGAGCAAAATATCAGTATCTAGATAAATCCTAGGCAATAATGGAGCCCCCTTTTTGGACGCAATCTCAACTGGCACACTGTTAATATTCCTGTTTGTGCTAATTATGATCTCAGCCTATTTCTCAGGCTCAGAAACCGCAATGATGACACTCAACCGCTATCGGTTACGTCATCTGGCCACTAAAGGCCACAAAGGTGCTAAACGCGCCACTAAGATGCTAGAAAGACCTGACAGACTCATTGGTCTTATTCTTATCGGCAATAATCTAGTGAATATTCTCGCCTCTTCGATTGCGACCGTTATCGGTATTCGCATTTGGGGAGATATGGGGATTGCTATCTCTACAGGTGCGCTTACCCTAATCGTATTGATTTTTGCCGAAGTCACCCCAAAAACCGTTGCGGCTTTGCATCCAGAGAAGATTGCCTTTCCATCTAGCCTAGTGCTCAATGGATTACTCTTTATCCTCTCTCCTTTGGTTAAGATAATTAACTTTATCACCTCAAGCTTTTTGCGTTTGCTAGGCATTCGCTCGGTACCTGAGCAAGATGCACTTAGCCAAGAAGAGCTGCGTACCGTAGTACATGAAGCGGGGGCGTTAATTCCACAACGTCACCAAGAGATGCTGCTGTCGATTATGGATCTCGAAAAGGTCACTGTTGAAGATATTATGGTGCCCCGCTCTGATATCTATGCAATCAATGTCAACGATGACTTTAAGAGCATCAATAAACAGGTGATTACCAGCCCCCATACTCGCGTTATGTTATACCGCGATAATATCGACGATGCTGTAGGCTTTGTTCACCTTAGGGATGCTCTACGACTGCAGGCCAAAGAGCAGTTTAGTAAGTCTTCACTACTGCGCGCAGTCAAAGAGATCTACTTTATTCCCGAAGGTACGCCACTCAATGTTCAATTGGCTAACTTTCAGCAAAATAAAGAGCGTATCGGTCTCGTGGTTGATGAATATGGTGATATTCAAGGTCTAGTGACATTAAGTGATATTCTTGAAGAGATTGTCGGTGACTTTACGACTTCGATGATCACAGCGCCAAGTGAAGATATTAATGCACAACAAGATGGTAGCTATGTGATCGATGCCAGCATTAACATTCGCGATCTTAACAAAGAGATGAACTGGCACTTCCCTACCTCTGGACCTAAAACCCTTAATGGTTTGATTGTTGAGTATCTTGAAGATATTCCACCGCCTAATACCAGTATGCGCCTTGCTGGCTACCCGCTAGAAGTGATCGATGTAGCGGATAATATGGTTAAAACAGTGCGAGTCATCGCCGATCATTATCAGCCACCTAAGAGTCACTAGTTGAGTCAATTCCCAAATAATAAAGGCACCTTTAGGTGCCTTTATTATTGCTATTCCTCTATCAGTCTTTTTTTTCGATATAGATAATAATCTCACCGACGTTAAAGCCCCATTTAGACATTTTCGTTTTATTAAATAGGCGTTTGTCATCGAGCAGATACATCCAATCATCTAAGGTAATATGAAACACCTCACCATCAATAGGTATCGCTAAGACGTAACTCCAGTAAAGCGCTGCACCACTCGTTTGCCCTTGTGCCACACCTATCACATCTTCTGCTGTACCTTCAAAACGATTTTCTGACAATTTATTGATTTGCCAAATGCGGGTCGACTTTTCGCCATCGTCAAACACAAACCACTCTTTTATCTCGCCTTTTTCCCCCTGCCAACTGGCCAGCATCTTAACCTCAAAGCGTCTTAGCAGATGGCCAGAACGGTCAAGTACCATGCCATAAGCGACCAACTCACCATCGAAAAACTCCTCAAATAGCAATTTTGGCTGAGTATTCTGATAGTGATCGACACTTCTATGACCGCACCCGACCATAACAAGCAAGAGGCAAATCCCAATAAAAGCTCTCATCATCTTGCCCCCAGTAATGCTTGCCTTAGCTTGGGCTCAGAAGTCCTTTCCGATAGCCAGATTGACAAAAATGCTTTGCCAAAGCCTTTCTCTTCAACATTGCCAATCCAGTAACCATTATAAAAAAACTGACTTGGTCTATCTGGCTCAACCCTGAAAGTCAATGTATGACCCGGTTCAACATCAGGCCATATAGGCTCAACCTGAGCCACCCAGCGATTGATATCATTCTCTTCATACCCTAAATGCTGCCACTGAGCGATAGTGGCCTCAATGAGAGATTGCTTATCTATTGATTTAAAGTACTTTATTCTCAAAGCATTTACTGGGTTATCAATTAAAGTCTCATTTTGTCTATGCTGCCATTCAGCTTTGGTGCTTTGAGGAGCCGATGAGTAATACTGGGCTAAATAAATATCCCAAAACAAATAGTTAAGCTTGCCCTCACCCACTTTATTAAGATCGTCTACACCTTTAGCTAAAGTTAGCGAAGGTAATAACAGCAGAAAACTCCACTTAACCATGGTTCACCTCTCGATGTTCAGAAAGACCTATCCCAAGCAATTGCCTTTTAAGCACAATAAGTAAGGGGATGAGTATTCCCCAAACCAAGGCCAAACAAAGAAATAACATTGAAGGTCCCAATTGTGAATCCAAAGCCCCAAGTGACACTCCAGCGACATAACTTCCTGCGCCGCCTATCGCACCGATTAACATCTGGGCTTGCCATGACAGTTCATCGAGCCACCTTAAGCTATGATTCAAACTGATAATAAACATGCTCCAAAGCAGAACAAGCCAGATTGGAAAGCTATTACTTTGGGCGCTCATCACACCAAACTCCATGAGCAATTTATCCAAAGCAATACCCACTGGCACAAGCAGTAGCAACCTAGCATCGATGGCCTTGGATGGTGAGATAAGAAAATGGAGTAGCAGGAGTATTGTCATCACCTGAAGACGAAACTCATCAAGCAAAGCCGCACTAAACCAACAGGCTTGAAATAAAATAAGATTAATAATCCAAAACCATTTCATCACTCTGTCCTCTATATCTTGGCTTTCTCGCCACTAGATGATGAGTACTGATAACCCGCTGCCGGAATGCCCCCTCACAATAGCAAAGATAAAACAGCCATAAGCGTTTAAACTCCTGGCTATATCCCAGCTCTACCAATTCAGGCCATGCCTGTTCAAACTTCAAGCGCCAATCATATAAAGTGCGAGCATAATGCAGACCAATATCATCAATTTGCTCAACAACCATATCGGTTTGACTAGCAATTTGATGACTCATTTGTGCGATTGAGGGTAAACAACCTCCAGGGAAAATATACTTTTGAATAAAGTCAGTACTCTTACGATAACTCTCATAACGGCTATCGGCTATGGTGATCGACTGGATCAACATCTTGCCATCGCTCTTTAACAGCCCGGAGCAAGTAGCAAAGAAGTTAGGTAAGTATTCATGTCCAACAGCTTCAATCATCTCGATAGAAACTAGCTTGTCATATTGGCCGTCAAGAGTGCGATAATCTTGCTTCAGCAGAGTCACTTTATCTGCTAGTCCTAAATCATTAACGCGACTGACGGCATAATCATATTGGGCATCTGAAATGGTCGTTGTTGTCACATGACAGCCATAATGTTGCGCCATAAAGATAGCTAAGCCTCCCCAGCCAGTGCCTATCTCTATCACTCTATCTTCAGATTTCAGCTCAAGTCGCTCACAAATGGTGTGCATTTTCAATACCTGCGCCGACTCCAGCTCTTGAGCCTGCTGGCTATAAATGCCGCAGGAGTACTGCATCTCTTTATCAAGAAAGCGGGTATATAACTCATTACCTATATCGTAGTGAGCTAGAATATTGCGTTTTGAACCTTGCTGAGTATTTCTATTGCTGAAATGGGTAATGATTTTTTTAATACGACTGAGCCATCGAGTTTGGCTCTCTAGCTTATCAAGCTGCGCCTGATTCAATGCCATAATCTCAATTAACTGTGTGAGATCAGGACTGGACCATTTTCCCGCAATATAAGCTTCTGCGGCACCTATGCTGCCACTTGCCAACACATCTTTATAAAAGCTGTCATCATTAACCTGAATTTGTCCCTTAAGTTTGGCATGGGTATCACCAAACTGCCTCAAGCAACCTTGCTCTATGATCTCAACATTAGCGCCAGTCAACTTATCTAAAAAAGCGAAAATCAAGCTACGATATTTGTTTGACTTCAACGCACTTACATTGATTCCCCCCTTTGGGGCGACCAATGTTTGCTCTTGTATTAATTTATCCATAATCGTCTCAAACCTTGTTGTTGCAACCCTCTACCGCCTTGAGAGTAAGCGCTTATTTCGCATTTGGATGACTAATAAAAGGCACCCGCTTTATAAAGAGTTTTAGTGCTTGCCAATAAATCCCCAAAAGGATTTTCAACGTCATCACAGGTATTGAAGCTAAGGTTTTAGCAAGCTCTCCCGCTGTAAAGTCATGTTTATTAAGGGCTAAGGTCGCATCAAACTGCTTCTCTGCTTTGTGGCTCTCGATATGCACCAAAGCTCGCTTCTGAGGAGGCCTTATCTTCCAGTGGTAGGTCATATCCATCTCCATGAAGGGAGAAACATGAAAGGCTTTGTTCACCTTCATTTCCCCCTCCATGTCAACGAGATAATAGTGAGTCTCTTTCCACGGTGTATTACTCACTTCCGCCAACATATACTGACAATCCCCCTCACTGGAGTAACAGAAAAAGCAGTTAATAGGACTAAAATAAAGCCCTATACAACGCACCTGAGCGAGCATGACGACCTTATTTGTTGATGACCACTGACCACCCAACTCCTTTACTTTGAGACTTATACGCTGCTTAAGCTCTCCAGGTTCACTTTTTAGATAATCTTTTTCATTAAAGCGTATCGGGTGATACCAAGCCGTACCAAATATTGCACTGCGTTCAGCTAGCTGGGTTAACTCATCCAAATCGAGAGCTAACATATAGATGCGATAACTGAACTGATGGGTTATCGCACCAAAGCGTCTATGACGAACCTCACCCCAGTAGATGCCGCTGTTGTCACCATCAAATTCACTGGAATCAAGGTGTTCGACTATAGCTGAATCTGTCATAGGCTGAGTCCAAAACGTTGGGTAACGTCCAAGGCACTACGTACACCGTCTTCATGAAAGCCGTTGTACCAATAGGCGCCAGCGAAATGAAAGCCTTGCTTGCCACAGATAAGATGACGTAATTTTTGCGCACCAACGCTCGACTCATCTAACACTGGGTGATGATAAACAAACCGCTTTAATACTTTCTCAGGGGCTATCGACTCGGTTTGGTTTAAGGTGACACAAAAGGTGTGTTCACTTTCAATACCTTGCAAAATATTCATATCGTAGGTCACGCAGGCTGGACGGGATAAATTATCATCTAAACGATAGTTCCAACTTGCCCAAGCAAGCTTTCTATTTGGTAGCAGGGATGTGTCCGTATGTAGCACAACCTCATTGCGACTATAGGGAATATTTGACAGTACATTGACCTCATCTTGAGTAGGGTTGTCGATTAATTCCAAGGCTTCATTGGAATGACAGGCAAAAATCACCTCATCAAATAGCAAGATTTCGCCATTGGCCATGGTCACAATCACGCCATCGTCAGTTCGACTCACCTTTTCAATATCAGCCTTAGTGACAATCGGTTGAGACAACTGAGCTTCAATACGCTTAACATATTCACGGGATCCCTTTGGAATGACATACCACTGGGGTCTATCACTGATATTAAGCAGTCCATGGTGATAGAAAAACTGAATGAAGAATTTAAGATCAAACTGCATCATCTCATTAAGAGATGTCGACCAAATCGCCGCCCCCATAGGTAAGATATAGTGACGGGAAAAAAAGTCAGAAAAGTGATGTTGCTTGAGGAAGTCCCCTAAACTTGCCCCACTAGGAATCGAATTAGACGCGTATGCCTGTGTACATAGTCTATTAAACTTAATGATTTCATAGATAAGCCACCAAAACCTTGGCCTTAATAGGTTAGTTCTTTGAGCGAAAAGGCTATTTAAACCATGTCCGTTGTATTCAAATTGCGTCTGGCTATTGTGGACACTAAAGCTCATCTCTGTCGCTTTGCCCTTAAGGTTTAGCCTATCGAGTAACTTGTTGAAATTAGGATAAGTTCTATCATTAAAAACAATAAAACCTGTATCTATAGCATAGTGCTGATTATCAAGCTCAATATCCACAGTTGCGGTATGGCCGCCAACATAATCATTCTTTTCAAATACTGTGACCTTATGTTGCTTGTCCAGCAAATAGGCTGAGGTTAGCCCAGAAATGCCCGAGCCTATCACGGCAATATTTTTCATTTTATTTTCCCCATTACAGCAAGCTTGCTCCATAAGAACATTGGCAAGGCATTAAAACACTTCATAAACAATACAAATAACCAAGGAAAGTTAATCTCACGCTTGCCCTTATTAACCCCCTCAACAATCAACTCAGCCGCCCTATTGGCATCAATGAGCATTGGCATGGCAAAGGTGTTCTTATCGGTTAAAGGTGTTTTTACGAAGCCAGGGTGAACGACACTGACACCTATCTGTTTATCCCTTAGGCTCACAGATAAGGTCTTTCCTAAATAACTCAGCGCCGCTTTTGAGCAACCATAGGCCTCGGCTCTTGGCAAAGGTAAAAATGCGGCGCTTGAACTAATCAAGACCAAACGCCCTCCAGGCTTAAGATGCGGCAACCAAGTTTGTAAGCAATAGCCGATGGAAATCAGATTAACTTTAACCACTCGCTCAAATAACTCACCATCAAAGTGCTTAGGATCGTCAATATATTCACAGTCGCCTGCGTTAAGGATCAGCAGATCTAATGTCTCAAACTCACTCGTCATTTTGGGATAAGCTTCGAAATCCGTCAGGTCAAAGCAATAACTTTGGGTTATTTCAACTTCACTGGCTAAATCCGCAAGCTTAGCTTCACTTCGACCACAAGCATGGACATGATCACCACGATAGCTATATGCCGCGCAAAGCGCTCTACCTATGCCCGAAGTGGCACCTGTTACCAGTACATTCATACTTGTACCGCCTTGGATTTAATCCGTTTGACAATGGCTCCCAGTAAAGGAATGTGTTCATAAAGCATGGCGCCAACATCTAAGTAGTCACGATGAAATACCACGAGTCCATCTCGCTGCTTAAGATGCGAGTGACCACTGACCTGAATCACTTTGCCACCATTTAACTTGTTATGGCTAAAATCCATATGCCAATACACAGCGGCTTGGTCCCCTGATTCAATGACATTATCTATGGTAAAGTTGCAGTGACTGATATTGGTATAGCTAGCTTTAAAGCTTTGAATAAGGTTATCTACCCCTTCTAGCTGATGTAAGGGGTCTATGAATACCAGCTGCGGATGGTAAATACCCTCTAACAGCTCTAGATTATCCGTGCCTAGCTCACTGTAGGCATCAATAAATCCTTGTAGCCATGGGGAATATTTCATGGCGATTCTCCTTTAACGACTTCTCCTAACCATACAGTACGTAATGAGTCAAAATTTAGATCAATTCAATCAGTAATTTACCCACTATTTAAATACCTATAGCTTAAGTATTGAAAATAGCGAGCTTAGGAATAATGCGTGTTAGTGCCAATATCTTTGGTGAAGAACCACGCCCAAAGTAGGACAAACGACAATCAAACCTTTATTTATCAACTACTTAAAAAGAAGCGACAATGAATAAATGAAGTTTACGCAAAGCGAGAATATCAAGTGAAAGTAAATAATAAAGAGTGAGTCAATGGGGTAAAAAAACCGCCTATCGAAACCTATAGGCGGTGTTAAACTAAGCTTGCTATCAGTAAATTAGCTTACCTATAGGATTGAGAAGCTGACTCACACCTTGCGTGAAACGCAGTGCATCGCTTGATACAGTCAGGCAAGTACACCCCTCCTTAGTGACTGGCTCATGGGTATGCTTACCATCTAGCCAGATAAAGTCACCTGCGACATAATGCCCCATCTCATCTTCAAAGCTACCTTGAAGTAATAATGTAATCTCAAAGCCCTTGTGAGTATGTTGAGGCACAAGTCCTCCTTTATCTATATGCAACAAGCTCATACGAAGATCTTCATCGTCAAAGTTAAATCTAGCACGGGATACCTTGCCAACCCCCTGCCAACTTTGAAGTGGTATGCTTCTTAGCGCCCTTGGCACACTGACCTTATCACCAGCATATTCAAAAAAACCTGCTTCCTTGTCCAATTCAACCGACAAATCCTCAGCGGGCAAAGCCATGATATTATCGAGCAATCGACTGTCGACTTGGCTCTCTGGAGATAAGTTTTCGTCATCATTTGAAAAGACAGAGTCAGCATCAAAGGGGGCGATAAACTCATTCTCATTGAATGCCTCTTCTAAATCGAATGCTTTAAGCGCCGCCGCTTCGGTTAGCTGTTCAACACGCTGCTGACATCGCTGACACATTTCAATATGACTTGAAGTCACTAAGGAAACAGACGCCGGTAGCTCACCTGTTACAAATGCCTCCAACACTGCGTCACTTGGATGGTATTTAATCATCGGCTTGTTCCCCCATCTGTTTCCTAATTCTGGCTAAAGCCAGTCTCAACCGAGACTTAATGGTGCCAATTGGGACACCCAACTGCTTAGATAGCTGTTCTTGCGACAGCTCTTGAAAATAGATACCTTTAACAACCACTCTTTGGGCATTGGGCAGGCAATCAACATAGTGTTTAAGTTGATTGTCCATTAAATGATCGCCAAAACTAGCGTCGTCTATATGAGCAGTTTCTTCTTGTTGCTGCTCTAAAGGCCAAATATCATCACCGAGGTTTTGCTCGCAACCTGTCTTAAGCTTTCTCAAGTAGTCAAAAGACGCGTTACGCATTATGGTGTAAATCCATGTGGTGGCCGCACCTTTATTGGCATCATAAAGATGGGCTTTTCTCCAAACGCTGGTCATCGTCTCCTGAACCAGGTCATAGGCTTGGGTCTCGCTTTTATACTGCTTGAGGCCAAAGCGTTTAATCTTAGGGGCAAAGAACATAAACAGCTTGGTAAAAGCTTGCTTATCACGTTTCTTGGCAACTAATGACAGCCAGCAGGATAGCTCCTTAGCGGCTTCAAAGTTGATAGGCTGATTAATGGGTATTTCTCCCTTAATAGATCCTTTCATGCCATCTAATTGTCGCATTTAAGCTCACCCTTGTTCTAAACGTATCCATCTATACGTCAGAACGAGCAAAAAGGATCACAAATTTTTCTCTTCTATTTCACATAGAGTACAAAGCAACTGAGTGACCTGTGAAAACGTTAGCTGGCTGATAACCCTTTCTTTTTCAGTTAATGACAAAGGAATGATTTCTAATAGCCGAGCACATACCCATTTAGGATAGCTAAAATAATGAGTTTCATACAAACTACTGAGCTCAGTATTGGTGACAAATAGGGATTTAAGTAATAGCGACAACTCATCTAACTGATTGTTTTGTTTATATGAAATAATATCTCTATCACTAGACCAATGGGAACGAGAATGAGCATTCGCTGTTAACAGCCCGTCATCCAAATATTGAAACGAGGAGAGGCTAACCAAATCACTTGCACCAACATCTATCGTTAATATGCCATCGTCTGCGGTATTGAAGTCCAAGATATTTACCAATGTGCCCCATTTAGGTACAAAGAAACGCTTTTGCTCTAAATAAAGTCCAACGACAAATCCATCCCCCTGCTTAAGGCTCGCCACCATGTTGAGGTATCGTGTTTCAAATATACGCAACCTCTGAACGCCTCTAGGCAGCAAGCATATAGGGAGTGGGAACACAGGCAAAGGCCCTTTTCCAATCGATTTATTGCCTAAAGTCGTCTGTTCTAGCTGTCTACCCCGAGTTATCACTCTAATACCCTCAAATACTCAATTTGATAGCTATACGAAGTGATAAACCTGAGGGATCACTACTGCTCCCCATATTCGAGTAAATTGAAAAAACGATTGGTAGCAGATTTAAATGGCAGGACTAGCTCGCCTTTCTTGCGGCCTCTAGGGCGCGACGTTTATCTCTAGCAATGGGGGTAATGGTTTCATTGAGTTTTTGCTCCCAACCCAACATAAAATAGACCTCAGCCATTAAGAAAAAAGGCCCTATTAGCAATTGGTTTAAATCATCGATAAATGCAGGTTTGGCTTTCTCATATTTATGCCCTAGAAACTGTATTGCCCAAGCGACGATAAATACCCCTAAGGCAATCCACAACGCATTTGGCAGAGAAACTATATACTCAGCGCTCATCAGCACAGGGATAATAAACAGCATTAACCCTATGGCTAATCGGGTGTGCAAGATAAAGTAATAGATGGCAACAACCACAGCAAAAACCATAGCTAAGCTCAATTGAAATTGACCGGCGATATCAAAGCGAACAAAGCTCATCAGTACTAGCAAAGACCAGATAATCGCAGGTACTCCAATAAAGTGAGTACGAATATTTTTAGGATTTAAGTGAACACTTTTATAGGTGGCGAGTTGTTCTACTGCTGACTTCATATCAAGCTCCATGCTAATTGACAGCTATTATTAATTATACCAATCGCACTAAATATGTGATCATTCAGCGGGAGTCTCTCAGGCGCTTCACTTCTGTGTTGCATTGACTTGAAAGGGAATAACCATTCCAGCGACAATGCGCCTTAAATTGAAACGCCTGAGAGGCTCTGAACTGAACAGATATTTAGTTAGATTGGTATTACCTTAACCTAACTGAAAACCTGCCAATAAAAAAGGCGCTAATCATAATTAACGCCTTTAACCGCATTCAAAAATCTAAGTAGACTAATCGATAGACTCTAGGATCACAGTCGCCATAGCATAGTGCTTCTCATCGGCAATAGAGATATGACCGAGTTTTCCACCCAGCTTCTGCAGCCTTTCTTTGGCCCCTTGGCTAAACTCAAGAGAAGGCGCGCCGTCGGCATTGTTACTGATTTCAATATGTTGAAATGAAACCCCTCTGCCAATGCCAGTTCCTAGGGCTTTTGCGGCGGCCTCCTTGGCAGCGAAACGCTTTGCAAGATAACGCCCAGGCTGGCTGCTATTAGCAAAAATAGCCAGTTCCTTAGGCGTTAATACTCGTTTGGCGAGCCTGTCACAGCCCTTAGCGACTTGCGCTTCTATGCGCTCTATCTCAACGATATCTGTGCCTAAGCCAACAATTGCCATAGCTTGTACCTTTACTCGCCGCGGCGCCCTTCAAGCATCAACTGCTTCATATCTTTTACTGCCGTCGCCAGACCATCGATAGCAGCACGGGCCACAATAGCATGGCCAATATTAAGCTCATATAACTCAGGAATGGCAGCGATAGGCTTAACATTGTGGTAATGCAAACCATGACCAGCATTTACCACTAGTCCCTTACCATGGGCGTAGGTTGCCATGGCTTTAATACGCTCAAGTTCTTGCTGCTGCTCTGCATCGGTTTGTGCATCGGCATAACAACCTGTATGAATTTCGATATAGGGCGCACCCACAGCTACAGCGGCATCGATCTGTGCTTTATCAGCATCGATAAAGAGCGACACCTTAGACCCTACTGCAGCTAAACGCTCAACCGCTTGCTTCATCTTATCCATCTGCCCCGCAACATCTAGTCCACCTTCTGTAGTGAGCTCTTCTCGCTTCTCTGGCACTAGACACACGTAAGCTGGTTTCACTTCGCAGGCGATGTTGAGCATCTCTTCAGTAACCGCCATTTCAAGATTCATACGAGTTTTTAGGGTCTTAGCAAGGGTATAGACATCTCTATCAATAATATGACGTCTATCTTCACGTAGATGTATGGTTATGCCATCGGCGCCAGCATGTTCAGCCACAGCCGCAGCATGCACAGGATCTGGGTAATTTGTGCCACGAGCCTGGCGTAGGGTTGCAATATGATCGATATTAACGCCTAGTAAAATTCTGCCCACCTAAGGCTCCTTAATTATTGTTAGTTTGAGGCGCTATTGTAATCGATGAAATGAAAAAAGCGATAGCCACTATCATGAGGAAAGCGATGAGTCGCCCCTAGCAGCAAACAGTCTGCGGCTATTAAGTGGTTTAGTCCCCAGAATTGGCGCTAATAAGGTGCGCATCAGGTGTTTAATCTGACTGTAATGACTATCTGTTAACGCTTGCTCACCTAAAGCCATCAATGCCTCACCCGAATAGATACCAGCACCCGCTCGGCTTTGGGGGGAAAGCACCACACAAACAAAGCCTTCTTCGGGAATTAATCGGTAAAAGGCATGACTGCTTATCGCATCCCCTTGCACATCTTTATCAAGAGATGGCATACAACCCAGCTCATGTAACAGGGCTTGTTCAAAATAACGCAGCTTAGCTTGCTCAAGTTGGCTGGCGAGGGAAATTAACGCTTGATGATAGGGAAGAAACAATCTTTCGGCGGCTTGATGAACCGGTAAGCAGCGAACGATCAATTCGTTTAGATAAATACCTGCGTACATACCATCGCCTTGAAGTGGAATGGCGGGGGACGCGGCTTCAACTTGGTAAAGAGTCTTCAACTCTCCTTTGCCCGAGAGCTGAAAAATGAGTGGCTGAAAAGGCTGCAGAATGCTTTTAATGGAACGCTTACCGCTACCGAGGCGGGCTATGGCATCGACTCGACCTATTCCATCCACCAGCAGGTTCACTATTACGCTGGATTCTCGGTAAGGCCTATGATGCAAGACATAGCCACGTTCCATCAATTATCTATCCTGAGTAAGCTTGAGTGCTTATGGCAATAGACTTAATCTTCGCCATAACCTAGGCTTCGCAGGGCACGCTCATCATCGGCCCAGCCAGATTTGACCTTAACCCAAACCTCAAGAAACACCTTATTATCAAACAGAGCTTCCATATCGATACGGGCTTGAGTGGCGATAGTGCGAATACGTTCGCCATTTTTGCCAATCACCATGCGTTTCTGGCCTTTACGCTCTACCAAAATCAGTGCATTAATCTGATAAACACCATTCTCCATCATGGTGAATTGCTCAATTTCCACTGTTGCGTCATAGGGCAACTCATCACCCAGAAAACGCATCAGCTTTTCACGCACTATCTCGGACGCCATAAAGCGCTGAGAACGGTCGGTAATATAGTCATCGGGGAAATAATGTGGAGACTCTGGCAAACAGTCCTTCGCTAACTCCAGAATGCGTCTCACATTGGTGCCTTTAGTGGCTGAGATAGGCAAAATTTCATCAAAAGGAAACTTCTGCGCCATCTGTTCAAGGTAAGGAAATAGCGCTTCCTTATCTTCGATATTGTCCACCTTGTTGATAGCAAGAACGATTTTACGCTCTTCATCCTCACCACCATGAAGCTTCTTCAACACCATTTCATCGTCATTGGTCCAATTCATACCGTCGACGACAAACACAACCATCACAGCGTCACCGAGGGAGCTGGCTGCCGCCCGGTTCATCAAGCGGTTAATGGCACGCTTCTCTTCGATATGCAGACCAGGAGTATCAACGAAGACAATTTGGCTTTCAGCTTCGGTATGGATCCCCATAATGCGATGACGTGTGGTTTGTGGTTTCTTGGAGGTGATACTCACTTTCTGTCCCAAGATACGATTTAACAGGGTCGATTTACCCACATTTGGGCGACCGACAATCGCAACCATGCCACAATAAGTCACTTCATAATTGGGAGTGGCATTATCTTGGTTCATCCTTGCCAGCAGATCATCTAGGCTAGGCTCCTGAGCAGGTGCGCCCTCTGGCAAGTCTGTTTCTTTACTCATTTTTTCACTAACTCCAATACCTGAGCCGCTGCAAGCTGCTCAGCTTTTCTTCTAGAACTGCCAACACCTATCTTGGCTTCATCGACACCATCGATTCGGCACTCTACGGTAAAGGTTTGATCATGGGCTTCGCCTTCGATGCTAATCACCTTGTACTCGGGCAGTGGCTTTTTAAAGCTTTGTAGATGCTCCTGCAGCTGAGTCTTAGCATCTTTTTGGTTTACCCCGGGCTTAATCTCAGCAAGGCGCTGCTTATACCAGTTCAGCAATAAGCCGCGTATGGTTTCTAGCTCAGAGTCGAGGTAGATCGCGCCAATGATAGCTTCCACCGCATCGGCAAGAATCGACTCTCGTCTAAAACCACCGCTTTTTAGCTCACCCGGGCCTAAATTAAGGTAATCACCTAACTTAAACTCTTTAGCGATTAAGGTCAGAGTATCACCTCGCACTAAGGTGGCGCGCATACGGCTTAAGTCACCTTCGGTCGCCTTAGGGAATTGGTGATACAGGGCATCGGATATCACGATGGAGAGAATAGAGTCTCCAAGAAACTCTAATCTCTCATTATGTTTATTGGCCGCACTACGATGGGTCAGAGCCTGCTTCAGCAGGTCCAAATTTGAAAACTCATAACCTAGAGTACGGCATAATCTAGGTAAATTCTTAATCGGTTCCATAGTTAAATAATACCACCTACTCGCTTAAAGCGGACTCCAGATGGAACCCAAGTCGGCAGGAAATCAGACTGGGTACGGTCAAATTCAAAGCTAATCCAGATAGCAACAGCTTTACCAACAAGGTTGGCTTCAGGCACAAAGCCCCAAAAACGGCTATCCATACTGTTATCTCGGTTATCACCCATCACAAAATATTGGCCTTCAGGCACTACAAACTCACCAGAAGCCAGTCCAGGCGTTTTATGGTAATAGCCAATAGGATCAGGCTTTCTTGGATGGATAAGTAAGTCATGGGTCACGTCACCAACTTGCTCTTTATAACGCAGCAGTGGCACACCATTTTGCTTAAACTCACCTTGGTTCACCTTGGCTTTATCGATAAGTTTTATCTTAGGACAATTATTAGCCTTTTTATCGGCTTCAGAGCACGCTTGTTGTATGTAAAGCTGCTTATTACGATAAATAATGCGATCGCCCGGCAAACCAATAACACGCTTGATGTAATCAATCTTTGGATCTTCTGGGTACTTAAATACAGCTACATCACCGCGCTCAGGCTTACCTGTCTCAACTAACTGAGTACGCCAAACAGGATCTTTAAGGCCATAGCTAAACTTCTCCACCAGAATAAAGTCACCAACCAGAAGTGTTGGCATCATAGAGCCAGAAGGGATCTGAAACGGTTCATAAATAAATGAGCGTAATACCAAAACAAATGCAATAACAGGAAAGATAGAGCGAGCGGTTTCCACCACCATAGGCTCTTGAGTTATCTTCTCTGCCACTTCTTCAGAAATGTTTGCCTGTTGAGATTGCGCGAGGGCTAAGCGTTCACGACGCTTAGGTGCCAACACCAAAGAGTCCATCATCCAGATAAGCCCGCTGCCTAGGGTCACTAACACCAAAATAAGAGAAAAATAGGCTGCCATTATGTCATTAACTCCTGCCTGAAAATAATCGGCGAGAAAACCCTTTTCCTCGCGCACCAAAATGCTAGTTCAAACTGAGCATCATCCTAACTGTTTGTCAGCCTAGGTTGCAAAATCGAGCTTAACAAGTGTGATAGTTAAGACGAGTTTGCGCTTAGGCGAAGTTTATTTTATCTCAGCACACTCTGTTGAAGGAGTGCTAGTTTGTATATAAATTTGTCAGCACAGCTAACAGGTCTCGACCAGCATACAAACTAAAGCGCCGCATAATGCGGCGCTGTAATCAAGGTTGAAGTGAATTAATCATTCAGCTTAAGTACTGCAAGGAAGGCTTCTTGTGGCACTTCCACGTTACCGACCTGCTTCATTCGCTTCTTACCTTCCTTCTGTTTCTGTAGGAGTTTCTTCTTACGAGAAACGTCACCACCATAACATTTTGCCGTTACGTCTTTACGCATCGCCTTAACATTAGAGCGAGCAACAATCTGACTACCCACAGCGGCTTGAATCGCAATATCAAACATCTGTCTTGGGATCAGCTCCTTCATCTTATCGACTAAGGCGATACCTTTATGGCGAATAAGAGTGCGGTGAATAATCATCGCAAGGGCATCGACTCTATCACCGTTAATCAGTACATCTAAACGCACCATGTCGGCTGGCTCAAAACGAATAAAGTTATATTCGAGCGACGCATAACCGCGGCTAGTTGACTTCAAGCGATCAAAGAAATCCATCACCACTTCAGCCATAGGAATTTCATAGGTAATCGCCACTTGGTTACCGTGATATACCATGTTCTTTTGCACACCACGCTTCTCAATACAGAGTGTGATGACATTACCTAGGTAATCTTTAGGCACCAGAATATTGGCTTCTACAATCGGCTCACGCATCTCTGCGATATTGTTAACCGGTGGTAGATCCGATGGGTTATCAACATAAACCACTTCGCCGTTATTTTTTTCAACTTCATATACTACGGTCGGTGCTGTGGTGATCAAATCAAGATTATATTCACGCTCTAAACGCTCTTGAATAATCTCCATATGCAATAAGCCTAGGTAACCGATACGGAAACCAAAGCCGAGCGCCGAAGAGTTTTCTGGCTCAAACTCAAGTGAGGCATCATTCAAGCTAAGCTTATTAAGCGCATCACGGAAGTTTTCATACTCGTCGGTTGAGATAGGGAATACACCCGCATAAACCTGAGGCGTGACCTTTTTAAATCCAGGTAACGGCTCCTCTGCGCCATGTTTAGCATGGGTCAAAGTATCACCTACTGGTGCACCATGAATATCTTTTAGACCCGCAATCACAAAACCAACTTCACCGGTTTTTAGCTCTGGGGTGTCTGTTTGCTTAGGAGTAAAAATACCGACACGGTCAGCTGTATGAGTCTGACCTGTAGACATTACCTTGAACTTGTCGCCTTTCTTTAACACACCATTTTTAATGCGGACTAAAGACACGACACCTAGGTAGCTATCAAACCAAGAATCGATGATCAGCGCTTGTAGCGGGCCATCAGGACTTCCTTCTGGCGCTGGAATATCAGAGACGATATTTTCAAGTACATCTTCGATACCAATACCGGTTTTCGCTGAGCAGCGCACCGCTTCCATCGCTTCGATACCGACAATATCTTCAATCTCTTCTGCTACACGCTCAGGCTCAGCCTGTGGCAGGTCAATTTTGTTGAGAATTGGCACTACGTCCAAATCCATCTCAAGCGCCGTATAACAGTTAGCCAGTGTTTGGGCTTCTACACCTTGTCCAGCATCAACAACCAATAACGCTCCTTCACAGGCTGCAAGGGAGCGAGAAACTTCGTATGAAAAGTCCACGTGGCCAGGTGTATCAATAAAGTTAAGCTGGTAGGTCTCACCATCTTTAGCTTTATAGTTTAGAGTGACACTCTGGGCTTTAATGGTAATGCCACGCTCACGCTCAATATCCATTGAGTCTAGAACCTGGGCCGCCATTTCACGATCACTCAGTCCATCACAATGCTGAATTAGACGGTCTGATAAGGTTGATTTCCCATGGTCGATGTGGGCAATAATCGAAAAATTTCTAATGTGTTTCATTATACTGAATGACTAAACTCAAAATGGATAAAATATTAAAAGTGCGAAATTGTACCTGATTGCGGATTTAATACCAATCAGATTCCGCTATTGATAGGCGATTAAATTTTGATAACCCATGACTCACACAGCCCTACTAGAGTATATTGAGTCGAAATATTAACGCTATATGGTAGCAAGCTTTAGCTTATTGAGTAGAAATATCTAGGGGCAGTTGATCTTTCAAGGTTGTTTTTGCAGCAATTTACAGCGTGCTTAAACAAGGCAGAGCTTGTGCTGTGTAGTGATTCTACATAAATAAGCGATAACATAGTAGAAGTGCGCTGTAAATGCTGCCCTTCGGGCGCAACTCAATGGCATTTTCTCATTGTTGAACAAGAATTTACTTAGATTGCTAAGCTTCACCTCGTTCGCCGCGATAAAATGCCATTGACTTCGCGCAAAAACCAATCAGCAAAGATCAACAGTCCCTAGGCTCTTTCCTAAACGCTTAAGCACCACGGGCGCTGCCGACTCCTCCATCTTTTTAGCCTGTAGCTTTGCAAGGTACCAAGCTGCTACACCACCAAGTATAGCTAAGACTATGACTATCAGTTCATTATCTAAACCAGCTAATCCAGCGAGAAAGCCGCCTAGAATCGCACCAATAAATAAGCCCATTAAAGGCGCGATATAGACAAGGGCTGCTGCTTTTAAAATAACGCTTTCGGGTAAACCTAACTGTAACAATTCCCCTGCCTCACAGGCCTGCTCGCAGGGAACGGAAAAGACTTGTTTCTTAGGTGAGAAAGCTTTAGCCACGCTAGAGGTGCCACAGGAGTCACTACTTGAGCAATGATTACAGGCACTCTTCATTTCCACCTCAACCACTGCCCAGCCACTTCGCCAACTAATCACTTTGGCTACTTCCTGCATCATAAACTTATTGCTCCAGGGTCAGGCTCTTGGCAATTCTGCTTAAGGTAGCGCTAGGCATTTGCCCAAGTGCAACCACTTCAGTATTTCCTACCTGCTCGGTGGCAATCGCTAAACCATTCGTAGTGACTATCTCTTCAGGTAAAGGCGTGCTACCGGCTCTGGCGACATAAACAGAAATACTAACCATGCCATCGGTGAGGGCAATATACTCAACCACATTAGGGCTGCCCATCAGACGTCGATAATCACGTGTCACCACCTTAAAACCTTGAGGAAGCCAGTCAAACTGCCAGTTCTGCCCCTCTTTACGCTCTGGCTGATTGATCACTGGTGGCCATTCCTGCTTATAGGCTTCGACTAACAATCCTGGCGTGTTTTTCAGGACTAACAGCTCTATCACTAAAATCTGCTCAATCAACTGACGCTCATCATTGATCATGTCATAACGCAGCGGCAGATAACTTTCCATATCCAGCCATACTTGATAACCAAATCTATGGCTATCCTTTGGTAGAATACGAATCGCCTGCCCAGGACGCCCTGCAATTCGGCTACGCCCTCCCAATACAAACTGATAACCTGCATTAAGTGATGCTATATCACCAGAAAAGGCTTGGGGCCATAGGCCTTGGATCCGGCTAGCTGTCACACTATAGGGTTGCTGATCATGCTCAATAAAAGTGACATTATTATCAACACGAACCGCATTCTTGGGCGGACCATTAAGATACTCTAAAAAGGCAATTTCATGCTGCTCGACTTCGCCGTGAAGATACACCATAGGTCGTATATGATCGGCTTGCAGTTGGATTAGTGAGGCTTTAAATTGAGTTTCTCTCAATGCTTGGCTCATTCTCTCTAACCAATAAGTGGCCGATAGACGTGCTTCCTGCTCACTGATCACCTTAGGTTGAATGATAGGGTCATTGGGCTGAGGGGATGTAGGAGAGACTTCTGCTGGCGATGCTAATACATCCGCTTCATTACTCAATGAAAAAGCAGAAAAAGAATATAATGATACACTTAGGCTCAGCGTGGCTAACAATAGATGGCGCAAGCTAACTCCTCATTACTGTGGGGGACAGGTTGATTTTACCCTAACCTGCTTAACAATGGCTATCACTCCACGCAAGCAAATAGTAAAATCAATATGCTAGAAACAATAACACCTGTATTCCATATTAAGCTCAAGCTTAAGTATCGAGATACAGGTGTTAGTAGAGTAAGAGACAACCTCAGCTTATTTGCTTACAGGCTTCTCTTCTTGTTTTTTACCATTCTTTACTGTCACAGCATTCAATCTTTGCTGCAGCATATGGTCTTGAATATAAGCATTAATACGGCGACGCTGCTCAGTTATCTGCTCATTGCTATAACTTTTATTGGCATTTTGGTTAGCGCCCGTTTGATAACTCACAGGCGATACACTTCCCATTAACGGACGAGTATCTAAAACAGGTAATGGCTCTGCACCACTCTCTGGAGACGCGTTATAGTTCTGCACACCCACCACAGCGACTAAGGCAACACTTGCGGCAATGGCATATTGGCCAAATTGCTTAAATAGCGATACCACATTTGACTTGGCTGCAGGAGTAACCACCTCTTCGACAGCCTCTTTTTCTGGTTTTGGCACCAAAATCGTCGGCTCTTGCTCAATTGCATCAGCAATACTTTGGCTAAGATCTAAGGAGAGAGTTTGGGGTAATTCGCCACGCATTGCATCGCCTATCATATGATAGCTTTGCCATTTATCGTGAGAATCTGTGTCCGCTGCTAATTCGGCGAGGATCTTTTCATCTGTCTCACCATCAACCGCAGCTGATACCCATTCCTGACCTAATTTATCCATTGTTCACCTGTCTAAATAAAGGATGTTACCGCTCCAGCAAAGGCTGAAGTTTCTTATCGATTGCTTCACGGGCACGGAAGATACGCGATCTTACTGTACCAACGGGGCAATCCATCACATTGGCAATCTCTTCATAACTCATACCATCAAGTTCTCTTAAAGAGATAGCCATCTTTAATTCTTCTGGCAATGTTTCAAGTGTATCGAAAACGGTTTTCTTAATCTCATCGGATAACACCATGCGTTCCGGAGAAGCAAACTCCTTTAGTGCATCACTACCGTCATAATACTCAGCGTCTTCGACATCGACATCATTTGCCGGGGCTCTGCGCCCCTGGGATACCAGATAATTCTTTGCGGTATTAACCGCGATACGATACAACCAAGTGTAAAATGCGCTATCCCCCCTAAAATTGGGCAGTGCTCTATAGGCTTTAATAAAAGCCTCTTGAGCCACATCAGAGACATCGGCTTGATTTCTTACATAGCGTGAAATCAGGCTCAAAACCTTACTCTGATATTTTTGCACCAAAAGGTTAAAAGCGTTTTTATCCCCTTGTTGTACTCGCTCAACTAATTGTTGATCACTTATTTGTCCACTCATCCGAGCCGACTTCTCCTAAATCTAAAATGCTGATTTCTCAGTCGCTCGAATCATATGCACATATGTAGACTAACGTTATCTGAAAAAGTTCTATTTAATTTAAATAAACTTGCAAAGTACCCATATTCTTCTACTTGGTTTACCATAATGGACACTTCAAAGTGCACTATGATACCCGATGAAACAAGTAGTTGAACACCAATCTGATATATTGGTTATTGGCAGCGGTGCTGCCGGACTCACATTAGCCTTACATTTGGCCGAAAAATCTAACGTTATTTTACTTGCAAAAGGCCCTCTCTGCGAAGGCTCAACTTACTATGCCCAAGGTGGTATCGCCTCGGTATTCGATGAAACCGACACCATAGAGTCCCATGTCGATGACACCTTAATTGCTGGCGCAGGCCTGTGTGACAAAAAGGTGGTCACCTATACCGCAACCCACGCTCGTAGCGCCATGCAGTGGCTAATCGACTCAGGCGTCGCCTTCGACAAAGAAGAGTCTTTTGACGGCGATGAAGCCGACGCACCCTACCACCTCACCCGCGAAGGGGGACACAGTCATAGACGTATTCTGCACGCTGCCGATGCAACGGGTCGAGAAGTTCAACTGACCCTGCAAGAAAAAGCTAAACAGCACCCAAATATTACTCTGCTTGAGCGATATAACGCTATCGATTTGATCACGACCCGTAAACTTGGTCGTTCTGGCAATAGGGTTTTAGGTGCCTATGTTTGGAACAGAGAGAAAGAGCAAGCCGAAACCGTTAAAGCCGGATTTGTCGCACTGGCTACAGGCGGTTGCTCTAAGGTTTATCAATATACCTCTAATCCAGATATTGCCAGCGGCGATGGTATCGCCATGGCTTGGCGCGCCGGATGCAGAGTCGCCAATATGGAGTTTAATCAGTTCCATCCAACCTGCTTATACCACGCTGAGGCGAAAAACTTTCTACTAACAGAAGCACTGCGGGGGGAAGGCGCCTACTTGATTCGTCCTGACGGCACTCGCTTTATGCCAGAGTTTGATAAGCGTGCCGAACTCGCCCCTCGGGATATTGTCGCCAGAGCCATTGATTATGAAATGAAACGGCTCGGAGTAGATTGTGTCTATTTAGATATTAGCCATAAAGACTGTGATTTTATCATTAAGCACTTCCCAACTATCTATAAACGCTGTCTAGAGTTAGGCATAGATATCACTAAGGAGCCCATTCCTGTGGTACCAGCGGCCCATTACACCTGTGGCGGCGTGATGACAGATCTTCAAGGCCAAACAGATCTCAATGGCCTTTATGCCATTGGTGAAGTCGCCTACACAGGGCTTCATGGTGCTAACCGTCTCGCCAGTAACTCTCTACTCGAATGTCTTGTTTTCGCCCGAGCTGCTGCTCAGGATATTGAGAGTACTCTGCATAAAATTCAGATTGCCGATAACATTCCACCTTGGGATGAAAGCCAAGTTTCGGACTCAGATGAAGAAGTTGTTATCGCCCATAACTGGCATGAGCTAAGGTTGTTTATGTGGGATTATGTCGGCATTGTCAGAACGGACAAACGATTGGAGCGCGCGTTACGACGCTGCCAACTACTGCAACAGGAAATTCAGGAATATTACAGCCACTTTAGAGTGAGTAATAACTTGTTAGAATTACGTAACTTAGTGCAGGTAGCAGAGCTGATCATTCGCTGCGCCATGGAGCGTAAAGAAAGTAGAGGCCTACATTGTAATATTGATCATCCTGATAAGCTTGATAATCCGGTGCCAACCATATTGCAGCCAGACTAGGCTCTTAATCTTAGATGGTTAGTTTTGCACCAACTCAAGAGCAGCATATACAGCGTGCTGCTATTGTCACACAGCCTTGAAAGTAACAAACCAAGAAAAATAAAAAAGCCAGTAACTAACTGGCTTTTATATTTTCCTAGACTGGGTAACAACTCTCCCCTAAAAACTCATCTGAATTAGCTCAAGCATAGAAGTGAGAGCGAGATTCGGCCTAAGACTTATGCTTTACCAGAATACGGCATAGATGCCTATATTGCTCCTCACCAAGCATATCAGCCCAGATAAGCATCATACGACGCTCTCTTTTATGCTTTTCTACTAAGTCACAGTCAATATAAAACAGCGCCGCCAAAGGTGTTACCCAAAAAGCGGTATCCTTGGCTAAAGTAAAGGAGTCATAACTCGAGCGCATTTGTACAGACTTAATACCTTGGCTCCCTCTGGAGAAAATACGTCCTTCCCCCAAGTCAGTTAAGATAAAACGGCATCGCCAAGAATTAAGCGTATAGAAATGGTAAGCAAAGAAAACAATTAAGAACTCAGCGGTAAAGCAGAAGCTTAAAAAGATCCAAAAATGATAAAAATCTGGCCAAGCAATAAGTGATAAGCAGCTGATAAAGAAGAGAGCGATCAGTGCAAGGCACTGATCGAAGGAGGCTGTAACGTCAATATTAAGGTGCGGCCCGTCCACGAACTTTCACAATCATGGCTGCCAACTTTTCGTCGGGGCAAGCTTCATGACCCATAAACCAAGCAAAAAGCTCGGGATCTTCACATTCAAGTAAACGAATAAATGTCGCCTTATCATCATCCGCTAAGGCTTGATACTGACTTTCCACAAAAGGCTGAAACAACACATCTAACTCAAGCATACCCCTACGGCATGCCCACCTTACTCTGGCGATATCCATTAACTGTGGCACTCGTTGACTCCCTAAAGTTAAACTACGGCTAACTGACTGACTAGTTTAACAGTATTCCCTTAGCTCTTAAACTTGAGAAACCTGAATATCCTTTCCGGCAAATAGCTCGCTAAAGTCAGTCTCTAAAATCCGCTTCACCCCAGGGTGCTGGATCATTCGCTCAGCAAACATCACATGATACTCCTCTTTTACATCATCAGTATTACCCAGTACTTGAATACCATGGGCTAGAATATCCTGCTTGTAGATTGAAGGAGCGACAAAGATCCCTTGGTGAAAATAGCCAAATGCCTTCATCATGGCCGCATCGTCAAATTCTCCCAAAATATCGACCGTTAACCCCTTCTCATCAAACCAATGAAACAGTTGTTGTCCTAAGGAGGTTGAACGCCCCGGAATTAACAATTTATCTTCTTCTAAGCATTCGGGAAACGGCCTGCTATAGGTTTTGCCTGAAAAGAAACTGACCCCACACTCACCTAATTTTTTCGATAAGATCTCGGGGTACTTTAGCGATTCGCCGGCACAATCCGATAGGATCATATCCAGCTTATGCTCCCTTAGCTTGGCCACTAAATGTTCATGGGTAGATTCAAAACAGGCTAAGCGCATGGAAGCATCTTGAGGGATAACTGATAGTAACACTCTACTCGCAAGGGCTTTAGATAGGGCGTCGGCAATGCCAACTTCAAACAATGTCTGCTCATCTTTTTGGTAATTCAAAATATCTAACATCTCATAGCTGAGACTAAACATTTTGTCCGCATAGCGAAAAACAAGCTCACCTAACTCAGTGGGCGCCAAGTTTCGCCCCGAGCGCTTAAACAAACTCCCCTTTAATCTTTGCTCTAGGGTTTTAAGCTGACCAGTAATGGTTTGAGGGGTCAGGTATAAGGTCTCAGCGGCTTTAGTCACTGAGCCTTTTTTATATACCATCCAAAAATAATACAAATGATTGTAATTTAGATGCTTCACCTGACCTTCTCCTATCTATTTGGGTAGTACCTTAGATAACCACGCATAACCGATGCCGGCAGAGAGGAATGAGCCAAGCAAAATTCCCAAGCGCGCTAAATCATTATAGCTTTGCCCAACCACACTCAAGCCACCGAGCTCGAACGCTAGTGAAGCAATAAACATAGACATAGTAAAACCTATGCCGCACATTACGGCCACTGGCACTATATATGACCAAGTTATCCCTTCAGGAAGGCGAGCAAACTTCAACTTCACCGCAATATAACTCATCAGCAAAATACCTACAGGCTTACCGATGAGCAAACCAAGCGCGATACCTAATGGCACAGGCGATAGCAGATCTGTCACTCCCATACCAGAAAGGCTGACACCCGCGTTAGCAAATGCAAACAGAGGCAAAATCAAGAAAGTACTCCAAGGATGGATCTCATGTTCTAGCCTTTCTGCTGGCGATGAACCATCTTTCGCCCTTAATGGAATACAAAACGCGATAACTACGCCAGCTAATGTCGCATGCACACCAGACTTTAATACAGCCACCCAGAGAATCACACCTAACAAGCCATAGGGGGTTAAGCTAGTAACACCTTTACGGTTAAGACCAATCAATCCGGCAATGGCAATACTGGCAATAATCAGACTAAGCATAGACAAATCACTGGTATAAAACAGTGCAATAATCACCACTACACCTAAATCATCGATAATCGCCAACGCTAACAAGAACACCTTAAGGGATGTGGGTACACGATTACCCAACAAAGCCATGATCCCCAAAGCAAAGGCGATATCAGTCGCAGCAGGAATTGCCCAGCCCACTTGAGTCATAGGATCACTATAGTTAAAGACCAAATAAATTAATGCGGGTAATAGCATGCCACCAATTGCCGCAAAACCCGGCAGTGCAGCCTGACTAACACTCGATAATGCTCCCTCTAGCAGCTCTCTTTTGACTTCTAAACCAATTAGCAAAAAGAAAATAGCCATCAAACCATCGTTAATCCATAACAAAAGAGGCTTGTTAATATCGAGGGCTCCAAAGCGCAACTGAACAGGCGTATCAAGAAAACCATTATATAGAGATAATAAGGGAGAGTTAGCAAGCGCCATCGCCAAAGCTACCGCTATCAGCAGTAGAATGCCACCACTGGACTCCTGCTCCATAAAGTTCTTGATCATACGTTCCATAAGCACACTCCTAAATGACAGAAATAGCAGTCTATTAAATCCTTAAGCCCAATAATATTCGATAGTTTTAAGCAATAAACTCGAAAATACCGAGCAATATAAAGTAATAGATCTCGTTGAAGGACGCAACTATCCCAAAAATTGAGAGCTATTTAGCCTTTTGAAAACGCAATGATTCGAACAGGAGAGTAAAAGTTCAAGGAAGTATGCACTATCAACTTTAATGGTGTTGTTGCTAAAAATCTGTAAGTGAAGGAAGCACTTTCAACACTATAAGCGAGGTTATTGGGCTAGATTATCGAGATAGGTACCACTTTCGCTATTTCGTCATCATAAAACTAGTACGATAAAAACTAGCTGTGTAAAAACTCGTACAAAGAAAACATGTGTCTTAGTAACAAGTTCAGCTTCTTTCTATGAACTATTCTTAGTACACGTTTTGGCGTTATCCTGAGTACATAGATTAATAGGTGTATGTATCAACTCATTATAACTTTGATGGTTAACGATTTTGTATAAGGTCTTTATCGCTTGTTTTCCCATTTCATAAGGATTTTGACCTATATTCGTATGGGCAAGATGCTCTTCTAGCATTTTAAGCTGATGTGCTCCAGCATCCGAAACAATCACTATCACTTGTTTCTGTTCCAGCTTATTTTTATATGGCGCTATCATACTTCGATATAGCTCTTCATCATTTTGAGGCCAACCACCTACAGCAACAAATGCATCTGCATTGATCCACTTTCCTTGAATAACTGACTCCATCTGCTTAACCGAGCGTGATAGCTGATCAAAATTTAGAAAGGGCTCACGAATTTCAGTCCACCCCTTATCATTTAACAACATCTCTCCTGGCGGCGTCAGATATTGCTTCCCAGATAAGGCAGCTCGAATCCCCATGATTCTCAAATTTAAGTTAGGTGAATCTGGGCGCCCAGTTTGAATAACAATGTTACCGCCATTGGGAAGGTATGATTTTAACTGTTCACCAAGCGCCTTACCGAACTGATAATTATCGGTTCCTATATATGCCGCCCTTAAACCTTTATGTAATTTTAAAGTATGACTATCAAAATCTGAGTCATAGGTAACAATTGGAATACCGGCTGCGCGTGCTTTTTTAATGCTGTGCTCGGCTAGATATTGAGAATGGGTAACGGCTACGGCTATACCATCAACACCTTGGTCGATCAGTTGTGAAATAATCCGGTCTTGTACTCGTACGCTAGCCTGTTTCGGACCTCGATAGATACACTCGACATTCGCAAGCTCAGCCGCAGCAGCCTGACAACCTTGCTCACTTTGATTAAAAAAAACACTATAATACTTAGGTACTAAGGCAAACTTATACTCTTTAGCCGCAATATAGGTATTCGGTAACAAAATAAAAGCTAAAGCTAGCAATAATAATCTCATTTAAATCTCTCCCTTAAGCAATGAGATCTACGCTCAGCATTTCCAGCAATGACAAATAAGTAGCCAAATCATTAACGGTAGCACTTATATTCAGGCTAAATAACAAGCAAGAACGAATAAAATGGCTAGCATAATAACCAAGAATACAAGCCTCTTGCAGTAACCCTGCTCACATCTTATCACCCTTTCATTCATTAATGACTAATATAGAGATATGGCGCACAAGGAGAGGCAAAAATATAGAAAGCGATCACCTATCTATATCAAGCATTACTGAGTCGATATTAATATAAATATAAATAAAAAAGAGAGCCTTAAGCTCTCTTCTATTTAGCCAGTTAGCACGATAACGCTAAACCGAAAATGGATACTTTATCGCATCATGATGCTGATATCCTTCCAGCTGAAAATCATCTAAAGTCACCCAAGTTTCAATATCTTTAAGGCTCTTAATTTCAGGGTTAATAATCAGCTTAGGCGCAGGAAATGGTTCCCGTTTGAGTTGCACGTTTTGTATTAACTCGAGCTGGTCCTCATAAATATGGGCATTAACTATCTTATGGTACGCCACACCAGGTTTGTGACCTGTGATTTGCGCCATAATCGCTAATAGAAAATAGACTTGAACTTGATTGAAATTAAGCCCTAGCGGCACATCACAGGAACGCTGAAAACTATTAAGGTACAAGGTATCACCCAGCAGCGAAAAATTATGGGTATGCATACAAGGACGCAGACAACCCATATGGAATTCACCAGGGTTATAGAAGCTCAGAATCTCACCCCTATCATCTATACCTCTACTCAGGTTATCGACTATTTTCTTGAGCTGATCAACATGCCCACCATCAGGCTTACTCCAAGCTCGCCCCTGAACTCCATATACTCTACCCATATCGTCTTCCCCCGTTCTGTGGGGGTTACTTAGCCATGCAGTATTTTCATTGGCGTTGGCATTCCAAGTATTGCAGCCAATAGCTCGAAACTCAGCCGCACTGCTGTAGCCTCTTAAGTAGCCTAACATCTCTGCAATAGCAGCCTTATAGAAGCTCTTGCGAGTGGTAATAAGAGGAAACTCTCCTGCTGCAACATCATAGGTTAAATCGGCATTAATCACTGTTAGACAGCGTTTACCTGTGCGCTCATTTTCAACCCAAACACCTTGGTCTATGATACGTCGACATAGATCTAAATATTGTTGCATGAAACTTCCTAATATCCAGTACTGTAATTTGTGTGCATTTTAGCGACTCTAAGGGTTAAGACAAGCCTAACCTAATAGTAGTTTTAACCCGATAACAGCCAACAATAGGGCAAATATCTTTTTTAGAACAGGTGTTGGCCAAGTGCTGGCAGCCTTCACTCCAATAGGAGCGACTAGCATAGAGGTAATCACAATTCCTATTAATGCCGGCAAATAAATGAAACCTAAAGTGCCCACGGGCAGACCTTGCACATCCCACCCAGCAAAGACATAGCCAAGCGTTCCGGCCGATGCGATCATAAAACCTGTAGCCGATGAGAAACCAACGGCATTACGCATTTGCAAACCACTCCAAGTCAAATAGGGCACAAACAGTACGCCACCACCAATCCCCATCAAACCTGCAACTATGGCGATCAAGGTAGAAACGGCAAACAGTACTTTGTTACTGGGCAGCTCGCGCTCATTTTCAGCCTTAAAGGGAAATGCCATCTGTGCCGCCATTAAAATAACAAAGCAAGCAAATAGAAGTTTAAGCTCTTGAGCTGGAATCAACTCTGAAATAAAGCCCGACGCCATAGCGCCTATTACAATGCCAGGCAACATTGGCTTAAATAATTGCCAAGGAATATTGCCCCTTTGATTATGCGCTCTGGCAGAGGACAGTGACGTTAAAATAATCGCAGCGAGTGAGGTAGCAATAGCAATATGAGGAAGTTGTTCAACTTCAATACCAACACTCGGAAGCAGGTATAACAGTGCGGGCACTATGATTAAACCACCACCTATACCGAGTAAGCCAGCCATAAAGCCAACAAAAGCCCCTAAAGCAACGCAACTAAAAAAAATGATTAACAAACTTTCCATGACAAGGCTCACCTAATACAACCAAGGCCATAAGCTTAAAGCAAAATGGCCTTGGTGATAATCAAAAAAGCTTCAATAAAGAGGAAGATTGAAAACGATATGACGAACAATGAATTAAGGTAAAATTTGACAGCGATAACTGCACAGTGAACCTAGTTCAAAATAGAAACTAGATCCCGCTGTTTTAGATACTCGATAACAAGCTGCCTAACCTCTTCACCATTTTGCAAATTCAGCACTAAATCCAATATCTGTTTGAGATCTGTCATAGGAACTCGGCGCAATAAATAATTGACCCTTGCTAAGCTTCCTTGGTTCATACTCAAATTGTTATAGCCCATGGCCACCAACAGCATAACCCCAATAGGCTCACCTGCAAGCTCACCACAAACACTAATATTCAAATTAGCACTATTACAATCTTCGCAGGTGCGCTTTAACGCCCGCAATACCCCAGGGTGATAACTATCAAATAAAGAGCTTACCCTAGGATTATTTCTATCCACAGCGAGTAGATATTGTGTTAAGTCATTGCTACCTACTGAGACAAAATCAACTCTTTTTGCTACTTCATGGAGTTGATAAAGTAATGCAGGCACTTCAAGCATAATTCCAACCTGTGGCCAACGCACCTTGGTCTCAGACTCTTCTGTAAGCTCATCAAAGGCTTGCTGCAGATAGCTCAACGCTTGATCAATTTCGTCTAAGCAGCTGACCATAGGTAACATGATTTTCAGCTGCTCAGAATCCGCCCCCGCCTGTAACATAGCTCTTAGTTGCACAAGAAAGAGCTCAGGATGATCCAATGACAACCTAATGCCACGCCAGCCTAAGAAGGGGTTTTCTTCTTTAATTGGAAAATAAGGTAATGGCTTATCCCCCCCGACATCCAAGGTTCTCATCACCACAGGCTTTGAACCTGCGGCGTCTAATACCTGACGATATCCCTTTACTTGCTCAGACTCACTCGGAAAGCGCTGCTGTAACATAAAAGGGATTTCAGTACGGTAAAGACCAATACCGTCAGCCCCCTCAGCAATCTCAGAACCTAACCCACTGAGTAGCCCGGCATTCATGCAAAGCTTCACCCTATGGCCATCTTGAGTCTGCGCCTTAAGGTGTAACTCTTCAGCAAACTTACGCTGTAGCGCTTTTTGTGCCGATAAGAAGCCCCTAAACTCACCAATTACCGAAGGGGAAGGCGAGACCAACAGCTGACCACGACTCGCATTGACTACCACGAGCTGCTTATCTATGTCAGTTGTCAGTATCTGCTCAACACCAACAATCGCAGGAACCCCTAGCGCTCGAGCAAGAATGGCGGCATGGGAGTTAACCCCACCTAACTCTGTGACTATGCCCGCTAGTTTTTTACGAGGAAACTCCGCCAGCAAACTTGTATCGGCTTCTCGCGTCACCAATACAACAGGTTTGTCGGGCTCAAATACGATACGCTCAGGCTCAATTAACTGCCTAAGGACTCTTTGCCCCAGATCTTTTATGTCACTCGCACGTTCTTTGAGGTAGGGATCTTCCATATGGGAGAACTGCTCGATATAACGCAAAGATACTCGGCTAACCGCAGTTTCAGCACTCCATCCCTCTTGTACTTCGCGAATGTACTCTCCACCTAAACTCTTATCGTCAAGCAGCAACATTAATGCAGAAAAGATGGAAGAGACCTCTTCATCCTGCTCACGATCAAAACGCTGGGATAAGGCGCTGATGTCATCTTTCGCCCTAAGCAGCGCATTTCTCAAACGTATGACTTCAGAAACCGTATTTACACATTGAATTTGTGGTTGCTCAAGTGGAATTTCCCCCCCGAGCACTAATGCATGAGCAATGGCAATGCCATTGGAGGCAGATGTGCCTTGAAATAAAATTTGCTGTTGATGATCTTTAACTTTTTCTTTTTGCTTGAGCCCTTTAACCGCCATGGCGAGTTGAGCGGCTAAGGTCATCAGAAAGGCTTCTTCATTTTCACTGAAAAGCCGCGCAGTTTCTTGTTGGACGACGATAACACCAAGAACCCGCTTTTGATAAATAATGGGGGCGGCAAGAAATGCACGGTAATCTTCTTCGGCTACCAATGCAAAACCTTTAAACCGTTTATGGCTTCTTGCATCGGCTAAGTTAATCACCTCTTCACGCTCGGCAACTAACCCCACCAAGCCCTCAGATAATGGCATGCTAACTTGACCCACGGCATCTGGATCAAAGCCATCGGTCGCCGATAATACTAGCTGAGCTTGCTCGCCAGACTGTTCCAAAATGTACACAGAACAACATTGGGTTTTCATCGCCGATTTAGTGAGGCGCACTATCTGTGTTAATGCCCTATCTAAACTATCAGCCTGTGCAACTGCTTGAGTAATATCTCTTAGTGTATTTAACACTGTTCCCCCCGAAACATAGATTTGGATATCTCAAATTACAGATCTTAACGAGCTAAAGATTCTCCCATTAACATTAGGCTCTATGACGTACTTTCTTTCTATGGTGATCATAGGACTGAAAGGACAAAGCCGTTGGTGCAAACTCTTTCATTACCTTGCGGTATACATCCCGTTTAAAGGATACAACTTGCCTTACTGGATACCAGTAACTGACCCAGCGCCAATCATCAAATTCAGGATGACCAGATGAATTGAGGTTAATTGCACTCTCTTGACTCTTTAACTGTAGCAAAAACCACTTCTGTTTCTGCCCAATGCAAACCGGTTTACTGTCTTGGCGAACTAAACGTTTTGGTAAGCGATACCTTAACCAAGAGCGACTAGAAGCCAGTATTTGTACATGTTCAGGTCTCAGGCCTACTTCTTCATATAACTCTCTATACATGGCCTGTTCTGGCGTTTCACCATCATCAACACCACCTTGGGGAAACTGCCAGGAATGTTGACCAAACCTTCTTGCCCACATCACTTGACCAAATTTATTACAGACAATAATGCCTACGTTTGCGCGAAAGCCGTCACTATCTATCACACGGTCTCCAAATACGCTTAAATTTCAATAACTCGATTGTTTCATAAAGCAGAACAAGCAGCAAATCATTATCTTCAAGCAAACTCTGGATAAAATTCACCACGCAACAACTTTATCAACATCCAGCCCAGCTCATCTCGTTGGATATCCACATTTTCTGTGGATATCTCTGTTTAAAATCCACTTATAACCATAATACCTTAGTTAAAATAGACTGTGCCATGCGTTTAACCACATGAAATAAAAAGCTAAAAACAATTAACAATCAACACCTTACAAGAATACTGACATTATACCCGCATCGAAAAGCCAAATAAGCGCAAATATTAACCAAACACTCAATCGGCTCTGATAATGAGCAAATAACGAGTAAGTTATTCACATAGAGAAACCGACAGTAAAGAAATTAATCGTAAAATTTCTCTTATTTTGAGTTGACTGTCAGATAAATGTCGAGTAAATGCTGCTGGTTATTAAAGTTATCCCTAGATTCTGTGGATAAGTGTGTTAGAAACATAAGAGAAATACGATTTTATTGTCGCCAAATTTCAGTCGCCTTTTATAGATAAAAGATATTTACCATTTAATACATAAACTTATAGAACAATAATATTAAGTTTAATATACACACAAGCGCGAGGTGAGTTTTTAACCAGATTGAAATAAATAAGACTTAGGATAAAATCCCCCCTATGAATAGCCAAAACTCACCAAAAAGCTTAGAAGAGCTCAATCAACGGGCCAATATGCTCGCAGGATTAACTCTTGGGCAAATAGCAAAACAGCATAATGTCAAAGTCCCCGCCAATCTTAGGCGAGACAAGGGCTGGATCGGACAGCTGATTGAACTTGAACTCGGCGCCACGGCTGGTTCAAAACCTGAACAAGACTTTTTGCATTTAGGGGTTGAACTCAAAACTATTCCTATCAACGCTACAGGAAAACCTATAGAGACCACCTACGTCAGCGTTGCACCATTGACTAAGCTAACGGGATTAACTTGGGAAGACAGCCTAGTCTGCCATAAGTTGCAACGCGTGCTTTGGGTTCCTGTTGAGGGAGAAAGAGATATTCCGATTGCAGATAGACGAGTCGGCACACCGATACTTTGGGAGCCATCCCATGACGAGTACTTGCAACTCAAACAAGACTGGGAGGAAATCATCGAGCTTATAGCCTTAGGTAAGGTTGAAAAAATCAGCGCAAGGCATGGTGAGGTACTGCAACTGCGCCCCAAAGCAGCAAACAGTAGAGCATTAACTGAAAGTATTGCCGAAGATGGCTCGATCAAGATGACCAATCCAAGGGGCTTTTATTTAAAAACACAGTTCACTCAAGCCATACTTTCCCGATTTTTTGGATAAATATCTTAAACAACTGCACTTGGATTGATTCAGATCACAATTACTAGTGGAAATTAGAAGGTGATTTTCTATAAACTAGCGCATCCCAATTTTAAAAGCTGTATTTGGATAAGCACTGCCCTATGAGAGAGTTCGGTGAGAGCGAGTAGACAAGCGAAAAAATTACTCTTTGCGATTTTAGCTTGGGCTATAGCTATGGCTTCCTTTGTCTTTTTTCGCTATGCACAATCTCCAGAGCTTCCACAATGGGCTGTGGGCTCGGCCGATCTCGCCACTCTAGCTATCTATATGGGCATTATCTTTGGTAGCTTACATTGGCTATCCAACCTTATTGCCGATTTTAGCGCTATTAGTCGCCTTCCCTATATTTTTTCTGTCATCTTTAAAGGCTTATTTCTCCTACTGGGTGCAACCACCTTAGCCTATATCACTCAATACCTGAATATGTGGGCAATTGAAAATCACACAGCAACCATTAGGCAGATGCTTACTGTGCATATTGTCTACAGCCCTTCATTTCAAGCTTTGATGGTATACCTAGTTGTCGTCAGAGTCGGCCTTGCCTTTATAGAACAGATGGCACTCTTGGTCGGCCCAAGAGTACTGCTCAATATTGGCATGGGAAAATATCATAAACCTAGGTATGAGCAGAGCCTATTTCTCTATATCGACATGGTCGCTTCTACGGCCCACGCAGAATCCCTTGGCGACTACCGTTTTAGTCGCTTAATTCAAGACAGCTTTAGTCTGCTCTCTGATACGGTTGCTAATAACGAAGCTGAAATCTATCGCTATATGGGTGATGCCGTCTTTATTCACTGGCCTTTAGAGAAAGGTGTGGTGGAAGATAGATGTATGAATATCTATTTTGAATTTAGCCAGCAACTTAATTGGCAGCGTAAATATTTTGAAGAACAATATGGCTTTGTTCCAAAATTTAAAGCTGCAGCTCATTGTGGGCAGGTAGTCGCAGCTGTCGTTGGAGTGCAGAAACAAGAAATCAGTTTTTTCAGCGACGTCATCAACACCTTAGCGAGACTACAAGATCAATGCAATCCCCTTGGACAACGCATGTTGATATCTGGCTCTCTTGCTTCACGTTTAGAAAATGATAACAGCCAATACCAACTCGCCAATCTCGGTCCCATTAAACTAAAAGGGAAACAACACTCGATCGAAGTCTTTGGTGTTTCCCCTAAAGCGTAATCATAAATTCAATCTAGTTAACCTGACTATTTTGCCTGTTCAAGTAACGATTGGATCTCTTGGCCTAAGGTTCTAAAGGTTAAAATACGACTGGTTGTTTGACGCCAAACTAAGCCAATATCACGATACGGCGCATCACCTGGCGGCGTCACCACTTCAAGCTCAGTATCATGTAAGATGCCCGCATCTATGGCCATTTGAGGCAGAAAAGTTGTTCCGAGTTTACTATTCACCATCTGTACTAAGGTATGCAGACTCGTGGCAGCAAAGGGGTTAACCTTAGCCGTATCCTCTAATTGGCAAGCTGATACAGCATGACCAGTAATACAATGCTCCGCCTGCAGTAAAAAAATGCTTTCATCAGGCATGGCTTGATAATCCAGAGGCTCAGGCATATTTGAGACCAGATCCTTGTGTACCACCATTTTAAAAGGATCTATACCCACCTTCATGCTGTGATAACCCGAAACATCTACGGGTAAGGCCAAAATTAACAGATCTAACTCACCTTTACCTAGCGCCTGCAGCAATCTCTCTGTGGTATCTTCTTTAAGCAGTAAGCTTAAGTCAGGGTAGGCTTTTTGGCATTGCTTGACGACACGGCTTAACAGGAATGGCGCAATAGTGGGAATACAACCTAAACGTATCTCCCCGGTCATAGGCTCGCCTTGGTTTTTGACCAACTCCACCATATCATCGACATCAGTTAACACCTTGCGGGCACGCTGCACCACCTCTTCACCAATAGCAGTAAACATAAAAGACTTATGATCACGCTCAATAAGCTGATGACCTAGCTGTTCTTCTAAATTTTGAATGCCACTGGAAAGAGTAGACTGGCTTACAAAACAAACTTTTGCGGCTCGATTAAAGTTTTGCTGCTGATAAAGATTAACCAAATAATAAAGGTTTTTTAAGCTTGGCATTGCCTTCATAGTGTCGATTACCAATTCACATTTCAATTAATTTTGCCAATCTAACATACTTATGTACAAGCTGTCGTTAGAGTTAAATAAACTTGTGATATGCCAAGGCTAAAAATAGTAAGTTATTAATCAACAATAAAATTGGCATCTCATCTAGATAAACCTATACTGGTTCTGTGCTAGAACTACTGGAATACTCAAGGAATGAGGCGACTTTTCTTTGCGCTAACGCTAATATTGCTTCTTTACCTCCCCAATGCATTGGCCATTGAGCAGGTCACTCTCACCAACGACAATCGAATGTTGCCGGTGGCGCAGTTATTTCATCAGCTTGAACCCAGTCAAGCACAAGCCTTATCCCTAGGCTCAACAACCCCACAATTACAGTCAATCAACGCAAATAACACTTGGTATCAACTTACACTTGTTAACAGGAGTTCATTAGCGAAAGTATTTATACTTACTCGACCCCAAAACCTTATCGCTGACTCCTCATTGCTTTTGTCCCGTGCCAGTCAATCTTTTCAAATGCTGACACCACAGCCCCTCACCTGGCCCTTCAATGGCAGTGCATATCAACTTGAACTAGCCCCAGGAGAGCAGGTTCACTTATACACCCAAGAGATAGATCAAGTACCTACACAGTTATGGGCACAAACATGGTGGCAGCAATATCAACAGCAACAAAGCCTTATCGGCGCTTTCTCCTGGGGAGGACTGATCAGTTTATTGCTCATTCAAGCTTGCTTGTTCCTGTTTGTCCCCATTCTTCCAAGAAGCCTATTTATGTTGCAACTCCTAGCCACTGTATTGGTTTTATATCGCACTGGTGCAGAGACCTATATTGACGTACTCAAATATCTAGACCTTTCATGGCCACTGCTTATCGCTCTAGCAAGCTTACTCCTTTTTACCACATTAAAGTCACTGCTCATTCAAGACATAACTAAGCCCTTTGCAATTAGTTTCTACCTTCTTGCTGCAGCCAGCTTATTGCTCACCTCTTGGTATATGCTCGCACCCACCAGTCAATCTCAGTTATATGTCATAGGCTCTTTACTACTCATCATCTTACATCAAGCTGCAATGCTACTTTCTAGTATCAAGCAAGGATATCAACAAGGACATTTAGCCATCCTAGGAGTCTATATCAGCTTCAGCATTCTAGGGGTATCTCTTTTGCAAGTAACCAAGATTACCGAGCTAAGCTACCTTTATTTTTCTGCTTCAGCCATGAGCTTATTGGGTGTCTTGTTTTCTCTTAGCCTACTGACGAGTAGAGCAAAAAGCTCAATAAAACTAGAGGCCATGACCTCTAAACAGCTCAAGCATAAAAATACACAAGCAAAGAGCCATGATGGGCTTGAAAACTCAGATATCGCAAAAAAACTCAGTGAACTTGAGGTAGACCATAAACTGCTGCAACAAAAAAATGCAATCGACTTTCTGACTGGCATCAAGAACCGTCAATTCTTCGATGAGAAGTACCACAAAGAGCTCGCAATAAGCGCTAGGGAGAAAAAGCCACTAGGCCTGATCCTTGTCGATCTCGATTTTTTCAAGAAGGTCAATGATAATTATGGGCATCAGGTTGGAGATGAAGTATTAAAGGAGGTCGCTAAGCGTCTCTATTTTTCACTTAAACGTCCAGCCGACGCCGTCTGTCGGTATGGGGGAGAAGAGTTTGCCATTATACTTCCAAACACCCCTTTACAAGGAGCGCTTTATATTGCGCAAACGATAAATGCTGCAGTCAAGACTAAGCCAATTCTCACCAGCGCAGGGCCAATTAATATCACGCTAAGCCAAGGGGTTACCGCTAAAGTCATTCAACTTAGCGATCAAGAGAGTAAATTACTCAATGATGCAGACAAAGCGCTCTATAAGGCAAAAAGCAACGGTAGAGATAGAATTGAAGTGGCCTCAGATAAGCCGTTTCTCGTTAAAAGCTCTAATTCATGAACCTTAAGAATTCCCATAAAAAAACGCTAACCTAAGTTAGCGTTTTTTTATGATTCGTGCATCGCAATTAAGCTCTATCTTCTAAAAAATGCTTTAATCGCTGTAAGTCATCCTGTGCATTGTCAGAAATGATTTTTAACCACACTTGGTGATCCGTTTCCCACTGTGCTTCTTCACCATGCTGCAATAATTGAGCATATTCTTGAATACGTCTTAGTCCCACAGAGCCTGCTGCACCTTTAAACTTATGGGCCTCTGCGCACAGTGTTTCTTTATCACCCGCTTCTTTCGCTTTCACTAAGTTACTTACATACTCAGGCATTAATTGCTCGAATAACACAACACTTTTCAATAAAGTGCCAGCACCAATAGCACTACAATATTGTTCAAGGGTATTAAGGTCTAATATGGATTCTAGTTCTGCTGTCGCCATGTAGGCACCCCTTTGTGATATTCGCGTACGGTATAAATTCTTTGTCCCTATAATACTCTCAATCATTTTTGGCGCAATAGATTCATCAATATCAAGCGAAATTCTTTTAATATTTAACCATTTATTAACGGTTAATATTCAATCTGATAATTTTTTGACGCTTTGGAATAAAATCAAAGTTAAAGACGAGAGTTCACACATTGACATGGACACTCCACCATCTAGACCTCAAATGGCGATGCGGTATTGGCTCCTTGACCGCCATGGGCGAGTAAGTTATCAACAATAGCGACTAAACCATCCCAACGAAAAGCACACCAATCAGGAGCAAGTAATAACGGCTTCTTAGCATAGGCGGTCACTCGATGGAAGATCACCTCTTTAGGTGTTGCCCTTATCATCTCACCAACGCTGGCGGAGTAGGTTTCTTTATCTAACAGTTGCATCTTATTTGCCCGCCAAGCTTTGGCCATGGTACTGCCTTCGACTATATGCAGAGGATGCAGCTTTAATCCATCAACCCCATGGGACAACACTGCATCAAGTGTCGTCATATAGTCATCATGGGTCTCACCGGGTAACCCCAATATAAGGTGAGTACAGACCTTTAGCCCTAAAGCTCTGGCCCGAGTGACTGTATCAACATACTCAGCCATACCATGCCCCCGGTTGATGCGTTTGAGTGTTTGCTCATTGGCTGTCTGCAATCCAAGCTCCAACCACACATCTAAACCTTTATTCTGATAATCGACTAATAAGTCGAGCACCTCATCAGGCACACAATCAGGTCGCGTTCCCACGCAAAGCCCAACGATATCTTTATCGGCAATGGCTTCATCATACTTTTGCTTTAGCACTCGGTACTCGTCATAAGTACTGGTATAGGCTTGAAAATAGGCGATATATTTTCCACTCGATTTCTCCAGCCTAGCTTTGCCTTGATTGAGCTGCTCTGAAATTGTCAGCTTTGTCCCTTGCTCGGGATTAAAAGATGCCACATTACAGAAAGTACAACCTCCCTTACCTAAAGTGCCGTCGCGATTAGGGCAAGTAAACTTTGCATCAATGGTCAACTTTCTGATACGAGAGCCGTAAGTCGCCTTGCAGACACTGCCAAAGGTATTAACGTGACTATCTAACCCCAAAATATGCAACCTTATATCAAGTGAAAAACTCACTATTATAAGCAATAACTAAAACAAGGGCTGAAAGCAGCTTCAAGTTAGCGACACCTCTCACAAAACCAGCGTAATTGCCACCCTTATCGAAATTCAAAGCAACAAAAAGGCGCAAGTTAACAAATTGCATAAATAGTCATAGCAAGCTGGTTTTATATCGATTATCCATGAATGAAAAATCATTATTTTCAATACCATCAAAGCTCATAAGTCTTGTTAAATTTAAGTAAAACCCAGATTAAATAAAAATGTTTTTCTTTTTATTCATAAGGTTATACATGGCGTTTTGCAGTTTACGTAAAGGTAACCCTCTTGTAGTTTATATAAGAAATATGACTAATCTACTAGAGTTTATGCAATTAATTGATTTGACCTTTAGTCAAAGTCACGCTAATTTGGGTGGTTCGGGTGCATATCTATTAATTATATACTTTTCCCCCGAGGAGTAGAGCTGTAGTAAAGCAATGAGTGTAGTGAGGGAGATTTTTATATGAGTTTATATCATCCTAGTTTTGAGCGGGATAACTGTGGTTTCGGACTGATAGCGCAAATGGATGGCGAACCTAGCCACCGCATCGTGCGTACCGCCATCCATGGCTTAGATCGTATGAAACATAGAGGTGGTATTGCTGCCGATGGACGCACTGGTGATGGTTGTGGTCTGCTTATGCAAATGCCTGAAGGCTTTTTTAAAGCAATAGCAGAAGAAAACGATTGGCACTTAAGCCGACGTTTTGCCGTTGGTATGTTGTTTCTAAGTCAAGATGAAGACAAAGCGGAACAGGTAAAGTCACTGTTAGAAGCAGAGCTAGCAAAAGAAACCTTAGGCGTTGCAGGCTGGCGTCAAGTGCCAATCAACCCAGATGTACTAGGTGAAATAGGTAAAGCTAGCCTTCCCAACATAGTACAAGTGTTAATTAACGCTCCCATCGGTTGGCGCGAAAAAGATCTTGAGCGTCGCCTTTATATGGCTAGACGTCGCCTTGAACAACAAATTACTGATGATAAAGACTTCTATGTTGCCAGCTTGTCTGGTCAGGTCATCGTCTATAAAGGCTTAATGATGCCTGCGGACCTTCCCGCTTTCTATCAAGACTTGGCCGATCTACGTCTACAAAGCTCTATCTGTCTATTTCATCAAAGATTCTCAACTAATACTTCGCCAAAATGGCCTCTTGCTCAGCCTTTTAGATACCTAGCCCATAACGGTGAGATCAATACGATTACGGGTAACCGTCAGTGGGCCAAAGCGAGAGCCTACAAATTTAATGCGCCGCTGTTACCCGATCTTCAGCAAGCTGCACCTTTTGTTAATGAAACGGGCTCAGACTCTTCGTCTCTCGATAATATGTTAGAGATGCTGCTCTCAGGCGGCATGGACTTGTACCGGGCTATGCGTCTACTTATTCCACCTGCATGGCAAAGTAACCCAGAGATGGATGAAGAGCTAAAAGCCTTCTATGACTTTAACTCTATGCATATGGAGCCTTGGGATGGCCCAGCCGGTATAGTAATGACCAATGGTCGTCACGTGGCCTGTGCTGTCGACCGTAACGGCTTGCGCCCTTCACGCTATATGATCACTAAGGACAGAATCCTAACTCTGGCCTCAGAGATAGGTATTTGGGACTATGCCCCAGATGAAGTCATCGAAAAGGGCCGTGTGGGGCCGGGTGAGCTATTAGTTCTCGATACCATGAACGGTAAACTGTACCACTCCTTTGAAATTGATGATGACTTGAAACGTCGTCACCCATACAAAGAGTGGATGGCAAAACACAGCCAAGTATTAACCCCAGCTGAGCAACTTCCTAGTGAACAACAAGGCAAAAGCGAATTCGATGCCAAACAGTTGGTGCAATATCAAAAGCAATTTGGTTACACACGCGAAGAATTAGAGCAAGTTATTTGGGTGCTAGCGAGCCGTGGTGAAGAAGCAACGGGCTCCATGGGGGACGATACTCCTATGGCAGTTTTGTCGAAAAAGAATCGCTCCATTTACGACTACTTTAGACAGAAGTTTGCTCAGGTCACTAACCCAGCGATTGACCCTCTGCGCGAAAAGCATGCTATGTCACTGGCAACCTGTGCCGGACGCGAGCAGAACCTCTTTAACGAAACCATGGGCCATGCATATCGAGTAATGTTTAACTCACCTGTGCTACTGCTCAGTGATTTCAACCAGCTATTGGCACTAGATAGCACTAACTATCGTGCTAGCACAGTCGACTTAAATTATGACGAATCTGAAGGGCTACAAGCTGCGATTGAGCGCGTGCGTGACGAGGCCGAGCGTTTAGCCACTACAGGCACCACCCTACTGATTCTGTCCGATAGAGCCGTTGCCAAGAATCGCCAAGTCATTCCGGCAGCCATGGCAGTCGGTGCTGTACAAAGAATGCTGGTCGATAAGAGCCTGCGCTGTGACACCAACATCATAGTCGAAACCGCATCGGCTAGAGATCCGCACCACTTTGCAGTACTACTTGGCTTTGGTGCGACAGCCATCTATCCATACTTAGCCTATGAGTCAATCGCCGATCTCGCCCAGCGTCACCAAGTCGATGATATCACTCCACTGCTGATCAACTTCCGTGCAGGTATCGATAAAGGTCTACGTAAAATCATGTCTAAGATGGGCATCATTACCGTGGCCTCCTATCGTTGTAGCCAGCAATTTGAAGCTGTAGGTCTGGCAGATGATGTTATCGAGCTTTGCTTCAATGGCGTGGTATCGCGCATTCAAGGCGCAAGTTTCTCGCACATCGCAACTGATACCAAAGAGCTACACACCAATGCCTTTAGAGCTCATATGCCATTGCCTCAGGGTGGTCTGCTCAAATATGTGGAAGGGGGCGAGTACCACTGCTTCAACCCTGATGTGGTCAATACCCTGCAAGCGAGTCTAAAAGATCAAGACTACCTGACTTATAAGCGCTTCACTAAATTGGTGGACGATAGACCCATAGCCACCTTAAGGGATCTGATTGATATCAAGACTCCTGAACAAGGCATAGATGAGTCAAAAGTAGAAGATGCGAAAAACCTCTACCCACGCTTTGACTCTGCGGCTATGAGTATCGGGGCTCTAAGCCCTGAAGCCCACGAAGCCCTAGCCATCGCCATGAACCGTCTCGGCGGCCGCTCTAACTCGGGTGAAGGTGGTGAAGATCAGCGCAGATTCAACTCAGAGCGCAACTCAGCGATTAAGCAGATTGCATCGGGACGTTTCGGTGTCACGGCGCATTACCTAGTGAACGCCGAAGTATTACAAATCAAAGTCGCTCAAGGCGCTAAACCGGGCGAAGGTGGCCAGCTTCCTGGCCACAAGGTCAGTGTGGAAATTGCAGGCCTGCGTTACGCACGCCCAGGTGTTACCTTAATCTCGCCACCACCACACCACGATATCTACTCAATTGAAGATCTCGCCCAGCTTATCTTTGATCTGAAACAGATTAATCCTACAGTGCTGGTATCAGTCAAACTGGTATCTGAACCTGGCATTGGTACCATTGCTACAGGTGTGGCTAAAGCCTATGCCGATATGATCACTGTCTCCGGCTATGATGGCGGCACGGGCGCGAGCCCTATCACTTCGGTTAAATATGCCGGTAGCCCATGGGAGCTAGGTCTTGCTGAGGTACAGCAAGCACTGGTTGAAAACGGTCTGCGTCACAAGATCCGCCTGCAAGTGGATGGCGGCTTAAAGACAGGCCTAGATGTAGTAAAAGCTGCGCTATTAGGCGCCGAAAGCTTTGGCTTCGGTACTGTGCCTATGATTGCCCTAGGTTGTAAATATCTACGTATCTGTCATCTCAACAACTGTGCTACCGGTGTCGCAACCCAAAATGCTGAGCTGCGTGAAAAACATTACCATGGCCTACCTGAGCGAGTGATGACTTACTTTGAGTTTGTCGCCCAAGAAGTGCGCGAGTGGATGGCGAAACTTGGCGTGGCCAAATTTGAAGATCTAGTTGGTCGTACCGATTGGCTCTACGCCCTTGATGGCGTAACCGAAAAGCAGATGGGGCTCGATCTTGCTCCTATACTGCATCAGCCTAAGGTTCCCGAGTCTTCGGCTCGAGTATGGTTAGAGACCAACCCACCGTCAGACCCTGGTCAGCTCAACCAAGATCTGGTCAAACATTGCCAACAAGCTGTCGATAATAGCGAAGAGCTATCAGCCTGTTTTGCCATTAACAACACCGACCGTTCTGTAGGCGCAAGTCTTTCCGGTTATATTGCCAGAACCCATGGCGTCAAAGGAACCAAAGCACCGATTAAACTGAGCTTTAACGGCAGCGCGGGCCAAAGCTTTGGGGTTTGGAATAGCCCAGGTCTTGAGCTCAAAGTCTGTGGTGATGCTAACGACTATGTGGGTAAAGGCATGTCTGGCGGTAAAATAAGCATCAATCCGCCTCTTGGCAGCCACTTTGAGTCCCAAGTCTCCACCATTGTGGGTAACACCTGTCTCTATGGTGCGACAGGGGGCAAACTCTTTGCTGCGGGTCAAGCCGGCGAGCGCTTTGCAGTGCGTAATTCAGGTGCCATCGCCGTTGTGGAAGGGCTTGGTGATAATGGATGTGAGTATATGACTGGCGGCATTGTCGTAGTACTTGGCCGTACTGGGGTCAACTTCGGTGCGGGCATGACAGGTGGTTTCGCCTATGTATTTGATCGCTTAGGACGCTTCACTCCTAGGGTTAATACTGAAATGGTGGATCTACATAAGCTGACATCGCCCATTCATCAGGCTCACTTAAAGGGGTTAATTGAAGAGCACGTCGCAGAGACAGGCAGCGAGCATGGCAAGATGATTCTGAGCGACTTTGATAACTGGCTCGACTGCTTCAAGCTGGTGAAACCTAAGAATATCGCCGTTGAGGATCTGCTCAAGGCACAAAACATTGAACCTGAATTAGCGGTTAAAGCGGGGTAGCTTCTTATGAGTAACAATTTTCAATTTATCGAAGTTGGCCGCAAAGACCCAGACAAACACGAAGCTAAGTTTCGCGCGAGCCAATTTATCGAAATTTATCAGCCATTTGCTCAAACACAAGTCAATGAGCAAGCCGACCGTTGTTTAGATTGTGGTAACCCATACTGTGAATGGAAGTGCCCACTACACAACTACATTCCTAACTGGCTGGCTTTGGCTAAGCAAGGGCGAATTATGGAAGCGGCAGACTTGGTTCACGAAACCAATACGCTGCCAGAAATCTGTGGCCGAGTATGCCCACAAGATAGACTCTGTGAAGGTGCTTGCACCCTTAATGACGAGTTTGGTGCCGTCACCATAGGTAATGTTGAGAAATACATTACCGATACTGCGATTGCTCAAGGTTGGCGACCAGATATGAGTCAAGTTACGCCTCGCCCTGAGCGAGTAGCGATTGTTGGTGCAGGTCCTGCGGGCCTTGGTTGTGCTGATATACTCGCGCGTAACGGCATTAAAGCCGTAGTCTATGACAAGTATCCGCAAATCGGAGGCCTTCTCACCTATGGTATTCCGGCCTTTAAGCTAGATAAATCTGTCATGCAAACCCGCCGCACCGTCCTTGAGGGAATGGGAATCGAGTTTAAGCTTGGTGTAACTGTAGGCAAGGATATCGACTTTGCGACCCTCACCCAAGAATATGATGCCGTATTCCTTGGAATGGGCACTTATACCGCCATGAAAGCGGGTCTTGAAGGTGAGAATGCCGAAGGTGTCATTCAAGCCCTGCCATACCTTATCGGCAATACCCATAAGCTGATGGGAACCGAATGTGCTGATACTCCTTACTTAAGCTTAGAAGGCAAACGTGTCGTGGTTCTGGGTGGTGGTGATACCGCTATGGACTGTGTGCGCACTGCTAAGCGCCAAGGTGCTAGTCAAGTGACCTGTGTCTATCGTCGTGATGAAGCCAATATGCCAGGATCTGTTCGTGAAGTGCAAAATGCGCGAGAGGAAGGCATAGAGTTTCTCTTTAACCGCCAGCCGACCGCCATTAACACTCAAACGGGCAAGGTAACAGGCATTGAGTGTGTGGAAACCAAGTTAGGTGCGGCTGACGCCAGTGGCCGTCAGCGTCCAGAGCCAATCGAAGGCAGTGAGCAACTGCTCGAAGCCGATGCCATTATCATCGCCTTTGGTTTCCAACCTAGCCCGGCAACTTGGTTTAGCGAGCATAATATCGAGCTAGATCAATGGGGTCGAGTAAAAGCTTCAAAAGAAGATGCCAATCCATTTCAAACCACTAATCCAAAAGTCTTTGCCGGTGGCGATATGGTACGAGGCTCAGATCTTGTCGTTACTGCGATTGCAGAGGGGCGCGACGCTGCTTTAGGCATTCTTAACTATTTGGATAAATAGTCTCCCTCGAGGGTATAGGTGTATTTGTTGATATGCTTATGCCCTCACTCACACATAGTGCAAAACACTTCTAAGTTCATGATTTTTATCATTGGATGACACTTATAACCTTTAAGCCTCACATATTACATTATCCCTGTGCTATATTAGCCCGCATATTTATTCTTAGTTTTTCTCCGCTTTAATCAAAAGGTCACTCAATGAAAATTGGTATTATTGGCGCCATGGAGCCAGAGGTTGTTCATCTTATCGAATCACTGGAAAAGCCTAGCTTTGAAACTGTCGCGGGTATCGAATTCGTATCAGGCGAATTAGGCGGTAAAGAGGTTATTGTGACGCGCTCAGGCATTGGCAAAGTCGCAGCGAGTCTTGCCACCAGCCTACTGATTGAAAAGTTTGCTCCCGATGCAGTCATCAATACTGGCTCAGCAGGTGGTTTTGTCGATGAACTCGCAATTGGCGATATCGTTATCTCTTCAGAAGTCAGACACCATGATGTGGATGTCACTGCCTTTGGCTATGAGATAGGCCAAATGGCGCAGCAGCCAGCAGCTTTTATACCCGACAACAAGCTAGTCGCGGCAGCTAAGTCTGCCATTGCTAGCCTAGGAGAAGTTAAGGCGATCGAAGGCCTAATCTGTACTGGCGACAGCTTTATTTGCGATCCAGAGCGAACTAAGACCATGCTATCTCACTTCCCGACCATGGCGGCGTGCGAAATGGAAGCCGCTGCAATCGCTCAAGTATGTCACGCATTTGAAGTGCCCTTTGTCGTGATCCGTTCACTTTCCGATAACGCCAATGATGATTCGCCAGTGGATTTTGACTCATATCTAGTCAAAGCCGGCCACCACTCAGCGTTAATGGTCATTGCGTTAATCAAGGCACTCTAAAGGGCAAAGTAAAGTGATGGCCTTCATTGAACAACTCATCGCTCAGGATGGCGCCCTATTTGGGCGCTTTCTCACGTTGTTTTTTGCCATAGTGCTATCGCGAGCCGCGCCGCTTCCCAAGCATATCCAACCGCTATTCTGGCTGAGTCAACTAGCAAAAGAGCTCGCGCGCAAGGTCAATCATCCCCATAGAGCCAGATCCCAGCAAATCACTGCAGGCATCTTAGCCTCGGTTCTCTTAATTGTGCCCTTTTGGGCAATCTGCGCCTTCCTATTAGAGCTTGCTGCTTTTCCGTGGTTTTTTGAGTTTATTATTCTCTACCTATGTTTAAGCGATGCCTGTTTTCGTCAATTTGCTAATGAAATACATGGTGTGCTCAAACTCGATAACAAAGCCGAAGCGAGGGAGCTTTTAGGTCACTGGGTAGCCCAGGACACCCAAAGTTTATCTGAAATAGGCCTAGCTAAGACCACCATAGAAAAGCTTTCTGCCGCACCAGTATACGGATTAATAAGCACCATTTTTTACTACACCATTGCTGGTGCACCTCTGGTGTTAGCGGTGCGAATGATCAAGCAACTTGAACTCAGCTGGCCGATTGTCAATCCTAGGTACCGCTATTTTGCCCTGTGCATCTATCTATTCAATACAATATTACAGTTGATCCCAAATCTACTTTGGGGCTTAACGCTGGCGATAATTTCAGGACCAGCTGGCTTTAAGGCGCTATTTAAATTCAAAAATGACAACGCCTCAATGGCCTTTGATCAACAAATTAATGCAGTCACGGCTTCCGCACTGAAAATCGAGTTAGGAGGACCGAGAATGTTTGCAGGTAAGAAGGTGGCATTACCTAGGCTAAAGTACGGCCCTAAACCAGGGCTAGAAGATATTAAGCGAGGTATTAACTTGACCTCATTTGGCTTTATTATCTGGTTTGCTTTTGTCGCGCTAATTCCCATTATCTGGGCCATATTGAGATATATGCAGCCTTAAAGTGTTGGTTACTAATCATTCAACAACACCACTTACATGGTAATAAAATTACAGGTATAATCGCGCCACCCTTTTTTCGGCTAAAAAATGAGTCAGTTTTGTTAGAAAATTTACACATTTCATTAACGACACCCGCCCTGCTGTTTCCGGCGATCTCCTTACTGTTATTGGCCTATACCAATCGTTTTTTTTCACTAGCAGCCTTAATTCGCACCTTAAGTAGCGAAAAACAACCTGTACTCACGAGTCAAATCGATAACCTTAGAAAACGAATTGCTATCATTCGTCGCATGCAAGAAGCTGGAGTATCAGCCTTTGCCCTATGTGTACTGTGCATGATTTTCATCTATGTGGGTCTAAATCAAATTGGCTCAGTCATTTTTGGAACAAGTCTACTCTTGCTACTCTATTCGCTAGTATTATCTGTGCTTGAAATACGCATCTCTGTCGATGCATTAAATATTCACTTAGAAGAGATGAGCTGATGCAACACTGGGTTTACTTTTTCGATCTTTGTGGCACGGCGGTATTTGCTTTATCAGGTGCGTTGGCAGCAGGTAGACATAAGATGGATCCATTTGGTGTTATTGTATTAGCCTCGGTCACAGCGGTAGGTGGCGGCAGCATTCGTGATGCACTCATAGGGGCCACACCAGTATTTTGGATTAATGACCCTAATTACATCATAGTGATACTAACAACCGTGCTACTCACTATGGTATTTGTCCGTAAGCCTAAGCGAGTACCACAATACACGCTACCTATTGCTGATGCTTTAGGTTTAGCCCTATTTACCGTTATTGGCGCCGAAAAAGCGCTTAACCTAGGCCTGACAGGCATGATCGCTGTTGTCATGGGATTAATAACAGGTGTTGGCGGTGGTATCATTCGCGATATATTATGTCGCCAAGTGCCAATGATTTTACGAACTGAAATTTACGCCACTGCGTCCATCTTTGGTGGCATCAGTTATACCGTCAGCCTATATTTTGGCTTGGCCAATATGCCCGCATTAGGATTAGCTATGTTAAGTACTTTAGCTATTCGCTTAGCCGCGATAAAATGGCACTTGTCTCTGCCTGCTTTTGACCTTAGAACTAAGCGAGTTTAGCCTGTGAAGTTTGATACCTTGCTGTTAAAAAACAAGATATTTGGTATAGCAATGACTTTGAGCTGCTTATTAATCCATTTTCAGATTAATGCCGGTTCATTGCCGATTGACAATATCAAGCGCCCTGAGGCGCAAATTCTCGCCTTGGACTATATCAAGGCGTTAACGGCGAGAAATTATCAAGCATTAGCAACATTCTATAGTCGGGATACCCACTTTTACGATAAAACCGCTGGTAAACGATATACGGGTGGTCGTCATATTATCGACTTCTTTAAACGTGCCCACGCAGATGTCGAGTCTTACCAATTTAATATTGAGCATATGTACAACTCTGGCAGCTTTGTGGTCATGATAGGCAATTACCACCTAGTGGGAGCAGGGAAACAGTTCGGTAAGCCTGGAAAAACCATTAATATTGCTGTCCCAGGAGTCACTACCGTCAAACTGGATCTCACCACCCATAGAATCAAGCAGCACACAGACTTTATCGACTATCAGACCATGGCAGATCAGCTCGCCACCCAATAATCGACAAAGGCTGTTTTCCATTCTCGACTTGAGCAACCAATAAAAAAACCAGCACTTAGGTGCTGGTTTTTTATAAAGGGTGGCAGCTAATTGCTTTACTGCTGTTTACCTAAAAACTTATCTAGCCAAGCTTCCTGCTCATAAAGTACATGCAGAATACTTTCCCTTGCTCTATAGCCATGTCCTTCATAAGGTAGCATCACTAATCGCGCATCTTTGCCTAAGCCTTTTAATGCGTTATACATACGCTCTGACTGCATAGGGAAGGTTCCTGAGTTGGGATCTTCCTTACCATGGATCATCATCATAGGTTCATTGATCTTCTCTGCATGGAAGAAAGGTGACATATTGACATAGATAGGCTGACCTTCCCAGAAATTGCGTTCTTCACCTTGAAAGCCAAAAGGTGTCAGCGTACGGTTATAAGCACCACTACGAGCAATACCAGTCTTAAACAGATCGCTATGGGCGAGTAAGTTAGCCACCATAAATGCGCCATATGAGTGACCCGCAATTGCGATTCTATCCTTATCGGCAATGCCCTTGTCCACTAACACATCTACCGCCGCTTTAGCACTGGAAACAAGCTGGCTTCTAAAGGTGTCATTAGGCTCCTTACCCTCACTGCCCACTATCGGCATCTTAGGATCGTCAAAGATAGCAATGCCTTTAGCGAGGTAAGGCATCGGGCCCCAATAACCTATATAGGTAAACTCATAAGGTGACTCTCGCACCTGAGATGCCACCGCCTTATCTTTATACTCAAGAGGGTAAGCCCACATCAGTACGGGTAATTTACCATCTGACTTCTTGTAGCCTGCAGGTAGATATAAGGTACCGCTTAGCTCTACACCATCATCTCGAGTGTATTTAATCAGCTCCTTCTTGATGTTTTTAAAGCTAGGGTATGGATGCGGAAACTGAGTAAACTGGCTTAAGCTGTCTTGGGTTAAATCACGAATAAAGAAGTTCGGCTGCTCTGTCTTGGACTCTCGTACCGTCATCAAACGATCGCCTTTGTCATCCAGCACAGCGCGCACACGCTCATAGTATGGCGCTTCACTATGCCATAGGCGTTGAGTCTCACCAGTTTTTGTATCGTATTTATCTAAAAACGGAATATTACCCTTTTCTGACGCACCTGTTCCGGTCAACATTAAATATCTGTTATCAACAAGCTTAACAACTGGTACACCAAAACTATTACGCTGGTAGACAAAACTGCCAGGATCCTTGTATGCATCGTTATACGATCTTTCATTAAACAGTTTGCGCTGCTTATCGGCATTATCAGGCGAAATAATATAACTGCGGATCTTTCTATCACTAAAGCGCCAGTCACTTAATAGAGCAAAGTCCTCATTGCCCCACTCTATTCCTGCATAGCGTCTTTCAACTTTGGCAAATAACTTTGGTTGTCCTTTAAATGGCGCCTCCCATGAATAGAGGTAATCATGGAAATCTACCTCGGTTTTCATTGAGCCTTGGTCTTGGGCCTCAGCCCATACCAAAGTTGCACCTTTATCACCACGCCAATCAAAGCTACGCCTATCGAGCCTAACGCTGTCAAATCCCTGAGGAATGTTTTCTGCTAGCTTCTGCTGAGCGATAGTTTTGATCAGCTTACCGTCAAGATCCCAAACCTGCCATTTAGCGGCAAATCGAGAATAAGGCACAAGGTAACTGAATGGTTCTTCTATCTGTCCGACCAAAAGGTATTCGCTATTTGGCGACGCCTTAAAGCTTCTCACAAGTCCAGGTTTACCGAGTTTAGAAACCTTACCTTGCAAGTTGACCTTCGCCAGCTGCCCCAAGCCATAAAACTTAAATAGTGCTTTATCATGGGGAGTAGTTAATAGATTTTGATAGGTACGCACCGGCGCTTTACTGCCTGAGGTCTGTGAAATAATAGGCACAATAGAGGCATTATTACCTTTTGGCGCTTGTTTACCCGCATTGGCAGCCATGTTTACCACTAGCGCAGAACTATCAGGCAACCAACGATAAGGGTTGGCATCAATCACAGAGTTAAGCTTAAGATTATCTACCTTGATTAGCTTTTTAGATACCAAGCCATAGAGGTATAGGTTCGCCTCTGTTTGCTGCTCAATAACAAAAGCAAAGTAGGCGCTATCTGGTGACCAAGCAGGTGCTAATATGCGCCCTTTCGGCAACCCATCAAGCTTTACGACTTGGTTACTATTAAGGTTTTTAAACTCAATAGCTAGGTATTTAGATCTGGGGCGTGAGCGAGAAAAATTATTGGGATTAAGCTTAATGCCAGCCAACTTTAACTCAGGTTTAGCCAACTCTTCCAAGGTTGCAATACGTTGACGCTCTAAAAAAGCCATCCAACTTTTATCTGGCGACATTCTTGTTGTTGGTGCCAGCTTAGCATCAACCAAATCAGCAATGGCTTTAGAGGGAACTTGATAGCCATTGTCATCACTGGCTAAGAGAGGTTGTATTGGGCTCAATAGCAATCCTGCTAAGGCCACAATGACTGCTCTTTTCATCGAATCATTCCTTTAGTGTGGGATAAATCAGTTCAGGGAATGAATCTTACCCAAGAGCCTCTTCTCGATACAAGAGGACTAAGGTTCTGAGTTATATATGGTTACAATATTGTTCTACTTTTTGATGGGTGAGATAAATCACAAGCGCCTAGTATCAAATATCAACACCCAGATAAACAAAAAATGGCCTCTTATGAGGCCATTTCTGTTTTACTCGTCGCGAGAGCTTAGCCTTATAGGCGAATACCCGCTTTTGCTAAATCCTTAGCGACAACACTGCGAGGAAGAGAAACATAACCATCTTTCTCAACCACTTGTTGCCCCTGCTTAGAGAGAACAAAGCGTAGGAATTCACGATCCATAGGAGCAAGCTCTTTATTTGGGTGCTTGTTCACATAAACATAAAGGTAACGAGATAGTGGGTATGTACCGTTAGCCGCGTTCTCGTTAGTTGCTGCAATAAACTTCTTACCTTTCTTAGAGATAGCAACCGCTTTTACGCCCGCAGTCTTATAACCGATACCTGAATAACCGATTGCATTTAGAGACTGAGATACAGACTGAACAACAGATGCAGAACCTGGTTGCTCGTTTACGTTCGCCTTGAAATCACCTTTACAAAGGGCTTTCTTCTTGAAGTAGCCATAGGTACCAGATACTGAATTACGACCGTAAAGCTGAACATCTTTCTTAGCCCAGTTACCTGTTAGACCAACATCGCCCCAACGTTGTACGTTAGTGCCACCACACTTGTTAGTCGATGAGAAAATGCCATCAACCTGCTCAATGCTTAAACCTTGAATCGGGTTATCTTTATGAACAAAAACAGCTAGTGCATCGATAGCAACGCGAATTGCAGTTGGCTGATAGCCAAAGTGCTTCTCAAACGCTTCCACTTCATTTGGCTTCATCTTACGGCTCATTGGGCCAAACTGAGAAGTACCTTCGGTCAAAGCGGGTGGCGCAGTAGATGAACCTGCGGCTTGAATTTGAATATTCACATTTGGGTACATGTGTTTAAATTCTTCTGCCCAAAGCGTCATCATGTTAGCAAGAGTATCAGAACCTACTGACGACAGGTTACCAGAAACACCACTTGTTTTTTCATATGTCGGTAGTGACTGATCGATGGCAGCCATAGATGCTGCTGAGAATACACCAGCGGCTGTTAGGGTTACCGCGCCGACAAGCTGTTTCAATTTCATTTTTTGCTCCAGTATTAAGCGTACTTGTTTTTCAGACGCAATCAGTATCAATTGCTACGATGACAAGTCTATGACTCTGATATGACACTTAGATGACATCCGAATAATATTTTCCTTGCACATCAAATTACGACTCACCTCTAAAATAAGCAGAAAAGTCAGCCTTCGCAGGCTGACTTTAATACCATAACTGCTATTTTCTTTATTTAAATTAGCTACACCATAGGGAGCTTTTCTTGTTCCATATTAGGAGCTTGGTACTCAATAAGATGAGATGGAATAACAAAACTAAAGGTACTACCTTCACCCAGCTTACTGCTTATTAATAGTTCACTGTGGTGATGACCCAGAGCATGTTTCACGATAGCCAAACCTAAGCCACTGCCGCCAGTTTGGCGAGAACGAGCACTATCAACCCGATAAAAACGCTCGGTCAATCTCGCAATGTGTTGCGGCGCAATACCTTCACCAGTATCAGTTACACTGAACATGCCACCCGTTGCCACACTCTGCCATTTTACAGTGATTTTACCGCCAGGCTCTGTGTAACGAATCGCATTTGAAATCAAGTTGGAGCAGGCACTGCGTAGCTGTATTTCACTGCCATGGGCTAATAGTTCTGACTCACAGCTAAACTCAAGCTCATACTCCCCTAAAGATAAGGCTTTCGCTTCCTCTTTAAGAATCTCCATCATCTGCGCCATATTGATGGTTTTTTCCAGATCCACATCGCCAGCGTCTTCAATTCGCGACAGTGCCAATAGCTGCTCAACCATAGACTGCATTCTGCTAGTTTGCTGTTGCATCAAACTTAACGGCCTAGCATTAGCAGAGTCCTCTGGGGTCATACTCTGCATCATCTCTAAATAGCCTTGAAGCACTGTCAGTGGCGTCTTAAGCTCATGGGAAACATTGGCCACAAATTCTTTACGCATGCCTTCTAGTTGACGTATTCGAGTAATATCTCTGGCAATCAGTAAGGTTTGCCTATCCCCATAGGGCATAAGCCTCAGCTCAATAATATGGCTATCGGTAACAGGAGAGGTTAATTCTAGCGGCTCATCAAATTTTGCATCTCTTAAATAAGCAGAGAAGTCTGGATGACGAATAAGGTTATCGATTCTTTGACCATTATCCTGAGGCCAAACAAAGCCTAATAACAACTGCGCCAGCTTATTGCACCAAAGAATATTATTTTCTGAGTCTAGCACGACAGCGGCATCGGGTAAGGCTTCGGCTCCTTGCCTAAATCGCCCCAGTAATGAGGCGAGTTGTCCTACGCGGCGACGATTTTTACCTTGAAGCCGATAGATACCATTAAACACACCTTCCCAACTGCCTGCACCTTGAGGTGGTGTTAAGCTTCTATCACGCCACAACCAGTAATTTAAACGAGTTAATTGACGGTAGTGCCATACAAGTAAAACAAGAGCACATACAACAAGGGTCCAGCCGGGTTCGCCAATCAAAAAGCCCAATAACAAGCTCAAAACTAGATAAATACTTAACCTAGTAAATAGGCGATATCCTGAATAGGAGTCAAACATTGGCGCTACCAATTTGAAGATAAGAAAGCGCAGCATAGGCCGCGCTTATCATCATACTACACACGAGTTGAAAAGCGATATCCTGCACCGCGAACCGTTTGAATAAGCCTATCATGGCCAGACACTTCGACCGCCTTTCTAAGTCGACGTATATGTACATCTACGGTTCTATCTTCAACATAGACATTGGTTCCCCACACATTATCTAATAACTGTTCACGGCTATAAACACGCTCTGGGTGGGTCATAAAGAAATGTAGCAATCTAAACTCAGTCGGCCCCATCTCAAGCACTGAGTCTCCTACTGTCACCCTATGACTCACAGGGTCTAGCATTAAGCCATGGACATCAATAGTCTCCTCTAATCGAGTCGGAGCACTACGGCGCAGCACAGCTTTAATGCGAGCAATCAGCTCTTTAGGAGAGAAAGGCTTAGTCATATAGTCATCAGCCCCAACTTCAAGGCCTTTAACCTTATCTTCCTCTTCACCGCGGGCTGTCAACATAATAATGGGAATTTGTCGCGTAAACTCATCTTGCTTCATTCGCTTAGCAAGTTGAATACCGCTTCCACCGGGGAACATCCAATCAAGTAACACAAGATCGGGATAAGGCTCAGCAAGCAATTCCATTGCTTCTTCAAAATCTGCAGCAGCACAAGTACTAAAACCATGCTGTTCTAAAACAAAAGTCAGCATCTCTCGGATAGCTAACTCATCTTCAACAATCAATATCCGTGCAGTCATAAGCTGGTATCTATCTGTGAATTTCTACGCTGCCATTATTGGTCAGTTTTGTTACAGAAATATGAAGCATAGGCCACATAATGCCATAAAATGCCTATTCCTGTCACAAAATCCTACCAATGAATAACACTAAAACCTAAGCAGTTAATCCTTGGGTATCACGGCTCTATAGGGTAATAAAAAAGGAGGCTCATGCCTCCTTTTCATTTAGCCTAATTATTTAGAACTTGTGCTCTAAACCTAACCCTAGGTATTTGTCATCATTCGCTTCACCTTCGATTGAACGACTAGTGTAGAAAGCAAATACTTTTGTTGGCTTGCCTAGTTTATAATCGGCACCGATGGACCAAGAATCCCCTTTATCTTCCATATCCTGGAATTGCCCCTTAAGAGTAACCGCATTCATCTTATACGCAGCACTCACTAGGTAACCTGTTTTGCTATCACCACCAGCACTAGGCTCTTGCTGCTGATACATACCACCGAGTTTGAAGCCTGCAACTTTACCTTGAAGCGTCGCGCGAACAATGTCATAGCCTTTAACATCTGAATCATAACCTAGCGCCGCATAAATCTTGGTTTTCTTAAGCTTCTTGTCACCATAGATAGCGCCTAGGCTGAAACCATCTTCTCCCTTCTGGTCCTTATCACCCTCTGCCGCATAAGTCGCACCAAATTTGAAGCCATTGATAGAAGGTGTCATATACGTAGCTGTTTGAGCTAAGCGATTTTCACCTTTAAATAGCTTCTTTAAATCGCCAGAAAGATCATTGAACTGATCAACTTTACCTTGAGAGATTTTCAGCATGGTATCGTTACGACCTACTGAAATAGAACCAAAGTTACCTTTCAAGCCAACAAATTGATTACGTGCTTTAAAGTTCTCTTTTACATCATCGCCCGTATCAACTTCATACTCAATTTTATAGAAGGCTTCTAGAGAGTTACCTAAATCGAAGGCACCTTTAACACCAAAACGAGATGCATTACTTTGAATAGTCGTAGTCGACTCGCCAGCTTCATCATTTGATTGAGCTGTTACATTAAGCTTGCCGTAAACACTAATAGGGTCTGCTGCTTGAGCAGAAGTTAAAGTCACAGTCGCCAGTGCAGAGGCTAGTAGAGTTTTGCTAAAAAGGTTCATCATTTTATCCTTTCGACGTTCTGTTCGTCTTGGTTATTGGTTTAGAACGAGCGCAAGTTTGCGATCTTTTTGTTGCAGATTTATTTCATCAATCTACAAACTCGACCTCACACCGTGATAAAGAACAAGGGCACCAGAAAAAAACCTTTAAAAACAAAAAGAAAGATTCGACAAGCATAAAATATGACAATTTCATGAATAATCATCACCTTTAGATTGGCCACTCTTTGTTTAAAGGTTTACCCGCCTCCTCTGATACCGTAAACTGCGTTTTTTATCTGTTATCGAGCACCTAGTATGTGGTTCAAAAATCTTACTCTTTACCGTTTTAACAAACCTTTCTCTGTGGATGCTGATTCCCTTGAAGCCGCACTTGAAGACTTCACTTTCTCTCCCTGCTCCAGTCAAGACATCAGCAAGTTTGGTTTCTCTAATGCACTAGGAAAAATCGGACTATCTCTGGTGCACAGTGCTGAGAATCGTCATCTTATTTGTGCAACAAAAGAGGAAAAAATTCTTCCTGCGCAAGTCATTAAAGAGGCGCTCGAAGAAAAGGTCTCGCATATCGAAGATGAGGAAAATAGAAAGCTCACCAAAAAGGAAAAGGATGCGCTTAAGGACGAAATCACAACAACTCTATTGCCTAGAGCTTTTTCTCGTCGCAGTCAAATTCGAGCACTTATTTTACCTGAGCTAGAGATGATTCTTGTTGACAGTTCTAGCGCGGCGAAAGCAGAAGAGCTGCTCGCCCTATTGCGCAAGGCTTTAGGCAGCCTGCCAGTGATCCCCGTCAGCTATAAAGCACCGGTTGAAACCCAGCTCACTCAATGGCTCGCTGACGGTCAATCTCCCTCTCCTTTTGAGATGCAAGATGAAGCTGAACTTAAATCAGAGTCAGATGAAGGTGGCATAGTAAGATTTAAGCAGCAGGATTTAACTGAGCAAGAAGTACTAGCACATTTAGAAACTGGCAAGCAGGTGCACAAGCTTGCTCTTCATTTTGGGCAATCTGTCGCGCTATTATTGCAATCAGACAATAGTGTCAAACGCTTGAAATTCTCTGAAGAGTTTCGTGCTGGCAATGACGAAATTGGCACCGAAGACCCATTGGCAAAGCTCGATGCCGACTTTGCATTAATGGCCGGTGAATTAATCGCTTTAGTTCGAGCACTTGTTGAAACACTCGGTGGATTTGACGACGCTATCGCTTAACGAATTCAGCCAACCAGCAGTGAATGCTGCGGGTTGGCTTTAACAAGATATGTTTCACACTCCCTTATCAATAAACTTTGATACCCACAACAAGTTTTCGTAAAAAAGCAAGCAAGTTATCAACCACTTGGCTTTAAACCAATCCAATTTTTGGTATTATTAATCGTTCTCATCAATGCTCTAAGACACTTCAAACGGCAGATACGAATATATGGCAAAGCCAAAAATCAAACAAAATGCTTCCACAGGATTGTATTACTTAATAGCCATCTTGTTTGCAGTGTTATTTGTACCTAGTGCTTCGAGCCAAGATATTCTTGCAGAAGAAGTCACCATACGAGAAACCCCAAAAGAGCTCTACAAAAGCCTTATCCCTTCTATTGGCTTTCCCTTAGAGTTTAACAATCGTGATGAATTTAACCGAGTGGCCAACAAACTCAGTTACCCTAATGTAGAGCTACAACATAAGCTTTATTTACTGGCTAGGTTAAGCCTAAAAATCACCATGAAAGACACGGCTAAGCAAGATGCTTGGCACTTAATTGAACAACTAAAAAGTATCGCAGTCACACCCTACGATTTCGCCATGGTCAATATGTTAGAAGGGCGATATATAGGTAGAGTCGAAAACAAATATGAAGAAGCAATACGCTTATACAATAAGGCGCTGGCACAGGTTCAAGAGTATCACGATCTTAAATCTATCTTGCTAAAGCACACCATACACGAACATTTGGGCATGCTTTACCTTATCACTCGCAAAGCCAAGCCCGCTCTAAAGCATCTAAACGCCTATCGAGAACATGCTTACCAATTAAGAAATAACTATCTCATCACTGCATCTGAAGCCATGCTAGGTAAATACTATAACAAGCAAGGCAAGCAAGCATTAGCGCTACAACATTATAGTGAAGCCTTTCGACTCGCCAATCAGGAGCTTTATCCTAAACAAGCTGCTAGCCTGCAACTTAGACTAGCTCGTGTATACCGAGATCTAAGACAGTGGGACGAAGCGTTAACACATGCCCATGCTGCAGCAAAAAACTATAGAGAATTAGGCATAATGCCTTTTGTTTCTAGTGCTATGACAGTGATGGCCATGGTTTATGCTGAACAAAATGAGTGGCATAGAGCAATTGATTATTACCTAAATGCTCAACAGATAGACGCCAGCCTAGGTAATATCACAGCCCAAGCCTTAAATTTTCATAATCTAGGTGAAGCCCACGCCAATATTGGTGATATAGAGAGTTCCCTAAACTACTTATTACAAGCTAACGATATATTTAAAGCTAAGAATGCAAAGCACTACTTAGTGGCAAACGAACTCTTAATAGCGGAAGTCGCCATTAAAGGTAAAAACTGGCTTCAAGCAGAAGAGCATGCCAATAAAGGCTTACTCATCGCTCAAGAAAAGAAGCTAATTGAAGAGCAAGTCGAAGCATTAAGATATCAAGCCACTGCTTACAAGCACCTCAACGAGGCTGCTAAAGCTGTTACCGCTTTAGAATCCATTATTGAACTGAATGAGCAGCTAGAACCCCAAGAAGCCAATCCCTATTCAGCTTCTTTACTTACAGAGCAAAAGTTAAAGCTTGAAATCAATCTTATGAAAGAGAAGCTTGCTAAAGCTAACCAGATTCAAGACTCTCAAAATACAGTGCTAGCTGTCACTATACTCATTTGCGCTTTACTACTACTCGTTATTTATCATTCATTTAGGCAACGCCACCGCCAAGGTAAGCAGTTAACCGAGATGACAATAATGGCGAGAAGCGATGCAGCCACTCACCTTCCGGGATTTTATGGTTTCACTTCGATGTTGGCAGAGCCAAACCTCGAAGGTGTATTGCTGATGCTCAATCTAAGCGCCTTAACTAACTCTGATATCGCTTTCGGCCAGAAGAAGAGCAATCAGCTAAATCAAGCTTTTATCGAAGCAATTGAGGAAAAGTTTGCAACCAAGTGCTATCTATTACAGTCAGGCACCTATGGTTTGGCAATTAACACCAACCAAAATATGCACGAGCTCGCAGCGGAAATACGTCAACTCATTCCTAGCTCGGTTTCCCAAAGTAACCTAGCGCTCGGTGGAATAAGAATGCCAATTTTTAGTGACAACAAAATAAAGGTTCCAGCGGATATGCAGCTAGAAACGTTACAATTTGCACTTAATGGCGCGATGAGCACAAATCAAATACCGGATTCATATGTATTGTTGAGAACACTAGATTTTGCTCCTGCATCTATCTTCTCACGTCCCTTATATCTACATATGGAAAAAGCAATTCAACGTGGTCTTATTCGCGTCGATGCAAACACCGATAAGAATGAGATCATTTGGGGTGAAAGAAAATGCCAAAAAGCGTCGCAATAGGGCTTCAAAACGGGATTTGGCAGTAAATTAGCAACAAAAGCTTTAACAACGCCACAGACTATCGCATTGATCATTTTCAGCGCTATGGGATTGAGATAACATTAACGTGCCAATAATAGAGAGGTTAAACTCTCTCGCTTTACAACACTAAAGGTAGGACAATATCCATAATGACGGGTACTAAGGCAGTCGCTTCTCAGGTCACTCTTTTAAAGCAGAAACTTCAATCTGCTCGTGCCGCTCTTAGCGAACTAGATGAAGATAGAAATAGCAAGCTACAAGCCTTGCTGCAATTCATTAGCCATCTCACTTTAGTCTGTAAAGGGCAGAACCTTGAGCTAGATAACAAGTTAGCCAAACTAAGACATAACCTAACTACCTTCGAAAAAATTGACGAAGTGATGTTAGATTTCATTGACTTAGAGCGCTTGCTAAAGAATCAATATAACCATGTTACCACTCAGCTAGAAGATAGCAGAGCCAGTCTTACCAAGCTCGTAAAACAAATTCAACGCGTAGATTCGACTCCTGAAAAGCAAAAACGAGAAATCGCCTACTTTAAAAAAGAGCTCAATAAGCCATTTCATACTGTTTGGGAGTACATTCCAAAAGTTGAGCAACTCATCGGCTTTTATGAAGAGATACTGCAGCACCAGCTAAAAGATGAAGATAAGCTGGTCATACTGCCTAAACACAGGCAAATAGCCCATGAGCTTGTGCAAATGATTGCTGAAATTGATTTTAGAAAAGATCAACGTGATCAGGTGCTTGTCATCAAGGAGCAGCTCAAAGGCGAGGTGGATATCGAATATCTCCTTGAAGCGCACCAGCAAATCTTAACCCTAATGCTAGATAATATCGCTAGGGAAAAGACAGCATCTCAAGAATTCTTATTTGCACTCAATGACACCCTAAGTGCAGTAAGAGAGGTTGTGAATGATTCACTAAATCATTCACAACGTAGCCACCAACTGAAAACCCAACTCAACCAAGAGATCAACTCTAGAGTTGATACCGTAGGCGAAGTCGTTGTCGAAAATAATGATATCGATAGCCTAAAGTCCCAAGTCACAGAGCAGCTTGCTTCTCTTCGCGCAGTCCTGTCCCGTAAAGAAGCACTTGAGCAGCGGGAACAGGCATTACTACGTAAATCCATCGAAAGCATGCGTAAAGAGCTTAATCAACTCAGCCATGAGGCAGAAACCTATAAAGAAAGGTTATTTGAGCAACAAAAGATGAACCTGCTCGACACCTTAACTCAACTGCCTAACAGAGCGGCTCTTGAAGAGCGAATGGAGCAGGAATTTAGACACTATCAGCGCCATAAAAATCCTTTATGGATTGCCGTAGCAGATATTGACCACTTCAAATCAATAAACGATAACTTCGGCCACAGTACAGGTGATAAGGCCTTGCAAGTTATCTCCATGGCACTTAAAAACTCTTTGCGAGACACAGAGTTTGTAGCTCGTTTCGGCGGTGAAGAATTTGTCATGATCATACCTGATGTCTCTTCTTCCGATATTGTCCAACTTTTAAACAGAGTTAGGGAAAAGGTAAAAAACATTCCCTTTATGTTTAAAAATCAGAAGATTACGGTTACAGTATCTATAGGTGCTGCAAAAATTATCGAAAATGAGCAAATTCAAGAAACCTTTGAACGTGCCGACGCAGCACTGTATAGAGCGAAACATCAAAGCAGAGACAGGGTCATCATAGACGAGTAATCTGACGACTACAGCATTGAGACTCTGACCTGTAAGGAGTGTCTATGATAATAAAAGTCAGCCCACGAGGCAGCATGGATCAACTTTCTCAACTCGAAGTTGATCGGCTCAAACAAAGCGCCAAAAGTGAACTTTACCAACTCTTTAGAAACTGCTCTTTAGCCGTCCTTGCCTCCGGCCTTCACAGTGACGATTCAAAAGCCCTATTTGAGCGCTTTAAAAATTTTAATATTCAGGTTCTACAACGAGAACGAGGCGTAAAAATTGAGTTGATTAACCCGCCTGAAGAAGCCTTTGTCGATGGCCAGATCATCGCAGGTATTCAAGAGCACCTGTTTGCTGTTTTACGAGATATCATCTACACCAGCGATAAGTACGACAATCTCAAACATATCAACTTTACCGATTCCAACCATATTACCAATGTGGTGTTTGATATTCTGCGCAATGCCAAGGCGATCCCCATGCAAGATCCTAACGTGGTGGTTTGTTGGGGTGGCCATAGTATCAACAAAATCGAATATCAATACACCCGTGAAGTCGGTTACCAGCTTGGCCTTAGAGCATTAGACATCTGCACAGGTTGTGGCCCTGGTGCGATGGAAGGACCAATGAAAGGCGCCGCCATTGGACATGCAAAGCAGCGGGTTACCAACGCAAGATATATAGGCTTAACCGAGCCTAGTATCATAGCCGCCGAACCACCCAATCAAATCGTTAATGAACTTGTCATTCTTCCAGACATAGAAAAGCGCTTAGAAGCCTTCGTGCGCTTAGGTCATGGCATAGTGATTTTTCCTGGAGGTGCTGGAACAGCCGAAGAACTCCTCTACCTACTAGGGATCTTGCTTAACAAAGAAAACCAAGAAATTCCTTTCCCTCTGGTATTAACCGGGCCTAAGGAAAGTGCAGATTATTTCTATCGTATCGATGACTTTATCAAGGCAACACTCGGTAAAGAAGCACAGGAAAAATACCAAATCATCATAGATGATCCAGAAAAAGTCGCTCGAGTGATGCGCGAAGGCATGGGAGATATCAAGGCCTACCGCAGAAAGACGGGTGATGCCTATCAATACCACTGGCGCCTTAAAATCGAACCTGAATTCCAGCTTCCCTTTGAGCCCACCCATGAAGTCATGAATAGCCTTACCCTTAAAATCAGTAAGAACAAAGCGGAACTCGCGGCCAACTTGAGACGCGCATTCTCTGGTATAGTAGCGGGCAATGTTAAAGCTGACACAATTAGACTCATAGAGCAGAAAGGCCCTTTTGAGTTAAAAGGTGAAGCCACTCTTATGGCACTGATGGACACCCTACTCGGTGAATTTGTAACACAACAGAGAATGAAGCTGCCAGGCAGCGAATATATACCTTGCTACAAGATAAAATGAACAAATTACTTATTATCGATGGCTTAAATATTGTGCGGCGTTTACACGCCGCACAACCAAATGAAAACGATACTCAGGGATTAGATATTCGAGTTGCTTCTGCATGTAACAAGTTACTCTCATTGCATCAACCCACTCATATCGCTATCGTTTGGGATGGCAATCAGGTTTCTTGGCGAAAGCAGCTCTATCCAGACTATAAGAAAGGTCGTAAGCCTATGCCAGAAGCGCTATCGAAAGCATTACCGGCTATCCAAGCGCATTTGAGTAAGGAAAATATCCAGTCGATTCAGTCAGACAGTGAAGCAGATGATGTCATTGCAACTTTAGCCACTAAGCTAGTAGCTAATGCAGGGCAAGCCGTCATAGTGTCAACCGATAAAGGCTTTACTCAGCTGCTACACCCAAATATCAGCCGCTGGGATTATTTCAATCAATGCAGTATTGATATTGAAGCTCAAGAGAACAAATTGGGCGTTCATCGAAATCAGTTTCTCGACTATCTGGCACTAGCGGGGGATTCTGGCAATAAAATTCCAGGTATTCCGGGTATTGGGCCTAAGTCTGCATCGCAATTACTCAGAACCTTTGACTCCCTCAAGAGCCTATATCAATCTCTAGATACGCTCGGAGAAAAACAGGCTAAAAAACTGTTAGAAGGTAAGGAGATGGCGAGGTTGAGCTATAAACTTGTGCAACTACAAACTCAACTACCGCTAAATATCAACCTGAGTCAATTCAGAGTCGCTTCCGGTGAATCACGGCAAAATTAATATCATGTTACTTTCTGCTTCTTGCCTTAAGTAAAAAAAACGTTATCATTTTGCTACTAGTTTGCGCTTCGCGTATAAAGCAGCAATGGACTGATACCGTAAATGAAATCTAAAGCTCCCATGATTATTGGAGGCATCTTTGTCTCTTACTTAGCTTTTGTAGCTATTATTATGACCTTCTATGAGCCAACTCCAGAAGATATGGATTGGGATGACAGGCAGTCATACAATCAAGGTAAACTATCTGAAATCACCTTAGGTCAATCGATTCAAGACGTACGCCTGCTATTAGGCAACGCCGATTTTAGCGAGGCGAAAACAACCAGCGATGGCCCAATGCAGGTACTGTTTTACCGTACCCATAGACAAAAATCCGACGGTAAAACAACTAAAGATGAGTGTACCCCCTTGGTTTTCAAAGATAATCAACTAATCGCTTGGGGAGAAGACACCTATCAACAATATCTTACCGCCAATATCGTCATTCAATAGACTGACAAACGGTTTGTCGTTGTAAGCAATTGGTTTTATTTAACATTACTACTGTTGACTCTTATATTAGTCCTGCCTAGAGTCCTTATCTGAGTTCGATAAATTCAGATAAGGACATTTGATATGCTCAAAAAAATCATTCTAGCGGCCAGTCTTACACTTTTGATCACTCCTCAAGTTCAAGCGACTAATTTTGATGAATTACAAGCCTATCTTCTTGAGCTACTCTCCTTTAACGATAGTAAAGACGATGAGCCAGCCGCAAAAGTACCTACGTTAAATCAAGCTCAAAGCGAAAGCCCTGATACCACAGAAAAAGCCTTGGAAGGTGAGCCTGAGTGGGAAGCTAATTAATCATTTTCAAATAAAAAGGCCTGTACAATACAGGCCTTTTTATTGACTCAACTTTTTTAAACGAGAATATTACGCCAGAGCAGGAAATGCTCCTTTCAACCCAGAAATGACCATCTGAGTACCAATCACGGCTAATATCAACCCCATCATACGGGTAATAGCTCCCAGTGCAGCCTCACCTAGATACTTCACTAACTTACCGCCAAATATAAAGCAGATATAAGTCAGTACACATAGTGCAGCGAAACTACCTATGGTGGCAAACATGGCACTAAAGCCTTGGCCCGCAGAGAAGTTCATTGCCGTGGCAATCGTCCCAGGGCCAGCTAACAATGGCAAAGCTAAAGGAGAAATAGCCACACTCAAGGCTGCCTTATCAGTTTGCGCATCTGAATCGGGCTTCGACTTTGGTTCACTATGGTGCACACTCGAAGTATTTCCTTGCAACATATGAAAGCCAATTAAAAACACCAGTAAACCACCCGTTACTCTAAATGCCGATAAAGAGATGCCAAAGAGCTGAAAGATCACTTTTCCGGCAATAGAAAATAGGGTCACAATAATAAAGGCAACCACTAGGGCTCTAAATGCGATCAGCTTAGTGGTTCTCGCATCGGCATTCGAGGTTAATCCCAGAAAAATAGGCACATTGGCAATAGGGTTCATAATGGCAAAAAAGCCCATAAATACAGTGCCTAAGTGCAGCAAAAATTCTTGCATTCTTATCTCCAGTGATAAAAAATGCGCCAAATTCACATTTAGCGCATTAAAGTTTGAGAAAATAGCGTCAACTAATCCGCTTTATATTCTTGATAAGCTTCACCTTCTTTCAACCATTTAGGCGCCTTAGTACCTTTGAGATAGTGATCGAAGTACTGCTTCATTCTGATGGTGTAATCCAATTTATTGGGATACTTTTTCAGATGATGAGGTTCATCTTGATATTGTAGGAATACCACATCTTTGCCTGCACGGCGCATGGCAAGATATAACTCAACCCCTTGCTCCCATGGCACAGCATCATCTTTGTCACCAAACATTATCATCATAGGGGTTTTGATCCGCTCTGCATAAAACACGGGTGAGTTCTCAATGTACTTATGGGGCGCATCAAACAAGGTCTCACCTATTCGGCTCTGGCCCGTTTCATACTGGAATTGACGAGCGAGACCTGTGCCATGACGAATACCTGAATAGGCACTTGTCATATTCGATACTGGCGCCCCCGACACTGCGGCGGCAAAGATAGGCGTCTGAGTCACAGCAAAAGCTGTTTGATATCCGCCCCATGAATGCCCCTGCAAGCCGATGGCATCAGCTTTCGCCACTCCCATATCGATAATATGCTGCACACCAGAAATCAGTGCTTGTACCGATGAAGGACCAGGATACCCCACTTCAAAACGAATATCAGGCAAGAATACGGCATAGCCGTTATCTAAGTACCAAGCAAAGTTTGGTCTATGATTTAGCTGCATTTTAGGAAAGGCGTGTAATCTATCACTCATAAAGCGATAGAAGTAAACCAGCACAGGATAACGCTTACCTTCTTGATAATTAGCGGGTTTAATTAGCACGCCATCTAGCGGCTTACCATCACCATTTTGCCAGCTTACTAACTCGGCCTGTCCCCAATTAAACTTACGCCTTTGGGCATCGAGATCTGTCTGTTGTAGCGCTTTTTCAGGAGAGAGGGCCTTAGATGCATAGATATCGGGATAAAGATCGAATCGCTGTTTAGAAAACAGGATTTCCTCACTTTTTTCGGCTCTCGCAAGGAAGGTAAGTTTGTACTCACCTTGCATTAGCTTAGCAACCCCTTCCTGACCAATTTTAGCCTTATAAAAACCATCGGCCTTAGTGCCAGTGTTATAGCCGTGAAGCAATACAGCTTCATTGTGCTTCAAGCTGATTGGCTTATCATCGACATTCAAACCTGATTGAGTAAGGCCTGTCACTCGATACTGGACTTGCTGCTTACGCCCCTTCCCAGCAGTTAGCATTTCACCTTTTGCAGTTTTAGTATCAAATTGCCAAATATCATATTTATCATAGATAATCACACCAGCGTCTTTTTCAAGCCAAGGGCCGATGCCATAGCTAGGCGCATTAGCAGGGTAATCATGATCTTCATTGGCAAAGCTCACCTTAAGATTTTGCGTTAACCCTTGCTTACGACCACTCTTGATATCATAAAGATAGAAGTGCCCTTGCTGGTAATAGACAACAAAGTTCTCGTTTGGCGATAGGCTTGGTCGCTCACGGCTAGGTTGCTGACTCAGCAATGGTAAAGTCTGCCCAGTTTGGATATTAACCAGATAAAAATCACGGTAGAAACCGGCCCAAGTGATCATCTTACGGTAAGGTAAATCAGAGCTTGCGAGTAACCAGCGGCTTCGTGTCTTTAACTCATCACCTGCTTCAAGATTCGGCACACTTTGAGTCGCCAGCTGGACTAGTTTATTTGATTTTAGATGCCACACCGCAAGATAGGTACGCTTTTGCTCATCACCATACTCTTTAACTTCATTAGGCTTGATTCTAGGGTCGTCGCCATGCCACACCCGTAAATTACGCTGAGCAGTCACTGTGTCTAAATCGAATAAATCTTGCTCAGTCTCTATCTTAGGCAGACTTTCCTGAGCCTTAACCTCGGGTACTCGCCCTACAAATAGCCTTTGACTGTCAGTGGAGAACTCAGGCTCAGCATAGCGGTTTAAGGCCCAACCTTTACTATAGGGTAAATAGCGAACTTGCGTTGAGCCTATTTTGGCCACACCTAGCTGATATTCACGCCCATAGGGCGCTGCAGCATATTCACCATGGGTAAAGGCAAGTTGTTGTCCATCAGGGCTTAACGCGAGGTGACTGACCTGTTGCTTGTCACTTTGATAAGAGATGCACTCTGGCTGACATAGAGGTGAACCGATAGAGATCAATTTAACACTATGAGTTTGTCCCTCAATATCGTTTATCGCAATCGCTAAATGGGTGTTGGCACCACTTAAGGCAAAGTCAGTCACATGCTGATATTCGTTTGAGTCACCACTGTTAAGATCCACTAACTGTAAGCGGCTGCCTTTATCAAACTTGTCAACTTTTGCTTCACTCTCCTTAGCTTCACCTTTGCTGGCCTGCACTTTAGCACTACTATCAGCGGCCTTATCTTTTTCCTTTTTATCTTCTTTGTCTTGGGGCTCAAACAAGACCACAAGATGAGAATCTTGTTCACTAAACTTGAACGCTTTTACCTTTAAGAAGTCAGTTTGCTCACCCGTTTGGGTATCAAGCAACACGAGATCATTTTTGAGTTTTTTTGCCTCTTTCTTACTGGCGGTTTCTTTGGTTAATAAAGAGGGAGGCCGAATAAAGGCGACATAACGCCCTTGAGGGCTAATGACAGGCTTAGTGCCGCCCACGATAGTAAAGCGCTTTTCAGAGTCAATAAACTTAACTAAACCTCGCGCATCACCTCTATCTGGCAATACACTCACGGCCATTAAATTACCTGAACGTGAAAGCACAGGCTTTTGCGCCGTTTCAAACGCCATAATATCTTGCAGTGTAAGGGCAGGTTTCTCGGCTGATATTGCACTGGTCGACATCGCCATAGCGGCCATTAAAATCGACGAGCTCAAAATGATCTTATTCACTGAAGTCCTCTTTATCTATTTTATTATTGCGAGCAATAGTACAGGGATGAGGCAGGTTTATGCCAAGTTTTTTTGGCTTAGCGAGCCTAACTGCCATCACTGTTGTAAACTTATCATTAGCCGCGCGAGCACAAAAGCGTGAGATTAATCACTAAAACCTGTAAAAACACGACAAAAGCGTTTAAAATGCTCGCGACCAAAATCACATATAAAAATGCCATGCTACCGTGTCCCAGACATGGTCAATCATTGCAGTAACGACCAAACGTGGAAGGACTCTCCATGCCAAAAAGAACAATTACCGTGATCCCGGGTGATGGGATTGGACCTAGCATTATCGACTCAGCACTACAAATCCTTGATAAAGTTGGCTGTGATTTCGAATATGAATTTGCCGATGCAGGTCTAACCGCCCTAGAAAAACATGGTGAGCTGCTACCACAGCGCACCTTAGATCTGATTGAAAAGAATCGCATCACACTTAAAGGCCCATTAACCACACCTGTCGGTGAAGGTTTTACCTCTATCAATGTCACCTTGCGTAAAAAGTTCAGCCTTTACGCCAACGTACGTCCAGTGCTTTCATTTAAAGGCACCCAAGCTAGATACGAAAATATCGATATCATCACAGTACGTGAAAACACCGAAGGTATGTACTCAGGTCTAGGTCAAACCGTATCTGAAGATGGTTCTACCGCAGAAGCCACGAGTATCATCACTCGCCAAGGTGCAGAGCAGATCACCACATTTGCTTATGAACTTGCTCGTAAAGAAGGCCGTAAAAAGGTCACTATCGTACATAAAGCTAACATCATGAAGTCGACTTCAGGTCTATTCCTCAAAACAGCCCGTGAAGTCAGTACTCGCTACCCAGATATTACCACTGAAGAGATGATCGTTGACGCGACATGTATGAAGCTGGTCATGAACCCTGAGAACTTCGATGTAATAGTCACCACTAACTTATTCGGTGACATTCTGTCGGATCTTTGTGCAGGCCTTGTCGGTGGATTAGGTATGGCACCAGGCGCCAACATAGGTAAAGATGCCGCCATCTTTGAAGCGGTACACGGCAGTGCACCGGATATCGCAGGTAAAAATCTAGCTAATCCAACCTCAGTAATTCTAGCTTCGATTCAAATGCTAGAGTACTTAGGCATGAGTGATAAGGCTCAGGCTATTCGCAGCGCAGTCTCTGAAGTGATTGAACAAGGCGATCGTACGACCCATGATCTTGGCGGCTCACACGGCACCACAGACTTTACCCAAGCTGTACTTGACCGCTTAAGCTAACGCAAGAAGACAACGCACTTTAATAAAAAGGCCCGAATAATGATATTCGGGCCTTTTTATTGCTTACAAGTGCTATCAGTTAGAACTGAAATCCCTGCTTAGGATTAAGCCAAAGGTGCACAGTCACCTCATCTCTATCATGGTAGAGGTGCTTACATCTTATCTGAAAATCAGCAATTCCATTTTCTTTCAGGATCTCACTCATAGTGGCTAAGATCTGACTCACCTCTTTATAGCGACTCTTCATTGGCAGTTTTAGGTTAAAGATAGCCTCTTTAAACCAGCCATTGATTGCCCAAGCTTCAATGAGCTCAGCAACACGAGAAGGTTTTTCAACCATATCACACACTAACCAGTAGATATTCTTACGCGGCGGCTCGAAGCGGAAACCATCGGCGCGGTAATGCTTCACCTGGCCAGTTTCCATCAAATCCTCATTCATAGGGCCATTATCAACGGCCGCCACAAACATGCCACGACGTACTAGCTGATAAGTCCAGCCACCTGGACACGCCCCTAAATCCACCGCATTCATGCCACTGCGTAAACGGCTCTCATGTTCCTCTTTAGGCACAAAGTGAATAAAAGCCTCATCCAACTTCAATGTCGAGCGACTCGGCGCTTCAGCCACCATCTTAAGCCTAGGAATGCCCATAAAATGGGGTGAGCTATTGCTTGAGTTAGAGTACCCTACGTAGGCTTGACCAGATGCAACAAAGCACACGTGAATAATCGGGCGCTTAGGATTCTCTTTTGCCAGTAAGCTACCTGATTTTTTCAGCGCCTGACGCAAAGGCACAGTAAACTTGCGGCAGAACGTCGATAGCTCTTTCGCTTCATTGGTGTCAGGTGTTTCAACCCTAAGCTCACCAGCTTTACTCACTTCACTGAGCGCATCGACAATCGGCGTGACTCTGTCCTGCTCAGGCAAGTTTTTAAGCAGTTCATTGGCCGCAAACATCTGCCTTGCAAAAATTAATGAGTCCAACTCAATACTATCGGCCAGTAACTCACCGTCACCATCGACAAAGCACTGAAATACCACATAGGCATCATTGGTGTTGGTTTTAACAAAACCACCAATATTAAGCTCGGCGGCGCGCTGCTGAATTTCAGCTGCACACTCTTTCTCATAGCCTGCGCGACAGAATAAAAACAAATTTTTCATGGAAATCTAGAACCAATATGAAGGCGACAACGCGCCAGAATACAATCTTGGCGCAAGTATACACGAATCAAAGCCAGTAGGGACTGTTGATCTTTGCTGATTGGTTTTTGCGCTCAGTCAATGGCATTTTATCTCGGCAAACGAGGTGAAGCTTAGCAATCTAAGTGAATGCTCGTGAGGCAATGAGAAAATGCCATTGAGTTGCGCCCGAAGGGCAGCATTTACAGCGCACTTCTACTGCGTTATCGCTTATTTATGTAGAATAACTACACTGCACAAGCTCTGCCTTGTTTAAGCACGCTGTAACTTGCTGCAAAAACAACCTTGAAAGAGCAACAGCCCCTAGAGCTTGTTAATCTAGCTCGACAGCTTTATTGCGCCAGATAGCGACGGCAAACAATAGCCAACCTAGCATGAGTAAACCGCCTCCCATAGGAGTGATAGGACCGAGCCACTTCTGCCCCGTAAACACATACAAATATAGTGAGCCAGAGAACAGGGCCGTTCCCGCCATATAGCAGTAGGCAGCCCAATCGATAGCTCGAGACGCTATCCAATGACCAGAGAGAGCCACCGCAATCAAAGCAAAGGTGTGATAGAACTGATAAGTCACAGCAACATTAAAAATCTCCACTAACTCAGCAGAGACGATATTTTTCAAACCGTGAGAGCCAAAAGCACCAAGGGCAACAGAAAAAAAGCCGCTGAGCGCAGCCAATAGTAGATAGCCCTTACGCACTCGCCTAGGAGCTTTGGCTATAGTCAAACTATTATCCATCTTATCTTCGTTAGTTTTTACCATCTGACGTCCTTAAACCTTAATAAATTCCACAGCATAAGCAACTGCTTGAGCCATATTAGCCTCAATGCTAGTACCAGATACCTTTCTCGGTTTAAAACTATGATCGCCGTCGGTTAAATAACGACATTGCACACTCTCAGGCATGTCCCACGACTCGATATTTTCTTGAGTGCCAAATTTATCTCTCTCACCTTGAATAACCAGTATGGGCAGACTCGATAATTGCAATGGCTCGAGCCTTGGCTCTCCACCTTTAAGCGGCACAAAGGGATAGCCTAAGCAAATGAGATGACTTACTCGGCAGCGATTCATTAATTCGCTGTCTTCGCTCAATATGCTTGCCATTCTGCCGCCCATCGATTTACCTATTAGCACTATGCGTTTAGGCTCAAAAGCACCATAGGCCAGTTCAAGCTGCTCACGAAAGTGGGCCAATAACTTAGGCGCTCTATCCGGTGGCCGGCGTTTACCATCGACTAAATTGGCCTGCATATAGGGAAAGTTAAATCTCAGAACTTGTATTCCCTTTCCGGCAAGATCCTGCGCCATAGTCTCCATAAACTCATGGGACATATTCGCCCCAGCGCCATGGGCAAAGATCGCTAATGTATCAGCGCGATCGCCATCAATGATCCAGCCCTTATCCTGACAAAGCTTATCCCAGGAGCATTTCACTACGTGTCTCCTCGGCAAACATATCTAGCATCCACTCTCTAAAGGCTGCAATCTTACCTATATCCGCTTGGCTCTGTTGGCACACTATATAATAAGCATCCTTACTCACCAGCACTTCTTGGAATGGCGCCACTAATCGCCCAGCTTTAATATCAGGTTTGGCTAACACGCTATACCCTAACGCAATACCTTGACCGTGGGCAGCGGCTTGAAGTACGAGGGAGGAGTGACTAAAGATGGGACCTTGATTGACATTAACCTCATTGCTTATGCCACATTGACGGAACCAAGCCTGCCAATCATGACGACTCATATCGTGCAGTAGTGTGTGGTGTTTAAGATCACTCGGCTTCTCTAATGGCTTAGGACCATTGAGCAACATAGGCGAGCAAACAGGGATCAATACTTCGTTACGCAGCTTATCGGCGCGAATATCGGGCCAATTACCCTGGCCATAATAAATTGCCACATCCACATCATCGGTCAATGAACTATCTTCAGTATCCACCGCCTTAATACGCACATCGATATCAGGATTCTTTTCGCTGAATTTTGATAGTCGTGGTACTAGCCATTGAATCGCAAAACTCGGTGACATACTCACAGTTAACGAACCTGTTGCGCTACGGGCTAATAACCTATCTGTCGCCTCTCCCAGCTGTACAAAAATATCTTTGATGTCTAAGAAGTAACTTTGACCTTCTTCGGTAAGCAACAAAGAGCGATTTTTACGTCGAAATAGCTTGAGCCCTAAAAATTCTTCTAGTGCTTTAATTTGATGACTCACTGCGGCCTGGGTCACAAATAACTCTTCGGCGGCACGAGTAAAGCTCAGGTGTCTTGCGGCAGCTTCAAATGCCTTTACGGCATTAAGCGGGGGAAGTCGTCGAGACATAGAGAGTTCTGCCCTGTCATAATTTAGTTTTAGATTAGTTTTTCTAATCCTTATTGTTACATTTTATCGTTTGTGCTGGCTAGTGATTTTGTTTAAATTTCACCCCAACGAAATACGAGAGTTAGACAGTCTCCACGAAGTGAGCGGGGTTGTCTGACAAGAGAGCATTGTCTGCCCGGAGGCACACCCTATGTTTAACTTTAAATCAGTTCTTGCAGCCCTAATCATCTCAGGCACCGCAGCAACAGCTAGTGCTGATGAATTAGTTATCGATACTACAGACTTACACGCGTCTATCACTGCAGACCTTGCTATTAGCATGCAAGAGTTAAAAGCACAGCTAGACGAAGATACCAATACTATCCTTATCGCGCAAACTAGCGATGAAGAAAGCACTGAGAAAAGCGAGTTAGCCGAGTAAAATCGACCTCATTTTTCAGTAAACAAAAAGAGCCACGCCCATAGCGTGGTTTTTTTTCGCCTAAACTTTGTTTGAATCTGTGATCAAAAAGGCGTTTTTGAAACAACAAAAACGCCTTAAAAAACTTATCCAAATCACAAAAAATTATTAAGGACGATAAACCTTAACATTCTCGTAACCTTGCTCCTGCAAATATAGAGCTTGCAGCTTACTCATTACCCCACGATCGCAATATAAGAGATACGTTTTACTTTTATCTAAATCTGCGAACTGGGTCGCTAACTTAAAGAAAGGGATCACTTTCACTTCAGTATTGGGAATCGCAAGCGGGCTCGCCTCTTCCTCTTCCGGCGCGCGAATATCGATAACCACTTCACCTGAATCAATAGAAGCCACGGTTTCAGTCTCGGCAACCTGTGCATCCATAGCGCTAGCAATCTCCCTGATGTCGATGACCTTAGCCTGCTCAATAATTCTATCGATAAGATCTTCTGAGAACTTGGCTTCTTCCGCTTCAATCTTAGCAAGTACCGCTTTAACCGTCGGCTTTTGTGAAATCACACCACAATACTCTGGCATGGTCTTAGCAAAATCCTCAGTGCCGATTTTACGACTCTCGTCGATAATATCTTGCTTATCCATAGTAATCAGTGGACGCAAAATTAAGGTCTCGGTGCAGCGGTCAATCACATTCAAGTTAGTCAGCGTCTGACTCGATACCTGACCTAAACTTTCACCTGTTACAAGCGCTTGTATACCTAGTTTACCGGCAACACGAGAAGCGGCGCGCATCATCATACGCTTAAGTACCACGCCCATTTGACCGTTATCGATACGTTCTAGGATCTCTTCAACCACAGGCTCAAAAGGCACGCTAACAAACTTCACCTTATGGGAGTTTCCGTAGGTGTTCCACAGATGATAAGCCACCTGCTTAACCCCTATCTCATGTTGAGCACCACCTAGATTAAAGAAGCAGTAATGGGTACGAGCTCCTTTCTTAATAAACTGGAAGCTAGATACGCCAGAATCGAAACCACCCGAGATCAGCGATAGCACATCTTCTTGGGTCGCCATAGGGAAACCACCTAGCCCCTCAATACGCTTCTCAACCAGATATAACTTATCTCTATCAATCTCGATATTAACAGTCATATCAGGGTTCTTAAGCTTAACCCCTTTCGCCTTAGTATTTTGGTTTAAGCCGCCGCCGACATAACGCTCAACTTCGATTGAATTGAAATCATGTTGACCAGTACGCTTAACACGCACACAGAAGGTTTTATCGGTTAACTGCTCGGCAAACACCTTAAGCGCCTGTTGATAGACGTCATCAACCGTCTCAAAGGTATAGTCATTCACTTGCAACACATGGGCAATACCAGGAATACAAGCCAAGCGCTCGGCATATTTTTCACCGATTTCAGGATTATCCTCTGGTACTAGCACCAGAATTCTGTCCCATTGGCGCTGAACCTTGGCCTGTTCATCGACCTTTTTCAGCACATTACGGATATTTGACTCAAGCATTTTGGTAAAACGCATTCTTACCGGCTTGCTCTTCATCATGATTTCTGGGTACAGCTTTACGATAAACTTCATTGGTATTCCGAGGATAAAAATTGTGAAAACAGCATTGGGCGGATTATATCCTCTGCATTAGCTATTCGCCAGTTTATAGGCTGTTTTAGCGAACAGACTTTTTCTAGCATTCGATTTACTTTCACAGTTTTGTTATTCAAAACCAAAATCATAAAAATCACGTCGATATCTAATAATGCAGGTTAAAGCTGCCAAGTACACTGCAATCATGAAAACCTATCTAGCCACCTTGGCAGACTTAGAAAAACAAACAACAACACAAGTCAGTGTAGGCGATTAAGCATTTATCTAATTAAAAATGAGGATAAAGGTATGTCAATCATTCATATCAATAGTCAGCACAGAGGCAACCTTGACCTTACTGATATAGACAACATCAAGCACCAGGCCAAAGACGGTGACACGGTAAAATTCGGCACTATTTTCGGCAAAACATACCATGTCATCAAAAGCACAAGCGGTGAAATCAGCTTAACTCAAAAGCAAAGTAAGCATGCCTTAATTAACTTCTTAAAAAGAGCTGATGTGGCTAAGAGTGATATCAAACTAAATAGAATGAATCACCAACTGCAAAACAAGAGTAATGCGAGCAATACTAGGCTGCTCACCATCACCTACAATCAGGCGAATAAAGCCACCCCAGAGCAAGCAAAAAGCTACTTTCAGAACTTGGTCAAAGCAGGAGACTATGATGTGGTGCTATTTGCCGAACAAGAATCCAAATTGCTAGCCAAGACCTTACAGCTAGATGGCATGAGCCTATTGAGCGAAAACAAGATGAAAGTCATGACCAAAGGGCTCGATGAAGGTATCAGCTATACCTCATTATCGGTTTTTGCAAAGGATGGCATTGATGTTGAAATCAGTCGCGAATCCAAATATCGCCATGGCTGGAGCGGTAAAAATATGAAGTTCTTATTTGGCCTCACAGGTAATAAAGGCGGCGTTAAAACCTCCCTTAAGATCAACGGCCAACCACTTACCGCGATTTCTGCCCATTTAGATTCCAACAAGCAAGCTAAGCGAGCCCTTGAAGGCGATAAACTGATGGCAGGTATTAAGCCTAATGAAGAGGTTTTAATCACGGGGGATCTCAATGAACGCGAGATATTACTTGATGATGGCACCCTATTCGATCCCGTCTCACTCGGCCATACCCATCTTGCTAAGCATGGCTTTGATTTTAAGCAACTCAATAGCCACACCTATATGCAGTTAGATGAAACAGGGAAAATCAAACACAAGCCAGGCAGAGATAGACCCGATTTCGGCGAGCTGGATAACACAGGCCTAACCAATAAAACGGGTAAGCTGCAAGACTTACAGACTCGAGTTATAGATGAAGGATTCGATAACATCAGCGACCACAAGCCTGTAGCCTCGACTTTTGTGATTAAGGGTTAGCGCTCAATACGGGGCGTTAAAAGTAGCAAAGAGTGAGTGCAGGCCAACGGTTTAAGTCCTTCTCAATAGAGTGATTATAATAAAGTGACTGACAAAACAAAAACAACACCAAAAGTTAAACTATTGAATAAGAATAACATTCATATATAAACGTAATTTTTGTACTAGTTCACATCTGCTATAGACGCCACCAACCTAGCTCATTTGTTTCATGGTTAAAATAGATAGTAATAGGGTCACATTCACCACCCTTGATGACAAGATCAGAGCATTTAGATGAATACTTATAACCATTCAATACTTGACCGAAAATCTCCATATGCTCTTCTTCTGTATAAGCAACACTAGCCTGAAATGTTGGCTTTAAACTGCAAATAGCGTCTTGCCTAACTGCTTGCCCTAAGCCAAATTGCAAACTTGAGGGAGTATTTGATGCTGATGGTTTTACTTTTACAATGAAGTCTTTAGCAATAAAGCCAAGCTCGACATTCTCAAGCTGTCCATCACAATCTATATCGATAGAATAAACAGGCTCAGAATCCCATTTAATTTCCGCCGCCTCACCAAAAAAGCAGCTTATTGTTAGCACAAAAACTAAATATTTCATAAGTAACCGATACAACTCATTACGTAAGCGTGCTGCAAATGAAAGTCATGACTTCCTTCTGCCCACCATTAGTTAAAATTTAATCACTCAAATGTTATGGCAATAATCTACTCATTTCTGCAAGTTGTCTGTGATCTAGAGTAAAAATCAAATCCAGTCTTATTCAGTCAGCATCGATATAGGCTGTATTGTCTGAGTGAAGTTTGAGTTTTCTGCCAGTGGAAGTTTTGGCTTTTCATTAAAGAGAGCTGTGACTTGTGATTAGCGAACGCCGTGGTTCAAGGAGATGTAATGGCTTGAAACCAAGATAAGGCCTGAGCTAGAACAGATAAGGCAATCTATCACGTCGAGCAAGCGACACTAACAGATTGCATTTGGGCTAATTCAAATAAAATCTACTAGCTATAAACGCCGTTATTAAGGTTTTTCTCGTAGATGTTTCTCGCTCTTGTATAGGATAGCTTCTCCACCCCAGAGAACATCTCCTGCATCGGTTCCTTAGCATATTCTTGCCATTGCTCTTCATCTTCAAAAAGGCCGGTTGCATAGTGTAAATACTGCACGGCTTCTTCAGTAGTTTCAGGCTGCCTGCTAGCTGGATTTCTCTTATATTCAGCATCATCAATGTTATTCGCTTCAGCTAAACGTGACTTTAGTGCCGCTTGCTCACTACCGCCTACTGCGTGGCTCTGCTTATCGATTACCGCAGCAGTCCAATGTTTTAGATCTGACACCATAGACTGAATACAGAAAGTTTCACTATTTAACTCTCTCGATGTATGTGTCTTTAAAAATTCATACATATTTTTATGGGAGATATCGACACCCACCATAGTTTTAGGCGGCGTTGAAAACCCTTTAGACTTTTCAAGAATATGCTTTAGCTCTTCATTGGCACTGACTTTCACCATCAGTACATTCAGCTTCTCTGTCGTCTTCTCAAATGCCTGCCCCATTAAGGCTCGCTCTCCTCCATGTCCCTCTTCAATAAGACTGACTAAGTCATGGATTAGCTCACGCTTCATCTCTCTGCTACTCTCCAGCGACGGCGGATTATTAACAGATTGAGTAGCCAACTTAGCCTCATTTTTAGAAACTAAATCATAACTCCCTTTATTTAGCAGACGATTGACCATATGCTGAATACTGTTATTAAGACCGGTCAACAACTTAACCACTTTACCTTTCAACCCAGTCGATGATGCTACATCGGTTCTTCCAGCTAATAACTGCGCCTCTTTTGAGGTCTCTGTAATCGAAACTTTCTGATCTGACAAGGTACCAAAAGCCACATTGCTCTCAATTGAACGATAGCCTGTCAGCTCTACACCAGTGCGATTTATTCCGTCAATATTCATCATTTATCCCCTAGGTTTTTCTCTTATGATGAGTTTACGGCAGCACTTTTTATCAAGCTGTTAATCTATGTCGCTATTTTTTATATCGCTAAAATTAAACTAGCCCTTTTCCCACCTGCTCCTCCTTCAAGCTTTGGCAATTAGCTGAGAATAGCCATTAAAAAAGCTCGCTTTGTTAGCGAGCTTTTCATGTTTTCAGCTAGGTAATCTAAGGATAAAACGTCTTATACTAAGGTTACCTTGGCAAACTTACGTTTACCGACTTGGAACACACCCTGAGTACCCGCTTCAAATATCTGACGACTATCTTCAATCTTGTTACCATCAAGTTTGGCTGCACCTTGCTTGATCATACGCATAGCATCAGAAGTCGAGTTAACTAAGCCCGCATTCTTTAAAAGGTTAGCAATGGCAAGACCTTCTTCACCGGCTTCTAGTTCAATCTCTTCGATATCATCTGGCATCGCACCTTTCTGGAAACGATTGATAAACTCTTGGTGAGCACCATCAGCAGCCGCCTGGTCATGGAAACGCGCAATAATCTCTTTGGCGAGTGCAATCTTAATATCACGAGGGTTAGCACCAGCTTCAACATCGGCTTTAAACTGTTCAACTTCAGCCAGTGGACGGAAAGATAATAGCTCAAAATAGCGCCACATAAGATCGTCCGAGATAGACATGATCTTACCGAACATCTCGCCTGCCGGCTCACTAACACCAATATAGTTATTGGCAGACTTAGACATCTTCTTAACGCCATCAAGTCCTTCTAGTAGCGGCATCATGATTACAGTCTGTGGTTTTTGATTCTCAGCCTTTTGCAGCTCACGTCCCATAAGTAGGTTGAACTTCTGATCTGTACCACCTAGCTCAACGTCAGCCTTAAGCGCAACCGAGTCATAACCTTGTAGCAGTGGATACATAAATTCATGAATCGCGATAGCTTGGCCAGCACCGTAACGCTTCTTAAAGTCATCACGTTCCATCATACGAGCAACGGTTTGCTGTGATGCTAGACGGATCATGCCTGCGGCGCCCAATGGCTCAAGCCAGCTTGAGTTAAACTCGATACGCGTCTTCTCAGGATCGAGAATTTTATAAACCTGCTCTTTATAGGTTTCTGCATTAGCAAGTACTTGCTCTTTAGTCAGCGGCGGACGCGTGCTGTTCTTGCCACTTGGATCACCCACCATGCCGGTGAAGTCACCAATCAAGAAAATCACTTCATGACCAAGCTCTTGGAAAGTACGCAGCTTATTCAAAATCACAGTGTGACCTAAGTGAATATCCGGTGCGGTTGGATCGGCACCTAACTTAATGCGTAAAGGACGCCCTTCCTTTAGTTTTTCCAGCAGATCCGCTTCGAGTAATATCTCGTCGGTACCACGTTTAATTTCTGCTAATGCTTGATCTAAATCAGCCATCTCGGCAACTACCCCTAAGAGCTCAGATAAATAAAAAGAGAACTATGGTACTTGTTAGCCAGCACAATTGAAAGTGTGTACACTAAAGGGATTAACAAGATGTAGAGAAATTGGTACCAAGCTCAATGGGAAAAGTTATCACCTTATTTAAATTGCTACCTAGATTGCACCAAATTCTGTTAATTGCGCTTTTTTTCATCACACTTATCGTGATCCTTTTACCTTCTGATAACGCGCAAGCCTCCAAGCAAACCTCATCTAATGAAACATCCTTAGAGCTTAATAAGCGCTATCAAGTGCCACTAGCTTTTCGCACCCCAGAAGCACCCGATGTTAGTGCAATAAAACAAGCTAGTAATAAGCCACGTAAAGTTAAAGAGAGCAAAGCCAGCAACACCGATGAAACGGTAAAAACAGAACGTTTTGAAGTTAAAAGCGGTGACACTCTTGCCAAGCTCTTTAAGCGAGCTGGATTAACATCGAGAGATGTTTATGAGATCACCTTGCTACCGCTGGCAAAGAAAAATCTACTCAAGATCATGCCTGGCGAGTTTCTCTCTATCGGTAAGAACAGCGAGGGTAAACTCACCCAAGTCGAATATCATATAGATGCAATTCAGACTCTCTATATAGAAAAAGACGAAGCTGGTTACCAAGAGCAGATTGTAAAAAAACAGGTAGAGACACGCACTAAATTTGCCAGCGCCACCATTGAGAGCAACTTTTGGAACTCGGGCATAGATGCAGGCTTAACACCAAACCAGATCATGCAACTGGCAACCATCTTTGGTTGGGATATCGACTTTGCTCTGGATCTGCGTAAAGGCGACAGCTTCAGCCTACTGTTTGAAGAAGAGTTTGCCAATGGCGAATTTCTGCGAAACGGCAATATTCTCGCTGCTGAGTTTACTAACCAAGGCGATAGATTTACCGCCGTACGCTACACCAACGGTGAATACTACTCAAAGTCAGGGCGTTCGATGCGCAAAGCTTTTTTGCGCTCTCCAGTCGATTTCAAATATGTCAGCTCTAACTTTAACCCAAGGCGTCTTCATCCAGTAACAGGTCAAGTTAAAGCCCATCGCGGCGTTGACTATGTCGCCGCCAGAGGTACACCGATTAAAGCGGCAGGTAGTGGTCGTGTTATTAAGTCGTCTTACAATAAATACAATGGTAACTATGTATTTATTAAACATAATGACACCTATACCACTAAGTACTTGCATCTAAATAAACGCAAAGTAAAAACAGGCCAAAGTGTTAAACAAGGACAGATTATCGGCACATTAGGAAGCACAGGTCGAGTCACAGGCGCCCATCTCCATTATGAATTTATTGTTAATGGAGTTCACAGAAACCCAAGAACCATTAAACTGCCTAAAGCGCAATCTATTGCCAAGAAGGATAAAGCTAAGTTTATGACCATAAGCAAACAACTAATGGCTAAACTTGAACATAACAAGCAAGTCCAATTGGCAATGCAATAATAGGGCTCTCCTGCAAATGAATACTGCTTATTATATAGGCCTAATGTCAGGCACTAGTATGGATGGCATAGATGCCGTTTTAGTTGACTTCGCCAGCGGCAAACCTGAGCTGATTGAACGTCATACCCAAATCATTCCATCCCACCTGTTTAAGGGGCTACAACGCTTATGCCAATCGAGTCATGATGAAATTAATCGTCAGGGCAGACTCGATAGAAGTGTCGGCCAACTCTTCGCGGCAGCGGTCAATAACCTGCTTGAAAAAGCAAATATCGCTAAAGAAGAGATCATCGCCATAGGTAGCCACGGCCAAACCGTGCGTCACATGCCTAACCTAGAGGTAGGTTTTACCCTCCAGATAGGCGACCCAAATACTATAGCTATCGAGACTGGCATAGATGTGATTGCCGACTTTAGGCGCAAAGATATCGCCCTTGGCGGGCAAGGTGCTCCATTGGTGCCTGCCTTCCACCAGCAGCTGTTCTCTAAAACCGATACCGACAGAATGATCCTCAATATTGGTGGTATTGCTAACGTCACCTATCTGCCTGGAGGTAACCAACAGGTACTCGGCTTTGATACTGGTCCGGGCAATACCCTAATCGATGCTTGGTGTCAGCAGGTTAAAGGCGAACCCTATGACAAAGATGGCGCTTGGGCTGAAGAAGGCACAACAAATGAGGCCCTGCTGCAGCAATTATTAAATCACCCCTACTTCTCCCTCGATTACCCCAAAAGCACAGGGCGAGAGCTATTTAATCAGGCATGGTTAGAGCAGCAGATGGCAGCCTATGGTCAGTTAAGTGAGGAAGATATTCAATCCACCTTACTCGACCTGACCTGTCATACCATAGCCAACGATATTAAGAAGCTTTGCCCAAGGGGGGAGTTATTTGTCTGTGGTGGCGGTGCTTTTAACGGCGCCATGATGAAGCGCCTTAGTAAACTGCTCCCCGGTTATCAAGTCGAAACAACGCTGGCTCTGGGCATGGCGCCTCAATGGGTTGAAGCTATCGCCTTTGCTTGGCTAGCTATGCGTCACGATAAAGGGCTTCCAGCCAACCTCCCTGCGGTTACAGGAGCATCAAGAGAAGCCGTGTTAGGAGCGAGATTCCCCGCCGCTTAACTACTCATACCAAGGTAACAAATTAACCTCGACATACTTAGTCGAGGTTCTTTCTATTGGCCTATAGTGGTACCATGGCGCCAACATTTCGCTTTGTCACTATGACCTCATATACAGAGCCAATTCAATTCAAAGAGATGAATATGACCCATAAAGCAAAAAGTCTAGCAGAAATAGACACTATGACCCCTGAAGCTCGCTATGACTATATGGTCGAGCAAGTCAAGCAGGAACAAGTTATCTGGACCCTGCAAGATAATGATGGCTGTGTCATGCTAACCACAGAAGAGGAAGATTGCATTCCTATGTGGCCAAGTGAAGAAAGTGCCGAGCTATGGGCCGTTGACGACTGGCAAGATTGTCAGCCATTAGCCATTCCACTCAATGAGTGGTTGGAGCGCTGGGTACCAGGCATGGAAGAAGACGATCTGTTTGTCGCAGTCTTCCCTATGCAGCAAGATTTAGGTGTGGTTGTGCCCCCTTACGAGGTAAGTCAACGTCTCACGCCAAAATCTAAGTCTCGCCACTAAGACACCTCAGGCAGAGGTAACTAAGAACCATGACAGAAACCAGCAAACTTTCAGCAGAGAATATATCGACAAGGCTACCTAAACGTCTTGGTGCACTGATGGCACTATATGCCATAGCATCCGGAGCTTGGTTATGGCTTAATCCGGGTAACTTATTTGCGATATTAATTCTGTTTTTAGTACTCGCTGTCGTTGGACGCCAAAAAGCAGGGCTATTTATGCTAAGGGGTTTTGTCTTAGTTCAGCTTGCTATCATAGCCCTACTGCCAGTGCTTACTCAGCTATCTGAGCAAATACAGCAAGTTGCCACTAGACTGCAGCTCGATGCGAACTCTCTCAGTGCTAGCAGTTATCTGGTCATGTTTGTACTTGTGCTAATGGCAGGTATTCAGATTTGGATAGCTTTTACCCCTAAGGTAGCAGCCTATTTTAATCGTAAGATGAATATGAACATCATGAGCTAATCACCGGCTATGCCAGTAGATAAAGCCCATTAAAAAAGCCGTCATTTGACGGCTTTTTAGTTTTTTCTGTATCGGTTTATACCGAGAAACTGGCACCGCAGCCACATGTCGTGGTGGCGTTAGGGTTCTTAACAAAGAAACGAGAACCCTCTAGACCTGAGGTGTAATCAACTTCGCCACCGACTAGGTACTGCAAGCTCATAGGATCAACCACCAGCTGCACCCCTTGCTTCTCTATGGTGAAATCACCCTCGTTAATCTTTTCGTCGAAAGTAAAGCCATATTGAAAACCTGAGCAACCTCCACCTGTCACATAGACACGTAGCTTAAGTGCATCATTTTGCTCCTCTTCGAGCAAACTTTTGACCTTAGTTGCTGCCGCATCGGTAAATTGGATCGGCATTGCCGCATCAGCTTGTTCAGTCATTACTACCTCTTACTTCTATTGGCTGCTCGGAATTATCCTTTACTTGACTATTTTGTTCAAGTAATACTCTCTGTTCTTTTTCTAGCTCGAGTAACTCAGAGACATTAAACACTTGCTCAGCTTCAGCCGCTTTAGCCCAACGACTCTTAGGCACATTCACCTTAACTTGGATACGAGATAAGATAAATTGCTCAGGTAAACTGAACTCTTCTTCAAACACCTGAAAATAACGGAAACTAAAGGCTAGTTTACTCAGCTCTTTTAAAGATATCTCTTTCACTTTACCATCTTGCAGGCCGATAAACTTGATGCTGGCGCGACCTTTTAACAAACTTTTTCGCTTCTTGAGCTGGGTCAATACTAGTTTGAGCTTTTGAGTGCCAGGGGTCATCCCCTCACTGAGCTCTAATCCATGAATCGCTACCCCTTGGGCGTTATTCTCTGGAGCCATAATACTGCGATAAAAAGCCAATTCCCTATCAAGCTCTTTTTGTGCTTTATGTTGCTCGGCAAACATGGCCTTCATATCCTGATTGGCCGTTTTCTCCAAAGACAACTCCAGCTCCATATTTGCTAACTGCTGATTCTGTGCATTTAGTTCAACTTCCAATAACTTAAGTTTCAGCCTCGCCTCGGCATCTTCCTGAGGCTCGTTATTATCCAACCAAATACCATATCCCAGAGCCCCTATGGCCATGGATATTATGACTAACGAAATCAAATAACGGCTAGATGATCTAATTCTGGCTTCTGATACTTGCAGCCTAGTCCACCAAGAATCATAATTTGACATTAACTAACAGCCCCTTAACTATATACCCGCAACTATGCCAAGATAGGCATAGCAATAACTTAATCATTTAGGTCGGCTAACATTGCATAAAAAAAACAGTATTCTACAACAAATACATCACTACTTAGCCTGTAGCCTTAAAGATCAGCTTTCCAAAGCTCAAACCAGTGCCCAGCTTTGTCTCCTTGCCCTGTTATTTGCGGTGTGCGCATCCTGTGTAATCATTGTTTTTAGATTACTGCTTCAATGGTCCGATTCCTTTACCGGACTCCAAGAGATGGATTTTACGGGTATAGTGAGCCACTGGCGAGCACTGATACCACTTTTGGGTGCTTTTTTGATCTACCTCGTGGCCACAGCCAGTTCTAAACGTTATCGACGAATGGGGATTGCCTATGTATTACATAGAGTTAAGCTCCATTATGGCAAAATTCCGCTCGCAACAGCACCGGGGCAATTTTTTCAAGCATTGCTCGCTCTTGGTACTAATTTCTCTGTCGGCCGCGAAGGTCCAGCCATTCATTTAGGTGCAGTCACTGCCAGCGTATTAGCCGAAAAGTTTAACCTGCCTGACAACAGTGTACGCATTATGGCCGCCAGCGGTATTGCCGCAGGAATAGCAGCCACCTTTAATGCTCCCCTTGCCGCCGTAATTTTTGTCTTTGAAGTAATCTTAAGAGAATACAAGGTTCACTACTTCTTCCCTATCATGCTCTCGGCTATCTGTGGTGCCATCTCTAGTCAAATCGTATTCGGAAACGTCCATGAGCTAGATAATATTCAGGTCATCAATATTCCCCTTGAACATTATCCCGTACTGGCCATTGGCGGCCTTTTCCTTGGCGCCATCGCTGCCCTGTTTAACCATAGTCTGCTTAAGGTCACCGCATGGGGACAAGACTCTCCTCTGTATCAAAGATTACTGCTTGCGGGAGCCGTCACTAGCCTTATCGGTTTCTTTTTACCCCAAGCGTTAGGTACAGGCGAACTGGCCATCGCAATATCCATCAGCGAAAACCCAGGGTTAGTCATGTTGTGCGCCATATTGGCCGCCAAGATGATTGCCACCATAGCCGCTTTAGGCCTTGGGATCCCAGGCGGTATCATAGGCCCGCTTTATGGCATAGGCGCACTCGTTGGTGCGATTCTGGCTCATATTAGCGCCATGTATTTCCCGTCTTTAGTACCATTTATTGGGCTTTATACCATCATAGGCATGACAGCTATGATGGGGGTTTGCCTTACCGCACCACTAGCGGCATTGGTCGCCCTATTAGAGCTCACCCATGATGCTAATATCATAATGCCAGCCATGTTTGTCACCATTCCAGCATTCTTGCTTGCATATCAAGGGCTCAATACTCGCTCTGTGTTCTTTAAGCAGTTAGAGATCATGGGACTGAGCTATAAAATTCCACCGGTCAACCAAGGGCTGCAAAAAATCGGTGTACGCACATTAATGGATAGGCGCTATGTGCTGGTCAAAGAAGATAAGGCACTACAACTTGAAGTGCTTAAGCGCGCCGAAGGCCGTCCAGTTCTATTTAAGACGGCGGATAATAAGATTGCCCACGTCAAACTCGATATGTCATTGGGTGTAGAGCCAAGCCTTAGTCATATCCATATCGAAGGCTTACCCGATAGTGCGTCGTTAAACAGGGTATATGAAACCTTAGCTCCCAAGCGTGAAGGTGCAGTCTTTATTTACGAAGGAAGCAAAGACAATATTGTCGGCGTCATCAGCTGGAATATGCTGTTTAATGAAATACGTGCAGGCCAAGTCTAGACCTAACGCACACTTATCAAACCAAAGAACAAATAAAGCGCTAACTTCAGTCGTAATTAAGATATGACTAGGTAAAATGTTGCCAATTTATTTTGTATGCATATCATCTTGCATACTAGACTCATCCTCTTGGATATTCATAAGAATCAAGCAATGGCTTGAAGCAACTTTAAGGACACAAGATGACCCGTTCCGAAACCCTATTTGAGCAGGCAAAGAAGACTATTCCTGGTGGCGTAAACTCGCCAGTACGTGCATTCAATGGCGTGGGCGGTTCACCACGTTTTATCGAAAAAGCTGACGGCGCCTATATCTATGATGCCGACAACAAAGCTTATATCGATTATGTCGGTTCTTGGGGCCCTATGATCCTTGGCCATAACCATGCAAAAATCCGTGAAGCAGTGCATAAAGCTGTAGACAATGGTCTATCTTTCGGTGCGCCAACGGCACTTGAAGTTGAAATGGCTGAAAAAGTGATTGAGATGGTGCCATCGATGGAACAGGTTCGTATGGTTAGCTCAGGTACCGAAGCGACCATGAGTGCCATTCGTCTTGCCCGTGGTTTCACTAGCCGTGACAAAATCCTAAAGTTTGAAGGTTGCTACCATGGTCATGCTGACTGCTTATTAGTTAAAGCAGGTTCTGGTGCCCTAACTCTTGGCCAGCCAAGCTCTCCAGGTATTCCTGAAGACTTCGCTAAGCACACGCTAACAGCGGTTTATAACGACCTTGATTCAGTTAAGGCAATGTTTGAACAATACCCTGAAGATATCTCGTGTATCATCCTTGAGCCAGTTGCCGGCAACATGAACTGTATTCCTCCTGTGAAAGGTTTCTTGGAAGGACTACGTGCATTGTGTGATCAATATGGCGCTCTACTTATCATTGATGAAGTAATGACAGGTTTCCGCGTCGCTAAAGGTGGTGCACAAGGCCACTATGGTATCACTCCAGATCTGACAACACTTGGTAAAGTGATTGGCGGCGGCATGCCAGTTGGCGCCTTTGGTGGTAAGAAAGAAGTGATGCAGTTTATTGCACCAACAGGCCCTGTTTATCAGGCTGGTACCCTTTCAGGTAACCCAATTGCAATGACAGCAGGCCTTGCACAGATGGAAGCTCTATGTGAACCAGGTCTATATGAAGAGCTCGCAGCTAAGACTAAGCGCATTGCCGAAGGCTTTAAGGCTGCGGCTGACAAGCATGGTATTCCAATGGCAATCAACTATGTGGGTGGTATGTTTGGTTTCTTCTTTACCAAAGAGCAAGAGATCACCCGCTTCGATCAAGTCACCAAGTGCGATATGGAACAATTTAAAGCCTTCTACCACGGCATGTTGGATGAAGGTGTGTATCTAGCACCTAGTGCCTATGAAGCAGGCTTCCTATCTATGGCTCATGGTGAAGAAGAGATCACTAAGACCCTTGAAGCAGCCGATCGTGTACTTGCATCGATGAAAGGCTAAAAACCTTTACTGCAGCTTTCCTGTAGAACAATTAAAAAGGGGACGCATTAGCGTCCTCTTTTTTATTCATCCAGCTAAGCTGGCTTATTGCCATCAACTTGTGATCCCCCTTACTTAAATCCATATCATTAGTAACAAACTGATTACCACTCGAGTGTTATCAGCACAATTATCTAAATTAGCAAGCACAAATAGCTCATTTGTCTGGTCACGAAAATCAAGTGTAAACACATCGCACAAAACCACGCTCAAATACGACTTAGGTCACAATGATTTTTTACACTCTTTGTGGTTCTATTCTCCAACTCGCCTTTACTCCCTATAAAGGCAGCTTGCTGCCAAGGATGTTTAAGTTGAATACAATATTGATATCGCTAGCGATAATCTCGCTATTAAGCATAATTTTCGAAGAAGTCACCCATATCAACAAAGCCAAAACCACCTTGTTTTTTGGTTGTCTAGCCTGGCTATTACTTTTCATACACGCCACGAGTGAGCAAGAAAGCCAACATATTATTGAAGAGCTTAATGAAAACCTATTGGAGATAGCGACTCTGTGGCTATTTCTCATGTCGACCATGACCTTTGTCGCCTACCTTAATGCTAAAGGTATGATTCAAGCTCTGGTACAAGGTCTGTTTCCCCGCGAGCTTAGTGTGAGAAAATTGATGATAGCGGTTGCCGCATTCTCTCTGGTTCTCTCAGCTATCTGTGATAATGTCACAGCCACATTAGTCTCCATCGGCTTACTCGCAAGCTTTAATCTTGCTGCTAATCTCAAACGCCGAATGGCAGTATTGATTATTTTTGCAGTTAATTCAGGTGGTGTGGCGCTCATTACCGGTGATGTCACGACCCTAATGATCTTTCTAGAAGGTCATGTCACCATGTCTGAGCTGCTACTACTTCTGCTTCCCGCATCAATCAGTGTTGTATTGCTTGCTCTGCTGTTCTCACTCAAAGCTCCTGGCCATGTCAATCTCGCCCCTAGTAGCAGCCAGTACTCAAAAACCGATCTCGCCATAGCCGGAATCTTTATCATGACCATCATCTCGACCATGATGCTCAATATGCTCTATAGCATACCGCCGGTGCTGACCTTTCTAATGGGGCTGTCCATCATGTTTTTAGTTGGGCAAACCCAAAATAGCGACAAAGAAGAGCTCAAGATCCTCGAATATATACGCCAAGTTGAGTTCGACACCCTGCTGTTTTTCTTAGGGATACTGTTACTTGTCGGCATGTTAAAAGAGATAGGTATACTTGAACTGCTAACTCAAGCCTACACTATGGTTTCCCCCAGTATGGCTAACTATGTAACAGGAATGGGCTCTGCACTGCTGGATAATGTGCCATTAACCGCGGCGCTGCTTAAGGCTCAACCAGAGCTGAGTACTCCACAATGGTTGTCGCTAACCTATGCCGTTGGTGTGGGAGGCTCATTATTAGTCATAGGCTCTGCGGCAGGAATTATTGCAATGAGCAAGGTGAAAGAGCTCACTTTTGTCAGCTATTTAAAATACTTACCATTACTCATATTTGCCTATAGCTTGGGCTATCTATTAACCCTAACCTTGGCCAATCAGTTCTACTAAATAACAAAAAAATAAGGGCACCATAATGGTGCCCTTATTGTTGCTATAACAGATAAATAGGTCGATTAAATGGCAGGCACTTTAAACTGCTGGCCTTTTATCTCTAAGATGACATCACGAGGACGAATTTCTATCACTCTTAAGCCTTGAGAGATGGTGTCTCCCTGCTGCAATTCAACGCCATCTATATTTAACCAGCGACGCTCGGGCGCACTGGCATACACATGGGCATTGATATTAAAGTCTGGCACTTGACTCTGCAAAGCTGGGGACAAGTCACCAAATTTAGGCACGCCATCAGAAACTCTGACCTCAGGAATAGGATTGACTTCCCTTGGTGTCACCTCTTTATTGATTGACTCATTAGCCTCGACCTCTTTTAAAGCAGCCTCAAATGCGGCCACTAAATTATTGCTGTTCTTTTGCGGCTCTAATCCCACATCAGATGCGGCATACTCGACTTCACGCTTTAGTTTTGCCAACTCATCCAAGCCCCTTTTATTGGCATTCGCCCCCAGAATAATCGGCTCCTGAATATCATTAGATACCATTGATGACTCTGTAGCCTTAGAGAGATTATTTTGAACTGTACTTTGACTTGCAACTTGAGTGCTAGACGAAGAATTAACAGCAACTTGCTCTAATGTCTGCTCGACCTTAACTTTAGGTGTTACATCGGCTGTAGGCGCGACATAGGCCTTAGGCAAAGGTAAAGCGACTTTTCCTGCAATTCTAACATTGCCTGTTTGACTTACTGTTTGAGGCGGCTCATTTTCAGGAGCCTTAGCACTGCTAGCTGACACCGTTTTTTCAATGTTGGCAGAAGCTGTTGCGGCTAAGGAAGTCGGCTCTGAAACAGCTTGGCCGTTAAACTGACTCGCAAACCAAGCCAGACTCACGCCTCCAACTAAAGCAAGGCTGAATACCAAAGGCCACTTAAACTGACTGACTAGCGCTGGCATCTCTCTTTGAGGCTGATAATTCGGCCTAGGCGTCATGACAGGATCGGGCAATTCATGCCCTTGTTGCTGCTTACTACGGGTCACCGCGTCTAAAAGAATCGACATTAATAAAGCCCGCCCTGCTCAAGCCTTGGGCCTTGCTGACTCAAATAGAGGTTAAGCCTAACAAGCGTCTGGCTACCAGCTATGCCATCGGGCTTTAAGCCATGGCTACGCTGAAACTGCATTAGTTTTTGCTCTAGTTGATTATCAAAGTAACTCACAAGTCGAGGCTGGCTATTATCGAGTCTAGCTAAACTGTTTTCTAACCACTGCACTTGTGCCGTACTAGCACTACGACTGATCTCTTTAACCTGCACCATATCTGGCTGCCAAAGGATCTCAAAGGTGCCGCTAAAGTGGCGTGTAAACCAATCTCTATCCACCCATAACCTTTGCTCACCAAGCTGCAGCATCAATTGATCCCCTTGCCTTGCCACTGCGGTAGCATAAAAAGGCCTTTGGTTATCATCTAACATATACACAACCGCTGGATAATTCAGGCCAACCAGAGATAGCCAGTTTCCTTGCTGCTGGTAACAATCCAACCCCTGCTCAATCGCCGCCTGACAGGCGCTTAAGCCAATGATAGGCGCCTTGCCCCATAAGCCAAATAAGCCAGCATAGGCAGTATCAATATTACGGCTAGTATCGATCGCATTGAGTAAGACACTCTGAGTGCTATCAGGCGCGGACCCAGAGCGAGACTCAAACTTTGATGTTTCGACTGGTTGAGTATTGGCTTGAGTTGCTTGTTGAGTCAGCTCTGTTTGAGCTTGCAAAGCCAAGGTACTCGAACTGCTTGTTTGAGCATTAATACTTCCCCAATTGAGATAAACCATAGCACCAACGAAGGCCCCAACGAGCCCAACCCCGGTTGCTAGCGGCCAAACATTACTACTTTTAGGCTGCTCTAAACCTAGCACTTCACTGGCTGCAAGGTTCACCATTTTGCCGTCGATCGGCACCTTAGATTGGCCATAACCAGCCATTAAGGCCCTTTCACATAGCAAGTTAATAATGCGAGGAATACCACCACTGTGCTTATGTAGCGCTTTAATAGAACTCTTGTTAAATAAGGGCTCTAATCTACCCGCTACCTGTAATCTATGACTGACATACAACCCCACCTCTTCTACCGTCAAAGGTAAAAGGTGGTATCTGGCGGTAATACGCTGCGCCAACTGACGCAACTCTTGGCGGCGTAGTAACTGCTGCAATTCAGGCTGACCAATCAAAATAACCTGCAGCAGTTTCTTGGTATCTGTTTCTAGGTTTGTCAGTAACCTAAGCTGCTCTAAGACTTCGGCTCTTAGGTGCTGGGCCTCATCAATAATAAGAACCGTATTGCGGCCATTTTGATGATTCGTTAGCAAGTACTGACTAATTAAATCTGTCAGTTGCTTCAAAGTGGGTGCTTCACCATAGCTTATGCCCAACTCATCACATAGGGTTGCCAGCAGCTCAAGCTCTGTCAGCGAAGGATTTAGAATAAAGGCGGTATCGGTGTTTTCAGGCAATTGATTTAACAAGCAACGAGAAACCGTAGTTTTGCCCGTGCCGACTTCACCTGTTAATAACACAAAGCCACCTGTCTCACCCAATCCATAGGTTAAGTGGGCCAAGGCTTCTCTATGTCTATCACTCAAGAAAAGATAATGTGGGTTCGGTGCGATAGAAAAAGGGTTATCGCTTAGCCCATAAAACGCCTTATACATACAGCCAAAAGTCCTATATTCAAACTAACAGCTCAAGGTAAAGCTATGGGCACTCGTTGTCAAAATTTCAGGCCACAAATTCGACCGTTTTTTTGTAAAGCTAGTCGATGGAGGCTAACACTATTGCTCTTATGTTATTCTAACGCCACTAACTAGTATTCGATGAAAGAGTATCCATGAAAACCTACCTTGTTGGCGGTGCTGTACGAGATGCACTATTAAAGCTTCCTGTCACAGATAAAGACTATGTAGTCGTAGGAGCCGATAGCCAGCAGATGCTAGATCTAGGCTATAGCCAAGTTGGTAAAGATTTCCCTGTATTTTTACACCCTAAAACGCAACAGGAATATGCCTTAGCCCGTACCGAGCGCAAAACCGCAACGGGTTATGGCGGCTTTAGTGTCTATGCCAAAGAAGATGTCACCCTTGAGCAGGATCTACTGCGTCGCGATCTCACCATTAATGCCATGGCCCAAAGTGACGATGGCACTATTATTGACCCCTATGGCGGTCAGCAAGACCTAGCTAAACGCCAACTACGCCATGTCTCCGATGCCTTTATCGAAGATCCCTTAAGAGTGCTCAGAGTGGCACGTTTTGCAGCGCGTTTCGCGCCACAAGGCTTTACCATAGCCGATGAAACCATGGCACTAATGACACAGTTAAGCCAAAGTGGAGAGCTCGAAGTCTTAACCGCTGAGCGAGTCTGGCAAGAGATAGATAAAGTCTTAGGTTGTGAGCAGCCACATGTGTTCTTTCAAGTGCTACGCCAGTGCCAAGCACTGAAAGTGCTGTTTCCAGAAATTGACCGCCTTTTTGGCATACCTCAACCTGAAAAGTGGCACCCTGAAATTGATACAGGTATACATACGCTAATGGTACTTGAGCAAGCCGCTAAACTTACACAGGATAAGCAGGTGCGTTTAGCAGCCCTACTTCATGATTTAGGCAAAGGCTTAACACCAGAAGCCTTTTGGCCTAAGCACCATGGCCATGGGCAAAAAGGGCTCAGTGAAATCAAAGCAGTTTGTGAACGCTTTAAAGTTCCAAAGGAGTATCGCGATCTCGCACTTTTAGTTAGCGACCAGCACCAAAATATTCATCAAGCTGAGGAGCTAAGGCCAGCCACTATTATTAACATTTTCGACAAAGCCGATTTTTGGCGTAAGCCAGAACGCTTAGCCCAGCTATTACTAGCCTGTGAAGCCGATATCAAGGGAAGAACTGGCTTAGAAGCATCCGCTTACCCCCAAGCCCAATACCTAACAAGCTGCTTAAAAGCCGCTAAAGAAGTGGAGGTTAAACCAATACTAGAGGCGGGATACAAGGGAGCGGAAATTCGTGAGCAGATGACGAAACAAAGAATTGCAGCTGTTAGCAAAGTGAAACAGGAAAGTAAGATTTAAGCTTGTTTTTGCTTATAATCTCATCGAAAGCGGCAAAATTTAAAACATTTGCTTATATATTGAGCCAGCCACTTGCATTTCAATTGATTTTCGTTAGGCTTATCAAGCCTGCGAGTGAAAAATCGTAGCAAAATAAATTAGCTATGACATAATTAAACAGTTAGGTCAGCACTAAGTTGTCTAACCTTAAATAATCCAACCTATTTAAAGGGATTTCTCCAATGAATAAAAAAGTACTAATGATTGCTGGCGTAGCAATGACTGCCCTACTAGGTGGTTGCGCGAACACTACTGCTCTAGAAGAAAGCGTTGCTAATCTAGGCAATAAAGTTGACCAGCTATCTTCTGAAGTTAGCGCTCTTAAGAACCAGCATGGCGCTATGTCTGCTGATATCAAAGATGCAAAAGCTGCTGCTATGGACGCACAAGCTGAAGCTAAGCGTGCTAACGATCGCATCGACAACATCGCTTCTTCTTACAAGAAGTAATGATTGTTGATTGACCTAAAACTAGGTCAATAAATTGGGCTTGGTGTTATGTGAACTTTACCTCAGGTAAAGCGCGCAAAACCAAGCCTTAATTTTATCTGCTGTATGTTCACTTGCAGTGACTAGTCAAGCTCCTTAACCTATCACAACCCCGAACCCATCTAATCTTCTGCAATCAAAATTCCACATTACTGCAATAAAAAGCCTCTAAGTTATCCGGTTCTATTAATTAACAAAAAGAGCCAATAATGAAACATACCCTACTGAAATCACTATTAGTTTCCACCTTATTCCTCGCAAGCCATAGCAAGGCTTCCTCTGTACCACAATGTCCAAATATCGATCATCTGGCGCAAAATATCACAGCGCCGATAATCGAACGCCAAGGCTATCGTAATCCATTTAATCGAATCATCACTTGGTTACCTAGCTTTCATATGATCCATGACCAAATAACTCAAGCAGGCAAGAATGTGACTATCACAGCTAAATTCGATTATGGCGCGATTGCCCATAAAGATTTAGAACATGAAATGGTCAATTTCTACATCAGAGGTCAAGATGATAATGAGTGGCGTAATCTGGGGAGTACTGTTACCAACTCCGATGGTAAGGCAAGCATGACCCTATCAAACCTAGATACAGGCCAATATCGTCTTTATGCGGGAGTGCCAGCCGATGGTAGCGGTGCTCAAGGTTTTCTTACTGTGATTGATGCCAATACTCAAGCAGTACTCTTTGATATCGATGGCACCTTGACCCAGTCTGATTTAGAGCAAATAGACGACTACACAGGACTTGAATACGCAGATGCTAAAGAGGGAGCCTATGATCTTGTGCGTACCTACCTAGATTTAGGATATCAACCTATATTTCTCACCGCTCGAGTCTATTGGTATGCAAAAGGAAGTCGCGAATGGTTAAGCTGGATGGGCTTGCCCCAAGGCTTTCTGCGCACTTCCCTTAGTAACGAAGCCAGCCTATTTAACACTGCCGAATACAAGATTGAGCAAATTAATCAGCTCAAATCACAAGGTGTAAATATCATTCGTGCCTATGGTAATGCTAAAACCGATGCACAAGCCTTTATCCAAGCGGGCCTTGGAAGCGACAATAGCTTTACCATAGGCAAAGATGCTGGCTACTACGGCACTCAAGCCATAGAGGGTGATAGTTATTATCAGCATATTCGAGATGTCGCCTCACAAACCCCTAATGCTAATTGCAAATAACAACATAGAGAGAAGCTAAAACATAGAAAGAAGCTAAGCACATTCTTTATGCCTTAGCTTCTTTCAGTAGGCTAAATGAATCAGGTATCAAGTGATCCGACCAAAGATCTCTGTCTCAAGATTCACAAACAATCCCCTTACTATGTCATACCTTTGACTACACTTACTTATCAAAGCCTCAATGATAAGGTGAGTAAGAATGTCGCAAGAGAAACTAAATTATCAGCAAGCCCATAAGCCAGCTAGTGATTTCGATACCCGCGAAGATTATCTTAACAACGAACTTATCATCATGAAATTTAGGCGCTGGCGCCTTCACCTTCCCTTTAAAGATTACGGTATAGAACTCGAAGACTTAGTCCCAGCTTTGGCCGCAACCATAGGTAAAGTGGTAATGGTGACCGCTATGGCGGCTGCCTTTGCTGTCCAGTTTGGCCTCACACCCGAATTTGTTGCTGAAAACGTACGTTATGAACTGCTTATTGCAGGTATTCTATTCGTGATTCTATTTTCGGCGATACTCAATCCCAATACCAACCTGGCTGGTACCCATGGCCCGATGATCCCGCTGATCCCCCTTATCGCAGCCGCGGGCGGGCATCCTTTAGCATTAGGAGTCATGGTGGGGGTATTTGGCTTACTGCTGAGTTTTAGCAAGGGTGGGTCAAAGCTAGTTAAGTTGACAGGTGAAGGGGTTAGGGGTGGCCTGCTAATCTATTTAGGCGCCGTTGGGCTAATAGGTCAAATTGCCAAACTTGAACTCTGGTCCGGTAATATAGGCCAAGGTGCCGTCTCTTTTGGGGTTATTCTCACAACAATTATAATCTATGCCTACTTGGCTAAAATCCATAAACGTTGGCTAGCTATCCCATTGTGCTCCCTTATCGCCGGCGTGGTAGCCTATGCCATGGGCACACCATTTGAGTTTGTCACAGAGCCTGGGCTGCCCCCCCTTAGCCCAACTTACTGGTGGGGAGAAACCACAGGCTGGCAACTAGGCTGGCCAGATCTGCATCACTATGTCGCCGTTATTCCCTTTGCAATTTTAGCCGTAGCCATGTGGTCGCCAGACTTTCTCGGCCACAGGGTATTCCAAGAACTCAACTACCCCAAGAAAGCCGAAGGGGTATTAATGAATGTTGACGATACCATGACTGTCTGTTCGATTCGTCAAATGGTGGGTTCTATTTTAGGTGGCGGTAATCTCGCTTCCTCTTGGGGAACTTATATGATTCCTGCCGCTATCGCCAAACGACCCATTCCAGGAGGAGCCTTACTGACTGGGATCATGTGCGTATTAGCTGCAGTCATAGGTTACCCAATGGATCTTGCCATGTGGGAGCCGGTACTGAGAGTCGCACTGCTTGTGGGGGTATTTTTGCCGCTACTAGAGGCAGGTATGCAGATGGTCAATGATACTCAAGACTCACAAACTGCGGGTATCTGTCTCTTCTCATGCGCCTTTGTCAATCCAGTATTTGGTTGGGCGCTGACTATGCTGCTAGACAATATGGGCTTTATCGGTGATAAGGAGCGCAGTAGCAAGCTCTCCTTGATGGATAAGCTAGTGATTCCATTAACCGCTTTTGTTGTCTGTGTTGGCTCACTAGCACTCGTTGGACAGCTACCCGGCATTCCTGCATTGTTATAATAAAAGCTAAAGCCAAAAACAAAAAAGACGAACCTTTGTTCGTCTTTTTATTTGCTCGTTAAAGCTTAGCCTCTAACATTAATCGGCAAACCATTTTGAGTCAACAAAGCATCATTGGCCTTTTGGTTATCGATACTCTCTTGCCCAAGAAACTTCACTATGCCATTAGTCAGCTTTAAGGTCTTTTTGAGCTGCATTTCCGACTCACTCTTAGAAAGTGGCGAATGTACCTCTATCACCATATCGCCATTGGGTTCTGCCGATGTTTTCACCGTTTGATTAATAATGCGTACCGACTCACCATACTTTGTCTGATTAAACAGCCACTCGATATCCTTTGGATTAAGACGCACACAACCCGAGCTAACGCGCATGCCAATACCAAAGTCTTTATTGGTACCGTGAATCAAATAACTACCATCACCATAGGCCAGTTGAATTGCGTATTCACCAAGAGGATTATCAGGCCCTGCAGGCACAATTCTTGGTAATACTTCACCACGCTCTCTTAAATGTTCTTCACGAATACTTTTAGGCGGAGTCCAACTAGGCTGAGGAATACGTGATTTTATCTTAGAGACCATCTCAGGCGTTTCTCGCCCGATTCGCCCAATACCGATTGGAAAAACATGAACTTCTTTTTTATTGCGTGGGAAGTAATACAGTCTCAATTCTGGCAGATTAATGACCACGCCTTTACGCGGCACATCAGGAAGCAACATCTGAGTCGGAATCGTTAATGTGCTGCCAGGTGTTGGCAGAAAAGGATCCACACCAGGATTTGACTCCATCAACTCTAAGATACCTATGTTATAGGTATCGGCTATCGTCTTGAAATAATCCCCCTTCTTCACCTGATGATGCTGTATCTGGCCTATCAGACGACCACCGTCCTCGGGTAAAGGGTACACATTTGCCCAAGCCATTTGAGCCATTCCAAATAGCATGGCCACTGACACACATAACTTAACTAGGTAACTAGACTTCATAGGTGAACAAACCCTGCCATCATTCTTTCTCTATTTACTTCATTGACCGCCCTGATAATCAAGTTATTACAAGGCGAATATCACTACTGCTTCCGAGCAAGTTCCACAATAAAATCTATCTCTAACTCCGCAAAGTTCCCTTTTGCGAGTTTAGCTTTTTGCTTATCTTTCACTCGCCAAGCAAAAGGCGTCATTTCAAGTAAAACCTGAGCCTGTTCAGCGCTCACCTCAACGGTAAAGCTGACTCTTTCACTTGCCACTAAGGTTAACTCATTGGGCAATGCATTCGTATAGGGCTTCTCGGTTAACTTATCATAAATATGCTGTTTGATTTGCCATAGATGGCGCGGCGCAGGAGAGACTTGCAGCAGATAGCCGCCTGACTTTAAGACTCGCAGACACTCTTTGCCTTTTAGCGCTTTATTCACCAAGGTCACTAGATCAAACTGTTCAGGTGCAAACGGTAATTTCTTAGTGCCCCCAAGCAGATATTGATTAGCATTGTCACCGGATTCAGCATTCACCTTGTCATCCGCTTTAGTCGCGGCAAAAATGGCATTTTCTGCTTCGCAGATCCCTACCTGTTTAAGGGTAAAGTCAGGTGCAAGTTTTGTTAAAGACTGACCTAGCGCTCGAATGTAGTAACCTTCACCACAATCAAAATCCAGTTGCAGACCACAAGTTTGCTCTGTCTCGTCAACTAAGTGAGTATTGACTAACTTAGCCATCATATCTACGACAGGCATAAAAATGCCAGACTCAAGCAAATGCCGCTTGGCACGCATCAACTGGCGCGAATCGGTGACACTCTTATTATTAGGCTTGGCAAATATCCAGTACCCTTGCTCGCTCAAATCAAACCTATGACGATTTTGGCAATAAAACCCTTGTGATGGCCCATGAACCTTAAGCTCACTATCACAGATAGGACATTGGTAGCTAATACTCATTTTGTGCTCCATTTAAAGCCAAATCACGCCGCAGAGCAGCGCCCCAAGCGCCAATCTATAGATAACAAATGGGGTCATCCCCATTTTACTGATTATCTTCAAAAAGTAATGAATACAGGCATAAGCTGCAACAAAAGAGAGTACCAGTCCTAACCCTAGCGCTTGATAGTCAATCGCCTGCGGGCTTTCCATCAGATCTTTTGCGACCAAAATCGCTGCACCAAGGCTGACAGGCACAGACATCAAAAATGAAAAACGCGCCGCCGCTTGACGCCCTAAACCTAAAAATAGTGCAGCTGTAATAGTTGCACCGGAGCGAGAGGTTCCTGGAATTAACGCCATCGCCTGAGCGAGCCCTATCACCAAAGCCTTTTTCCAGCCCGCTTGATATTCACTTAAATTACGCTCAGACAGTTTATCGGCCCACCAAAGCAGTAAACCAAATACAATAGTGGTTGTGGCAATCACCTCAATATTACGAAAATGAGTCTCGATAAAATCTTTCGCAGTAAAACCCACTATTACGGCAGGAATGGTCGCAAGAATAATCCACCACGCGAGTTTACTGTCATCGGTTTGCTGACGGGTAACTAAGCTTTTGCTCCATGCATTAAACATATTGAGCAGCTCATGGCGAAAATAGATCACCACAGCAAGCAAAGAGCCAGTGTTGACCGCTACATCGAAAGAGAGACCTTGATCCTGCCATCCAAGGAGCTGAGCTGGCAAAATAAGATGCGCCGAGCTAGAGATAGGTAAGAATTCGGTTAACCCTTGAATAAGAGCCAGTAGAATAACCTGTAAGGTATCCATGGTGTTCCTTGTATAAACGATGCCCTATAGGCATAAAAACTAAAAAACTAGGCACTAACGCCTTGAGCATGCCAATCGAAAGCTATCGGCCAAAGCTGCTGTTTATCTTTATCATATTCCTGCCACATCACCTGATAGCTCAAGTTAGATATTGGGTGAATACGATTTGGGATCAGCTCTGATAACGGCCAAAGTACAAAGGCATTTTTGACGATCTCGGCTCGAGGAAGTTCAACCGGAGCTTGGCATACAAGATCGTCATAAAGCAGCAGATCTAAATCTAAGGTTCTCGGGCTAAACTTTTTCGCCCCAGCAACACGGCCGTTATCCCTCTCTATCTGCTTAAATATTGCCACGACTTCAGCCACATCGAGCTGAGTCTCTGCACCAGCCACCATATTGAGAAAGTTACTGCCAGCAAAACCCACGGCTTCACTTTCATACACACGAGATAAACTTAACTCACCAAAATAATGATGTAAGGCATCCAATCCAGCCTTAATGTTTTTCACAGCATCGATATTACTGCCAAGACTGATATATATTTGCGCCATATTCAGGGCTCACTCTCTTATTATTTTCGCGCTTATTATGCAGCTGAGCTATCACTTAAGCCGTGCGCTCGATCTCAACACCCACAGCTTGAGCACTCGGTACTGCACCAGGCTTCATCACTGTGACCTTCACCCAGCTCACATTAAACTCTTCAATGACACAGGCAGCGACTTTCTCTGCCACAGCTTCAATCAACTCTATCGGCTTTTCAGTAATCAGCGCTGTTAAACGATTGGATACTGTCTCGTAACACAAAGCATGCTGATAATCATCACTCAAACCTGCAGGCTTATTATCCCAAGCCATATCTAAGTCCAGCAACAGAGACTGATTGATCGCTTTTTCCCACTCATAGACACCAATCACTGTATCTATTTTCAATTGTCGTATTAATACTTTGTCCATTTGCTCTCCACAGAAGATGTTTGCTGAGGTCTGACAAGCTAGAGTCAATAAACAGGATATAATCCTCGGCTTAGCCAAAATTGAAAGCAAAAGCCGCTTTCTCATTAGCGAGATACAGAGTAGGATATCTCACTGATGTTATTCGAATTAGCAACAAAGCTGAGTAAAGCTTGTCTCAATCAGGGTATGAATAACATCGCTAAGCGGATGACATGGAAATCTTCAGTGATTACCAGATTAAAACCCGAGGCGGGATAATACCCTAAGACGAGTAAGGAAACCAATTTGACCGAAGCAGTACAGATAATTTTTATGATATTAGCCGCCTATGCCCTAGGCTCGATATCCAGTGCTGTTGTCGTGTGCAAATTACGAGGCTTGCCAGACCCTCGCACTCAAGGCTCAGGTAATCCAGGTGCCACCAATGTATTGCGTATCGGCGGCGTAAGCTCAGCGGTGATGGTGCTCTTTTTCGATATGCTAAAAGGAGCCCTGCCCGCTTATACTGCATTTACCATGGGTATAGATGCCGTCTTTCTCGGCATCATCGCAGTTGCAGCCTGCCTAGGTCATATTTTCCCTGTGTTCTTTGGCTTTAAAGGGGGCAAAGGGGTCGCTACCGCTTTTGGTGCCATGGCACCCATAGGCGATGATTTAGCCCTCTGCCTTATGGCTACTTGGGTGGTATTGGTCGCCATCACCCGCTACTCGTCACTGGCAGCCATTATCACTGCCATCGCAGCCCCAGCCTATACCCATTGGTTAGATGACAGATTCACCATTCCCGTTGCCATGCTCTCAACCCTGATCATTATTCGTCACAAAGACAATATTCTCAGGCTGGTTAAAGGCGAAGAGCCCAAGGTAACAGATAGGAAAAAAGCAAAATCATAAAGAGCGAGATAACAAAACGGCACCTTAAGGTGCCGTTTTACTTTCAATTCGTTTTAATTAAACCGGAGGCAATGTATCTAGCGGCCATCTTGGCTGGCCTTTAACTTCAAGGCCTTCTATTTGTCCCGCTTTTAGACGCTGCATACCCGCATAAGCAATCATGGCACCATTATCGGTACAGAACTCCCCTCTTGGATAGAAGACTTCGCCGTTAAGGGACTGCATCATCTCGGCGAGCGACTGTCGTAGTCTTTGGTTAGCGCTTACGCCGCCAGCAATCACAAGGCGCTGATAGCCAGTTTGCTTAAGGGCACGTTTACATTTAATCGCCAACGTCTCCACCACAGCTTCTTCAAAGGCTCTAGCGATATTAGCACGGGTTTGCTCATCATCGGGCTCGGCCGCAATCGTATTGGCGGTAAAGGTCTTAAGGCCAGAAAAACTAAAATCCAAGCCTGGTCTATCAGTCATAGGACGTGGAAACTTATAATTTGCAGGCAAACCTTGCTGGGCCAATTTAGCAAGACGCGGCCCGCCCGGATAATCTAGCCCCATCAGCTTAGCGGTTTTATCAAAGGCTTCACCGGCAGCATCATCAACCGACTCGCCCAGCACTTCATACTCGCCTATGCCTTTAACATCCACCAACATAGAGTGACCGCCAGAAACCAGTAGCGCGACAAAAGGAAACTCAGGCGCATCGTCTTCCAGCATAGGCGCTAGCAGGTGCCCTTCCATATGATGCACGCCAACGGCAGGTTTACCCCAAGATAATGCAAGAGAGCGTCCAACACAGGCGCCAACTAAAATCGCCCCGATAAGACCTGGCCCCTTAGTGTAGGCAACCCCATCTATCTCATCGGCTGTGGTATTGGCATCTTTTAACGCCTGCTTGATAAGAGGTACGATTTTTCGAACATGATCCCGCGACGCCAGCTCAGGCACTACACCGCCATAATCGGCATGGAGCTTTACCTGACTATATAAGGTATGGGATAACAAGCCCTGCTCGTCATCATAAATGGCAATACCTGTCTCGTCACAGGACGTTTCTATACCTAAAACCCGCATCACTTCTCATCTTCGTCTACTCTCAAGGCGGCCAATTCTACTCTGTGAAAAATAAATTCTCCAGCATTCAAATGAGACTTCCTATAATTGTTCTGTACAGAGATCGATCTTTGGGGTTTACAACAAGGTTCGAGTCAGTATAAAATTCCGCACCATTTTTAAATATCTTGAATTAATTGTTTTGATTAATTCAATACAAACTACACCTAAGGGGTGATGGCGTATGCCAATTATTAAAGTACGTGAAAACGAACCATTCGACGTAGCCCTACGTCGTTTCAAGCGCTCTTGTGAAAAAGCAGGTATCCTAGCTGACGTGCGTGCTCGTGAATTCTACGAGAAGCCAACTACTGCTCGTAAGCGCGCTAAAGCCGCTGCAGTTAAGCGTCTTGCTAAGAAGCTTTCTCGCGAAAACGCACGTCGCGTACGTTTATACTAATCTCTTATGAGCCTAGTTGATCAGCTAAAAGACCAGATGAAAGTCGCCATGCGAGCCAAAGAAAAGGTTCGCTTGGGTACTATTCGTATGGCCCTTGCCGCCATCAAGCAGATTGAAGTGGATAACCGCGAAACTCTGACTGATGACCAGGTACTAGCTGTCTTAACCAAAATGGTTAAACAGCGCAAAGACTCGATTGCTCAATATGAAGCAGCCGGTCGCGCTGAATTGGCTGAAGCAGAAGCGCAAGAGATCCAAGTTTTGGAAACCTTCTTGCCTAAGCCCCTTTCCGAAGAGGAAGTTGCTTCAATCATAGATGCTACTATTGCTGAAGTAGGTGCATCATCCATGGCGGATATGGGCAAAGTAATGGGAGCATTAAAACCTAAAGTTCAAGGACGTGCAGATATGGGAGCCATTGGCGCCCTCATTCGAGCAAAATTGAAGTAATCAAGTTTTAATGTATGGACAAGCCGTGCTTATGCGCGGCTTGTTTGTTTCTTAGAAACAGCGTTTTTCAAACGTATTTCAAAAATTAGAGGCGACTATTTAGCAACAGATGGCGATACCTCGTGATTTCATTAACGAGCTAATAGCTCGGATCGATATCGTAGATCTTATCGATCATAAAGTTCCCCTCAAGAAAACGGGTAAGAATCACTCTGCCTGCTGCCCTTTTCATAGTGAAAAATCGCCCTCATTTACCGTTAGTCGCGACAAACAATTTTACCACTGCTTCGGCTGTGGCGCCCATGGCAATGCTATCGACTTTGTTATGGAATACGATAGGCTCGAATTCCCCGACGCCATCGAAGAGTTAGCAGGCCAACTTGGTCTAGAAGTACCCAGAGAGCAAGGTACAGGCAAACGTGTCGATCACGCCGTTAGCCGAGATCTCTACCAGTTAATGGATGAAGCTAAACGTTTTTACGAGACTCAGCTAAAACAACATCCAGATAAGCAAAAAGTCGCTAATTACCTTGAATACCGCGGCTTAAGTAATGATGTCGTAGAACAATTTGGTATCGGTTATGCGCCCGATGGCTGGGACGGATTACTCAGCCGATATCGCCAGAATCAAGAAGCCCAAGATAAGCTATTAACCGCAGGTATGGTCATAGCCAATGACAATGGCAAGCGCTACGACAGGTTTAGAGACAGATTAATGTTCCCGATTCGCGATAGACGCGGACGGGTTATTGGCTTTGGTGGCCGTGTATTAGGTGACGGTACACCTAAATACTTGAATTCTCCAGAAACGCCCATATTTCATAAGGGCAATGAGCTCTATGGTTTATATGAGCTCAAACAAAAACATAGAGATCCCCAAAGAGCCTTGATTGTCGAAGGCTATATGGATGTGGTCGCCCTCGCCCAATTCGGCGTCGATTACGCTGTAGCGTCACTTGGCACCTCAACCACGGCTGAGCAGTTTCAGCTACTGTTGCGCAGCGCTAAAGAAGTGATCTGCTGCTACGATGGTGACAATGCAGGTAAAGAGGCGGCTTGGCGTGCATTAGAGACAGCACTGCCACTATTAAAGCCGGGCGATAACGTGAGATTTATCTTCCTACCACAGGGAGAAGATCCAGACTCTATGGTAAGACAAACTGGCAAAGCAGGATTTGAAGAGCTTATCGACAGTGCTCAGCTATTGCCAGAGTTTCTATTTGCGACCTTAAGTGAAAAATATGGCAGTGATAAAGGCAACTTAGCCAAACAAGCCATTGCGCTGATAGAAAAGATCCAAGACACAGTATTACAAAACCTATTGCTAGAAAACTTGTCCCATAAATTGGGTATGAATAGCGCCGACGATTTAAAGAAGAAGCTCGGCGTTCAAGTTAAGGCGACCACACAGCCACTAGCACAAAAAGGGTTAAAGGGACGCGGCACTCCATTAAGACTGGCGATAGCCCTCTTGGTGCAGCACCCAAAGATGGGCTTTAATTTAACTATGCAGCCCGCATTACAGCATCTAAAGTTAACTGGCATTAACTTGTTGATTAACTTGTTAGATTTAACTCGAGAACAGGAACTCAACAGCGCACAACTACTTGAGCAGTTCAGAGATAGCGAACAGATAACGACTCTGAAAAAACTAGCCCAATGGGAACATCAAGTGGCGGATGAAAACCTGGATCAAGAGTTTAAGAAAGCCCTGATCTGGCTCAATAATCAATATATTGAGCAAAGGTATCAGGAGCTGAGTCTTAAACAGACTCATACTAAGGAAGAGCGAATTCAGCTACAGAAGCTGATTTCTGTCATAAAAGGCCAAAAATAGCCGTATTTATTACGCTCTAGTCATGGCTTAGGACTAGCACAGGGAAGCGTGCACAGCTATAATTGACGATTTGCGCGGCAATAAGCAAAAGCTTAGGGCCCATCGTTGTAACAGTTACCCAAAATTGGATGATATCTATGGATCATACTCCGCAGTCGCAACTGAAATTGTTGCTTGCCAAAGGTAAAGAGCAAGGTTATTTAACCTATGCAGAAGTGAACGATCACTTACCTGCAGATATGGTCGATTCAGACCAGATTGAAGATATTATCCAGATGATAAATGACATGGGTATTCGTGTGTATGAAGACGCACCGGATGCCGATGACATTATGATGTCAGAGGACAGCACAGACGAAGACGCAGCAGAAGAAGCCGCAGCCGCACTGGCCACGGTTGAAAGCGAGCTGGGTCGAACCACAGACCCTGTTCGTATGTATATGCGTGAAATGGGTACCGTTGAACTTCTCACCCGTGAAGGCGAAATTGTTATCGCTAAGCGTATTGAAGAAGGTATTAATACGGTTCAAGGTTCTGTTGCCGAATACCCTCAAGCGATCGCCATGATCCTTGAGCAGTATGACCAATATGAAGCCGAAGAAATTCGCCTTTCTGACATTATCTCTGGATTCGTAAATCCCGACGAAGACGACGTCGCGCCAACCGCTACTCACATCGGTTCTGAGCTTTCAGATGAAGACTTAGCAGATGAAGATGACGAAGATGCCGAAGATGAAGATGAAGGCGAAGATGGCCCTAAAGGACCTGATCCTGAAGAAGCAAAAGAGCGCTTTACTGAGCTAAGAGCTGCTTTTGAAAACTGCCAAAGTGTGATTGCTGAAAAAGGTCGTGAGCATCCAGAATCGACTCGCGCCCTATTTGAAATCGGCGAAATTTTCAAAGAGTTCAAGCTGGTTCCTAAGCAGTTCGACCAACTAGTGAAAAGCATGCGTAGCATGATGGATAAAGTGCGCGTTCAAGAGCGTCTTATCCTAAAACTATGTGTTGAACAAGCTAAGATGCCAAAGAAGAACTTTGTAAAAGCCTTCCAAGGTAACGAAGCCGATCTAGCTTGGTTTAACGCTGAAATCGACGCCAAGAAGCCATACGCTGAAGGCCTAGAGATGGTAGAAGAAGATGTTGCACGCTGCTGTGCAAAACTTGCTGCCATTGAAGAAGAAACTGGCCTTGCCATTCTTGCGATTAAAGATATCAACCGTCGTATGTCTATCGGTGAAGCGAAAGCTCGCCGCGCTAAGAAAGAGATGGTTGAAGCTAACCTACGTCTGGTTATCTCGATTGCGAAAAAGTACACCAACCGTGGTCTACAGTTCTTGGATCTGATTCAGGAAGGTAATATCGGTCTAATGAAGGCGGTAGATAAGTTCGAATACCGTCGTGGTTATAAGTTCTCAACCTATGCAACTTGGTGGATCCGTCAGGCTATCACCCGTTCGATTGCGGATCAGGCTCGCACCATCCGTATTCCAGTGCATATGATTGAAACCATTAACAAGCTGAACCGTATCTCTCGTCAAATGCTACAGGAAATGGGTCGTGAACCTTCTCCTGAAGAGTTGGCAGAGCGCATGTTGATGCCTGAAGACAAGATTCGTAAAGTGCTTAAGATTGCTAAAGAGCCTATCTCCATGGAGACACCAATCGGTGACGATGAAGATTCGCACTTAGGTGATTTTATCGAGGATACTACCCTCGAGCTGCCATTAGATAGCGCTACAGGCGAAAGCTTGAAGAACGCGACTCACGAAGTCTTAGCCGGTCTAACAGCACGTGAAGCGAAAGTACTGCGTATGCGTTTCGGTATCGATATGAATACCGACCACACCCTTGAGGAAGTGGGTAAGCAGTTTGATGTAACCCGTGAGCGTATTCGTCAGATTGAGGCGAAAGCATTGCGTAAGCTACGTCACCCTTCTCGCTCAGAGATTCTGAAGTCTTTCCTAGACGAGTAAATCATCTAGTGAGACAAAGCTAGTGACATAGCTAACAAGAAACCCGATTGAGTTTGACTTAATCGGGTTTTTTATTGGTATTAAGCAAAATACCTTTTTGCTCATTTAGGCTTAGTTGGCGCTTTAGAATTAAGCGAATGAAATTATTTAGTTTTCAAACTTCGTTTGAATCAAAGTCGTGGGATTTCATCCCACACCCGACCAAAAGGGAAACAACAGCTTTCCCCTCTTGAGTCTCCTGCCGAGAATGGGTTAACAAACATGGATGTCATAGAGCGGCCCTGCCTTCAACATCTGCACTAGGAATATCTATCTCTTCGTTTAACCCAGATTTGTCCGGATAAAAAGCTAAGTCTTAACTCGTTTATGCCCCACGGTGATATGGCCTTCGAATGAAGGGGTAACATTTTTCATTTAGTATGCTGGTATTTACTAGTGTAGTAATAACATTGACCTTCATTGTGATCTATCACCTGCGGTGAGCAATATGTACAGAAGCTTCTGCGAGACGCCATGAACACTCTGACCGCCATGGATGGTGGAAATGCCTGAAAATGTCGGGAACATTTTTGGCCATGTGGGCTCTGCCAAAACTAACAACATCCATATTTAACAGTCGGTTCGGCGTCCCAGCCTCTCGCTCGGAAAGTATCACTTCGTGATACCTCGCCCTGTTTTGGAAGCTCGCCGCCGCATCTGCACTGGGTTATCCATTTCTTCGATTTAGCAGCCAGTAATATTGCTAACAATAGAATATCCGCGGTTTTGATTGATTCCCTACTTCCACTGGTTAGACGGAAAAAGTCCGCATTTCCCGAATAGCACTAACATACCAAACTTGGCGTTTGCGTTTGCTTTTGATATTTATAGAAAATCAGCGTATTGTGTCGAAAAATTAAATGCGTGATAGACGGAGAAATTCCGTGTTTAAACATGGAGTTTTTCCGTCTAATACGCTGTTAGCACCCTACAAGGAGTATCGAGTTGTTAAATAAGAATGAAGCAATTGATAAGCTCTCAACACTTAAAGAAGTCGCAATATCTTTAGAGTCAAAGCAAAGGGGAAGTCAAGAGTTTCAAAAGTGGAAGCGGGATACACAAGTAGCACTTGAAAAAATATTTGGTGAAGACACAAGGCATTCAAAAGACTTCAATTCAATTAGGTATAGTCTAAGTGCTTTTACAAGTGGAACACATAATTCAGCATTTCAAGATGCATATATGCGTGGGATAAGAAATGCAGCTACGGTACTCGAATCCATTATTGATGAGATTGAAGAGTATTGGGATAAATCCGAACAAGACACAGTTGAAGAACCAGCTGTTGAAAAAGTTGAACTTCTGATCAATCGCTTTCATCAAGTCGCAAGACAAATAAGGTCAAGATATGCGAGTCGGGATACTCTAGAAATAGAAGATGAATATGATGTTCAGGATCTTTTTCACTCCCTACTGAAAATATATTTCGACGATGTACGAGCAGAAGAATACACTCCAAGTTATGCTGGTGCTGCATCGAGAGTCGATTTTCTTTTAAAAGACGAGCAAATTGTCATCGAAATTAAGAAAACGAGGAAAGGACTTTCTGCAAAAGAAGTTGGAGAGCAGTTAATAATCGATACACAGCGATATCAGGCTCATCCAAACTGTAATCATTTAATTTGTTTTGTTTACGATCCTGAAGCAAGAATATCGAATCCAAGAGGGATCGAAAATGACCTTACTAAAATAACAGATGGCTTGCCTGTATCTGTATTTATACGTCCCGAGTAACCGGGTGCTAACAAGTAAATCCAGGTGACGCCTACGGCGCACCTGATTTAGGCGTTATGTTGAAAAGGAAGCATAGTTGAAGTCGGATAAGCAAAAGCAAGCTATTGCACAGTCAAGAAATAAAGAGCTAAGTGCGGTAGCTAATCTTGATCCTCAGTTTTATTGTCAAGGTGACATTGGGACATTTATTAGTCTTTATCTTCAAGCCGAAGTTTTCGCAAAAAAAATTCAAAGGTATTATAGAACCGACACAAACAAAAATGGTAAAGATGAATTAAATATTAAAGTTCTAAAGGCTGCTATAAGCCATTTTAGTTTGAGTTTTAAACACAATGATGTTGATTCTCTTTTTAAAGGTGGCTCTGGAACTCAAAATAATAAATCGGCACGCCAACTCAGAAACGGCTACTTACACTCTCTTTCTGCGAATGATAAAAAAGAAATAACAAGTAAAAGTGCTGTATTTAACAGCAAGCTAAAAGCGTTTTTAGCACTAAGAGTATAAGCAATATAACAGCCGCTTCAACAAGGACAAATACTGGTTGGCTCCTACGCTGCGCTTCGGATTTTACTATCATGGTCAAATGTCATATCAAACCTATTATCTAAGAAGTTATCATTGCCATAAATAGATAGACTATCTGTGAAGCTTCAATGCCGAGCTGTAGTCGCTATCAGTTTGAATTAACCCTGCATAGGCTTGATCACCTCCAGCAGTTTCAAAGCCAGGCAAAGCTAACAGGGTTGCTGGAGCGCCCCATGCACTTGGGCGATACTTGGCGATGGCCTTAGCTTTAACAAGTTCACTATCTAATTCAATGCTTTGATATTTCACTATCATTAGCTCTGAAGGAGCGCCCCAAGCGCTGGGTCGGTAGTCATTATGGCTAACCTTACCTTCTGCATCGGCTTGCCACTGAGCGATTACACCACCGATTGCCGCTTGCTGTGTGCCTGATTGGCCATCCCATTTCGCCTCCAGACTAGTCGGAGTCACCAGACTATGGCCTGCTGCGCCACCTGCTGCAAAGACACTGTTAACCGACATCGCCGATGCCACTATCGCTAAACCTGCTAATGCCTTTGCAAAAAAGGTTAATTCTCTTTCTCTAATCATGATTTTTTCCTCAATATTCTGCTTTCTGCTTACAACCGCTTTTGCCTTAATAAGCGTTTTATCTGTGCATCTTTAACGCGCTATTGGAAGTGGATGCGACGGTGAAACTGCTTTGGGTTTGGTCTACAACTAACTGTGCTGGCGCGCCCCATGCCGCTGGTCGGTAGTGGGTTATGGCCTTGGCTTGTCTTTGGGCTAACGATAAGTCAGTACTTTTCTCCTCAATCGTTAACTTGGCAGGTGCGCCCCATGCACTCGGGGTATAGCTTTGACGGCTACTTTCACCTAACTCATTGGCATGCCACTGGGCGAGTACACCTGAAGTTGCTGTCTGTTGTAGGCCTTGTTGACCATTCCATTGCTGCTCAAGCACGGCTTGTGTTACTGGGCTTTGTGCCTGTGCTCCCGCGGCCAATGCTTGGGTTGAACTCAATGCGCTAAATGCGACGATACCGAGTGCGATACTGGCTGCGATGCTACTTCTAACGGCTAATGCTTTCATAATGTCATCCTTTAATTTTCTTTAATTACTGGGGTTAACGACTGCAACTTGGTTAAGTTCAACGTTAACACGATATTTTGTACTGACTGGTAATATATACTTTTTGAGATATAGATCAAGAATAAAATACCGATAGGTATAAAACTTTTAATTCTAAGTTATATTCCATTTAGTTATAAAAAGAGACTGAGAACGAATAGCGAAGATTGCTTATCAGCAAAGTGCAGATCACGGAGCAATAGCGAACACTCTTGTATTAAGAAGGCACAACAAAAAAAGCCCGAATAACATAGGTTATTCGGGCTTAAGCTTCTTAATAACAGCGAGTATTAAGACTTTTTAGATGATGCCTTATCAAGCAATACTAGAATATTCTTGTAAGGGATCCCTGAATGCGTGGTCAGACCCACATCACAGGTTGCCGAAACTGAGTAACCATGGGTCGCACCCTTGTCCTTAGTTTCTGCTTTAAGGTGACGCAGTGCGTGCTTATTCAGCTCTGGGTAGTTCATACCACGGTTACCCGCCATACCACAGCAGCCTACTTTCTCAGGCACAATCACTTCAGTTGCACACATGCGAGCAAGGTCAGTTAGCTTACCTGTCATGCCTAACTTACGTGTTGTACAAGTTGGGTGCACCGCAATCTTCTCAACAATCTTGTTGATCTGTAGACGGTCGACTAAGAATTCAAAGGCGAACTCTTCAGGGCCGTACATCTTAAGACGCTTATCACAGGCACGACGCATACGCTCTAAACATGCCGTTGTCGCAACAAGGATTGGGTACTCACCATTGTTTGAAACTTGTAGTAGCCATTGAGACAGCTCATCAGACTTACGGTCTGCCGCGTCATCGTGACCATAGGACTCCCATGGCTGACCACAACATAAACCTTTTGGCTTCTCACCACATACCATCTCAACGCCTGCTTTCTTAAATAGGCTATTGATAGTATCTGGAATAGAGCGCTGATCGTCATGCTTAGCACTGGTACCCATCATACGGTTTAGACACGCTGGGAAGTAAACCGCCTTCATATCACCCTTAGCGAGATCACCTTGTGATGGCAGAGCCTTACCCCGAGTAGGCATACCTTCGGTCCATAGTGGTACAGGCATACTTGGCGCTACTTTACGTACTATCTTAGTGACCGCGCCCATACCTGACTCACCAATCACCTTACGAGTGATATCGGTCGCGCCTAGTGCAAAGCGAGCGACAGACTCTAGGCTTGCAAACTTATCGGCAGTGAAGTCAGAGATCTTTCTGTCTGTATCGCTAGCCCCTTCGGCACGTAGTACTTTGACGTATTTACCCGTGTCGATACCCATTGGACAGCCCAGCTTACACATGCCGTCTGCCGCACAAGTATCGAGTGCGAAGTAAGGGTAATTCTTCTTCAGTTCAGCCAGTACTTCAGGCTCTTTACCTGTGGTTTCCAGTGTTTTCATTACACGGGCAACGGCAGTACGCTGACGTGGAGAAAGTGTTAAGCCATGAGCCACACAGTGTGGTTCGCAGAACCCGCACTCAATACATTTGTCGATGATGCTATGTACTTGTGGCAATGGCTTAAAGCCTTTAGCGTGACAGTCTGGATCGTCGTTAATAATCACGCCTGGGTTAAGAATACCGTTAGGATCTAGGGTCTTCTTAACACGCTTCATTAGGTCATAGATAGGTGTGCCCCACTCTTTCTCAACGAAAGAGGCCATACCGAATCCAGTACCGTGTTCAGCTTTCAATGAACCGTCGTATTTAACCGCGACAAGTTCAACAACCGCTTGCATAAAGTTATCGAAGCGCTCAATTTCTTCAGGAGTCGAGAAGTTTTGTGAGAAGATCACATGGTAGTTACCTTCCAATGCGTGACCATAGATCACAGCATCGTTATAACCATGCTCAAACGATAGGTTTTGTAGGTCAATCGTCGCTTGAGGCAGCACTTCAATAGGGAACGCGATATCTTCAATGATACAAGAGGTACCCGCTGGACGCATAGAACCCGCTAATGGGAATACCGCTTTACGAATCGCCCACATGTTAGCGATAGTCGCAGGATCTTGAGTAAACTCAGCCTCACGATAAAGGCCGTGCTTCTCCATAATGCCCGTCATCTTAGCGATGTTCGCGTCGATTTGAGCTTGGCTATCGCCAAAGGTCTCAAACAATACTGCAGTCACATCTTTATGGACATTATTTAGGAAATCTGGGGTTTCATACTTAGAGGCAGCAACCGCTTTAAGCGCGAAGTTATCCAATAGCTCTGCTGCGTTAGTCTCAGCAAAAGCCTTTTGTCTCAACTCAACAATCGCCTCACAAGCGCCGCGAAGTGAATCAAAGTAGACCATGGCAGACGCAGAGTGGCTGTTCTTGACCACACTCTTCATGGTGATTTCAGATAGGAAACCTAATGCACCTTCAGAGCCTACCATTAAGCGAAGAATGATATCGATAGGGTCATGGAAGTCCACAAAGGAGTTCATACCAAAACCGGTTACATTCTTAATCGAGTACTTACGCTTAATACGCGCAACCATCTCTTTGTCGGCAAGGATCTCATCACGAATCGCTTCGATGCCCTTGATCATATCTGGGTGATGCTTCTTAAAGGCATCACGACTTTGCTGGCTGCTAGTATCTAAAATAGAACCATCGGCAAAGATAATACGGCCCGAATCAATTAGCTGGTATGAGTTATGGTGAGTACCACAGTTCATGCCCGATGCGTTGTTAGCCACAATACCACCAGCCATAGCAGAGGCAATAGTCGCGGGATCTGGACCAAACTTCCAACCAAGTGGAGCCAAGGCTTGGTTAATCTTAGCGCCAATCACACCTGGCTGCATTTGGACTTTCTTACCATCATCAAGGACTTTAAACTTGTCCCAGTGCATGCCAGCAACCATCAATACAGAATCAGAGATAGCCTGTCCACATAGTGCGGTACCCGCCGCTCTAAAGGTAACAGGTGTATTTGCTTGGTAACATTGAGATAGTGCTTTGGCAGCTTCTGCTTCATTCTTTGGATGAATGACGATTTGTGGGCGCTTTTGATAAAAAGACGCATCGGTACCCCAGGCTACGCGGCGGAGGTAATCGGTATATACTCGGTTGGGCTCGAGGGTTTGGCCTAGCTTTTCAGCCAATACGGTCATATTAGATTGCAACATATGAATCCCCATTCATGTCATCTATTTTTATTGAGCGATAGCCAATGCGATCACTCGTATGATTTACAACCCAGCTTGCGCTGGGCTGCATCGACATAATCAAAGATGAGCTTTTTGGGTCAGCAAGCACCACATGGCGTTCATTGCTGCAAACAGCTAAGTCTTTTCGACGAGACTCAACATCATAACAAAGCCTAACTCGCTATTAGTCAACTTGGTTATGGGGACACAGCACATGGGGTCATTAACTGACAAAACCACACCTTATGTAGGACTTTGTAGCAGAGGTAACTTAAATAATCCGCAAACACTTGCAAACCGTGTTGAAATCTTGAGCTTGGCTCGTAAATCAGTTGTGATACGTGATAGGTTTATACGCATTTGAAATTTCACGCTTGACGAACTTAAAGAATCACACTCACTTTTTGCGCCCGCTCACATTTTTACATCACACTTTATTATCATTTTATTAACCGCGACACAGTCAAAATAAGACCCATTCTCATTCAAAATGTTACAAGCAAACATCCCTAAAGTAGGCATGCTTAATGCATTAATTACCTCTCAAAGTTATTGAATCTATTAATAAAAAAATGGAATACACTGCATTCCATTTTGTCATAACTGAAATTATCACTAGCGATATATTCATTTTTGAAACATAAAAATTAACAAATCTAGTAACATTTACTGGATAAAAAGTGACGGCAATTGTTAATAAAATGAAAACTATAGCAGCGACTCATAAAAAGCCTTCAGAAGCTAACCTTATTCGCTATTTTGCATATCAATGATTTAACTTCAGCTATGGATAAACAGCACAACTCGACACCGCTATTTTTGCGCTTCCCTACGTTAGCTTTACTTGCAATAGGCCAAAGCACTCATTATCCCGAGCTGAGGTTATTTAGAAAGTGACCATTCTGATTAACAGATAACCACTTGAATCCTATCAATAGAATTCTTGCAAAATCATAGGTGACAAGCCCAAATAAACCTCGTATACTTCTCCCCGCTTTCGCTAGTGACGATTAGCTTAAGTAGGCCCCTTAGCTCAGTTGGTTAGAGCACACGACTCATAATCGTTAGGTCCCCAGTTCGAGTCTGGGAGGGGCCACCATAGTTTCAAACGAAAAAGCTCATCGAAAGATGGGCTTTTTTGTTTTCTGAGCATAGCGTTATGCGTACTTTCCGGGTATGGGTTTTCTGAATGTACTAATCAATTGATTAATCTATATAAACTAATCACTTCCCATCTGTCTTACTTTAACTGTGCTTTAATTCTCTCTCTAAGCTGTTTGTGCTCATTATTATTTAAGAAAGATCTGTGATACAGCATAGAGATGGGCGCCAACTTCATCTTCATAGGGCACTCTAGCAATTCAACTCCTAGCTTAGCGGCTATACCAGCCAAACGTTTTGGGGCTATCGCTATCGCATCTGTGTGGGCCACATAGGCCAACATGGAAACCAAAGACGACGCATGATGGGTAATATCCCTTTGCTTAGGAGCATCACTGAGCCAAGTAAACATATCGGCTTTATCACGGGTAACGTTGAACGCCACATGGCGCTCTTGGTAAAACTCAGCTTCGCTGATTTGAGAAGCGATTCTTGGGTGCCCTGCGCGAACGGCAACCATAACCGCTTCTTCTGATACTCGTTCACTGATAACACTGGCATCATTGATGGTGACAAAGTCCAATACCAAATCCACTTTGCGATGACGGATATCGGTAAAAATCGCCTGCTGCTCAACAGGAGGAATGGCGATATCCACATCCAATTTTGCAAGCTCATAAACAAGTAAATCCGGGGCATAGATCTTATGATGGGTTTTAAATAAAGCTTCGCTAACCAAGTTAGCAGCAGGCTCAAGTTTACTCATCATATAGTTGGCATGGGCCGTCGCCTCAATGGAACGCCCCTTTCTGATAAATAAGCTTTGACCTAACTCTTGCTCAAGCTGCTTAATCCGCATGCTAACTGCAGCTTGGCTAATCTGAAAAAACTCTCCCGCCTTAGTGTACGACCCAAGCTCATGCACCTTCATAAAGGTATGCAGTAAGTTAAGATCCATAATCACTCCAATACATAAGCAGTGCTTATATCTTACATCATAACCACCTTATATATCTTATTTATTGCTTATATATACTGAACTCAATCAGTGGTACTCGCCTCAATCGTTTTCACATAGAGGCCAGATACCTGCACAAGGCTCACTCATGTTATTTCCGATAAGAATGCGATACACACATTTGAGATGAGCTTGAAAGGAATTTATCACTTTAGTCGAGGTCATTATGAAAAAGTCTCTTATCGCCGCAGCAGTTTTAGCCAGTAGCACCTATAACGTCTATGCCGATGAGCATAAGATGGGTACTGATGAGCATGCATTAACCAGCACTTTCACTTATCAGGGTAAACCTGCCACATCGGCCACGATTGCCAAAAACAAAGCGCTGGCTAAAACACTTCCTTTTGACAACACACAAGGATTTGAAGATACCCGCAAAGGGCTCATCGCCAAATTTGATCAACAAACCGCAGCCATCATTTGGAACAACTATCGCTTTTTGGAGCAAGATACGCCAGACACAGTTAATCCATCACTCTGGCGTCAGGCTCAAGTCAACCATGAAGCCGCAGGCTTATACCAAGTCTCTGATAAAATCTTCCAAGTTCGAGGTACAGATCTGGCCAACATGAGCTTAGTAAGAAGCGAAAGCGGCTGGATTGTACTCGACCCCCTTACCACCCCCGAAGCGGCAGCGGCATCATTACGCTTTGCCCTTAAACATCTACCCGAAGGTGGCGATCTTCCTGTTGTGGCTATGATCTATTCCCACTCCCATGGCGATCACTTTGGTGGTGCTAAAGGGATTCAGCAAATGTTTCCCGATGTAGTGGCCTATGGCTCTAAAAACATTACCAAAGAGATAGTCGATGAAAACGTACTTGCAGGTAATGCTATGTCCCGTCGGGTGTCGTATCAATATGGCACTGTATTACCTACAGGAGAAACAGGGATTGTGGATGCCGCGCTGGCCAACGCGGTTTCTAAGGGAGCTTTGAGTTATGTCAAACCGATAGAGACTAACCTTAAGTCCGATATCGAATCTTGGACCATAGATGGTGTTGAATTCATCTTTATGGACGCCTCGGGTACCGAAGCAACCTCTGAGTCAGTTGCATATATTCCTAGCATGAAAGCGATTTGGGGCGCCGAATTAACCTACAAAGGTATGCATAATATCTATACCCTCAGAGGCGCGAAAACCCGTGATGCCCTGTTATGGTCAAAAACGATTAATCGTGTCATTAACCAGTTTGCCGATGATGCCCAACTATTATTTACCGCTCATTCGGCACCAATTTGGGGAAACCAGAACTTAACAGACTTCCTAAAACTACAAAGGGATAACTATGGCTTTATTCACAATCAATCGCTTAGACTCGCCAACAACGGCGTGGTCTTACAGGATATAGGTTGGGAGATCCAAAACATTATTCCTCAAACCATCAAAACCGCTTGGCACACTAATGGCTATCATGGCACTTACAGTCACAACGCCCGTGCAGTGTACAATATGTACCTAGGCTATTTTGATATGAATCCTGCCAACCTCAATCCGCTGCCTACAAAAATGGAAGCAGCCAAGTTTGTAGATTATATGGGCGGATGTCAGGCTGTCACGGTCAAGGCGAAGCAGGATTTTGACAAAGGCGAGTACAACTTCGTTGCGACAGTGATGAACAAGGTTGTCACCCACTGCCCTGACTTTCAGCAAGGTCGAGATCTGCTAGCCGATACCTATGAGCAGCTAGGCTATCAAAGTGAAGGAGCTGGCTGGCGCAATGTTTACCTAAGCGGCGCCTTTGAAGTGAGAAACGGCATTCAAGCTACGGTACTTAAAGCCAACTCTGAGGATGTAGTCAGTGAAATGGATATGGGCATGCTACTGGACTATTTAGCGGTACAGGTTGATGCGCAAATCGCTCAGCACAACAGCTTTACCTTAAACATAGTGCTGCCAGATATTAACCAGCTTTACCTTGTCGAGATGAGTAATGGCAACTTGAATAATATCAAAGTCGATAGCCTACATAGCGCCGATGCCACCTTAACCATCAATCAAGCTGATGTGACCCTGTTGAACTTAAAGAAAACATCGCTTCAGCAGCTTCTAGCCGACCAACAAGCCAAACTGGAAGGGGATCAGTCTGTGATACAAAAGCTATCAGAGTCACTCACTGAGGCCAACCCATCCTTTGAAATTGTGCCCCAAAAAAGCTAGAAACAAAGCTAACAATAAGGCCCCTTAGAATCCATTCTAAGGGGCCTTTTATTACAACTAGGATATTTCAGTCACTAGGATATAATTGCTGCACAACTCTTTTGCTTGCCAGCCGTAGCTAATCTAACATTGATGAAAGACCCCATTAGTATTCCCCTGCCATCACTTATCCACCGTATTGGCCGGAATAATGTCAATCGAGTCAAAGCTATCGCTTCTGAACATCAATGTATGCTTAAACGCATTCGCCGCTCTCGTAACTGGCAACTGGTTGGCGAAGCCACTCAAGTACTACTCACTAAACAAGCACTTAAGAAGCTTAACGACCTAGACTTAAGTTATTTGATAAAGAAACTCGAAGCAGAGCTGCTAAAACATGCCGATAAACTTGAGCCCCTAGAAGCGAAACTAGAGCGCCTAATCACAGAGCAGCCAAGTATCACCTTGGCTGAACTGATGGAGCAATGTCAGTGTACCTTGGCTCAGGCTAGAGCCGCTCGTTTCAATATCGACATCTAGCCCTAACGCAGCATAAATCCTACTGTTAATTAGACGTTTGGTACTTATTCAAAGCGGTTCCTAATGATTGCGACGCTTGTGAAAGCTCTTGAATACCGCAAACCGAGGTTTGAGTTGAAGAGAGTAGGCTCCCAGACTGAGCGCGAATATCATTGAGATCAGATGAGATATCATTGACCACAGAGAGTTGCTGCTCAGCGGCCGTTGCAATATGGGCGCTAACTTCCATAACAGACTGAGCCGATGTGGCTATCTCATTCACATCTTCACCAATTTCATTGATCATCGCTCGACTCTTATTGGCCTGCGCTAATGTCTCTTCTGTTATGGTGGATATTTGCTGAGTTTCGGCTTGCAGTTGATCAATCATGTTGCGGATCTCAACCGTTGCCTGCTGGGTTCTACCAGCTAAGGTTCGCACTTCATCGGCCACCACAGCAAATCCGCGCCCCTGCTCACCGGCTCTCGCAGCTTCAATTGCGGCATTAAGGGCCAATAGGTTTGTCTGCTCAGAGATAGCGTTAATGGTGATAATCACGTTATCAATTTCAGTGACTTTCTCATTCAGGCTCATCACAGATTCAGAGGCTTGATGTGTCTGCTCTGAAAGCTCAGTGACCATGGTAATCGACTGTTGTACCCTTTCATTACTCTGCATCACCTTAGCCGCTTCACTATCGGCTTGCTCAGATGCTTGCACACCAAAACCCGCTATCTCTTTAGCAGTAGCCGACATCTGTTCCATTGCTGTGGCTACTGAGTCTACGGATGCATGCTGCTGATTCACCTGTAACTCTGAGTCCTGCATATCTTTTTCAAAGGCTGTCGTTGTTCTATGAAAGGTACCACTGCTGGTTTTAATGGTTTCAACCACTTCGCTGATAGTATCCATAGCGCGGTCTAAATCGGCACCTATTACACCAAACTCTTCACGCCCTACGTGAAAACCTAAACGCGAGGTTAAATCTCCATTTGCAATACGGATTGTCGCTTGATGCATGGTCCAAAGCGCACCACTTAAGTGGGTAGCCAGCCAATAACAACACAAACCTATCAAGGCCAATGGCAAAATGGAAAGTAGCAAATAATAGAGAGCTTGCTGTTTTACCTCATCGCTATCAATAGACTGAGTTAACACCGCGTATCTATTGCCAAAAGGCATAGCAACCACAACTTGATTATCACTTACACTACTTGCTACCGATTGTGATACTAGCTTTATATTCTGACGGGATAAGAGAGTTTGTATATTGGTTTGTTCAATCGCATTTGGCTCAATCATATTCAATGCCGACGATAACTGAGTCTTGGCTAATAAATAGTGTTGAGACTCGTTCTGCTTTATAACTGATAGGTAATTATTAACAGAAAAACCGATAAAGCTCATAGATATAATCAGAAACAATATCCAAAATTTATCGTTAAGATTCATTTTTATAAAGATTTTATCTATGGTTCTAAAATTTACTTCTCTCATTGTCATCCCTTTTAGTCATCTTCAAAGCACGACCCAATGCTTTAAATCTGTAAGCATAGTTACACAAACACTGTTAAAGAATAAGCACTTACAGCCAACAACAAGACATAGATCATGCATTAACAGACGCTAAACAAAGTGATGCGCAAACTAAAATGTTACGAGTAATAAGCTCACTCTTGATGCTCATTGAGCATTCATCAAACAAGTATAAAATCGACATTACCATAAAAGAGATTGTGGGAACCTAGAGGTAGACCGGCAATAAATTGAAGATATAAATAGGATTAAAGCGGTATTTAAAATAGTTAAATTAAATCTAGAAAACTATATTCCCGCATTAAAAACAAGCGAGTTAATAAAAAGCCCCAACATTAACGTTGAGGCTTGAAATAGGTTTGATTTACGACAAGTAGTTTATTATGAATAATTTACTACTATCTATGTTTTACAGCTAGATTTAAGGCTTAATTAACTGCTTACCTAACGCCCAGACATGCATCAATTCATAGCCTAAGGTTGCACCAGCAAGTGCGGTAATATCAGAGTTATCATAGGCAGGCGCCACTTCAACCACATCCATGCCGACAATATTTAGTCCCTGCAAGCCGCGAATAATCTTCATCGCCTTATCTGTAGTTAAGCCACCACAAACTGGCGTGCCTGTACCAGGTGCAAAAGCGGGATCTAGACAGTCGATATCAAAGGTAACATATAAGGGCAACTCCCCCACACGCTGGCGAATTTGGCTGACAATTTGATCCGCAGTCATATCGTTGGCCATCGCGGCATCGATCACCTCAAAGCCATGATCCGCTTTGTCATATTCGGTGCGGATCCCCACCTGAATTGAATGAGCAACGTCAATCAACCCTTCCTTAGGTGCATGGTAGAACATGGTGCCATGATCATACTTGCTACCTTGGCTATAGGTATCGGTATGGGCATCAAAATGCAGCAGGGCTAACTTACCATAGTGTTTATAGTGAGCGCGCAACAGCGGCAGAGTAACAAAATGGTCACCACCAAAGCTCAATAACCCCTTACCGCTCGCCACAATTTGACTCGCAAAATCATCCACTCGCTGAGTAAAGTCCGCCGCATCCCCGCAGTCATAGACCAGATCCCCCGCATCCACCACTTGCACATATTGGGACAAATTAAAATCCCATGGCCAGCGAGTCTCTTCCCACGCCAAGTTGATAGAAGCGCGACGAATCGCATCTGGCCCCATACGGCCACCACTGCGCCCTGTAGTCGCCATATCAAAGGGCAAACCTAATATCACTAAGTCGGCATCACTTTGGACAGGTTTAAAATCCAGAGGCTGACGCAGATAACCAAAGGCATTGGAATACAAAGAGTAATCTGGCTTATCGGCAATGGTGGTCATACTTTCTCCAAAGTCATTTTTTCAAGAACATAATGACTTCATAATGTTAGATAAATAATTTATTTGCCCTAGCCTACATGGCTTCTGGCACTAAGGTCTCATGGTGTAGCTGCTGATAGTGACGAAAGCTAACATCATAACCTTGCTGCGTCTGCAACTCACAACTACCGATACAGGTATGCTCTGGGTAGTCTTGGGTCGTCAGGTGCGAATTAAACCCTATCACATCCCAGCAACCTGGATTCAATATAGTGAGTATTCTAGCGAATAGCTCTTGATTTGCTCCAGTTAGAGCTAGGTTAGTCTCTAAGCTCACATAGGAACTGGTTTCCTGTGGTGTAATATGGATAGTCATATAACGACTACCGCAAATCCCATTAATAGAATAACCAAAGGGTTCAAACAGGAAATCATCAAACTCAAAGTCAGGAAATAGCGTCTCAAGTTGTAATAGCTGACGTATCTCTAGAGCCGTTTGCTTATCAGATCTGAGGTAATCTGCTGCCGCACCTTGAATATGGTACATCAACAACTCTGACGTTGTATCTTCTTGCTTAGCTTGATACGGAGTATTACTGGTATAGATATAATGATGATGTGAATCTAAATGCCCGACTCTAAAGGCATCCCCCGGCAGCACAGCACGTAAACGTTTCAGGTCGTCGGCAAATGAGCTGCCTTGAAGGTGAGACAGATACTCATTTTTACGTTGATAGCTGGCAAAAGCGACCTTATCGCTACCAAAGTGTTTAATAAACAGCAGCACAGCATCGGCTAGGGTCGTTGTACCACAGGTCAGCATTAAAAACCTGTCGTCCCAAACAAACAAACTCGACTCACTGAGTAAGTAAGCATCACACTCACTGTTACTTATGCTAGAGAGGATTTCCGCATTAGCACTGGCCACAATTTGTGCCCAAAATGCTCGGCCTAGACTGCGCAAAGATGGCATATCAGGCTTTACGGTAATCTCAATTTTCTTCTCTGAACCTTCGAAAAACATACTTCTTGTACCTAAACAGCTAAGGAATACTCTCACCTACCCCTTAGCGAAAATAACATTGCAAATAAAATTAGGGGCTGTTGATCTTTCAAGATTGTTTTTGCAGCAATTTACAGCGTGCTTAAACAAGGCAGAGCTTGTGCTGTGTAGTGATTCTACATAGATAAGCGATAACGCAGTAGAAGTGCGCTGTAAACGCTGCCCTTCGGGCGCGATTCAATGGCATTTTCTCATTGCCCCACGAGAATTCACTTAGATTGCTAAGCTTCACCTCGTTCGCCGCGATAAAATGTCATTGATTGAGCGCAAAAACTAATCAGCAAAGCTCAACAGCCCCTAGAGCCTAAGATAAATCTTCTAGGTAAGTGTACCCCTCAAGACCCACCTGTAGCTCTTCTAAAATCAGCTCTCGCTGATGCTCCTCGATATGACGCTCCACCAGCTCTTCATAGGTATGCATAAAAGCAACCGCATCAAGATTGACATACTTAAGCACATCGGCAACCGTATCACCGCCGAGCACTGACTCAATCATCATCTGACCATCATCATCTAAACGCACTACCGCTGAGTTGGTATCACCAAACAGGTTATGCATATCACCCAGAATTTCCTGATAGGCTCCTACGAGGAAAAAGCCCATCAAATAAGGGCTCTCAGCACTCCAAGCCGGTACAGGCAGAGTGGTTTCGATACCTTGACCATCCACATACTGATCGACAATGCCGTCGGAGTCACAGGTAATATCTAGCATCACGGCGCGACGCTCAGGAGCTTTATCTAATCCAGATAAAGGCAGCAGCGGGAACACCTGATCGATTCCCCACGCATCGGGCAAGGACTGGAACAGGGAGAAATTCACAAAGAACTTATCGGCAAGCTTCTCATTAAGCTCATCGATGATGGGTCTGTGATAACGATTCTTCGCACTCATTAACCCCTGTAGCTCATAGCAAACACGTAAATTACACTGCTCGGCCCAAGCACGCTCACTTAAGCTCAGCTGACCGAGGGCAAATAATGAATGGGCTTCGGCGAGATCGGATTGAGTATCATGGAATAACTCTATCAAGGCTCTGTGATCTTGACGTTCAAACAACTCGGTCCAAGTATCCCACATGTTTCGCAGCAACTGAGGCGCATCTTCATCTGGACTCTGGATCTTTTCAGGGCTATAGGTTTCAGTACCGATAACATCTGTGATAAGTACAGCATGGTGCGCCGTTAAAAAACGCCCCGATTCAGAAATGAGTCTAGGTTTAGGCTGCTGGTATGAGTCACACACCTCTGAAAGGGTAGAGACAATATTATTGGCATACTCGATTAACGAGTAGTTCATCGAGTTATTTGACTGGCTACGGGTACCATCATAGTCCACCGCTAGACCACCACCCACATCAAAATTATCGACCTTAGCGCCTAACTGTCTTAGCTCACAATAAAAACGTGCCGCTTCACCGACGCCTTGACGAATATCGCGAATGTTGGCTATCTGCGAGCCTAGATGGAAATGCAACAGCTGTAAAGATTCCAGCATATTCTGAGCTTTGAGCTGCTCGAGAACCGTTAACACCTGAGCTGCTGAAAGGCCAAACTTAGACTTCTCACCACCACTGGCCTGCCATTTGCCTTTACCTTGAAACGCAAGACGCACTCTTAGGCCTAAACGTGGTGTAACGCCCAGCTTTTTCGCTTCTTCCAAAACCACTTTGAGCTCAGAGAGTTTCTCTAGCACAATAAAGACTTTGTGACCTAGCTTTTCGCCAATCAGCGCCAGACGAATATACTCTTTATCTTTATAACCGTTACAAACAATCACAGATGAGGCTTTTTGAGCCATGGCCAAAACCGCCATCAGCTCAGGTTTACTGCCCGCCTCTAAGCCAAGTTGTGGGATCTCTTTAGAAACTTGGCTCGCCAAAATCTCTTCGACCACAGTCTTTTGCTGATTAACCTTAATGGGATAGACCAATAGATAATCATTTTGATACTCGTAACGACCAATCGCCTCATTAAATGCCTGACACAAACTGTGTACCCTATGGTGCAAAATCTGAGGAAAGCGCACTAATACCGGCAGGTTAACCCCTTGAGCCACCATGGTATTGGCTAGCTCATTAAGGCCGATTTTATAATCTGGTTGATTCAGGTTAGGGGTAACCGTCACTTCGCCATCATCACTGATGCCGTAAAAGCCTTGGCTCCAATATGTCACATTGTAGCTAGTGCGAGCATCATCTATTGACCAATTGTTCATTCATGTAAATCCGAGTCAAAGGGAGCAGAGCTCTCCAGAAACAAACCAATCAAGTCTAGCTTCAAGGAGCTAGAGCCCAAATAAAGTGCGATGGCTAAAGCATTACGATTTAAGCTTCAGAGGCCATAGCAGAGTCAATCGCTTGCTCTACAAATCGTGGTAAAGCAAAGCTCGCCTGATGTACTGCAGGCGTATAATAACGGGTATCGATATTGGCTTTAGCAAAACGTGCCGTTATGGTGGCCAAATCTAACTGGCGCGCCTCAAGATTATCGGTCGCCCAAGCAAAGGCCATGGCACCACCAATATAGGTGGGAATCGTCGCCATATAGAAGGTGCACTCTTGCATATAAGGACTCATGCGTCTTACCGTATCTTGCACCTCTTCTGGCTGCATATAAGCCACACCATTTTGCGCCACAAATATACCATTTGGGTTTAAGCAACGCTTACAGCCTGCATAAAAGTCTGAGCTAAACAGTATTTCTCCAGGGCCAATAGGGTCAGTGCAATCAGAGATGATCACATCGAACTTACGATCTGTACTAGTCACAAAGGCCATACCATCATCGATCACTAAATCGACTCTAGGATCATCATAGGCACCTTGGGAATGTTGAGGAAAATAGGTTTTACACATATCCACCACGGCGGCATCAATCTCTACCATAGTAATATGTTCAACCTCTTTATGCTTAGTCACTTCACGCAACATACCACCATCACCGCCACCTATGATTAACACACTCTTGGCATTACCGTGGGCTAGAACAGGTACGTGAGTTAACATCTCATGGTAAACAAATTCATCTTTTTCAGTGGTTTGAATCGCACCATTTAACGCCATCACTCGACCAAAACGGGTATTTTCAAAAATGCTTAAATGCCATTGATCGGTTTTTTGCTCAAACAGCACTTTATCAATATCAAAGTACTGGCCATAACTTGAGTGTAAAGTCTCGTAATAACGTTGTTTATCTTGCATCGGTTTCAATCCAAAACAGTGATCATTAGCTCAGCTCGCCACTAAATGAACTAGACATTAGCGGGTAGCAATAAGTATATGCTAATAGGTGTAAATAACAGGCAAAGTGAAAAGACTATTCACCTTAAAAAACCGCGCAATTAAACCCTGCAATTAACCAGAATGCAAGCAAGATTATGCGCTCAAGCTCACTGTTTAGCCATACTTATCACTGACTCAAGGATGCCTTGTCATAATCGAATGTCAAATTGCTCATCAACACATTGAATTAATAAAATAAATCTCCCATTACCTAACAAAAAAGCCAGCGTATGTACGCTGGCTTTTGTCTCTCAAACTCTTGGTTTAAATCGTTAAACGTTAATATCGCTAAATCTTAATCTCTTCAAACCTTAATCTCTTCACACCTTAAAATACTGTAGCTGATGATGTAGCTCTTGCGAGGTCTCGGCTAATGCTTGACTCTGATGGGCTAAACTCTCCGCCGCTTGACTCACTTCATTAGCAGATAAGTTAATGCTGTTGACGTTAGCATTGACCTCATCGGATACTGCACCTTGTTCCTCCGCTGCCGCAGCAATTTGCGCCACCATATCATTAGAGGTATTTAAGCCATTTAACATGGTTTGCAGCTCTGCCTGAGTATCATTAACCGAAGACACACTCTCTACCACATTAGCATTGCTCACCTGCATCGCTTCAGCGGCGCTCATTGCGCTTTTAGTCAAAGTATCAATTGTCGCTTGAATTTCACCGGTAGAGCTCTGAGTGCGACTCGCAAGAGAGCGAACCTCATCAGCAACGACTGCAAAGCCTCGTCCTTGTTCACCAGCACGAGCAGCCTCAATTGCTGCATTAAGCGCTAATAGGTTAGTTTGCTCAGAGATAGACTGGATAACATTAACCACTTCGCTAATGCTAATCACACCTTGTTTCAGCTCTTCAACCAAACCGTCGGCGGTGGCCACTTGAGTCGATACTCGGTTGATATTATCTGCGGTCTTCTGCATATCGTCACCGCTATGCTTAGCCTGCTCTGTCACTTCATTGGTTGCTGAGGCTGCATGTTCAGCATTGCGTGCCACATCGGCAATGGTAGCACTCATCTGATTCATGGCAGTAGCAAGCTGCTCCAATTGAATATGCTGTGACTGAGTACTGGTCGAGGTCTGCTCACTGGCAGAGGCTATGCTATTGGCCATATCCGCCGAACGAGAAGCCGACTCATGGGCAAGCTCAAGCACACCATGAAGCTTCTTAAGCATACGGTCTATCTCTTGCCCCATCACGCCAATTTCATCTTTACGCTCATAGCCAATACGCACACGCATATCACCATCGGCAATCAGATGCACTTGTTTCACTAAACAAGCTAGAGGCTTAACAATGTTTTGGCCTATGATGAAGCCCAAAGCAGCTAAAGAACCTAAAGAGCCCAACATAATGAAAACGGCTATCGTCGCTTCTTTATAAAATGCTTCCTTGATATCGGAAACCAAGATTCCGGTACCTATGATCCAGCCCCATTCAGGCATGGCGGTAACAAACGACAGTTTCTGCTGAACATCCCCTTGTGGCGATTTCCAGTAATATTCTAGAAAGCCTTTATTCTGCTCCCTCGCAATTCGGCTCATTTCTTGCCAATGGAATGTACCTTGAGCATCTTTAAATCCAGAGGCATCCTTACCATTAAGCTGAGGCTTTGTTGGATGCATCACGACAGTATTAGAAGGGCTAGTAATCCAAAAATAATTGGTATTGTCATAGCGAAGATCTTGAATTGCTTCAATGGCCAATTGCTTAGCTCTATCTTCACCTAACACCGAAGACTGGTTATAGAAATGCTCAGCTAATGATAATGTGGCTTCGACTTGCGCACTTAATTTAGCTTTACGCTCATTAAGTGAAATACGACTTTCTGCAAAAAGATAGTAAACATTGGCGCAGATAAGTATGAGTGCAGAAAAAGCCACCATAGACATCAGCTTTTTCTTAACGGATAAATCCCTTAGGCTCAACATAATGTTCCCTCTCCTTTTGCCCCTCGCGAGGATGTAAATTAGCCTAAGCGGCCATAAGTGACATCCTGTCTTCAGGGAATCTTCAAAGTAATCTAAACGCGTTTATCATATGTTAATAATTTAGCAGATACCATCCAAAGCGAATAACATCTGCTTAGTAATTCACCTACAATATGACAACCTTCACAAAACGACGAATGGGACAGATCTAAGTCCCATCAACTAATGCATTTAACTGACTCGTTATTCAAAATTCACTAAGTCGCTAACAAAACAATGAAAACGACATTCCTCCCATCAATAGCAATGAAAAAACACCCTAAAGATGGATCACATTTAGCCTCGATAGGTGAACAATCACTAATTTCTTAACATAGGCTTTCGACTATCTATTCACAGGAACTGTTCTGCCTAAAAAGCCGCACACAGATACTTAAGTTCTAGGTATTCATCTAGGCCATACTTGGACCCTTCTCGCCCTAAGCCTGAAGATTTAATACCACCAAAAGGCGCAACTTCATTGGAGATAATGCCCGTGTTTATCCCCACCATACCGTACTCTAGCGCTTCGGCTACTTGCCAACACTGAGCCATATTTTGACCATAAAAATAAGCGGCCAATCCATATTGAGTATCGTTTGCCAGTTCGGTAACCTGTTCCACCTTATCGAAGCTAAATACCGCTGCCACAGGGCCAAAGGTTTCCTCTTTTGCTATAAGCATATGGGATGTCATTTCCGTCAGCAGTGTAGGCTGAAAGTATAAGTGACCCAGATCATGCTTCTCGCCACCCATGACAAGATTTGCACCTTTATCTAACGCATCCTGCACATGCAGCTTAACCTTATCTAACGCCGCAACATTCACTAGCGGGCCAATATCTGTAGCCAGCTCAAAGCTATTGCCCACCCTTAAATTAGCCATAGCCTGAGCTAGCCGCGCCACAAACTTATCGTGAATAGCTGTGTGCACATAGATACGATTAGCACAGACACAGGTTTGCCCAGCATTTCTAAACTTAGCTTGTATTGCACCTGCGACTGCAGCATCGAGATCCGCATCTTCAAATACAATAAAAGGTGCGTTTCCGCCTAACTCGAGGGAAAGTTTTTTAATATTAGGGGCGCATTGCTGCATCAAATGTACCCCTACTTTTGTCGAGCCTGTAAAGGAAAGTTTTCGAACCTTAGTACTGTCACACAGCTCCTGACCTATAGATTGAGCATCACCTGTAATCACACTTAATAAGCCTTTTGGTACGCCTGCTCTATCGGCAAGTTCAGCGAGTGCTAGTGCTGAAAATGGCGTTTGTGGCGCAGGCTTTAAAACCATGGCGCAACCAGCTGCCAACGCAGGCGCCAACTTTCGAGTCACCATAGCAAGAGGAAAGTTCCAGGGTGTGATTGCAGCGCAAACGCCCACGGGCTGCTTGGTGACAAATAACCGCTTATCTTCTTGAGGAGAAGGAATGATATCGCCATAAGCACGCTTGGCTTCCTCGGCAAACCACTCAACAAAAGAGGCGGCATATTGCACTTCGGCTCTTGCTTCCTTAATTGGTTTGCCCATTTCAGTTGTGACGATTTGTGCTAAGTCTTCGCTATTAGCTATGATCAGCTCATACCATTGCTTTAAAGTTGCCGCGCGCTGCTTTGCCGTCACTTTAGCCCAAGCACTTTGTGCCACTCTGGCCTCATCGATGCAATGACGAGCCTCAGCCATGCCTAACTCAGGAACTTGCCCTATCACACGAGCATCGACTGGACTTACGATATCCATACAGGGCTCCCCCTGCCAGCTACCCGCTACATAGGCTTGAGTGCGAAATAAACTTGTGTCGACTAATTGCATAATCACTCCATATCAGTTGAGTAGGCCATTGCAGCTTAAACTTAGGTATTAGCAGAGAAGAACATCTATCACTTTTGTGCTCTAGTGCACTGTAAATGAAAGTAAAACAGGCGTATCTTAACAGTTATAGTCAAAATCAAGGAATAATGATGACAGATACTATTTTCAAAATTCTATTTGTTCTACTCGGACTATTTGTGGCTTACAAGCTGATCTTTAGTGGTAAAAAAGGGCTAACGCTATTTGAAATGCACTTTAAAGATGGCAGACTAACCTCTCATAAGGGCAAGATCCAAGATAAGTTTGAGCGAGAATGTCGCGCTCTAGTTAAAGCAGAAAAGCTCACCTGTACCATTCGCGCCGAACGTCAGGGAAGTGTGCGATTACATGTTTCGGCCAATGTCAGCGAACCGCTAACCCAAAGGATCAGAAATCTGTTTCCCTTTGAATACTATGAAAAAGTAAAAATAGATAATAGCCGCCAAACTGGCTGACCATAGTTAACCCTGTCATAAGTCTGAAACAGAAAGGCAGCTTTCAAAGCTGCCTTTCTGTTTCGTTTTAGCGCTTCAATAAAGCGAATTTATCGAGTGCTCGCTGACGCGCGAATTTATGCTCAACCATGGCCTTAGGATAGGCAATGTTTAAGGAAGAACTGTATCGCTCCACTTCCTGTGGTTCATGTAATTCCTTTAACGGCAAGTGACTGAGTTCTGGCACAAAAGCCTTAATGAATTCACCTTGAGGATCGAACTTCTTTGCTTGAGTGATAGGGTTAAAAATCCTGAAATAGGGCTGCGCATCACAGCCAGATCCAGCCGACCATTGCCAGCCGCCGTTATTGGCAGCAAGGTCGCCATCTATCAGCTTGCGCTTAAAATAAGCCTCTCCCCAGCGCCAATCGATTAACAGGTGTTTAATTAAAAAGCTCGCTGTAATCATACGCAAACGGTTGTGCATCCAACCCGTTTGATTAAGCTGACGCATCGCCGCATCAACAATAGGGTAACCCGTCATTCCTTGGCACCAAGCATCAAATTCAGCTTGATCGTTACGCCAGTCAATTTGATCGAACCTAGGATTAAAATTCTGCCCCTTACTCAAACTTGGATTTGCCTTTAACAAATGCCGATAGAACTCTCGCCAGATAAGCTCATTAAGCCAAGATGTTGCAGGGCTATCTTCCTCAGCTATCGCTTCAGGGTAACAAGCCAATATACTTTGCAAACACTGTCGAGGTGAAATAATCCCTAGCGCTAAATAGGGAGATAAACCACTGGTTGCATCTTTAGCCGGCATATCCCTAAAGTCGGCGTATTTCGCTATTCTTTGTTCAACAAAATTGTCCAAATGACGCAAAATACCTTGCTCTCCCACTGGCCAGTACTCGCTCGAAATCTTATTCGCCTCTATGCTAAGGCCATCACTTTGTTGAGGCTCTCCTGACTGCGAAACTGATGAATGAATCACTTTATCTGGTATGGGTAACAGACTTGTACGAGTACAACTAATCTGTCTTCGCCAATGACGGCTATAGGGAGTAAATACACGGTACATCTCCCCCTTAGCATTGAGCCCTAATTCACAAGGCAAAATGCAGTCTTGTTCGAAAAGCGTTAAAGAGATACTAGCCTTAGCAAGCTCATTAGCTGCCGATTTATCTCTTTGCAGCTCATTCCATTCATTGTCTTGGCTGGCAAACACATTCTCTATATTGTGCTGCTTGCAATAATCGACCAATGCGAGGGGAATACTCGAGTACTCATCAACATGAAGTAACTGCAAATGAATATTGAGTTCCCTAAGGGCTAAAGCAAGTGCGCGCAATCTCCTCTCAATCAAATCAATCTGTATCGGCGCAACATCATGGGATTGCCACTGCTTTGGCGAGGCGATATAGAGAGCATAAACTTGTACTCCCTCTTGATTAGCCCTATCGACCGCCGCGCTCAAAGCCGCATTGTCTCTCACTCTTAGATCTTGTCTGAACCAAATCAGCTTATTCACCACTACCTCCTTGAGCTAGCCTAATAGGCATACCTTAGCCTCAGCTCCTCTGGATGAGGATTCAAATAGACCTGATCTTCAATATAAGGTGTTGGAAACTCTCGAAGATAATGGTTAATCAAGGTAATAGGAACTAACAAAGGCACCAAACCTTCACGGTACTTATGAATCGACTCAGTTAACTCTTGCTTTTGCGACTTATTAAGCTGCTTTTTAAAATAGCCCTGAATATGTTGCAATGTACTCGTATGAGACTTACGCGTCGCCCGGTTTGTTAGGGCCCCCATAAATCCAGCAAAGTAGTTGTCCGCTGTAGCCTCAATATCCTGAATATCAGCCAGCAGTGGCCCAAGTGCTCTGTAAGCCTGGGTTGAATGCGCCATAATCAGGTATTTATAACGGGAATGAAACTGAATCAACTTATGCTTAGTCAGTCCTTCATGGCGCATGCTATGCCAGTCGTGATGAGCGTAGACGCGAGTAAAGAAGTTCTCGCGAATAGGCAGATCATGAAGCCTACCGGACTCCTCGACAGGTAAGTATGGGTAGCGTTCCATCAAAGCTCTGGCAAACACACCTATGCCTGTGCGCTGACCATCATTAGAATCTGGCTTATATTCTGTTACTCTCTCCATGCCGCAGGTGGGTGACTTAGCACACAGGATATAGCCACCTAAAAAATCCAGCTCCGCAGTCTTAGACTCACTGTATGCATTTAGCTCCTCGGTGACATCGACACTGCCATCAGCACTTCGAACTAAAATCGCGTCCTCATGTTTAATCAGTCTAATGCTTTTTCTGGGCGCTCCCATGCCAATTGCCATCTCAGGACAAATCGGCACAAACTTAAAATGTTCCACTAATTCCCTTTGACAATAATGTGAGGCCTTATGGCCACCATCGAACCTGACTTCCTGCCCTAATAAACAGGCGCTAATACCGATTTGAATTCTATCTGGATTAAACATTTCACATCTCCCTGTTCACTGTCACATAAGTCTCATCTAATGAAGTGTGCTATTGTTATTAATATAAAAGATAAATCTATAAAACAAATATTTATCCAACTTTAATTTTACGTATCAACTAGAGAAATGGATCATTACTGAGTTGGAATTAGCAATAAAAAACGCGCCATGGGGCGCGTTTAGTTTACGGGTTCGAAACGAAAGGGTTAGTCCTTACTTGCAGCAAAACGCTCCATTCCCCAAACGAGTAAAATCCCTACCAGCATAGCCGCTACAGCCAAACCTAACTGAGCACTTTCACCCGTTACTTGTTCAAAGCCTGCTGGAGTAAGGTTTTGCTCCACCAGCGGCACCTGCTCCCCTTTAGAATTTGTCCGCCAGCTTAAGGTTTGTTTCCAAGGCCAAATTTTTCCCAAGGTACCTAACATTAAACCGGTAAGGAAAACTAAGGTGGCATCATGGAACTTGCGCAGTAAAAGAGAAAGTAGATGACTAAAGCTCAATAAGCCAACCACAGCACCTGATGCAAATATGGCGATAACAGTCAGATCAAAGCTCTTAACCGAGCCGAGAATAGAGGTGTAAAGCCCTAGCAACAACAAAATAAAACTGCCTGAGATACCCGGCAACACCATGGCGCAAATAGCAATACAGGCACCAATAAAGATATTCAAATAAGTCGCTTCCATGGCGATAGGATTAAGCATGGTAATCCCCCAGGCCACAGCGACCCCAACAAAAAACAACACCACATTAATCAAACTGACTCCTTTTACCTGCTTTAGCATATGCACCACAGAAATCAGAATAAGCCCGAAGAAAAACGACCAAATAGGAATAGGATGATTAGCTAAAAGCCAAGTAATCAGCTTAGCCAACGAAAAAATACTGGTTAAGATGCCTGCAAACAAAGTAACAAGAAAAGCACCATTGATATATTCAAATGCCGCTTTCACACCTTGCTGACGCACGATACTGATAAGCTTAGGGTTTATTCGGCGTACACTTTCTAATAATGTGTCTAAAATGCCGGTAATAAATGCAATTGTGCCACCTGATACACCGGGCACCACGTCTGCTGCGCCCATAGCCATACCCTTTAAATAGGTTAATAAATAGTTCAATTGAGTTCCTTTTACTTCACACTTGTTTGGCTGTGTGGATTATACCGATTCTTTCACTAAGCTCTATCTCTGTTTATCAGGAGCTATGCCTCGATAAACCTTGCACACCTTTACACTAACTCACTCCATGTCAGATTTATGTCAACATAACTGCCCCCACTTGCGTTCACGCCTGAACTTTTCACTCAGTACACTAGTCAATGCCTTCCCAATATTCTCTCGCTGAATAGTCATATAGATAGCAGATGACTAGCCAAATATGTAACAAGACTGTTAAACTGATCCGACCAGAACAATAATAAAGCGAATAAGGATGCTCATGAATACCAGTACCACTAAGGTCATGTCCCTCTATAAAAGGACTAAGATGCTACCGTTTGGTCAGAAAATTTTCTCAAAAATGGTCTCGCGCATGGCCCCCTACTTTGCCACCATCAAACCCAAGATCACAGAGCTCAGACCCAATTACTGTGAGTGCCTCATCAAAAAGCGTCGCAGTGTGCAAAACCATATCAAAACGGTTCACGTCATTGCCATCTGTAATGGTTTAGAAATGGCGATGGGCGTGATGGCAGAGGCTTCAATACCTAAGCACCTTCGCTGGATCCCAAAAGGGATGAATGTAGAATATACAGCCAAAGCAGGCAGTGATATTCGCTGTGTAGCCAAAGTCAGCCCTGAGCAGTGGGTACCTGGCGATCTACTGGTTGAAGTTAATGCCTATGACGACAATGATGTGGTTGTGGTGACAGGTCATATCAAGTTGTGGATTTCTGAGAAACCGCTAAAAAACTAGGCGCGACTTGCGAAATCACAGTCATAGGTCACAAATTCCATTAATAACAGGTGCTAGCCGATACAAACGCTAGCTAGCACCAGCTAATTTCATTAACATTTATACATGCATTTACAAAGCAGGTTTTAAGTCATGTATGAATATACGCTTTTCGTCATTGCCCGCGCTGTTCATGTCGTTGCCGTTGTGCTTTGGATAGGTGGTGTCGCATTTGTCACCACAGTACTCATTCCTGCATTAAAACGTCTTGCCGAACCAGAGCAACGACTTCAGCTGTTTGAGTCACTCGAGGGCCGTTTTTCTCTGCAAGCCAAATTTGTCACGCTAACAACCGGACTCTCGGGTCTCTACATGATAGATTTCACCCAATCGTGGCAAAGGTATCTCTATATTGAATTTTGGTGGATGCATCTAATGACCTTGGTCTGGGCCATTTTTACCTTAGTGCTATTTGTACTAGAACCCTTGTTTTTACATCAATGGTTCCATAGGCAAGCCATGAAGAATAGTGAGAAGACCTTTAATTTAGTCCATAGAATGCATATTTTTCTGCTTAGCCTCAGTCTCATCGCGGTGTTTGGTGCGGTTGCAGGCGGCCATGGCGTGTCTTTTACTCCTTAACATTTTAAATTAACAACTTAAATTAAAAGCAAAAAAAAGCCCACTCAAAGAGTGGGCGAAGACCTATCTATGCAAACTAACGAGTAATCGGCTCATTAATTTGTGAAGACTAACCTAGTAGCCCCTAGGCTAGCCTTCTAAGTCGAGATTGCACCAAGTCAGCACAATACAATAAGGGGTCAAGATGATGGTGACTAACTAAATAGTCCGGCGTATTAACGCTTAGCTGACAGGGTATATAGACCACCACGTAGGGCGTCTGTGCTAAACCAAGTACCGCTTAAAGAAACTGTGTAATTACCTGTATAAGACATAGTCAAAACTCCTAACAAAGTTGTAAAAAAAGACTCTAGTAAAGCTGGGCTCGGTTCCTTGGAACTAGAGATTCTCATATCCGTGGAGACAACTTGTCACTCGATTCCTTGGAGATACATTATCCTTTCCTGGATAGACTAGAGTGGTTAGCATTCTTTGCTTAACCAACGAGAGCTATTATAACCATCCGTAATTAAATTACAAGAAATTTCTGATAAAAATCACAAAAAGGCGTTAAAAGCTATTGAAAGAGTAATTTACACGCCACTTTCTGAAATTAAATTACACAAAGAGAAGATTAACAAAACCCAGCTTGCACTCAATAATAGATTTCACTACTCTGCCCTTTATCAAGATCACCTTAGGGATAAAACTCAGCAGAGCGCTGGTTTATAAGGATGTGTATACCCGCTTCCCATTCAAAGAAGCAAATGCCAAGGAGTAGTCAATGACGGCACAACATTTAACCTCGACACGAATCAATAATCTCGATGCAATTCGTGGCCTAGCCCTATTAGGCATTCTATTTCTCAATATCTATTATTTTGCCAGTCCCGTTTATGGTTATAGCGAAGCAGTTCCAGCCTCAAACATTGATGTTTGGCTCGGCTACTTTTCCGATCTATTCCTTGAAGGGCGATTCATCAGCCTGTTCTCTTTACTCTTTGGTGTTGGGCTTCTTATACAGCAAGAAAACTTTAACGCTAGAAGACTTGACGGCCTTGCCCAATCGAAACGCAGACTGAAGTGGTTACTGCTCTTTGGCGCAATACACGGCATTTTTATCTGGGGTGGGGATATTCTATTTACCTATGGTATTTCAGGCTGGTTTGCCTTGAATTATCACCAACTAACAGCCGATAAACTGCTTAAAAAAGCTTGTCAATTTATCCTTATAGGTACGATAGCGACCTGTGTGATGCTGCTCATTTCGGGTCCAGAAGAGCCTATATTGAGAAACAGTAAGAGCTTTTTAGAAGAACATCATATTTGGACCAGCAGTTATGCAGAGCAAGTATTCATTCAATTCTTTTACTTCTGCGTGATGGCTATAGCCATTCCTTTTTCTTTACTATTCTACATTTCTGGGCTCATGCTGTTAGGTATGGCGTTATACAAGAAGCAGGTCTTCACACAGGGCTTAAGTCATAACCTGTGTTTAAAGCTCGCATTAGGCTCATTACTCTGCTTTGGATTTAACCTCTATATAGGTCATTACCATAGCCTATACCAGGAGAGCCTAGGCAGTACTTTTACGCTTATTGGCGGCCTGTTTATGGGGCTTATCTATCTTAATATCATAGTAAAGCTATGTAACAACCAAGCGACTAAACTCACTTGGTTACAGAAGATAGGACGTATGGCCTTTAGTTTATACATTCTACAGTCAGTGATTGGTATTGCACTGTTTAGGTACCTTTACCCTAGCTGGGGGCTAGACTTTGATAGAAGTGACTACTTACTTCTGGCTGTTGCGATAAGCATACTGCAGATTGTAATTGCTAATGTTTACTTTAAGTTATTCAACCAAGGACCTCTGGAGAAGCTCTGGCGAAGCCTTACCTATTCTAAAATGTACCACTTACCTAGGCCTAAAACCTATGAGACAGAATCGGAAATCACCCAAGTTTGAAACCATTACTATATTTAACAACACTGACGGGAGTGAGTAGCTACTTACTCCCTTTAATAGCAAGTCATATTACCGCCTTATTCCAGTCAAAAGTAAGCTTTCCTCCTCTCTATCTGATAGGAATATTATTGCTCACTACCAATACCCTTGGCTTTCTCTGCTTTGCCTTGGATAAACGCGCCGCTATCAAACAAAAATCTAGATACTCGGAACATAGCCTGCTCTTTATCTCATTGTTCGGAGCATGGCTTGGTGGGATTTGCGCCATGCTCACCTTTCGCCATAAAACTCGAAAGACAAGTTTTAAACTCAAACTATTGTTAGCTGTGCTACTCAATCTTGGCTTAGCTTATTTTGTTGCTCAGGCTTATTTTCCCCATAAGCTTTACCCGAGCTTTTAGCTTGGTTACTATGCCGCCACAAGCGTCCATAAACATGAGAGACCAATATGAAAATGCTACTAGCCGTTGTCGCCATTGCTGCGGTGATTTTTTACTTTTACACCAATATGAATAATCAAAAAGCCGCGCAAGAAAATATCGCCAAAGGCAAAGCATTTTTAGCCGAAAATAAAACAAAAGAAGGTGTTCAAGAAACCGCTTCAGGCTTGCAATACCAAGTGCTGGAAAGCAAAGGTGGTGATACTCATCCTAAAGCAACAGACAAAGTGACAGTGCATTACCACGGTACACTTATCGATGGAAGTGTTTTTGACAGCTCTGTAGAGCGCGGCCAAACCATAGACTTTCCACTCAATCGTGTCATTAAAGGCTGGACAGAGGGAGTGCAATTAATGTCGATTGGCGATAAGTACCGCTTCTTTATTCCTGCAGAACTAGGCTATGGCAACCGCTCAGCTGGCAGCATTCCACCGGGTTCGCTATTAATCTTTGATGTAGAGTTAATTGCGATCAATTAAGATAAGGTGACCATTGCTTGGTTAATCGCTTCCATCGCAATGAGATCTCAATGACATATCGAAGAGGGCATATCAGCCCCTCTCATATGTCGCAATAAAATCACTGATATTCAAAGCCTAGTGAAACTGAACTTTATCAAAATGCGGATTTTCGATACAGACAGTTAGCTCAGCAATCTCATCGAGCACTACCAAAAGCTCACTTCCATTTGCATCAAGTTTGATGCACTCTTGTTTCTTTTCATTGCGTTGAGTGTCCAAGCCCACACCCATTCGGATTTCACCTGATTTCAGCTTTAATTCAACTGGATAACGAAAGAGACAAACAATTTCAATATAATCATATTCATTACAAGTGATCATAGCTTTCACCTCTTCTGAAAGCTCGACAGGGCCTGATGATAGGCATCTCGAGCTTCTATGCTTAAGTAACCATCCATCTTTTGAAACAGGTTCAACAACTGAGCACCACACCTAAGTTTAAACGCTTCACTTGAGCTCACCAGTTCAAGTTCATTGGCGACAGTAAGCTCGCAAAATAGCTTAGCCATTGCCTCTTCTAACAGAAATGATTTGCCGTTAAATCTATCTTTAAACTGAATCTTGTCAGTTTGGCCAAACTGAGGAAATACAAAGTCTCGGTCGCATGAACAATATAGATACACTAATGCTTCTTCTTGTTGCCCTATAATCTGGGCGATATGTCGGCGCTGACCGAGTGACACCATACTGTCATCAAAGCCAGCAGTTCCATATGCAGCATGAAATAACCCGGCGGTTTGCAATACATCACTCGCCCCCCAATGATGAAGCAAGCTCTGAGTTCCCTTGAGGTGAGCTTCGAGAGAGCCGTTTAAATGCTGAAACTCGCCAGCCCCAAGCTCTTGTAAAATCTTAAATTTATCCATGCTTCTTCTAACAAAATTTAACGCTATCTAAATCGACTCGAGTTTACTTATGAGCATTAACCGTTCTATTTCTAGCCCATTCACGTAATGCCGTCAGTTTCTCACCCATAACAACCGAAAGTGGCCGTGTCTTAGTCAGCTCTTCAACCAATAAAGCTTGATCTACTGGTCGATTAAAAGTACTGGCAGTATAAATTGCTGAGATCACCGCCTGCTCAATTTCAGCGCCAGAGAAACCTTTGCTGTATTGTGCCAGCTGACTCAAATTTAAGCTTGTGATCTCCAATCCACGGCGCTGACAATGAATTAAAAAGATCGCTTTACGTATCTCGCTATCGGGTAAATCGACAAAGAAAATCTCATCCATACGCCCTTTACGCATCAACTCTGGAGGCAAAGCTTGAATATTATTGGCGGTAGCCACTAAGAATACATCTGATTTACGCTCAGACATCCAAGTAAGCAAGGTGCCTAAAATACGGGTCGATGTGCCCTCATCACTATTACTGCTTCCCAATCCCTTTTCTATCTCGTCAATCCACAGCACACAGGGTGACATCAAATCTGCCATATCTAGGGCATTACGCAGATTCTTTTCTGTCTCACCTATATATTTGTTATAAAGCCCCGCCATATCTAGGCGCAGTAAAGGTCGCTGCCACACACCTGCTACCGCCTTTGCCGCAAGGCTTTTACCGCTACCCTGCACACCAAGCAGCATAATCCCTTTAGGCTTATCAGCAATATTGGCATTGGCTACCGATGGTGTGCGCTGCTTCAGCCACTGCTTAAGATTATGTAGACCTGCTATCTCAGAAAAATCACTGGTGTCGTATTCAAACTGTAACACCCCATTCATATCCAGCAGCTTAAACTTGGCATCATTGACACTATCTATATCTGAATGGCTTATGGCACCATCTTCGGCAATGGCTCTATGGATAATGCGCCTAGCATCATCATAGGTGAGTCCCCGTAAATTGGTCGCGAGTTTACTCACGGCTTCATCATCAACGGTTAATGTCATCCCTTGTGATCGCAGCAGTTCCACCTCTTCATAGATCAGATGCTCAAGCTGCGTTTCACTGGGCAAGCTCAAACGAAAATGAGCGCAATAACGTTTAATCTCAGGCGGAATATCAAAGGCATGGCTTACGAGTACTATAGTGTGTTTCAGGGAGTCATATTCTAGGGCGATTTCTTTGAGTAAACGTACATTTTTAGGCTCATTGTCAACAAAAGGGTGATAGTCACATAACACATAAATCCCCTGTTTTTGAGTCGATTTAATGTGACCTAAAATATCTGTGGGATCGGTATTAAACTTTTGTACTCCCACATGGCGGTCAACCCTCTGTAAGCCCTGAGTAATACTCCAAGAAAAAATAGGCTGGTACAGTACGCTAGAGACCCGCTTAAGCAACTCAATCACTCGATATTCTTCATAGGTTTCTATCACCACGATAGGAGTCTTTGACCGCAATACCGAAGTGAGATCTCTAATATCTTGCATACTGCCATTCCTTTAAACGATTTAGAGCCTGAGTGTATCAAATAAAAAAGCCTGCAAAAGCAGACTTTTTAATAGAATCACGATTTAAACTAACCTTTACTCATTAGTCACCGTATGCTGAATAGTCATGTTAGTGACCTTCACCAAACACATAATTCAGCCAGCTTTGCATACGCAGTAAAATCTTTCTCATAATGGCGACATGACTAAAGTGCTCGGTATAAACCGCAGCTTGGCCAGACACACCAGCAGGCAACTGATGCAAAATAGCGTCATCTTCTAAGTCGATTAACACTATAGTGCGACCCGGTGCAAACAAACGCTTGGCCGATTGCAATGTGCCTGTAAATTGAAACTCACCTTCAGCCATCGCTGGCATCACCTGAACAACCTTCCCCTTAAAAATACGCCCAGGTACGGCATCGAGTAGCATTTCGGCTTCATCACCTTCTTTTAATCTTAACAGCGAGTTCTGCCAAAAGGCGCCGGCAAAATAGCGCTGCTCATCGGGAATAAAGCTCATCAAAGGTTTAAGCGGAATAGGCACGGCGATCATACCAGGGCGAATGGCAAGCTGGGTCACTAGACCATCTGTCGGCGCGCGTACGACAGTTTGCTCTAAATCATACTCAGCCTTCTCTAACTGACCTTGCAGGTTCGCTACCTTAGTATTTACACCGTCAATTTGTGACTCATAGGCGAGCTGAACTCTGAGCTCCTCAGCTTCAGCTGCAGTCAATTGAGCCTGACTGGCAAGGTAAAGCTGACGTTTATTATCTAGTTCTAACTCAGTAAATGGCGAATTTTTACCACCACGCTTACGCCCTTTTTCATAGCGTTCAAAGGCGGCCTTAGTTCTATCTCTATCGGCAATGGCACGCTCAACGCTGGCTTTAGCTGCCTGCCATGATGCTTCGAGTTGCGGCACCATCAGTTCAGCTTCAGCAAGGCTGGCGCGCTTTTGTTTCACTACGGCAGCAAAAGGCGTGGGGTCGATACGAAATAGCACATCCCCCTTTTTCACCTTAGTATTTCCCTTTACATCGACCGACAACACCATACCTTTCACTGCAGGGTTAATCGGGATAGTCACAAATGCTTCTCTAGCATATTTGGAGTAAGGGTGGTTGTAGTTCATCAGCAGCAATAAAGCACCAATTAGGACTATGCCACCTAAAATGGCAGTGGGCACAGACCACTTATTCAGTGGTATCTTGAAGATTTTAAAAATGGCGATGCAGATAGCTGTGTAGGTCAATATCAGTAATAGATCCATGTTACACCTCCTCCTTTGACTCAGTGTTAGCATCGATGTCCTGAACCTCTATTGCGGACTTCTCATTCGCCGCAGTTTCAAGGGCTAACACTCTCTGCGTCAATGCTTTAACCTCCTGTTCCAGCTCCGTTTCCCGCTTCTCTAAGGACTGAAAGCCCCAACCTCTATCTTCTCTGTATAAAGTTGCCCAGATCCACAAAAACGGCCATATTGCGTGCAAAGTAAATAGACTCACCCAACCAGCAATATGCAATGCATCCTGTTGAGGGTGATTCCGCTTTTTAGCAATTTCATAGGGAATATCATGAATGGCGATAATGCCATAGAAGATGAACACGCATACAAACAACAGTATGAACAGCGCCACATAGTCAAGAAACATAGCACACTCCTTAATTGGTCAGCTGGCACTAATGCAAGCCGCTATTTCCATGTTTAATTAAGCAGAATTTAAAAACCATATACTCAAGCTAAACCAATAACTTAGTTTTTACAATGTCTAACATTTTTCAAAACACACTGTTCTATAATCCCTTAAATTGAGTCAGCCAATAAAAGATAGAATATAGGCAGTCAAACACAACTAAGGTTAGTATCATGATAGGAACACCCCACACAGAAAGCGCGATGAGAGCACTACTACTCGGCAGTGGTGAACTAGGAAAAGAGGTCGCTATTGAACTACAAAGATTAGGTGTGGAAGTGATTGCCGTCGACCGTTACCCCAATGCACCAGCAATGCAAGTGGCTCACAGATCCCATGTAATCAATATGCTCGATAGCCATGCCCTAGAATGGGTGATTAACCAAGAGCAGCCCCATTTAGTCATTCCTGAAATCGAAGCCATCGCCACAGAAACCTTAGTTAAACTGGAAAGCCAAGGGATTAATGTTGTTCCCACAGCAAAAGCAACCCAGCTCACCATGGACAGAGAAGGGATACGTTTACTGGCTGCTGACACCTTATCACTGCCCACTTCACCTTTTGCTTTTTGTGATACCGAAGAAGAATTCCATCAAGCTGTTGATAGAATAGGTCTTCCTGCTGTAATAAAGCCTGTTATGAGCTCGTCAGGTAAAGGCCAAAGTGTTATTCGAGAAATGTCACAACTTGATGACGCTTGGCAATATGCTCAAGAAGGGGGCCGCGCAGGCAAAGGCCGCGTCATAGTTGAAGGCTTTGTTGACTTTGATTATGAAATCACACTACTGACCATTAGTGCAGTCAATGGCATTCATTTCTGTGAGCCTATTGGTCATAGGCAGGAAGGGGGCGATTATCAAGAATCTTGGCAGCCACAGGCGATGTCAAAGGCCGCCTTAGAAAAGGCACAAGAAGTTGGCCGTAAAGTTGTTGAAGCCCTAGGTGGATATGGACTATTTGGTGTAGAACTGTTTATCAAAGGCGATGATGTCTATTTCTCTGAAGTTTCTCCACGCCCCCATGACACAGGACTAGTCACCTTAATCAGTCAAGATCTGTCAGAATTTGCACTGCATGTCAGAGCCATACTTGGACTGCCAATCAGTAATATTTATCAGCACGGCCCCAGTGCTTCTGCGGTAATTTTGGCAGAAGGTCAATCGGAAAATATTCGCTATCAAGGTATGGCTGCGGCGCTTGAAGAAGTTGATACTCAGCTTAGATTGTTTGCTAAACCAGATATCCATGGCAAGCGCCGCCTTGGTGTAGCACTAGCAAGAGCTGAGCAAATAGAAGGTGCTGTAGAAAAAGCCAAGCGTGTGGCGAGCAAGGTACAAGTATTACTCTAAGCTCTAAGCTCTAAGCTCTAAGCTCTAAGCTCTAAGCTCTAAGCTCTAAGCCAAAAGTGACACTGCCCTATGTCGTATTCAAACGGCTAGGGCTTTTTCTGTTCAAGTATCAATAATTCAGTCGACACTACATAATTCAAACCGAATGAAATACAACTGCTCTTCACCGGGGTAAATTCGGCGTATCAGCCACCTTAAAATAAACAAAGGTAGATTTTCCGCTTTTGCATGCTCTTTTGTTAGCGCTTGGTAAGCAACAGGCTCGACACTAATCACTCTAATCGTGGCAAACTGGGTTTCATCTTCCTGAGTAAAGACGACTAATATTTGCCCAGGTTTGAAATGTGACTCCTGATGATTTCTAAGGGTCGCACACTTTCTACCAGATAAAATGTGCGGTTTTAGACGTTTAAAAAAGCTAATCCTTGCACTCGTTTGCACCTATTGTGCTCCCTGTAAATCACAGTGGCTAGTTCACTCTATTCTCAATTCTGTCAGCAATAAAGGCATTTATATTGCCTACAGCAATATTCAGTAAATTCTGACGCGCCTCTTTCGTCGCCCAAGCATTGTGTGGGCTAATGCTGATATTAGGTGCATTCAACAGCGGATTATCGGCCGCTGGTGGCTCCTGAGACAAAACATCGACCCCAGCATAAGCAATCTTCTCTTGCTCTAACGCCAGACTCAAGGCCTGCTCGTCCACCAAGCCGCCTCTAGCGGTATTGATTAACATGGAAGACGGCTTCATCAAATCTAGCGCTTGCGCATCAATGAGCTTGTCGGTCTGTGGAGTCAAGGGGCAATGCAGGCTAACAAAATCACTATTTCCCAATAGCGTATTCAGGTCGACATAACCGATGCCACTTGGCAAGTCTGCAGGGCAAGTACGAGAGTGAACAAGGATTTTCATATCAAAAGCTAACGCAATGCGCGCAACCTGTTTGGCAATATCACCAAAGCCAACGAGTCCCATTGTTTTCCCTTTTAGCGACATCAAGGGATACAAGGTAAAACAGAAATCAGGGCTCTTTGTCCAGCGCCCTCTTCTTACAGCATTAGCGTGTTCAGATAGCCTTTGAGTGAAATGAAGAATATGGGCAAACACCATTTGAGCAACAGCATCTGGGCCATAGGCAGGCACATTGGTGACAGGAATATTCAGCTTGGCTGCTGCATCAAGGTCCACCACATTGGTGCCTGTGGCTAGCACACCGATATATTTAAGCTTAGGCAGTTGGGCAAGCAACTCTTTAGTTAATACCGTCTTATTAGTCAGCACAATATCAGCATTTTGAGCACGCTCTACTACTTCATCATGGGCGCTTCTATCATAGACGGTTAACTCTCCTATAGCCTTCAGTTCCTGCCAACTAAGATCCCCAGGGTTAAGTGTCAATGCATCTAGAATCACAATTTTCATTACATAGGCTCCGTAGACCTTTCAAGGCTATTTTTGCAGCAAAGTTAGCCCCTAGCGCATCCCTCTGTCTTGTTTCACCGTGTCATAAGCCGATTGAATATCCTGAGCCTTTTGCTTCGCTAGCTCCATCATCTCTTCTGGTAAGCCTTTAGCAACCAATTTATCGGGATGATGTTCATTCATTAGCTTACGATAAGCTCGTTTGACGTCCTGATCTGACACCGAGGGGCTGACACCCAAGACTTGATAAGCATCACTAATCGAAGGCCTATGACTATTGCGACCCGCTTCAGAATGAAACTTAAACTCAGCTTGCCAACGCTTTAGCAGCTCATCAAGCTGTGGCTTGGTAAAGCCTAGACCTTTGGCCACCACTAGCAGTATAGCGTGTTCCTTAGGATGCAGCTCACCATCAGACAGGGCTGTCTGAATCTGAATCTCAAGGAACATTTGCAGCAGCTCCTTACGCCCCATAGAGATAAGCCTAAAGGCTTTAATGCAAGCAGCCAGATCAAAATCACTGTCGCGGCCTTCTCTAAACGCTTGTTGAGCATCCACTCTCGCCTGACCAGATAGTTTCATCTGATCCATCAATAAAGTCGCTATGCGAATATCGGTTTCGGTCACCCGTCCCGATGCTTTAGCCATATGCCCCATGACGGCAAAGGTGGAATTAAAAAACAGTGCCTGACGAGTTTTACCATCCTTAAGTACGGCAGAAATTTCACTACCACGCTTATCCCACTGGTGCCCAAGCCAAAGGCCAATCAAGGCACCGACTATTTTGCCAAACATAAAGCCGATGACAGCGCCAAAAAACTTTCCCCAAATACGCATTCACTAACCTGTACTTAAAATGATTGTAAAAATGAAAAAGAACCTAGTCCTGAATCTAGGTAACTCTCACTATGTTAACCTAGCCGTTAACTCAGCAAGTCGCTTCTGTGTCCCCACATCACACCAATAACCATCCATATGTTCTGCCGACACCTGATGATTTGCCATATACTGCTTTAATAAAGGCGCTAAACCATAGGCACCATCGGGCACTGTGGCAAATAGCTTAGGATGATAAACACCAATACCCGAGAAGGTAAATTTAACCGGCCCCGCTAGCTGAGCTCGACCTTGCGCAATAGCAAAATCCCCTTGGGGATGATGCTCAGGGTTATCGACAAGATAAAGGTGCGCCAAACAGTCTTGAGTCAGTTCCGTAAAGTCTGGCAATGTGTCTATGTAGATATCACCATTTATCACTACAAATGCTTGCTCTCCCAATAACGGCAATGCCTTCTTAATGCCACCGGCCGTTTCCAAGGCTTCTGTTTCTGCACTGTAGGCAATCTTTACCCCCCAGCGACTTCCATCCCCTAAGGTTTGCTCAAGCATATGACCAAGCCACGCATGATTAATCACTATCTCTTTAAAACCTGCAGCGGCAAGTTTCTCGATATGATATTCAATCAACGGCTTACCAGCGGCTTTCACTAACGGCTTAGGACAAGTGTCGGTCAATGGCCTAAGCCTCTCACCTCTTCCCGCCGCTAAAATCATCACTTTCATCGTTTGCGTCATAGCGCCTAAATACTCTTTCGTCTATTTCTGGGGGCTAAATTCAGGTAATACTCGCGCTCGAACCCAAGCGTTAAATTCGGTCAGTTCAGGGTATTTGGCTGAAATATCGATAATGTAATCCAGAGTCATGGGAATATCTGACATATAGCCGGGCTTATTGTCACGATAGTGTAATCGAGCAAAAATACCTGCCGCCTTGATATGACGCTGTAGCCCAGTTAAATCAAACCATCGCTCATATTGCTCAAAGTTAGCATCGGCGGACAAAAAACCATGCTCAATACACAAATCAAAGTGCACTTTCATCAAAGGAGTAATCGCTTCTTGAGGCCAACGAATATAACAGTCACGCAGTAACGATACCGCGTCATAGGTAATAGGGCCAAGCACCGCATCTTGAAAATCAATAGCATATAGCTCATTGTCAAAAAGCATTAAGTTACGGCTATGAAAATCCCTATGCATGCCCACTTGAGGCTGCTCCGAGATAACACGAGCTAAGAAGGCAAAAGCCTGTTCGAGTAACGCTTGCTCCTGAGCACTTAAGGCTAATTGCAAATGGCGCTTCACCAACCAATCAGTGAAAATGGTTAACTCTCTATGTACAAACGCATCATCAAAACTAATCAGGTTTCCATCTGACGTTGCAGTTACACTGGCAATCTTAGGTAAAATCGCTAACGCTTTGTGGTAAAAACCTGCCATATTGTCATCAGCTAGTAGCCCAAGCAGTTGAATATCACCTAAGTCCTGCAATAACATCAAGCCTAACTTTTGATCATAAGCCAAAATATTTGGCACGTTAATCTGCGCATTCTGGTAGGCATCGGCTATGGCAATAAAAGGGGCTAATGGCACAAGCTCCACTGGAGAGTCCATTATAATATAGGCATTATCTTGATACTGGACCCGAAAGTAGCGCCTGAAGCTGGCATCTCCCGAGATCACACTCAGAAGGCAATCATCACCTAACTGAGACTTAGCCCAATCATTAATCACTTCATCTCTTGTGCTAGACAGCCCCATAACATAGCCCTTATAAAAAAATTGCTTTATTATAGCTAGGCTAAAAAAATGAAACAGATCATAATCTCGCTTTTAGATTAACAATTGTCCAAATTAGTGATGAATAAACTTGAGTACATCGATATTCTTGCTAATTCTTTAGATAATTGATTGAAGATATACCGTTACAAGGTATGCTAAGCACTAAAATACTATGCCGATACTCGTATGCGGCTTTTTTGCTTCCTAGACTATAGAACTCATAATAACTGACTAACATGCAGATTCGTTACCTTTTGGCATTAAGCCTGCTTCCCAATCTAGTCTTTGCAGAAGAAGCGACTTCTCATCCAAAATCAAATTCAGGTGCTAGTGAGCATAGCCAGTGTGTTATTAAGCCACCGGTTCCTGTTCGAAAAATGAAAGACACTCAGTCTGACGCCGAAGCTCAGACAATCAAAATTATTTCCAATAGATCTGAAGCTCAGCTTGGTAACAAGGCTAAGTTCACCGGAGATGTGAATGTTAGCCAAGGCAATAGGCATATTGCTGCCGATGAAGCCATACTTGACCAAGCAGGGGAGCAGCTCGACGCAAACGGTAGTCTTGTCTTCCAAGATGAGCGTTTAACCGTGACTGCTGACTCCCTCTCGGCAAAAGTCAAAGACAATAGTGCAACCTTGGAAGGTGCTCAGTATTGGCTTCACGGACAACAGGTCCATGGTGATGCTAATCAACTAGAGATAACTAAAGATAACAACCTATTATTAACCGATACTAATTTTACGACTTGTCCTCCTGATAACGTATCTTGGTTGCTCGAAGCCGATGAAATCAAGATTGACAGCAAGGAGGAGTGGGGAGAAATTTGGGACGCTAAACTGAGAATCGCAGATATTCCAGTTTTTTATATTCCTTACATGACAGTACCTGTATCTGACAAGCGTAAATCAGGTCTACTGTTTCCCAAATTTAGCACTAGCACCACCAATGGTGTAGAGGTTGCCCTACCCTACTATTGGAACATAGCACCTGAGTACGATCTCACCTTTACGCCTCACTACATGTCCTCAAGGGGACTCTACTTAAAATCTGAATTTAGATATTTAGCAGGTGATGAGCAGCAAGGTCAGCTTAACTTTGAATTTTTACCCGATGATAAAAAGCTTGCCAACAGTCCAAATCGCTATCTATACCATTGGCAACATCAAGGAAAAATTGATCAACATTGGCGTATCAATACCGATATAACCAATATCTCTGACAACAACTATTTCAACGATCTTAGTTCAGATTTAAGTCGCTCAACCGAGAATCAACTTAATCGTATTGCTGAAATAAGTTACCTTGCTCGTAACTGGGATTTCAGCGCCAGAGTACAAGACATCAAAGTACTTGGAACGAATCAAGAACCCTATCGAGTTTTGCCTCAGCTAAGGTACCAGTACCGACAAGCTAACTTCCTATCAGGGCTAAATTTTAATTTTGACTCTGAAGCCACTAATTTTGAGCATAAAAATAGCGGCTTTAATCGTGCAACACGATTACATTTAGCACCAACGGTTAGCCTGCCACTTTATACGCCAGCAGGCTCTTTCCTCGCTGAAGCCAAGCTATTGCAAACTAACTACTGGCAAGATGATAAGCAACTTACAACCACAGCGACGGATATGACCGACACCTTAGACAAAACGGTCAGTAGAACAATTCCGCAGTTTAAAATTAATGCCCAAATCAATTTTGAACGGCAACTTAAGGACTATCGCCAGACACTAGAACCACAAATACAGTATCTCTATGTGGGCTATGAAGACCAATCGAAAATCGGCCTTTATGATACAGCGCTTATCCAAGAAGATTATTTTGGCTTATTTAGAGATAGACGTTTTTCAGGTTTAGATCGTATTGCAGATGCAAATCAACTGACCTATGGCTTAACGACCCGCTTTTATGATGAAAATAACGTAGAAGATTTTAGGTTCAGTTTTGGACAAATCGTTTATTTTCAAGATAGCCGAGTACAGCTCAATGAGGGCATAGCTACGGACAAACCGTCTTCTTCCATTTTGGCCGCGGAAGTCGATGCACATCTTTATCAAGACTGGTTTATCAGTGGCGGTATCCAGCTAGATACTAAACACAATGACACCCGTAAGAGTGAAGTCACCTTAGACTTCAGACCGAGTAACAATAAACTGCTTCAGCTTAGTTACCGCTATGTGCCAGATCTACTCAATGCCAATACCAATGAGTCGGTCACTGTATCACAAACTGGCCTTCGCCTAGCTTGGCCACTTACTGACTCAACTTACTTTGTGGGTAACTGGTATTATGATCTCGGTAAAAAACGTGCCGCTGAAGTCTATGCTGGAATACAGTATGAATCCTGCTGCTGGGCAGCTCGTTTCAGTTATCAATATAAACTCAAAACCAACTATGATGATTTCTCTAATCCGGTTGTCGAGACTAGAGAACTCTTCGAGACAGGCTTCTACCTCAACTTTGTCATAAAAGGCTTAGGTGGTTCGGGGCCGCTAGGCGTATCAGATATGCTCAATGAAGGCCTATTTAACTATAGAAAGCCACTTTACCTGAGGAATTAGTAAAGAATTGTGCTAGATTGCTGAACCTCGAGTAGGACTTGTAGTCCAAACAGGTTAACAACTGATTTATTAGCTTTGAATATTCGTCGTACCTGACATATAAGTGTGCCAAGGATTTGTGGATGAAACCCTGTAAAAAACTGATTATAACTTTATTTGCGTTAACTTTAGCCCATACTGGAATTGCCGCCGAACAGCCTCTAGATAGCGTAGCTGTGCAAGTTAATGAAGGCGTCATATTAGAAAGTGAAATCGATAATATGATCACCTCAGTCAAGGCTAATGCAAAAGCCGCGGGGCAAGCGCTACCATCTGATACAGCCCTAAGAACTCAGGTTATCGATAGATTGATTTTGACTCGTCTTCAGCTACAAATGGCTGAACGTATTGGCTTGCATATCGGTGATCTTCAGTTAGATCAGACCATAGAAAATATCGCTAAAGAGCAAAATGTCACGATTGAAGAAATGCGTCAAAGCCTCGCCCAAGACGGTATCAGCTTTAGCCAATACAGAGAAAACCTTCGCCAAGAAATCACCCTAGGCGAGATTCAGCGCATTCAAATTCAACGCAGAATCCAAGTTTCACCTTCTGAAATAGAATCACTAGTAAAGCTAATCGAAGAGCAAGGGCTTAAAAATGTTGAGTTTCAATTAGGCCACATTCTTATCGAAGTACCCAGCTCACCAAATAGCCAACAACTTGAAGATGCCACTAAGCGTGCCGATACCGTTCTCAAGCGCCTAAAGGATGGTGCAGATTTTCGTCGTACCGCCATTGCGTCTTCTTCTGGCCCTAAAGCGCTAGAAGGGGGGATCTGGGACTATATGAACATCAATGAGATGCCAACCCTATTTGCCGAAGTCGTCAAAGGTGCCAAAAAAGGTGAAATTATTGGCCCTATTCGCAGCGGCGCAGGCTTCCATATCATCAAGGTCATGGACACTCGTGGGCTACAGACTCAAGAAGTCAATGAAGTTAAGGCTAGACATATTCTATTAACACCGTCGCCGATTCTATCGGAAGAACGCGCTCAAAAAATGCTTAAGAATTTCTTAACCCAAATTCGCTCTGGAGAAGCAAGCTTTGCCGATTTAGCCAAGCAGTATTCAGAAGACCCAGGTTCTGCTGTTAAAGGTGGCGAGCTAGGTTGGGCAGATCCTAAAATCTATGTGCCCGCATTTTCTCAAGCCCTCAATGAACTAGAAATTGATGAAATTAGTGAACCATTTCGTTCAAGCCATGGGTGGCATATCACCCAAGTTCTAGAGAAGCGCACCACAGATGCTACGGATAAGATGAATAGCAATAAAGCCCATCAACTTATCTTTCGTCGTAAATACAACGAAGAGTTACAAAACTGGTTAGATGAAATGCGCTCCGATGCATACATTGAAGTCATCGAGCCAATTAAAAACTAAACTATGACAGTAAATACTAAGCGGATTGCCATTACCCCAGGGGAACCCTCGGGAATTGGTCCAGACTTGATAGTACAACTAGCTCAGCAAGCTTGGCCTGCTGAGCTAGTTGCCTGTGCGGATCCTGAGTTACTCACCTCTAGGGCTAAACTACTCGGCTTACCCTTAAGCCTCAGACCCTATCAGCCTAGCCTAGCCCCTGCGCCACAGGAAGCAGGCACCTTAACCATAGCCCCTTTTGAACTTGCAGCAGAACCCAAATGCGGTGAGCTGGATGAGCAAAATAGTAGCTATGTAGTGGATACCTTAAGGTACGCTGGTGAGAAGAACATGAAAGGTGAATTTGATGCCGTGGTTACAGGCCCTGTTCATAAAGGCATTATCAACCAGGCAGGTATTCCTTTTAGTGGCCATACAGAGTTCTTTGCCCATCAGGCGGGCTGTCAAGATGTCGTTATGATGCTTGCCAATCCCGGACTACAGGTCGCGCTAGTCACCACCCATATTCCATTAGCCTATGTATCAAAGGCGATTACTCGAGACAGGCTTCACCAAATCATACATATTCTGCATAAAGATTTGGTGGATAAATTCGCAATCGCACAGCCAAAGATCTATGTTTGTGGCTTAAACCCCCACGCAGGAGAAGATGGACACTTAGGTCGTGAAGAGATAGATACTATCATTCCAGCTCTCGAAGAGCTAAGACAAGAAAAAGGCTTTAACTTAATCGGTCCTCTACCTGCTGATACTCTGTTTCAAGAAAAATACCTCAAAGATGCTGATGTCGTCTTAGCTATGTATCACGATCAAGGGTTACCTGTGTTAAAATCCCAAGGTTTTGGCAAGTCCGTCAATATCACCTTAGGTCTCCCTTATATTAGAACCTCGGTCGATCATGGAACCGCCCTTGAACTCGCAGGAACAGGTAAAGCCGATATAGGAAGCTTTGTTTGTGCATTAAATAAAGCCATTGAACTGGCTGAAAAACACTAGATTAAATAGCAGGCTAATGAGTAGTAAAGTACATTTAGGCCATACGGCCAGAAAGCGCTTCGGGCAGAACTTTCTAACAGATAACAATGTCATTAACAGCATTGTCGGTGCCATCTCTCCCGACAATGATCATGTCATGGTGGAAATTGGCCCAGGTCTTGGTGCGTTGACAGAGCCTGTAGCACAAGCAATTGATAACTTAACGGTTGTTGAACTTGATAAAGATCTAGTCGAGCGGCTTCAGCAGCACCCTCAACTAAAAGATAAGCTCACCATACACCAGGGTGATGCGATGCAGTTTGATTTTAGTCAGTTGGCTCAAGCAGGAAAAACCATGAAGGTGTTTGGCAACCTGCCATACAATATTTCTACACCTTTAATGTTCCATCTGTTTGAGTTCGCTCACTTAATTGAAACCATGCACTTTATGTTGCAAAAGGAAGTCGTACTCAGATTAAGTGCTTCGCCAGGCACGAAAGCCTATGGTCGCCTGACGGTCATGGCACAATACTACTGCCAAGTGGTGCCTGTTTTAGAAGTGCCACCAGGCAGTTTCGTTCCACCGCCTAAAGTTGATAGCGCAGTTGTACGTCTCATTCCTTTTACTGAGAAACCTTACCCCTGTGCCGATGTAGAAGTATTGAGAAGCCTAGTCACTCAAGCCTTTAGCATGCGTAGAAAGACGTTAAGAAACAATTTAAAGCAACAACTTAAAGATGCAGATTACGAACAGCTAGGCATTGACCCTAGCCGCAGACCGGAGCAGATCTCTGTACAAGAGTATGTCGCTATGGCCAATTTGCTTTGTGAAAAGAGATAATATTGATCAGATTAATTAGGGTGCCTTGGCACCCTTTTTTATACCTTCAGGACCAAAGATGAGTCAGCAACACCCTATAAAAATTGAAGTAGAGACCCAGTATCTAGAAAAAGACTCTGCCCCCGAAGACGCACAATATGTGTTTAGCTATACCATCACCATTATTAATTTAGGTGATCAAGCCGTAACCTTAAAAAGCCGTCACTGGATAATTACAGATGCTAACGGTCATCAAAGTCAGGTTCAGGGTGCAGGCGTTGTCGGCGAGACTCCAACAATTGAGCCAGATACCGCTTACCGATACACCAGTGGCACAGTTTTAGAGGCAGAATTAGGCTTTATGGAGGGTAGCTACACAATGGAATATCAAGATGGAACTGAATTTAAAGCCCCGATAGCGGCGTTTAGGCTTTCTACCGATCTCATCCTACATTAAGGAAGCCATCAGTATGGCACACTATTTTGTTGGCGACATTCAAGGCTGCTTTAAAGAACTTCAAGCCCTGCTCGCTCAAGTTGAATTTAATCCCTCAAAAGATGAACTATGGGCCGTAGGCGATCTTGTTGCCAGAGGGCCTGATTCACTCGCAACCTTGCGCTATTTTAAACAACTTGAAGGCAGTGCTAAGATCGTCTTAGGTAACCATGATTTGCATTTGATGTCATTGCACAATGGAATAAAAAAGGTCAATCCCAAAGACAATTTACAACAACTTTTGCAAGCAGAGGACATTAACCAACTTATCGATTGGCTCAGGCTTCAACCACTCCATAGAGAATGGAAATCTGCAAAAATTCTTATGAGCCATGCGGGAGTGCCACCTCAGTGGGACATAGAAACACTCACCAAGCAATCTAAACGAGTCAGTAAAGCATTGCAAAAAGCCGATTATGCCGAGGCTATCTTAGCCAAGATGTATACTCAAGAGGCAGAGGATTGGCACCCAGAGCTCTCCAAATTTGAAAAGATACGATACAGTATCAATGCATTAACCCGTATGCGCTACCTGCATAAAGATGGCCGTCTCGATTTTGACTGCAAGCTCCCTCCAAGAAAGAACAACAATCCTGACCTACGCCCTTGGTTTACTTTTAATAGCAAAATCAGCAATAAGTACACTAAGGTTTTTGGACACTGGGCCGCTTTAATGGGAAATGTCGAGCTTCCCCATATAAAAGCACTCGATACAGGTTGTTGCTGGGGAGAATATTTAACCCTTTGGCATCAAGAAAAAGATACTAAAATCACCCAAAAAAGATTACAAAAAGAGTAAACTAAACCTGAGCTTAGCCGATAACATCTAATAATATCCCAATGAACAACATCCCGATAATAACAATAGTCGTTGGATTAAATATTTAGCCGGAGCACGCTATGAAAATGAATGTTGCCACCAGAGTTGTTAGTGGATTCACGATAGTGAGTCTACTCCTGTTAATCCTCGGTGCTGTCGCCCTCTACACCAATAGCAACCTTGAACATAGCACTAAATTGCTGCAGGAAGTCAGTTTACCCGCCATCGAATCTACCAATAAACTGTCAACAACACTAGGACGACAAGAGCTAGTTACCCTTAGTGCATATTACAGCACAGGCTCAGAACAAATCCCCCAGCTAAAAAGCGAATTTGATACACTTACCAAGGCATTTAACAGTCAGTATGCTCAGCTAGATCAGTTGATGAAACAGCAAGCTGACTTAGCCCAACTGCTAACAAGACTCAAATCCAGCTACAACAATTTTGAGTCTAACAGTGCAATTTTACTCAGTGAGCGCCACAAAGCTCTAGTGTTAAAAGAAACCATGGTTTCCCAACAACAGGATGTCGAAAATGCCGCAGATGATGCAGCATCAATCCTGCTAGATCTTATCGATTTAGAAGCCAGTGATGATATCGAAGAACAGCAAATTGCAGCAACCGCGGCCTCCATCGATACGAGCCTTAGCAGCATTATTAGCACCACCCTAGATCTGGTCGCCATCAAGGACAAAACAAAGTTTGATATCATCATGAAGGAATTAAATTTCCTCATTCGAGACGTTAATAACAAACTGGAATACAATTTTCGCCAAAGTGAAGGTATTGTTAGCCAAGATCTTATGCAGGAAATTAACGATGAGATAGCAAGAGTATTTAAGCTACTCAACGGTGAAGGTACAATTACAGACAATAAGCTCAAAGAGTTAGCGCATACTTCGAAAGCCGAGCAACTCAGCACTCTGGTCGAACAAAATGCCAATAGTGCAAGTGGTGCCATGGAACAGCTAACCGATGCCATTCAAGCATCTGCCAAAGCCGTGAGTACCGAAGCCATAGACGATATCGAAATGGCGACAATTGAAACTCAATTGGGTATGGTTATCGCGATTATTGTAGCTTTTGTTGTTAGCTCTGCAGTCGTTAGACCTCTTAAACGCTCTCTAAATAATGTTAATCAAGCTCTAGATATTTTAGCCTCAGGGGACCTCACCCATAAATTGGATGATTCCGGCCATGACGAATTTGCGACGCTATCGAAAAACGTCAATAGTCTCGTCGACAGCTTGCGCAGCCTAATTCAAGGTATTCTAGACAGATCAAACCAACTTGCAGCTGCAGCAGAAGAAACATCAGCAATCACCAGTCAAACGACTGCCGGAATTCAAGAACAGAAGAGTCAAGTCGACCAAGTTGCCGCAGCGACAAACCAACTGAGTTCAAGTGCACAGCAGGTTTCTGCAAGTGCAGATCAGGCCTTAGATCAAATTAAGCACGCTGATAGCGAAACCCAGCATATGCGTGATATCGCCAACGAAAATAAACAAACCATAGAGACGCTATCAGAAGAGGTGATTAAAGCTGGTGAAATCATCAATAAAGTTCACGCAGATAGCGAATCAATTGGCTCAATTCTCGATGTGATCCGCGGCATTGCCGAACAAACCAACTTGCTAGCACTTAACGCAGCAATTGAAGCCGCTAGAGCAGGAGAACAAGGTCGTGGTTTTGCTGTGGTCGCAGATGAAGTTAGAAATCTAGCATCCCGAACTCAGGACTCGACTCAAGAGATCCAGCAAATGATTCAGGTTCTCCAACAAGGTACTCAAGAAGCAGTAGCAGCAATGGAGCTGGGACAAACCCAGGCCGCAAACTGTGTCGAAAAGACAGAGCATGCCAATACAGCCCTTGAGTCCATTAGTGAGTCTGTCAGGCAGGCCCATGATGCTGGTACTCATATTGCTAATGCAGCTCAAGAACAAAATGCCGTTAGCCAACAGGTCTCCGAGCGCCTTGAGGGGATTGCGACCATTTCAGAGCAAACTTCTATTGGCGCAGATCAAACCGCACAATCGAGCCAGCAAGTCGCTCAGTTAGCCGAAGAATTGCAAAGCTCAGTCGGTGAATTTAAAGTCTAGTCTTAAGTGAAACTAGAATAAAAAATGCCGGAGCTATTAGATAGCTCCGGCATTTCTATAAATAAGGGATAAAATTATCCGCCAACCTTTCCTTTAATGGTGGTACTTATGGCACTAGCACCATAACCATTACTTTCAGCCCATGCCAAAATCGTTTGTCCATCGGCTTCAGCACCACTAAGATCTTTCTTAGACAAGCGCTTGGCAATAAAACTACCAACCTGCTCCGCATTACTGGTCATGGCTGTTCGAAGCAGGCTTTGACCATCACAGCTGATACCTGAATAGATATTACGAAGTTTAACCCTATTCTCTTTGAGCTTTTTCCGCAGGCGCTTCTTATCATTTGACTTAACATAGTCACATATACTGGCAACTAATTGATCTCCACCCGCAGCTTGCGCGGGAGGCAAAACACTGGATGCAGCTAACATAGCAGCAACAGTGAATGGCAACAGACGCATATCACTCTCCTTCAGACTTTAATTTATGTTTTTATGGGAGTATTTAAATACTCTCTCATTTAGGGTACAAACGCACTTTTTAACTTAACATTTTTTTTGCAAATTTATAAACTTATATTCCAATCCTTGGTCATTTATGTGGCTTTGCTGGTCAAGTATCGACCAAGAAATGTGATGATAGTCAGGGAAATGTGTATCACCTTCAACATTTAAGTTGATATGGGTGAGATAAAGCCTATCTGCGACGTCAATTAATTGGGCATATAATTGTCCACCACCTATGACAACTAACTCTTCAACATCAGTAACCAAAGCTTTAGCTTCTTCAAACGATCCCACCACATCAACCCCTTGAGGCTGGTAATCCGCTTGGCGAGTAATCACAATATTTTGCCTGCCAGGTAAAGGCTTTCCAATAGACTCAAAGGTTTTACGTCCCATAACAATAGGCTTACCTAGGGTCATCGCCTTAAAGTGCTTAAGATCTTCAGGGAGATGCCAAGGCATCTGGTTATCCTTACCAATGACTCTGTCATTAGCCATAGCAGCAATCATAGCGATGCGCATATTACTTCCTTCTTGTTATTATTTGATAATGGGGCGGGATCGATAATAAAGCAGGCTAGGTAAAGCTAACCCTACAGATAGCGCTCCAAGTATAAATACTGTCTTTAACGCATTGCTCACCACCTCAGACAGCAACTCGGGGCTAATCTGCGTCTGGGTTGATAACTCGACTAACCCAATGACAGTATTAAATGCATAGGAGCCAGGGATCATAGGAATAATGGCTGCCACTGCATACAGAAGCGGTGGCGCTAGGTGGCGCTTAGCGAAGGCTATGGTAATCACACCTATTAAGGCTGCTGCCGCAAATGTGGACCATTCAATCGGGTAATCAAAATAGAGGAGTAAACGTCTAAAACTATGGCCTACAGCACCAGCAAAAGCACAATATTTTAAAAAGCGTACTGGCACGTTAAACACCATGGCAAAACCTACAGCAGGGATTGCGGCAAAAAAAGCATCATCAAGCAGAATAAGTAACAACTCCATCAGATAAAGCGCCCCCCTAACTGCATCGCAATAGTTATGCCTATCACAGAAGAAACCGTTAGCAGTGTTGCTTGCCCCCAACGGGAGATACCGACATTGATATGCCCCTTAACCATGTCCGATATCGCATTTATCATGGGAAAGCCCGGCACCAGCATTAACACACTTGCAGCCATGGGTAGTTGTGGTGTCTGTGTCACAGGAAACACATAGCCAAGCTGAGCCACTAAATTCGTTACAAAAGCAGTGACAGCGAAATTAACTAGCAAATTAAAATGACGCTTGGCAATAAATAACCGTACAGCCATACCTACAGCAGAAGCAAGAAAGGTGATAACACTCGCTTGCCAATCTCCTCCAAATAGATGACAAAAGCTGGCGCATGACAGGCCTATCATAGGAATTAAAAACATAGGTGGGTATGTCTTGGCTTCGATACGAGCGAGACGCCTACGTACTTCGTAAAGCCCATATAAGCCTTTTTCCGCCAATACACATATTCGCTGTAATTCACAGACTATGGTCATATTAATACCATGCTCTCTCAGACGACGAGTCGTCGTCACACAGCGCCCGTGAACTAGGCTTGTCATAACCAAGGAGTTTGAGGAGATAGAGAGCTCTACACTTGCCAACCCAAGTGCTTTACCTAGTCGCTGGCTAATCTCTTCGACAAGCTCTGATTCTGCACCATAGGCCAATAAGAGTTGGGCAACTCTCACCACTTGGCGTGTTATATCATTTTGAGTATCGGCGTACACTTTAGCCTCAGCATGCTATATGCCAGATAGCAAAGATGCAGCAAACGCTGCATCTTTAATATTAATTAGGATAACTTACCTTTGATATATGACCTCAACATCATAATCGTCATCATCAAAGTCATCGTCGTCATCAAACTCATCATAGTCTTCATTCATAGAATCAAGGCTTTCTTGATGATAGTTATGCCATTTGAACTCGACTTCGCCTTCTTCCTTAGCTTGCTCTTCCAATTCATCGGGTAAGCTAGTAATAAAGTCCATTAATTTAGTCGTGAGCTCTTGGGTACCTTCGCGATTATACGCAGAAATGGTATAAACCTCACCATCCCATTGAAGATCTTTCACTATTTGTGCAACTCGCTCCTCAAGCTCTTCCTCAAGCAACAAGTCAGCTTTATTTATCACTAACCAACGAGGCTTAGCCGCTAGTTTAGGCGAGTGTTTTTCTAATTCATGAACAATGGTTTTAGCCGACTCGACAGGGTCTGTGCCATCGATAGGCTCGATATCTAACACATGTAACAAGACTCTGCAGCGTTCAAGATGCTTTAAGAAGCGAACCCCAAGCCCCGCGCCTTCTGCAGCACCTTCAATCAAACCAGGAATATCAGCTACAACAAAACTTTGTCCAGGGCGTGGGTTTACTACGCCTAAATTGGGTACAAGTGTCGTAAATGGATAATCGGCTACCTTAGGAGTGGCTTTTGATACTGAGCGAATAAAGGTCGATTTACCCGCATTCGGGAAGCCAAGTAGACCGACATCTGCTAGTAGGCGCAGTTCTAACTTAAGGCTACGAACCTCACCAGGCGTACCTAATGTCTTCTGTCTTGGTGCACGGTTAGTACTGCTTTTAAAGCGTGTATTACCAAGACCATGGAAACCGCCCTTAGCAACAAGGAGCTTCTGATCATGCTTAACAAGATCTCCAAGCACTTCCTCGGTTTCATCATCTACTGCACGGGTACCCACTGGCACCTTCAACACTAAATCTTTACCACTATGACCAGTACAATCACGACCACGGCCGTTACTGCCTCGCTCCGCTTTATGGAAACGCTCAAAACGATAGTCGATCAGGGTATTCATATTTTCATCGGCTTGCAGATACACGCTACCGCCGTCACCACCGTCGCCCCCATCTGGGCCGCCATCTGGTACATACTTTTCGCGTCTAAAACTAACGCAACCACTACCACCATCACCGGCTTCAACCCGAATGGTAGACTCATCGATAAACTTCATACTTTCTCCTGACCCAGCGCAGTAATCGAATTATACCGTCTAAAGCGGCTACTCGCCAAAATCAAAATTTGTTTCTATCCAACTACTCTTTATCTCGAGTTGAATATTCTAGAGATGGGACGTATCCCATATTATAGAAACAGAAAGCCCCACCAATGGCGGGGCTTTCTCAAGTCTAGCTTTTAAGCTGAAATTATTCTTCGATGCTAACGAACTTACGGTTGTTAGGACCTTTAATTTCAAACTTAACCTTGCCTTCTGTTAGTGCAAACAAAGTATGGTCACGACCAATACCTACGTTTGTACCAGCGTGGAATTTAGTACCACGTTGACGAACAAGGATGTTACCAGCAAGAACTGATTCACCACCGAAACGCTTTACACCAAGACGTTTGCTTTCTGAATCGCGGCCGTTACGAGTAGAACCGCCAGCTTTTTTATGTGCCATTAGTCAGACTCCTATTAAGCGTTGATAGCTGTGATTTTAACTTCAGTGAACCACTGACGGTGGCCCATCTTCTTGTCATGGTGCTTACGACGACGGAACTTGATAATCGACACTTTCTCACCACGACCATGGCTTACTACTTCAGCAACAACTTTTGCGCCGTCTACTAAAGGAGCACCAACTTTAACGTTGTCGCCATCAGCAACTAGTAAAACCTGATCAAAATCAACAGTTTCACCTGTTGCAACTTCTAACTTCTCTAAACGTACTGTATGGCCTTCAGCAACACGGTGTTGCTTGCCGCCACTTTGAAAAACAGCGTACATAGCTATTTTACTCCGAATTTCTAACACGCCAGCCCACATATTGGGGAGGGGTGTCACAAAAAATTTATTGACAATGGGCGCGGAGTTTACGCGAGATTTCCGCTTCTGACAAGCCTTAATTAACAAAGATAAAAAAAAGATCGGAATTGTTCTCACATTCCTCTACTTACTACTGTCTTGTGTAATAATTTTAGGTAAAATCCCGTCTAATACAATTATTACACGCCTATTATAATAGGGCGATTAATTAATGCCCAATCAACTAGAGTCTATTATGGATCTAAATGCCATTCGTCAACTAGCTGAAAATGACATGCAAGACGTCAATCAGCTTATCTATAAACAGCTTGAGTCCGACGTTGCCCTAATTAATCAGTTGGGTTTCTACATTATTAATGGCGGTGGCAAGCGTATGCGCCCCCTGCTCTCGATTCTTGCAGCTAGAGCCATAAACTACCAAGGCGAGGCTCACTTAAAGCTCGCTGCTATTATTGAATTTATCCATACCGCCTCTTTACTGCATGATGATGTGGTTGATGAATCAACCCTGAGACGTGGCCGAGAAACCGCCAATGCACTGTTTGGCAATAGTGCAAGCGTTCTCGTTGGCGACTTTCTGTATACCCGCTCATTTCAAATGATGACAGAGCTTGGCAACATGAAGGTGCTTACGGTACTAGCAGATGCCACCAATGTATTGGCAGAAGGTGAAGTCCTACAGTTGATGAACTGTAACGACCCAGATACCACTGAAGAAAGTTATATGCGCGTCATCTATTGTAAGACAGCTAAGCTATTTGAGGCAGCGACCCGTCTTGCTAGTGTACTGGCAGGTTCAGACGAAAAAGTTGAAACAGCGTTAGCGGATTATGGCAAATATCTAGGTACAGCGTTCCAGCTCACCGATGACCTACTCGATTACACTGCCGATGCAGAAGAACTAGGTAAGAATATTGGCGACGACCTAGCCGAAGGTAAGCCGACACTGCCACTTATCTATGCCATCAAACATGGCACAGAAGAAGAACAAGGTTTAATCAGAAACGCGATTGAACAAGGTGACGGAACCAACGACATAGACAAAATCGTCGCCGCGCTGAACCATTGTGGTGCATTAGATTACACCCATAAGCGTGCATTGGAAGAGGCAGACAAGGCCATCGTCGCTTTAGACCAATTGCCGGATAACGATTTCAAACAAGCTCTTATTTCGCTAGCTAAAATTGCCGTCGATAGAAGCCACTAGTTAATAGCACGCAGCAGCAACAAAAAACCTCATCAAGTTGATGAGGTTTTTTATTTTCCACTAAGACTTTCAGGCTATATCTGCCAATCTATCTCAGCTTCACCTTGTTTCTTCAATAATTGATTAATTTTCGAAAAATGCTGACAGCCAAAAAAGCCACGATAGGCAGATAAAGGTGAAGGATGTGGTCCTTGTAATATCTGATGCAGCTCGTTAGTAATCAGCTTACCTTTCTTAATGGCATGAGCACCCCAAAGCACAAAGATAATCTGTTTGTGTTGTTGATTAAGTAGCCTTAATACATTATCGGTAAACTCCTCCCATCCAGCCTTTGCATGGGAATGTGCTTTACCTTGCTCTACCGTCAATACCGTATTCAGCATAAGTACACCTTGTTTAGCCCAGTTGACTAAGTATCCATGCTCAGGTGTTACAAAGCCTTGAATATCTGTCGACAGTTCTTTGTAGATGTTAACCAATGACGGAGGCAGTTTAATCTCAGGCTTGACAGAGAAGCATAACCCATGGGCTTGCCCTTCTCCGTGATAAGGGTCTTGGCCCAATATCACTACCCTGACATCCTGCAAAGACGTTAACTCAAAAGCTTGAAAGACATCCGGCTCTGAAGGATAGATCTGTTTCCCCTTAGCTCGCTCATCCGCAACAAAACGAATTAGCTCCTGATAATAAGTTTGCTGACTTTGCTGCTCAATAAAGCTTGGCCAATCTTTCATCATGTTCAAACCACAACTCTTTATGGGAAATGCCGGCTAGCTTAATAGGCGAAACTTGATATAGCAACTTTGAGAGAGGCAATCGAATAAGGTAGACTAGCGTTTTTACTCTAGGCCAAAGGTAGTAGATAGCTAAATGTTAGCCAAGTCTCATTACTCTGTTTATAAGCGTTATAGCGGCTTTACTCTGATCGAGCTCGTGATCGTCATTGTTATCCTAGGTATTATTGCAATCACAGCCTTACCCAAGTTTATCAACCTAGGGGATGATGCTCGTATCGCTAGCGTCCATTCCACCTCTGGCAGCTTTAAATCAGCGATCAACTTAGCGCGAACCGTCTGGGCAACCAAAGTGGGCTCAGGACCTGCTGAAAACCTTCCCGTCTTTGGCAGTCAAATCGATGGTGAGCTGGACTTTAATGACACAGGCTGGCCAGCTCAACACTGGCAAGGTGGACTCGAAGCGTCGCCTAAGCTAGATAACGTAGAAGATTGCTTATCGGTTTGGGTAACGCTATTTCAAGGTTCAGAGCCAAGCGCCTCTAGACTCAATAAAGATACGGCTAACACAGATTACAAAGCAGAGTATTTAGGCAACAACCGCTGCCGCTATAATTTCAGTGATAACGATAAGCTTGGCATCATTTATAACTCACAAAATGGCGAGGTTTCAGCGGATTTAGATCCCAATAGTTAAGTTATAAGGTTTATTCTTTACTAATTTACGCTAGTATCCAAACAGCACATACTGTAAATGAAGACCCTATAGCAGGAAAAGAACATGTCACAAGAGCCACAACAAGATCAAAGCCAAGAGAACAATATCTACCAAATTGCCGACCAATTTATTGCGCTAGCCAACCAACTCGGTCAGCAAGAAGGTGATGTGGGTAAAGTCGGTACTGCACTGCGCTTTGCAGCAGCTCGCTTCAACGCTTTTGAAGCCGCTATCAAATCAGGGGATTTAAAAGCAGAAAAAGACAACGCCCTAGAATGGTTTACTGCCGAGTATAAAGATATGCTTAACGATAACTTAGATGATCATATTGAAAACCCACCGGTTGCGCCATCTGAGTAATTACAACTTATAAACTAAAAAACCATCCGTCATGGATGGTTTTTTTTGTGTCTCGATTAACCCGTTAATAGTCTTTACAGGGTAACAACAACTCGAATCGCTAAGGCGATCAATACGGCTCCCGAAAGCTTATCAATAAGCGCAGCTTTTTCTCTTAACTTAGGCAATACCTGTTTATGGGAAAGCACCAAAGCAATAATGGTATACCAGAGACCATCAACCACCAGCGGCGTTAACACTATGATGCCTTTACCCCAGAGTGAATCGGCAACTAATACAAATTGGCTAAACAGCGCTAGGAAAAACAGCATGATTTTAGGGTTAAACAGGGAGATAGCTATTCCATCTCTCGCGGCAGTGAGCATGCTACTTTGTTTGCCCGCAGCCAACTTGTCCTGCATACCGCCCTTACTCTGTAACGCCTGAACGCCCATCCAAGCGAGATAAAGCGCCCCAAGAATTGCAATACCATTAAACACCATAGGCGCCTGCTTTAGCACTACAGCTAATCCAAGTAAGGTGACTAAAGCATAAACGCCAATACCAATAGAATGAGCCCAAGCACACACCACACCATGGCCACGACCGCCGCCGAGTGTATGACGCACGACCATAGCTAAACTCGGCCCAGGAGACATGGCTCCTAAACAACTAATGGCTAGCAAGCCTAACCAAGCACTGAAACTCATACATTTACCCTACTACCCAATTTCAAGGCAGTTAATATACGCAAGGTTCAAGCTGCATAAAAGTCCAAAATGCGCTGTTAATCTCATAAAAAGAGTAAAGATTTGTCAATCCTCCTTGTATTCAGTTGCTTAAGCCCACACTAGTACTTTAAGCACTTGCTTAAACTAATAGAGGTATTAATGAACAGATTGTTTCGTACTTCCCTTATTTTTTTGCTGCTCCTATCAGGCAATAGCGTAAACGCGCAGCCAACACAGCTAAAACTCGACGCTAAACAAGACTCGGCTTATAGCCAAGATATAGAAGCAGAGCATGCTGTTAAAGACCCCCTTATCGCGCTATTTGAACTCAGTGAATTTAGCCATCATCTACTAGAGCAGCCATCAAGCAACTTAGAAGCACTTTACTCTCAAGCGCAAATTGCCCAAACAGAACTCGAAGCCCTGCTTAATCGCGTCAATCAGCAAACTCATACTCAAGCTATCATTCCTCCCATCAAGACGCTGACAAGAGCCAAACAAAAAATCGCTCAAAAGCTTGATGGTGATGCCAGTAAAATTACCGATCTTGCCAGAGCCAGCATAGTGGCTAGCGATATCCCCCAGCTCCTTGCTAGCTATAAGTTTATTGCCGAACATACCCAGGTAGTGCAAATCAAGAACCGCTTTGCTAACCCTAAACGCTCAGGTTACCGAGATCTCAACCTGTTACTTAGACTTCCTGAAAGTAAGATGATCGTAGAGGTGCAGCTGCATTTAACCGATATTGCAAAGATCAAAAGCGGGCCTGAACATAGAGTCTATGAGCAAGTGCAAAAGATTAACGCCAAAGCCGCAGAGCAAAAGCGTCAACTAAACGATATAGAACAGGCACAAATCACACGCTTACAGCAGGAATCCCATAAGCTTTATCATAGGGCTTGGCTCAAGTATAAGCGTCAAGCCTCACCGACCACAAAGCTAATGAAACTTGCTTAGCTAATAAAGGTAAATCTCTTCTATATTAAATGTGTCTCTATTTAGCTGGAGTAAATAGAGACACTAGCTCATCTGTTTGAGTATAATTCCGCGAAACTCTTCTCTGGGTATAGTGTTAAATGAATGAAATAATCGATCGTCTACAGGAGCTAAGCGAATCCGTTCCTGTACCACTAGAGCTACCGACTTTTGAACAACTCGTGGAAGTCGAAGAGCAGATCTTAATTCCGCTACCAAATGATCTTAAAGAATACCTACTGTATGGCAGCAACGTCATTCATGGTGCGCTAGAGCCTGTCACAGTAACTGACCCTTATTCTCATACATTTTTACCTGAAGTCACCTGCTACGCTTGGTCAATCGGTCTACCTAGAGAGATGATCGCTATTTGCCAACAAGGCGATAGCTATTATTGCATGGATCAAGAGGGACAAGTTCATCTCTGGCAAGACGGTGACTATCAAGATGAACCATGGGAGTCCCTATGGCAATGGATTGAAGATGTGTGGCTACAAAGCTAACACCTAAAACAAGTTTTAATCAGGAAATATCATGTCTAAACATATCGGCTTAAACGCCATCGAAATGCAGTACCTACGCCTATCCCTTGGGCTGAATACGGCTCAAGTAGCCCAAATCACTAAAGCTGAAGAGGCCGATGTTATTGCTTGGGAAGCAGGTGATAGCCAAGCACCAGAACTTGCCCAGAAAAAACTGCTTGAGATTGATGACATCATAGAGATGCAAGTCCTTAATACCTGTGATGGTATCGAAGCCCTATTTAAGAAAGAGCCTAAACGCCAACTCAGCTTTGTGGTTTATCCAACTCAGGCGCTTTATGTACAGTACAACCCAGAGTTTTTAAGCTCTCTACCTTTTACCGAGCTATACAACACGGCGGCTTGGCGTATAAAGAAAGAGTGTAAGCTGGTATTGGAGGTAGATATCAGTCTGATCCCTCTCGATGTTGAGTCTTACAAAGCATATAGAGAAGAGCAAGGTCTAGGTGAAAGCCGCGACAACCGCGCCAAATGGGCTGCAACTCAACTTTGATGCTAAAGCGAGTAAAACAAAAGGTCAGCCTTTAGCTGACCTTTTTTATGTAATCACTGGCAAGCTATAAACTCACTTGTGCACCTGCAATCTCTTTATCTAACGCTTGCTTCATCGCCGGTCGTTGACCCATTCTGACCATAAATGCATTGAGCTTAGGAGGCAGCGACATCTCAAATCTACTAGCCCAAATCAAAGTTTGAGCGAGTAAGATATCAGCCACATGTGGCTTATCTCCGAGTAAGAAATCCGTTTCCGCCATCCAAGTCTCTGCGACCTCTGCAGCCCTATCAAACTCCCATTTAGCGACCGCCAACATCTCTCTATGCCTCAGCTCAGGCGGCAGCGCAAACTTGTGTTTCCCCATGGTCCATAAAGGCTGCTCAAGCTCACAACTGATAAAGCTCATCCATCTATGATGCATTGCAGACTCAGGAGTACCAGCCACAGGCAGCCAATTACCTTGACCATACTTCTCGGCTAAGTAGAGCATAATGGCCATCGACTCTGTCATCACTAGGTCATTATCTTGCAATGCAGGTACCTTGCCGCAGGGGTTAATTGATAAATACTCAGGAGACTTCTGTACCCCTTTCGCAAAATCGACAAAATGATAGTGCCAATTTAATTCCAGCTCCTCGAGCAACCAGGAGACACGTAGCGAGCGACTTTTAGGTATTCCATAGAGGGTTATCATTGCAAATCTCCATATCAGCCAAATTTAAAGATATAAGTGGCAACAAGGCATTAGCGCGCCCTAGCTGTTAGTAAGCATAATAGAACTACCATAGAATCCCATTCTGCCTTTGTCTAACAAGGTGGATATAAAAACTCTGCCTGCACTGAATGCATATTTAAGCTATAATCGCCTGCCAAATATTTTGCTGCGCAGCCGCGCCAGAGAGAAACATGACTAATAATGATATTTTGCGCCGTTTGCGCTTTGTATTTGACTTCAATAACGCCAAGATGATCCGTATGTTTGCTAAAGCTAGGCATGAAATGTCACAGGAGCAACTACTGGATCTGATGAAAAAAGAGGATGAAGCAGGCTTCGTCCCTTGTGATGACACAACTTTGTGTCTGTTTCTCGATGGTTTGATTATTGCCAAGCGTGGTTTAAAGCCAGGCGCCGAAGTGCCTGAACCACTCAAACGCATGAATAACAATATGATATTTAAAAAGTTAAGAGTTGCGCTAGAACTAAAAGAAGAAGATATTCTTTCAATTCTTAGCTCAGTTGATATGGCCATGTCAAAATCAGAGCTGGGGGCGCTTTTCCGTAATCCCCAACATAAAAACTTTAAAGTGTGTGGCGATCAGGTACTGCGTAACTTCCTCAACGGTTTGCAGCTTAAGCACCGAGGTAAATAAGAGTACCGAGGTAAATAAGAGTACCGAGGTAAATAAGCTAAAACCAATTCCATTAAAAACGCAGCGATTAGCTGCGTTTTTTGTTTACTCACAGACCGTTTAAAACAGAAACACAAGCAAACTAAAGTGCCACACAGGTCACATTTTGTGATACCCTTAGCCGCTATAGATCACAGCCAACTCGCATTCAAACAAAGACGCATAAAGGTCAACCATGGTCGATAGCAAACGTCCTCTTTACCTGCCATTTGCAGGCCCTGCAATTTTAGAAGCACCACTGATTAATAAAGGCAGCGCCTTTACCGAAGAAGAAAGGGTTTTCTTTAACCTAGAGGGCTTATTGCCCAGCGTTATCGAGACCATCGAAGAGCAAGCAAGTCGTGCTTATCAGCAATTCAAAAGCTTTACCAACGACTTAGATAAGCATATCTATCTGCGTAATATTCAGGATACTAACGAAACCCTGTTCTATCGCTTGGTACAAGATCATATTACCGAGATGATGCCCATCATCTACACCCCCACAGTAGGCTCAGCCTGTGAACGTTTCTCAAAGGATTATCGACGTAACCGTGGTTTATTTATCTCGTATCCCAATAAAGACAGAATCGATGACATTCTCAATAATTCCACCCGCCATAAAGTCAAAATTATCGTAGTGACAGATGGCGAGCGTATTCTAGGTCTTGGTGATCAGGGCATTGGCGGTATGGGGATCCCTATTGGTAAACTCTCCCTCTACACAAGCTGTGGTGGTATCAGTCCTGCTTACACTCTGCCTATCACACTGGATGTGGGAACCGACAACCCACAACTTCTAGACGATCCTATGTATATGGGCTGGCGCCACCAGCGTATCGGCGGCGAAGAGTACACCGAATTTGTCGAGGCTTTCCTTGAAGCTGTACAGAGACGCTGGCCAGATGCATTAATTCAATTTGAAGACTTTGCACAAAAAAATGCCATGCCTCTGCTTGAGCGCTACAAAGATAAGTACTGCTGTTTTAACGATGACATTCAAGGCACAGCGGCTGTCACAGTGGGCTCATTGCTTGCGGCTTGTAAAGCGGCTAACACACAGCTTAAAGATCAGCGCGTCGCCTTTCTAGGAGCAGGCTCTGCAGGATGCGGTATTGCCGAAGCGATAGTGGCGCAAATGGTTGCCGAAGGCATCAGTGATCAGCAGGCTCGCAAGCAAGTATTTATGGTCGACCGCTGGGGCTTATTACAAGACAATATGCCCAACCTGCTGCCTTTCCAATCAAAGCTGGCTCATCAAAAGGAAGCCATCGAAAATTGGGATAACTATAGCGATAGCCTATCACTGCTCGACGTGGTCAATAATGCCAAGCCAACAGTGCTGATTGGCGTTTCTGGCGCACCAGGACTGTTTAGCGAAGCTATTATCAAGGCGATGCATAGCCATTGCGCTCGACCCATTATCTTCCCACTATCGAATCCAACCAGTCGTGTTGAAGCCACGCCTAAGGATATTCTACATTGGACTCAAGGTAAGGCTTTGGTTGCAACCGGTAGCCCTTTTGAGCCAGTCGTCATGAATGACACTAGCTATGAGATCGCCCAGTGCAACAATAGCTATATCTTCCCAGGCATAGGCTTAGGGGTATTAGCTTGTGGCGCCACTCGTGTCAGCGATGCCATGCTGATGGCATCAAGCCGAGCGTTAGCCGAATGCTCTCCCCTTGCTCAGAATGGCCATGGACCATTACTGCCAGACCTTGAATCGATTCATCAAGTAAGCAAGCATATTGCATTTGCTGTCGCCAAAGTGGCCATCGAAGAGGGGTTAGCACCTAGCTCTACCGATGAGCAGATAACCCAAGCAATCGAAGATAACTTCTGGGAGCCCGAGTACCGTAAGTACAAACGCACCTCCTTCTAAGCTGCTTAAATATACAAAAGGCCGTCAGAGGATTACCTCTAACGGCCTTTTTCATTTTCTTAAGCTTAGTCTCTCAAGCTCGGTCTTTGTTAAATTTAACCTATGACCTGTTTGATACCGTTAAGCAGAGCTCTATCGGTACGGGCTTTTTTCAGCTTACGTACACTCTCTTTTAACGAGCTTTGAGCAAGACGCACAAACACATCATTATACTCATGCTCCTCTATTGCATCATCGGTATCGGCACGCTCTGCAATATCTTGGGCCACTCGGCTTAACTGTAACCAAGCATTGGCAATATAAAAGCCGTGGAACTCCACTCTTGCTAACAGCTTTTGCGCACTAGCAGGAAGCCCATCCCACGCTTGGGTAAACTCACCCTCTTTATCATCCACCAGCTCATCCAATAAGCTTTGGTAAGCCGTCATTAAGTTCTCTGGCAGCTTATCCATTGGTAACACAACATCAGCCACATTAAACGCCACCTGAGCCACTCGCTCTTTATAAGCTTGAGTATCAATATCCATCAAACGCTCTCATCAATTTTTTGCCGCAGTATACTGCATTTTCCTTATTGGCCCCCAATCAAAAAACTAATCTGATATGCTCAAGGTTGTGCCCTATGATCTTTAAACCTTAAATTGCGATAACTGCTCAGCTAATTTAGATGAGCTCATTTCCATTGTTTCCCCAAGAACCTTAGCATCATCCGCAAGCGAGTCTATCTCTCCTGACATATCTGAAATGGCTGTAATATTGCGAGTAATCTCTTCATTCACCCTAGACTGCTCTTCAGCGGCACTAGCCATTTGATGATTTTGTGAGTTAATTTCATCAATACGTGTATTGATGCCTGTAAATGTCTCTTCTGCCGATTTAACGGTATCCATACAAGACTGTATATTTTGATGACTTAGCTGCATGATATCGACGACAGAATTAGTATCTTCTGATAGCAGACTGATCATCTCACTGATCTCTTGAGTCGCGGTTTGGGTTCTTTGTGCCAACGAACGAACTTCATCAGCTACAACGGCAAAACCTCGACCTTGTTCACCAGCTCTAGCAGCCTCGATTGCGGCATTGAGTGCCAGCAAATTTGTTTGCTCTGCAATTCCACCGATAACAGACAAAATAGTCTCAATATTGGCACCCGATTGTGCTAAAGATGCAGTTTTCTTTTCCGCGTCTGTCATATCTTCAAACAAGCTTTCTATTTGTGTAACTGTTTGAGTAATTTGCGCACGACCATGACTACATTCATGTTGCGCAGAGCTTGCTGCATCAGACGCCAGCCGAGCAGAGTTAGCCACCTCTTCTGCCGTCGTCGCCATTTCATGGATTGCAACGGTCAATACCGTAATTTCATTATGCTGAGCTTCTAACTTAGATTTAATTTCTAACGCCTTGTTAGAACATGTGGTTGCATTAGTCGCAACAACATTCCCCTCATCTTTAATGCTTACTATCAACTTCTGCAGTTGGGCAAATAAACCATTGATACACTGAGCAATGAGTCCGGTTTCATCTTTTCTGGTCGCTGTGACTCTCTGTGTTAAGTCACCATTCCCCTGAGAAATATCATCTAATCTAACAATAATATCTTTCAGAGTTGATGTGGCAGACTTAGATGTGAGTAACATAATGATGCCACCTAACACTAAGGCCAATCCTCCAGCTACCATTCCCAAACTTAAGGTGCCAGCTGATTCTTGCTCTAGCCAGTGGCTAAAACTAATTTTACTTTCATTTAGGGTGGCTTGAGGAACAGATACACGGATTAACCAAGGGTTATGGGTCTGAGTATTCACCCTCATCATAAAGCTCACTAGTTCATTTTGGTGGTTAACCTGCTTAATTTCGCTGGCTCGGCGTGCTTCGGCTAACGAGAGAGAGCTATCAACATCGGCTAATTTTTTGCCGACATTAGCTCCCTGATTACTATCAGCTAAAATGACACCTTGCCATGATATTAAGCGTACATTCCCAACACCTGCATATAAGGACTGATCCAGTTGCTTAACTATGGCTTGGATCTCTTGTAGAGATAAGTCAAAACCTATACTACCTACAACCTTACCATTTACCTCTAATGAATCGCTGATAGTAGTAATTAACTCTTTTCCCCTTCCTGGCACATCATAGAAGTAGGGTTCCATCACAAATAAGGTGTCATTCTCATATGGATAAAGATGCCAATCATCGGTTCGCTCACCATTAGAATTCAGCTGAGTATTTGAGAAAGAGTCCATTGCCACAAAATCATATTCTCCAGGACCAGCAGGAAAGAAAAAAGGCGCTAAGAAACCTTCTTTATTTAACCCCTTAGCTGCTCGTTCGCTTCTCTTATAGTCCTCTCCCCAGGTCGCCTGCTCAAATACCATATAACCTGAAAATACAGATTCATCTTGAGGCTTCATTGTTGCTTCAAATAATCTTAGTAAAAAGTCAGGCCCTCTCCCCTCTTCAGCAGACATCTGCATATTAGACTTGAGAATGTCTAGATTTTTAATCACAGGGCTAACGAGCAATTCAACTTCACTCTTCACCTTTCGGGTTGCAGACTCAAGGCTTAAATCTGCCGAAGAATCAAACGATAAACCAATTTTCCGATTAATCTCTTCGTGAGTACCGACATTGCTATAAACAATCACCCCAATGCCTAAGCTCAACACCAGTGCCATCGAAAGGGTAGCCAATATCGCTATTCTAGCGGTCAATGACGAGTTCATAAGCATTCCTCAAACATAGTAAATAAAATCAATTACATTCTTGATGTGTTAACCAAGTTGGTTGCCGACTGGCATTCGTCTCAAGCCAGGATTGAGCAGCATCGGCAACAGATAGCCCTTTAACATCTGTTAAGTATCCGGCTAAAGATAAATCTTCATGATTTAAAATAAATGACTGAACGATCTTGTAAGCACAGGAAGATTTCTTTGCCAAATCAGTAGAAACCACTGTCTTAAGCCAGCCTCCCACAGGGTTATCACAATCCCAAGGGTACTTTTCATTGACTCCCCACTCTGGTTTTGTTTCACACTCAGGTTCATAGGTAGGAAAATCAACAAATTGACCTTCAAAAGCTTTATCTACCCAATTGGGGCTCCAATTAAATAGCAATATAGGCTGGCGTTTATCTATCGCTTCTACTAGTAAATCTTTGAGCTCTTCTCCGGTATCTAGCGTATTAACCATAAAAGGCAAACCTAGCGCCCTTATTCTTGCGGCATCAGGCTTTTCCCATGGCCCAGCATAATAAACCCCACGACGTCCGCCATCGGCAAACAACGACCAGCAATCATTTAATGCCTTCCAATCAGGTAAACCGGGACAAAGCTCTTTTACAAACGAGGGGAACCACCAACCTTCCCTTGACGACACATTATGCTCTGCCGCAACAGCAACACGGTTTTGCTTAAGTAACTTGTCTAAGTCTCTCGCCATGGTGCCTTCCCACACCTCAACTTGAATATCTGCTTTTGAAGTTGCAAGGCAATACCACTGACCCGATGCCGGTATCTTCATAATTTGAGTATCAACACCCTGCTTGATTAGCAAAGAACTTAACGCATGGGTTAATACCTGCTGGCTAGACCAATCTAACTCTAACAAGGTCACAACCTGACAACTGCCTTTTATGGGAGAAAGTAGGCAAAACCCACAAAGACAGACAAACTTAAACACTTTAAAAACAGAGTATTGTCCAAGCATATTATACTCCTAGTGCTAAAAAGCCTTACTATGAGCATCAATTAAGCTATTTTTATTAGCAATATAATTTTAGCCAACATTTAACAAAAAGATAACTCACCAAATAAATTTGCACGAACAAATTTCGACATTTGTGACAAAAAACCAAGTTAATAAAAACCATTAAAATAAAAAATAAAAAAGCCGCGCCCATTCACATTCATTCACAACTTTTAATATCCCACAATTATTAATAATAGTTAACACCTCCACTTAAACAAAATAATATAATTACTAAATACCAGTTAGCATAATACCTATTTATCATTAACATTTATTGAGTATTCTCATCATGTCAATAAGACATTCAAAAGGTAATGATGATGAATGCTATTAAAACAATATTGTTAAGTAGTTTGGCAATAACTTGTGCTTACTCAGCCCAAGCCAGTGAAGAGCAACTCTTTGGGGGTACGGTTTCAGGAAAAGTCACCTTTGCTACCGATTACGTTTTCCGAGGAGAATCTGAAACAATCGACGCCGAAGAACCAGTAGCTCAAGCGACTTTAGGCTGGGGCAATGATGCTGGTTGGTATGCTGGCGCCTTCGCCTCAAATGCAAAGTTCAGAAATTCTGATATTAGAATTGTTACCGCACCTTATATAGGTAAATATGGCCAGATAGGTGATACCGGCTTTACTTACGATGTAATGCTATTTTCCTACCTATATCCTGGTGCTACTGATGCTAACTACACAGAGCTGTGGATGAAAGTTGGAAAACAGTTTGGTAACACCAATATCCAATTAGAAGTCACTCCAACTGTCGATGATTGGTTTGGCGTAAAAGGCTGGAAAGGCATAAACTACTCTATCCATCCTAGCTATCAAGTGAATGATAAGCTGACACTCTCAAGCTCATTTGGCTATCAAGCACTTTCAGGAACAGGCGCTGAAGGCTGGATGCACTGGAACTTAGGCTTGGCCTATCAAGTTAGTGGTTTAAATCTAGATCTTCGTTACCATGGTAGTAATGTCGAAGAAGATCATAAAGTATATGGAACTCAAACAGATATATTCGATCACCGAGTAGTATTTGGCATAAGCAAGAGTTTCTAATTTACTCACTCTTCTCATCACGACTCTCCAAAAAAAAAGCGAAACTAACCATTAGTTTCGCTTTTATTTTCACGAAGCACATATCCTCAAAATCTCCAGCGACCAAACTGTGACAACTCACAACAAAACAACCCAAAACTGTTAACAAGATCACCCTAATACTTACTAAAAGTCATACAGTTTGTCGGTGATTTAGTATAATGAAATTTAGCAAAATCACTAAAAGCCAAGTCAAAAATATAAGCTCATAATCCTAGGAGTTGTGTGTGAAATCCAGAGTATTAGTAGTGGATGATGAACCTGTCATTAGAAACAAGCTAAGAGGCTATTTTGAAAAAAATGGTTATCAAGTGGCCGAAGCTGAAAGCGGCGAACAAATGTGGCAACAAATCACATCACAGCAAATAGATCTAATTATGCTTGATATTAACCTTCCGGATACTGATGGACTTAGCTTAGTTAGAGAGATTCGCCGTAAAAGCGATGTAGGTATCATCTTAGTCACAGGTAGAGATGAAACCATAGATAAAATTGTTGGCCTTGAAATGGGAGCCGATGATTATGTCACCAAACCTTTTGAATTAAGAGAATTACAGGTCAGGGTAAAAAATTTACTTTGGCGACTATCGCAAATAAAACAGGCTAGAGAGGAAGGTCAAACTTGCTCTGAAGATGACAATATTATTAAGTTTGATAACTATAGATTAAATTTAAATAGTCGGATGTTATGCCATAACGATGAAAAAATACGCTTAACTAAAGGTGAGTTTGAATTATTACTTGCATTTACCTTACACCCAAATCAAGTATTATCGCGAGATAGGCTAATGCAATTAACTCATCATAGGGATGAAGGTGTCAATGATAGAACAATAGATGTCATCATTCGCCGACTTAGAAATAAGTTAACTCCTGAGTTATTTACTACCATGCATGGCGAAGGTTATATGTTTTCTGCCAGTGTTCTATAACAAAAATATTAATAGCCATCTAAATATTAGATGGCTATTTTTATTTAAATAATATTGCTATTTTTTCACTAGCCAATCTAGATCGGACTTAACCCAACTCTTAGCAAAACTTGCTAACGCTCGATAAAATTTTCCAGGATCGTGAGCATGTACATTTGCTTCAAATGCAGTTAACCAAGTCACCAGATAATCCCTAATAAAGGGATACTGTTCAGCTTCATTTGCAGCCAAACATAAATGACTACAATAAGCGAGTACGACAGCTATATGATCTGCTGGCTCAGGAAATTCACTTTCAACTTCCAATCCACTGGCATGCAAAAATGCCAACATTTGCTGATGAAACTCCCCAAAAATTTCCTGCTCTTTATCCTTTCTAGAGGAAGACAAGTAATTCCCCGCATAAGGGGAAGCACTATTTTTGCCTCCCACGAGAAACAAACCACAGTAATCGGCAGCCAGCTCTAATCTAGCTCTATCATTATCCAATAGAGAAAGTTGTGTCTGTATCTGCGCAATATCTTCTTTGAAGCTGTCATCGGCTTGCAAATTGCGCCAAAAGACCTCTGCTTCTTTCGACGTCATTTCTAACCACAACGTCTCATCTATCTCACGAGCAAAAAGACTTGAGAGCAAACTATAAACCATGGCTCTAGCCTGGTTTATAGCTTCACTTTCAATACCTATATCTGCTTGATATTCGTTACTCATATTTGCGTCTCTATTGGGCCATCAAATGAGCTAACCTCTGGAACAGTACCAGTGAACTTTTCAAAATCCACAAGACAAGTATAAGCAGAACAAGCCTGTGCTAGCTTTGAACTACCAATATCTTGAGTCAATGTATTAGGATCGCCATAACTACATAGGGCACCTACTTTCGCTCCCCCTTCTTTGCTGCCATCGGCTCCAACAGGTCCATACCAGGCACCTTCATGAATACGTATAACATTGCGAGGGAAACGCTCAGAAACTACCGCACCTGCAAGCAACTGACCTCTATCATTAAATACACGAACGATATCGCCATCTTTGATGCCGCGGGCTTTTGCATCTTTAGGATTCAGATATACAGGCTCTCTCCCTTTAACTGTATATGTCTCTCTATATGTTTTCGACTCACACATTTGCGAGTGAAGACGTTGATCAGGGTGACAAGATTGCAACCAGACTGGGTATTTGTCAGAGCCAGGTCCACCATGGCTTCGTTCAACTTTCTCCATCCACATGGGGTGTCCCTGACAATCATCATAACCATATTTGGCGATCTTACGGCTATAGATTTCGATAAGGCCTGATGGCGTGCCTAGAGGGTTAAACTCGGGATCTTCTCTGAAGCTAGCATGTCTAGTCCAAGGTTTGCCTTCGCCAAAATGCACATAACCTTGCTGCCAAAACTCTTCAAAGCTCGGCATGTCGAACTTACCCGCATTTGCTGCTTTACATTCATCGTAAAGCTTTACTAACCAGTCTCTTTCACTCATGCCGCGAGTATATTCTTTCTCTTTGCCAAGAATAGCGGCAAAACGAGTAAAGATTTCAAAGTCAGACAAGCTATCATAGAGTGGCTCGACCATCTTTTGCATCGCCAATAATCCACGATTAGCATAGCTACCGTAAATATCGATATCGTTGCGCTCAAATGTAGTACAAGCAGGTAATACAATATCTGAGAAGCGGCAGGTAGCAGTCCAGTTGATATCAACTGTCACCACGCATTCTAACTTCTGGAATGCCCGTTTCATCTTGTTTCTATCTTGATGATGGTTCCAAGGGTTATTGCCAGAAAAAACCATCATCTTGATATCTGGGTATGTCACCTTAGCACCATTAGCATCAATGGTTTTACCTGGCTCCAAGATGGCATCAATCCATCGAGCAACTGGTATCGTACTGCTCGCCCCCTTAAAGTCTTTGCTATCAAATAATGGCTTTTGGCCCTCATCTAAATTACGAGGAAACGCGCCTGGAGCAGCAGCGCCAGAAGAAGGAACGCCAATACTTGAGTAGTGATGGCCATAGCTAATCCCACCACCAGGCAAGCCTATCTGCCCTATCATGGTAGCCAACACAGCAGCCATCCAGTAAGGTTGTTCGCCATGCTGTTGACGTTGGATACACCAGCCCATCAACATTTGAGTGCGACCTTTAGTGAATACCTTCGCTAAATCTCTTATTATCGCCGCCGATACCCCTGTTATCTCGCTTGCCCACTCTGGTGTCTTAGGCGTACCATCACTTTCACCTAACACATAGGGTAAAAAGCGCTCAAAGCCTAAACTATAGCCTTCAACAAACTTCTTATCGTATAACCCCTTATCAATCATTTCATAGGCAATGGCTAACATTAATGGCACATCGGTTTGTGGATTAATATAAAGCTGTTCGCAGCCTAAGTATTGCTGTGTCTTAGTCACGACAGGGTCAATACTAATAACACGCACCTTGCCTTGGGCGACTTTCTCTTTGAGCTGCGCAAGGTATTCATAAGACTCATGGGTTTCAGCATTCCAGCCTACTTGCAGGTTTTTAACCGGATCGTTAGCCCACAACACTATGGTGTCTGATTCCTGTAGGATAAGCTCCCAAGACGTTCCCTGAGCATACACTTCTGTAGAGCCAAGAATGTAAGGCAAAATAGTCTGACCAGCACCAGTAGAGTAATCACCAATTTTCTTTACAAAATTACCATGCATGGCCACAGCTCTTTGCATATGGCTAGTACTAGAGTGCAACTGGCCTGTAGCTCGCCACCCAGTCTGCCCAGCATGTAGTCCTGATGGCCCGTATTTTGTTTGAACCTCATCTAGTGATTCTTTAAACAAGGTTAAAGCTTTATCCCAAGTCACGCGGACAAACCGATAGTCACCTCTTTGGGAGGTATCGCTTTTATGACCATTTAATAGAAAATCTAAACGAACCATAGGATAGCGAACTCGCGAAGGGTTATAGACTAAACCTTTAACCCCATTGATCATATCCGTTGGAAACTTATCTCTCTCAAACGGAATCACCTTATCTATCACGCCGTTTTTTCGCGTCATTTTGAAAGCGCCAAAGTGAGAACCAGTCGTCAACCAAGCCTCTTTCCCCTTAGCTCTCGACTCAGCTAAAGCTGTCAAAGGAGCCAAAACAGATGTACCACTTAAAGCAACAAAAGATGTAGATACTAACCCTTTTAAAAATTCTCTTCTGTTCATCTTAATTCACTCCCTAGTGTGCCGACTTATCAAAGGTTGAAGAATGTTCTTGCAAGTATTTTTGCACCAAGGCTTGGGTATCTTGATCCATATTGACGAAAGCAATCATGCCTTGGAACATGCCCGGCCAGGTATTGGCATCAAAATGCGCTTCTTCAGGTTGGGTATGACACACACTACAACTGCTGCTATAAGTTTCTTTGGCGTAATCCCATAGTGGCTGTAATTGGGTAACGAGATAATCTTTATCTGTCCAAATATTCACTTCTACTCGTTGCCACTTAAGGCCTGTCATAGGATCTTCTTTCTCTTCAAATGTGGTTATCACCCCATCTTCCAGAGCAGCGTCCTTAGTTAATTGAGCAGAGAGAATATTCAAGCCAAAGTCATAATAAACAACACGACCTGCACCAATTTTCTTTCGCCAGCCTTCGACTGCAATCTGTACTCTATTGCCTTTCTCACTCACAACTTTCACTTTAGTGGCAATATTTAGAGTACCCGCTTCAACATCAGTGTTTTCATTAAAAAATAGCGGCTTGGTTAGTGCTGAGAAATAAGCTTCTCCAGCTTGAAGAGTGGAGACTCCTGCACCGACTTGAGCAATAAGCTCAGGTGCTCTCGATGTCCCCATATCAGGTAGCTTATGGGCAATGCCTTTGTGACAATCGATACAGCTCTGATCTATTTCAGCCGCTCTTTTCATCTGTTTTTGTGCAAGCTTAGACATGCTCTCCCATTTCATAGAGTCATAGTCATGGCAATTTTTACAGGCTAAGGAGTTGTCTCGGTCAAAACGCTTCCATTCTCGGCTCGCCATCTCAAGACGCTTGTCTTCAAACTTTTCAACAGTGTTCACAGTCCCTAGTAACCAGCCCCAAACATCATGGGAAGCCTCAATTTTTCGAGCGACTTTACGGCTCCAATCATGGGGGACATGACAATCAGGGCAAGTCGCCCTAACCCCAGAGTGATTTGACCAATGCACGGTTTGTTGTAATTCCTTGTAGGGAGTGCTTTCCATACTGTGACAGCTAATGCAAAACTCTTCAGTATTGGTTGCTTCAAGAGCAGTATTGAAGCCACCCCAAAAAATGATTCCCATCAAAAATGCAGAAATGCTCACGCTACCTAATGTTAGATACTGAGCAGGCTTATTTAATGTACGCCAGATGTTTAACAGCCATCTCATGATTGCGTCCTCGTTATATTTTCAATATGAAATTATTAATCAGTGACTTACTACGCCGCCAAAGGCTTGGATCATCCAAATAACAAAGCCGTAGGCTCCAACAAAGACAATACTTAGAATTGGAAATAGAAATAGAATAATGGCCATTAATGCCTTTAACTCATCGCTCTTTTGGCTTGCTCTATCTGAATTAGAAGCTGAATCAGTCATGTTTATCTCACTCTCAAAGGGTTGGAGTTTGCCGATAAACCTATTGTAAAGGGGTGTTGTTAATACCTCTTACGAGGCAAATGAATCAAATCCTTGAAGATATGAAAATTTATGAACAAACTAATCGCATAATGTATACAATTTAAATTGAGTGTATTAGAGTAAAACCGCGATCAGTTTCTTCGCCTCACTTGCAGTGCCCTCACACAAGTTGAGATAATAATTAAATCATTGTTATCACCACACCGCTCATGCGGCGTGGCATGGAGCCCCATATGTCCCAACAAATCGCATCTCGACTCGAAGCCGTTCGCGGCGAAATGAATAAAAACAATTTAGATGCTTTTATTATTCCCCGCGCCGATGAATACCTTGGCGAATATGTTCCTGCACACAACGAGCGCCTATTATGGATAAGTAACTTCACAGGCTCTGCGGGCATGGTCATAGTGCTAAAAGATAGCGCAGCGATATTTGTTGATGGACGTTATACGGTGCAAGTACGTCAGCAGGTCGATGGTGAGCTATTTCAATATCTGAGCCTCACTGACACACCACAAATTCCTTGGTTAATCGAGACATTAGCCAAAGGTGACAGAATCGGCATCGATGCTCGACTACACACTTTAGCTTGGTATCAAGAAGCAAAATCTGCAGTAGATAAGGCTGGATTATCCCTTGTTAATGTTGAGCAAAACCCTGTCGATCTTCACTGGCAGAATAGACCCGCACCAGTCACCACACCATATACACTGTTTAGCAATGACAGTGCGGGCAAAACCAGTCAAGAGAAACGCCTCGAGATAGGTAAAGCCGTTCAAGAACAAGGCGCCGAAATCGCACTAATCACGGCTCTTGATTCTATCTGCTGGCTGCTTAACCTTAGAGGCAGTGATGTACCAAGACTACCTGTGCTATTAGGTACAGCGCTACTCGACACTAATGGCAATATGACTCTCTTTGCAGACTTAGAAAAACTGCCAGAAAACCTTGTTGCTCATGTTGGTCAAGGAGTAACTGTTAAGGCAGAAGCTGAACTCGCATCGACTTTAGCCAGTCTCAAAGATAAAAAACTACTGGCCGATCCCAATAGCGCTAACGCTTGGTCACAGTTAACGGCAGAACAAGCTGGAGCGCAGTTAATTGCAGGGCTAGATCCCGTCGCATTACCTAAGGCTCAAAAAAATGATGCCGAGCTTGCTGGTATGAAAGCTTGTCATATTCGAGATGGCGTTGCCGTATCCCGTTTTCTCGCTTGGCTCGATGCAGAAGTTCAAGCAGACAGACTATATGATGAAGGCCAACTGGCGGATAAGCTTGAAAGCTTCCGTCTAGAAGATCCCCTCTATAGAGAGCCTAGCTTTGATACCATCTCAGCAACAGGCGCAAATGCCGCCATGTGCCACTATAACCATAATGATGGCACACCTGCGCAGATGGAGCACAACAGTCTTTATCTCGTCGATTCCGGTGCTCAATATTCCGATGGCACCACGGATGTCACGCGCACCATAGCGATAGGCAATGTTAGTGACGAACAAAGAAAGATGGTGACTCTGGTATTAAAAGGCCATATTGCACTGGATCAAGCTAAGTTCCCTAAAGGCACTTCGGGTCAACAGCTCGATGCCCTCGCGCGCCAATTTCTATGGCAACATGGCTATGATTATGATCATGGTACAGGTCATGGCGTCGGCCACTACTTAAGTGTTCATGAAGGACCACAAAGAATTGCCAAAAATGCCAATGCAGTGCCTTTGCTACCTGGCATGGTGGTCTCCAATGAGCCTGGCTATTACAAAGCCGATGCCTATGGTATTCGCCTAGAAAACCTAATTGCGGTAAAAGAGTGTGAGGCCTTAAAAGGGATTGAAAGAGAGATTCTTGAATTTGAAGCCTTGACGTTAATTCCTATGGATAAGCGCTTAGTCGATAAATCGCTGCTCACAGAAACTGAAATCAACTGGTTTAATCAGTATCACCAATTAGTGTTCGATACCTTATCCCCACTTATGCAGGGTGATGAGCTAGCTTGGCTTACTCAAGCAACCCAAGCAATCTAATTATGATAGTATGATTATCTCACTAAATCATTGATGAAAAAGGCAGCTCATTCGCTGCCTTTTTACTATCTTAATTTAACATTGAGTACTAATAAGAGCTCACTCGACTATGTGCCTTTAACCAGCGCATCATTTCCGAAAAAGGTTTAGGCCTGCAAATTAGATACCCCTGCATCCGCAGGTTAGGAATGCCTTCTAGGTAGTTGTAATCTTCTATATCCTCAACGCCCTCTGCGACTAAAGTGATATTCAGGCTTTTACTGACCTCCTGCATCGAGCCCAAAATTGCTTGAGCTAAAGGGTCTTTACTTATTCCTTTCACCAAACTGATGTCGAGTTTAAGCTCGCTAATAGGCAAACACCTTAACTGAGACAAATTTGTATAGCCGGTACCAAAATCATCTAATGCCACTCCAAATTTATGCATTCTTAATCGACTGATACAGGAGTGCTGACTTTCCTTATCAAGAGCTTGATTCTCGGTTATCTCAACCGTCACCTTTTGCGTATCTATTTTATTGGTTTCACAAAAATGAAATAAGCGCTTAGGCCAGCCAAATTGGGTTAACTGATTGGGGCTTAAATTAAATGACAGACTCACATCTTTGCAATCGGGCAACTGCTTAATATCCTGCCAATCCTCAATCGCTTTTGTCAGCAAACGCTCCATTAATATATTCAGCAAATTATGTTTTTCAGCTACCTGAATAAAGCTGTCTGGCGTCAGTAATTTCAGTTGCTCACCCACCTGCACTCGACACAGAATCTCAAAACCTTTAACTTTTCCACTCGTCGCATCCATTTGCGCTTGATAATAGGGAATAATTTTAGAATCTTTTATCGCTTCTCTTAGCTCTTCAATATCAACATGCTTAACACTGTCAGTAGCTTTGGGGGTCATCATAGATAACCTATCAATACACGCTTTTAGTCTCTCTGAAGTCACAGGTTTAGACAATGAGCCGAGCAAGCGCAATCGCGAATTAATGACCACTTGAGAAGCGGCTTGAATGATGCGCTCTTCCATGGCCGAGGCAATAATTACTCCTCCCTTAAAGTCGATACCCTTTAACTTGGTCAACAGCTCTATGCCATCCATATTGGGCATATGCAAGTCGACAACCACTATTTGATATTGCGCCTGATACTTTTTAAGTAGACGAATCGCATTGCGGCCATCCCAGCAGAAATCCACATTAACGACTCCGAGTGCATTAAACTGCTGCTCTAAGGTTTTACAGGCGGTAAGAGAATCATCAATAATCAAGACATTTAAAGACATACAGCCTCCTTGCTTTGCCTCAATAAAGCCTAGACCATGCTTATACAGAGTCAATTTTTACCAGCAAAAGGCAACTTTTGTTGCTATTTAGCACCACTCGAATCAACCTAGATAATGTCGGTTCGACAAATAGCAGGCCAAGTAAAAGGCAAAGCACAAAAGCCATCTACAGAGCTGAAAAATTTTGCTATACTCCGCGGCCGCGTTTAACGCCGAATAAATAGACGCACTTTTTAGCTCAATAGATTGAATAGACACAGGATCAACATATGAAATTTGAATCTTTCAGTTTCGCCCCAGAAATTTTGCGCGCCGTCTCTGAATGTGGCTATCAAACCTTGACGCCAGTGCAGCGCGAAGCGATTCCCGTTATTCGACGTGGCCAAGATGTACTTGCCAGTGCCCAGACAGGTACAGGTAAAACTGCCGCCTTTGCTCTACCGATTCTGCAGAAAATGCACGATAACCCGAGTGACAGGCTTAACTCTAATACTCGCGCACTCGTGCTTGCCCCAACCAGAGAGTTGGCACAGCAGGTAGCCGATAACTTTATCGCCTATGCCAAGTATATGGATATTAAAGTACTGACGATTTTTGGTGGCGTTAAAACCAGTACTCAGGCAGCCAAGTTAAAAGAAGGTGCCGATATTATCGTTGCGACTCCTGGGCGCTTACTTGAGCATATCACTGCCTGTAACCTGAGCTTGTCCCATGTAGACTTTTTGGTATTAGATGAAGCCGACCGTATGCTGGATATGGGCTTTATCTCAGACATTCAAAAAATCGTACAGGCTGTCAATAAGAATCGTCAAAACATGATGTTTTCGGCGACCTTCTCAAGCTCGGTAAAACACCTTGCTAACGAGATGCTCAACAAACCTAAACTCATCAGTGTCGATGGCCAAAACACCACCGCCAGCACAGTCAGCCAAGTGGTGTATCCAGTCGAGCAGCGCCGCAAGAGTGAATTGCTATCTGAGCTCATAGGTAAAAAGAACTGGCAACAGGTATTAGTATTCACCGCCACCAGAGACGCCGCAGATGAAGTGGTCAAAGAGCTTAATCTCGATGGTATTCCAGCCTCTGTGGTGCATTCAGAAAAAGCCCAAGGTAATCGTCGCCGCGCGCTGAGAGAGTTTAAAGAAGGTAAGATCCGCGCGCTGGTGGCCACAGAAGTGGCGGCAAGAGGCTTAGATATTCAAGATCTAGAATATGTAGTTAACTATGACCTGCCTTTCTTAGCGGAAGATTATGTCCACCGTATCGGGCGCACAGGCCGCGCAGGTAAAACAGGGGTGGCCATCTCCTTTGTCAGTCGCGAAGAAGAGCGCACTCTCAAGGATATCGAAAAGCTTATTGGTCAGAAGATCAAACGTATCTCAGTACCAGGTTATGAGGTAAGCAGCAGAGATCTGCTTCTAAAACAGATCCAAAAACGCCGCAGCTTTGCTAAAAAGAAAACCCGTGACGATAATGTTACCGCCCAAGTCGCCGCTGAAAAGAGCATGGTAGGTCGCAGAGTGAAAGTAAAAAGCGGCGCCAGCAAACCGAAAAAAATCAAATAAGCTTGGTTACTTAGGCTAATTATCAAAGCATTCAAAACGCCCCATTTCACTGGGGCGTTTTTTATAACAGCATACGCTGAAATAAATAATCGACTCACTAGGTCTCATTAGGCTCCAATAACAATAACCCAAATGGGAACACAGGAAGCCTAATGCTATTTCATCAAGCTAAAAACCTAAGATACGCCTTAGCCATCTGCTTTATATTGCTGGTAGCCAACCTAATACTCTCTTCTAAACTGCAAGCGAAAATTGCAGCTAACGAAAATCAGCTGACACCACTACTCAACGGCCATCAACTACCCAATGTTGAGTTGAAACAACTTGATGGTCAATCAGTTGCTTTGACTGAGCTAACAGATAATAAACCCAGCGTGATCTTCTTTTATCGCGGTGGCTGGTGTCCATATTGCAATGCCCAAATGGGACAACTTAAAGCCATTGAGCAACAACTTATTGATATGGGATTTCAACTTATTGGCATCTCACCTGATACACCCAAGCAGCTTAAACAGTCAGTTAAAGATAATGAGCTAAATTATCAGCTGCTTTCTGATGCAAGTCATAAAGCCTCTCAAGCTTTTGGTCTCGCCTATTTTACCAGTGAGCGCGTGACACAGAGATACACTCAAAAGATGGGAATTACTAATCCATTAACGACAACCCCGAATGGTGAGAAACGATTAGTCCTTCCCGTACCTGCGGTTTACATCAGTGACGGCAAAGGCCTTATCCATTTTCAATATATCAATCCTAACTTCAGTGTTAGACCAGCACCTGAGCTGATATTAACTGCGGCCAAGTTGGTCAGCAATAAAGCGCTATAACTGATAACTTGGTAATGTGGTAACATAGCGCCGCCGCACCTTTTCACTCACCACTGCGGCGGAGTTATGATGACACAGACTAGTTATAATCAAGCTGTACTTGACCTTGCTCAAGCCGCTATCCATGATTTAGCCCAATCCAATGCCGAGACTCACACTAAGCGCAATAGCGCTGCCCAAAGCCACTACCTTTGTAGCTGGATGGCAAAGGCACTGAAAGAGAAACGCTTCTCCAAACTGGTAGCCAAAGATCTTGAGCTCTGGATTCGACTAGGCCGTAGTCAAGGCGCCAACGCTAAGTTAGACGAACTAATGCAGTCGATTGTCACTCAATACACTAAGGCTCAAGCCAATAGTCAAAATCTAGGTGATGCATTATCAGGGTTAATTGAAGACAGTCATGCCAATCAATGGTTAGTCGTCACCGACACTGAGCTGGAGACCAAACTGAAACTCGATGGTGATGGGCAAACCAGTCTGGTTGTTTGCGCTAAAGAGCTCGCAACTCATATCAAAGACAAACAACTGATTAAACCTATTCGCCTCTACTTCAGAGGAGAGGAGAAAGAGCTAGTTCAGCTTGCCGATAAACACGGTTTAATGCTCAGTCAGGCCAATAAAAAATCTAGCCTAATAAAGCACCACAAAACCTATACCATTTATCCATGCAATCAACTTCCTGCTCTGGCACTGCTGGCAAACTAGGGCTAACAATCACGGCACAGCATAAAAAAACGAGCCTTAATGGCTCGTTTTGCATTTAATTGAAGATGATGGGCATATCACTTAAAGCGGCAGTTTCCCTTGCCATACTATATCGCGGTAGCGCTGAGGATTAGTGTCACCTTCGGTACTAAAGAGCATCACCACAGAGTCTTTATTTAGTCCCAAAACTTCACTGACCACTTTTCCTTCAGGATGGGTTGCCAATAAATAGAGTAATCCCATGGTAATTGCACCAGACTCACCACTGACAACTTTAGGATCCTGCCCAAATGGGTTGCCTAAAATGCGCATACCTGTGGCACTCACATTATCATCAACCGATGCAAATACATCGCTAGCATCACGTAGAATAGGCCAAGTCACTGGGTTAGGTTCACCACAGGCAAGCCCTGCCATGATAGAGCTTAGAGAGCCACCGACAGTAACTATCTCTCCTGCTTCGCCTGAACGGTAGATACAATCGGCCGCACTTGGCTCCGCCACAACTGTCTTAAAGTTGCCTGCGCCCAGCTTATCAACCAGATAACCTAATACACCACCAGCCAGAGAGCCCACACCCGCTTGTAAAAAAACATGGGTTGGCATCTGCTCTTGGTGCATTTCAAGCTCAGTCACAGCCTCATCAGCCATGGTCATATAACCTTGAGAGATCCAAGTTGGGATCTTGTCATAACCTTCCCATGCAGTGTCTTGTACTAAGGTCCAGCCCTTTTCTTCTGCCGTTTGATTGGCTAGACGCACTGTATCGTCATAGTTCACATCGGTAACAATACATTCGGCACCTAAGCCTCGAATACGATCAACACTGGCCTGAGGTGAGCCTTTTGGCATATACACCACAGCCTTTTGTCCCATTTCACGGGCAGCCCACGCAATACCGGTACCATGATTACCTGCGGTCGCTGTGGTAAAAGTCAAAGGTTCAGGCAGCTTTTGCGATACTGTCTTCAAATCAATTTCATTGATATCGACACCAAGATGCTCAGCAAGGAGCTGACCTAAAGCATAGGAACCACCTAATACCTTAAAGGCGTTTAGGCCGAATCGATGGGATTCATCTTTCACCCATATCGCTTTAACGCCTAACCGCTCTGCTAAATTTGGCAATGACACTAATGGCGTTGGCTGATAGCCCTCGATCTGACTGTGAAAGCCACGGGCTGATTGAGCGATAGCTTGAGTGAATAAAGGGCTTTTTTCACCAGAGAAAAATTGATTACTTAATAATTTAAACATCACAATCACCGAGGTAGAAAATAAAAAAAGGGGCCGGTTGCAGCCCCCGAAGTCAATAATTACTTAACAAAAGCAATTGCTTCAACTTCAACCAAGGCATCTTTTGGTAGACGTGCTGCCTGAACGCAAGAACGTGCTGGCGCCACCTCAGTACCAAACATTTCACTGTAAACCTCATTAAAAGCGGCAAAGTTTTCCATATCTGAAAGGAAACAAGTGGTTTTCAATACTGTATCCATGCCTGCGCCTGCGGCTTCTAATACTGCTTTCAAGTTTTCCAGCGACTTACGTGATTGCTCCTTAATTCCACCTTCAACAAATGCCATGGTCTCGGCATCAAGCGGCAATTGACCAGAGGTGAAAACCAAGTTACCAAATCCCATACCTTGTGAATAAGGGCCGATAGCTGCTGGTGCTAAATCTGTATGAATTTTCTGTTTCATAGCGAGTTCTCTTGTTAATAAATCACGATTTAAATTCACGAATATATTTGTAAACGGCGTGGCGTGTGATCCCTAAGCGTTCGGCAACCGTTGCCGTAGCTTCTTTTAGTTCAAAAATGCCGTTTTCAAATAACTGCTTAGTGATGGCTTTATTCTTCCCCTTAAGGTTCACAGACTCATCTTGCTCCACATCCTTAATCGCCGTCTCTAACGCTTGACTAATCACTTCGGTCGCACTCGCACTGAAGTTCTCACTCACAGAGTGACTGACCGATGCCATGTCAGGCATAAGCGTCTTAACAATTTCAGGAAATGGGTAAGACAAATTCATATTGATACAGAATAAGCCTATCGGTTTATTGTTCTCCCCCGCGAGCACACAGGTTGTCGATTTCAGTAACGAGCCATCTTTGCTATTAGTGAAATAACTTTTTGGCGTCATCTCTCCGGTTTGCTCAAAGTGACGAATCATCTTTAAGCCTAAGTCGGTAATCGGAGATCCCACTTCACGACCTGTATGGTGACCATTAACAATTTTAACTACTGATTTTTCAAAGCTTTCAAATGAGTGGATAACCACCTCGCAATGAGGGCCAATAAAATCAGCCACGGTATCCGCCAATCTAAAGTGGCTTTCTAACAAATCTCTGTCTTTATCTGAAAAATTCACACTCAGAGATTGGATTGCTGCACTATTCATTCTTTCAGACCACTTTTGTGAACTTAAACTATCAGTAATTGTATGCTTACAGTCAGCTAAACTCAAGACAACAATAAACTTTATGTAACTATATAAAACCTTCCTTGCTTACTTTACAAGCTAAAAATCAACTAAAGGTCATTTTATTTGACTAAAAACACATAAAAAACGCTAAAAACACAAAAATAGTAAACTAAAGTTAACCTTGCGACTTTGGTCACATTATTTAACTACAAAATAAGTAACATGCTAAAGCGTAACGTAACGAAAAGTTAACTTTAATAACGCAACTAGCCCAAGACTGCACCAATTTGAATAAGGTGTGGCAAATATAAAAAGCAAGAGGTCAACAATGACTAACTATTTACAGCGTGGCTTTACCCAAGCTGAATTCGAGCACAGAACGGCTCGCGCTCAGCAAGTTATGCGAGAGCAGGAATTGGATGCAATGCTCTTTACAACGGAACCTAATGTCCGTTACTTCACTGGATTCCATACTCAATTCTGGCATAGCCCGACCCGTCCTTGGTTTGTTATTGTGCCTGCTGAAGGCAAGCCAATTGCCATTATTCCTGAGATTGGTGCCAGTGGCATGGCAAGTACTTGGATTGAGAACATCATTACTTGGCCTTCTCCAAGACCTGAAGATGATGGTATTAGCCTAGTTGCCAGTGCTCTTAATTCTCTTCCTTGTCGCTTCGGCCGCGTTGGTGCCACTCTCGGCATTGAATCCCACCTTCGCATGCCGGTGAACAACTACCTCAAACTCACCACCTTAGTGAAAAAAGAGTTTGTTGACGTATCATTGGCCATGCATGGGCTTAGACAAATTAAGTCTCAAGCTGAAATCGAGAAAACACGCGAGATCTGTCGTATCACCAATCTGGGTTTCGACCGTATTCCCCAGTACGCCAGAATGGGAATGACAGAGCGCGAGATCTGTAAACAGTTCCGCATCGATATGTTGAGAGAAGGCGCCGATGAATGTCCTTATATCATTGCGGGATCTGGCCCTGATGGGTATGACAGCATCATTATGGGCCCTACCGACCGTGTTATTGAGCATGGCGATGTGCTCATCATAGACACAGGTGCTGTGCGAGATGGCTATTTCTCAGACTTTGACCGCAACTGGGCCTTTGGCACTGCCAGTGAGCAAACCAAAGCTGCCTATCGAGCCACCTATGAAGCGACGACTAAAGGCTTTGAAGCAGCCCGTCCAGGGGCAACCACTACTGATATTTACAACGCAATGTGGAAAGTGTTGGAAGCCAATGGCGCATTAGGTAACGACGTGGGCCGTCTTGGCCATGGCCTAGGCATGGAGTTGACCGAGCGTCCGTCAAACACGGCCACGGACAATACCATTCTTAAGCCAGGTATGGTGATGACATTAGAGCCAGGTATGGTTTACGCACCGGGTAAATCTATGGTGCATGAAGAGAACATTGTAATTACTGAAGATGGTGCCGAGTGGCTCAGCGAGCGTGCTGCACCTGAACTTATCATCATCGACTAAGGTAGGAATTGATTATGTCTAACAACAATGGATTAACTCAAGGGCGACTGCTCTTTGTCAGTACCATTAGCTTTATCGTGCTGGTAGTACTATCCGGGATCCTATTCCCTGACAAACTCTATGAAGTCGGCATAGGTACCATGACTTACCTCACCGACACCTTTGGCTGGGTTTATATGGGCGGCTCATTCCTATTTGTGATGACCATGTTCTATTTTGCTTTTAGTAAATATGGACAAATTAAACTCGGGCCGGATGATGCTAAACCTGAATTTAGTACCTTCTCATGGATAGGTATGTTGTTCTCGGCCGGTATGGGTACTGTAATGCTCTACTGGGGTGTGGCAGAACCTGTATATCACTACATGAATCCACTAGTCACCACAGGCATAGATGCACAAACCGCTGAAGCGGCAGAGTTTGCAATGAAGCAAAGCTTTATTCACCAAGGTATTCAAGCTTGGTCTGGGTTCTCAGTGGTCGGTCTGATCGTCGGTTACTTGATGTATCGTAAAAAAGAGAGCGGGCTAATCAGTAATATTCTACTGCCTTGGGGCAAAAACAAAGCCAATGGCAACCTAGGTAAAGCGATTAATCTTATCTGTGTATTTGGCGCGATTGCGGGTATCTCAACCTCGCTTGGTCAAAGCGGCCTATCTTTAGGTATTAGCTTCTCTTACCTATTTGGTACACCAGATGCGCCATGGGTCATTTTCTTACTCGTTGGTTTCATTGCAGTTATCACTATTCTATGTACTACCACAGGTCTAGAAAAAGGGATTAAGCTACTCTCTGACTACAATGCATATCTTTTAGTCGGTCTGATTCTACTTGTTGGTATAGTCGGCCCAACGACCACTATGATCAATGTATACTTCGACTCTATTGGTAACTATATCAATGACTTCTTTAAAGATGCACTGATGCTACCAACCTTTGCAGCTGAAGATGAAGCATCATGGATCCGTGGCTGGCCTATCTACTACTATGCATGGGCAATCGCCTGGGCACCATTCGTAGGTCCATTCATTGCACGTGTCTCTAAGGGACGTACAGTAAAAGAATTCATCTTAGGTTCAATGATCCTGCCTTGCCTTGGCATCTTTATCTGGGTAGCCTTCTTCGGCACTATCGGCATTATGTCTGAGCCAGAGACGTTGAAGGCTGCGGCAGCTTCATCTAAAGCGGCGACCTTTATCGTATTAGAAGGTTTCCCTCTAGGCACAGTGATCTCCCTAGGTGTGGTGATAGCCCTATTTACCTGCTTTATCACTTCACTTAATAGCTCGACCTTTACCCTAGCGAGTATGTGTGAAGACGGTAGCGAAAACCCAAGTAACAAGATGAAAATCATCTGGGTTATCGCGCAGGCAGCCATGGCACTGACTCTGATGATGGGCAGTAAAACAGGTATTGATCTGCTGCAAAGTATCAGCCTTATCTTTGCCTTCCCACTTATGTTCGTACTCTTCCTGTGCATCATAAGTACCATCAAGATGTTTAAGGCTGAGTTTGAGCCTAATGCACAGCAACAGGTTGAGCAAACAGAAACGCCAACTGAAGCTGCCCTAGATATGACGGCAACAGAAAAAGCCTAAGTAAGACGCCCCTTGCTAATAACTGACCATTAGCAAGGGGCAAAAAAGAGATATCAGAATATGAGCATAGAGAAGCAAGTCATCGATTGGCGTCACCAAATTCATAAGCATCCAGAATTTGGCTTTGAGGAAGTCATGACATCAAAAATGGTTGCTGAAAAGTTAACAGAGTTTGGCTTAGAGGTTCACACCAATATAGGTAAAACAGGGGTGGTGGGCATTCTAAAGTGCGGTGATAGCCAGCGTTCCATAGGTTTACGTGCCGATATGGATGCCTTACATATCACCGAGCAAAACACCTTTAAACATGCGTCAGTTCACAAAGGTGTTATGCACGCCTGCGGACATGATGGCCATACTGCTATGCTATTAGGTGCTGCTCATGAGTTAGCAAAAACACGTCAGTTTGACGGCACCGTCTATTTTATCTTCCAACCCGGAGAGGAACATGGTGTTGGCGCTAAAGCTATGATAGCCGACGGCCTCTTTAGTCGTTGGAACATAGATGCCGTTTATGCCATGCATAACTTACCTGGGATCCCTGAAGGACACTTTGTTACTCGTCCTAGTTCCATTATGGCAAGTGAAAGTAGCTTTGAAATCACTATCAAAGCCACGGGCGGTCATGCTGCCATGCCACATATGGGAACTGACCCTATTGTGGTGGGAGCGCAAGTGGTCACAGCGATGCAGACATTAGTGTCACGCAACCTCAGTGCAATACATGAGACAGCAGTTATTTCGGTCACAGAGTTTGCCACCAATGGCACAGTGAATGTGATCCCATCAGAAGTCACTATTAAGGGTGATACGCGAAGCTTTACCGACGAGGCGTTAGCCAAAATAGAAGCTGGCATAGAGCGTATTGTAAAAGGCCAATGCATTAGTGCTGGCGTTGATTACGAATATCACTTTAACAATAGTTTTCTATCAACCATAAATACGCCTACCCAAACAGAAAGCGCGGTAAAAGCCGCCATTAAAGTGGTAGGAGAAGATAAGGTAAATGGTAGCTGTGAGCCCTTTACCATCAGTGAAGACTTCTCTTTCATGCTAAGAGAAAGAGATGGCTGCTACATTTTAGTAGGCAACGGACAGGGGGAGTGCGGCGGCACCGCCTTGCACAATCCTCACTATGATTTCAACGATAAGGTATTGATGACAGGAGTCAAATACTGGCAAGCCCTTGTCGAGCAGGAACTAGCAGTATAAGCGTACATCCCTAACTGATTAACAAATTTGCTAAGCAAACGAGAGACTCGATATGGGGCGGTCGTTTGTGGCTCAATAATTAAAATAAAGGCGGCATTATGCATCCTAATGCCACCTGGGAGAATATGATGAAAACAGTAACTAAACTCAGTCTATCAGCAATCGCTGTGGCTATGGCCTTTACCGGCAGCACTCAAATCGCTGCGGCAGAAGATGGTATCAAGGTCGGTGGCGCAGTACGAGTTAACTACTCATACAAAGAGTATGATGAAAGCTCTAAAGACAAACTTGGCGATCTTGATTTTGATATTTTTGCCATCAAATTCAGTGGCAAAAAAGGCGACTGGGGCTTAAAAGCTGAGTATCGCTTTACCGATAACACCAACTTTATTAAGTACGGTTATGGCTACTATGATGTCAATCCAGAGTGGCAAATCCAATTTGGTCTAAACCAAACTCCATTTGGTAATCGTGACTATATTTCTAACAGCTTCTGGTTCGGCATGCCTTACTATGTGGGCCTAGAAGATGATCATGATATCGGTATCAAGGCGACCTTCGATGATGGCACTTGGCACACAGATATCGCTTTCTACAAAAACTCAGAATATGATGCGACAGAAAATAAGCAATACGCACCAGACTTGTATACGGGTAGCTTCACCAAAGACGGGGTGACAACGACCTATAACAACGAAGAAACTAACCAGCTAAACCTTCGCCAAACTTATACTCTGGCCCATGAAGGTGGCTCAACAACCCTTGGTGGCTCGCTACAGTATGGTCAGATCTATAACAGTGTGACCAAGGAAACTGGCGATCGCTATGCTGCTGCTATCCACTTAGATAGCAAATACAATGATTGGAATCTTCAACTTCAAGCTCTGACCTATGAATTTGATACCACAGACAGTGACGCAACTGACAACCAAAACCCAAACAAAATTGCAGTTGCTCTACTAGATTGGCAGTATGAAATTGCTTCTAAAGGTCAAATCTACAGCTTGAACCTGTCTAAAAGCTTTAAAGCAAGCTTTGGTAGCTTCAAAATCTATAATGATTTTGGTGTGATGACACCAGATGTTGCCGATAACAGCTTTGATAACAGCTACCAAAACGTCACTGGTGTTTCCGTTTCTTCTGGCCCTATCTTTGCCCAATTTGACTTTATCATGGGTAAAAACATGACCTTCTCTACAGAGAAAGACGATCATGTTGGTCTGCCTATGGCAGGCGATGGTTGGGATCAAAGAGTCAACATTAACATCGGCTATTACTTCTAAGATTACTTCTAAATTAGTAGTACAGTTTACACCCTAACTGTGCACTACACTTAGAGTAGAAAATAAGGCCTGCGAACATGCAGGCCTTAACTTTTTCCCTTATTGATTAGCATAGTTCTCTAGAAGACGTTTCCCCTCTCGCTTGCGAATACTGGCCATATTCAGCCAAAAGCTATGGGTAAGAGCTTGATGTCGACGATACCATTGGTGCGAAACAGGTAAAAACCAAAATACCTGCATAAAGCTAGGCGATAACTCCACCAACTGACCCTGTAATCCTAAATCCTCTATATATCTATCCCCTATCGCTTTCTCGATAACATAACCATCTAAACGCCCCTTGGCGACTAAAGGTAGTGCTTCTTTGGCATTGAGATTTCGCTTTGGCAGCACGCCCAAGTTATCAAGCTTATGATAAGCAATATAGCCAAAGGGAGCGCCTATGCCATTTTGTACTCCAGTGAAACTCTGACCATTCCAGCGCAAATCTGAGTGAATACGCGAATAGACAGGATAATTCACAAGCCACAAGGCTTTGCTAATATCAAGCTGCGTAGCCGATTTAGGAAACACAGCCCACTCTTCTCTCTCCTTAGACCAAATAGTGGCAAAGAGGCCATCCAACCTACCTTGCTTCACCTCTTGAATGCATCTTTTCCAAGGCAAAGATGTAATGCTTAAATTAATACCTAGCTCTCTAGCTGTCAGTAACAAAAGGTCAACCAGTACACCTCTTTCACCTAAGGCAAGATTCTGAGTTACAGTATCACCATTGATAAAAGGCATATTATTTTGCGATTCGATACATAACCTGAAAGTCAGTGCTTGGCTGGCTTGATAAGAAGGGCTTTGAGGCTCACTAGCAGGCACCTCAAAAGAATAAAAACAAACAAGGAATGCCAGTATTATTGTCGCACAGATCCCTCTTTTCCTGCGGCTAAATAAACATAAGCTCATCGCAACTTCCTCTATGACCTTTATATTATTAAATTTAGCTCAATTAGCTCGCTAAATGACACCTCTTTAGTGACTTTTCTCTAGATTTCCAATCACTCATATCTGCAGCACTAGATAACAAAAAGGCCAGCATATGCTGGCCTTCATACTTAGTTAAGCTGTTGAGAGGTTACAGAGTCACACTGACTTCATCACTACAAGTATCAGTACCAGCTTCACAAACCTTATAGATATAAGTGCCACTAGCACGCTTACCAAAGCTGGCATCTCTATAGCTACCATCGTTTGCTGTCGTGGTGTGCAAGCTACCGTTACGATAGATGTCAACACTTGAGCTTGAAGCGCCCGAGAAGCTTAAGTCAACAACTGGCTTACCCTTTGAAGAACCAACTGATGCTGACAGGCTGATGTCACCACTTGGTGGGGGTGTCACACCGCCGCCACAACCATTAGCAGTTAGATAAGCATCAGCCGCTGCCGCTTTAACGATACCATAACCAAAGTAGACATCTTTACCGGCTGCGCCAGCATCTTGAGCGGTAGCTTTAAGCGCATCACGAATTTCAGTGCCTGTACACTCAGTGTGATTAGACCAAACTAGTGCCGCTACGCCCGATACAGCTGGAGTCGCCATAGAAGTACCACTCATAAAGCCATAGTCAGATGTACCAATATTGATATCAAAGCTTGTTGCTGCGAGAAGCGCTGTTCTATCCTCTTGGGCTGCACCAACAGCCGGAATGCTAGTAGAGTTGGTATCGCCTAGGGTGCCATATAGCATGCCAGGTTCATTGTTGATAATCACTGCACCAACGCCACCAGAAGCTTCACAGTTAGCAACTTTGTCATGGAAAGAGATGTTGCCTCGGTCAATAACACAAACACTGCCGTTTGCACCACTATCAACCGCTTCAGCTGTCCCCATATAATAACCAACGCCTGAAGCCGAGCCAGCGTTCTCCATTGCTGATGCTGCATACCCAGTACTGTCTGCACTCATGCTGGCAGAAGTTGCCATACCTGCAGGGTAAGTAGATAACGTATCAACACCACCAGCAGTTACCTCTACGCAGATAGTCTCATCTTCTGTTGCGCGCTTACCTTTACCTGATAAGCAAGAAGGAAATTGAGAGAAGTCAGCAATATTATTATTAGCGTCATTTGCACCAATCATCATCACTGATGGATAACCTGCAGGGTATGAACGAACACTGTTACCATCGTTACCTGCAGCAGCGAGCACTAGACCGCCTGCATCGGTGAAGCTTTGGAAGGCATTTGACTCAGTGGAGTTCGACCCACCGCCGCCTAAGCTCATGCTAATGATGTTGGCACCAGCTTGGCTACACAAATTAGCAGCATGGGCTAAATCAGAAGAGTAGCCCCAACCATCAGAATTAAATACTTTAATAATGTGCATGTCGACACCTGGCGCCATACCGACAACGCCGATACCGTTATCCGCAGCACCAACAGTACCAGCAACATGGGTACCGTGTGGACCACCATGCTCATCCCAGTTACCAGTGCCAGAATCATTATCACCAGTGATATTATTCCACTCAAAATCAGGATTAGATCTGTCTAAACCGGAATCGATAACACACACCTTCATGCCTGCAGCGGCATTAAAATTAACTTGATTTGCTTGAGACTGGTATACAGCATAAGGGGTTAGCTGAGTCGTCATCGGGTTGCCAGCATCATCACTGTAGGCTGACATAAGGTGACGTCGCTGATCTTGTTCAACCAATTTCACATGAGGATTGTTCAGTAGTCCCTTAACTTGAGCCAAATCTTTGCCAGTAAAACTAGCAGCGATAAAACCATTACCATCGACATGAACTTCACCGCCGAGTTTCTTCGCTAAGGCTTTAACAATACCTTTTTTACTATTATCCACTTGAATGACATATCTATCATCCGCAGCGTGAGCATTGGCAGCGACACCTAATGAGATCGCGATGATGGCGCTAGAAAGCTTAGATAGTTTCATAAAGTACTTGCTCCAATATGTATTATTTATTGTTTTAATTCTTATGCTTGATGCGACGATGCACGACTTTCGTCTTACTCCATATCAAACTAAATACAAGCTAGCATGCGGTTTAACCTTTAACAACCTCGTAACACAAATTATTTTTTCACTGTCACCTTCACAAGTTGCAGCAACCAAGACAACCCCAGAAGACACAAGGGCTACAAACTAAAAACAGTAAGCTAACATACTCCCCCGACCAGTATTACCGCAAACCAAAGCGAAACATTTTAATAACAAACATTTTTATTATTTCTAAACGTTGAGTCCAAAAAGAAGCATTAAGATAAAGTCAGTCCCTTGCTTTAGAGTTTAAAAGTGATGAGCCCAAGCTAATCTCATAACAATCCGAACTAGACTCCCACTCGCATTGAAAAAACCTTAAGGCTATAATGCGCTCCTTATATTTTGACTTCAGCCAAGGGCGCTGAAATATAGAGGAATCCATGGCACGTCAAGTCAGCTATCAATTTAAAGGCGAAGCTAAAGTCATTAACTTTAGTTTCGACAAGCACAATGATATCTATGAGGCTGTTGCAGCTGCAGAAGGGATAGATCTCACCCGCTTTCATGCAATGGAACAGCAAGTTGCTATGACATCTAAAGGCAATCAAGCCGTAAAAGACTTTCGAATTAACGAGTTTGCACGCTTTGGTTTCAGCAATATTCATTTCGTTCGCGAGCAAGATTAGTCCGCTCTCAAATTAAGGAATAAACAGTGCAAAACCCTTCCCATGCAAACTTTCCAAGGGCCAGCTTTGTTAGAAGGCTTGGTGCTATGATTTATGATCTTATGTTGGCTCTTGCGGTCTACATGTTAGTAGGCACCCTGGGCTTTGGTCTATTTACAATGCTAGTCCAAACAGGCTTACTCCCTATGGATGGAAAAGAGCATGTTTCCGATCTACTTAATGGCACACCACTCTACTCTGGACTTTACCAGCTATGGAATGTCAGTTGGGTAGCCTGTTTTTATGCCGTTTTCTGGAGCCGCGGCGGCCAGACTTTAGGCATGCGTGCATGGCGGTTAAAAGTACAACACCCTAACGGCCAAAATCTAAGCTTTTTAACTGCGCTAGCGAGGGTAATCTGGTCTCTGCTAGGCCTAGGCAACCTGCGCATCCTATTAGATGGCGATAAACTTGCGCTACAGGATACACTTACCCGCTCAGAAGTCGTGGTACTATCAAAAGAAGCCAACCAAATGCGTAACTGGCATGGTGCTTAGCTTGAATAGTTAACAGGCACCCATAATAAAGATTAAAATTTAATCTCGGCCTATGGCAATCGGTCTAACCGAATCGTACACTTAACATAAACAAGTTTCTGTTTTCATTTGTTCACATTGGAGTCTTCATTGTCCAACAAGTTAACCACTCTGAATCTTTATCTAGAGCCTTCCGATAACCGCCGTCTAGCCTCACTCTGCGGTCCATTCGATGACAATTTAAAGCAGTTAGAACGCCGTATCGGAGTAGAGATTAACTATAAAAATAATCACTTCAAAATTACTGGCCTGCCAAGTAACTGTTTAACAGCAAACAACTTACTTAAAAGCCTGTATGTGGATACCCAAAGCATCAAAGGCAGCACTCCCGACTTAGAACCTGAGCAGGTGCACATTGCCATTCAAGAGGCTGTCGCACTAGAAGCCGATGATATGGGCGATAGTAAAGAGCTCTATATCAAAACTAAACGGGGCGTGATTAAGCCTAGAAATCCAAACCAAGGGCAATATGTCGCCAATATCGTCAGACATGACATCACCTTTGGTATTGGCCCTGCGGGCACAGGTAAAACCTACCTAGCGGTTGCAGCAGCTGTCGATGCGCTAGAGCGTCAAGAAGTGAGACGTATTCTATTAACTCGCCCAGCAGTAGAAGCTGGTGAAAAGCTCGGTTTCCTGCCAGGGGATCTGAGCCAAAAAGTCGACCCCTACTTAAGACCACTCTATGACGCCTTGTTTGAGATGCTAGGTTTTGAAAAGGTAGAGCGCCTCATTGAGCGCAATGTTATTGAAGTCGCTCCCCTTGCTTATATGCGCGGACGTACTCTTAACGATGCCTTTATTATTTTAGACGAGAGTCAAAACACCACGGTTGAACAGATGAAGATGTTCTTAACCCGTATCGGCTTTAACTCAAGAGCCGTAATTACTGGGGATATCACTCAAATTGACCTCCCTCGCGCTCAAAAGTCTGGCCTACGTCATGCAGTAGAAGTACTAAGTAAAGTCGATGAAATTAGCTTTAACTTTTTCCAAGCCCATGATGTGGTTCGCCACCCAGTAGTCGCGCGTATTGTTGAAGCCTATGATGAACACGATATGCGCGTGCAAGCCGCCAAAGCTAAGAAAGAGAGTGACCGTTTAAACGAGCAGGGGACTCAAACCCATGACGCTTGATCTCGCACTGGATCTGCAGCTTGCTGTAAAAGATCAACAAAACCTTCCCTCAGAGCAGGAGTTTAACCTTTGGGTATCAACCGCACTTGAAGGCAGGTTACCCCAAGCGGAATTAACCATTAGAGTTGCCGAAGCCGAGGAAAGCCAATCATTAAACAAGGCTTATCGAGGTAAAGATAAACCAACGAATGTACTGTCTTTTCCCTTTGAAGCACCACCAGGAATCGAATTGCCATTACTCGGTGATCTAATTATCTGTGCGAGTGTTGTAGAGGATGAAGCCAAGGCACAAAACAAACCCTTAAATGCCCATTGGGCACACATGGTTGTACATGGTTGCCTGCATCTGCTAGGGTATGACCATATTGAAGATAACGATGCTATTGAGATGGAGTCTTTAGAGACTAAACTACTCTCAAACATCGGAATTTCTGACCCTTATAAGGAGCTATAAGTAGCAAAATCTGTTGCTAGGATATGATTATGAGTGACGATATACCACCGAGTACCAGCGCCCAGAAAAAAGGCTGGTTTGAAAAAGTAAGCCAACTATTTCAGGGCGAACCGCAAAACCGCGAAGATCTAGTTGAAGTAATCCAAGACGCTGAAGAACGTGATGTGATTACCGAAGATACCAGAGAGATGATCAAAGGCGTCTTAGAGGTCTCTGATTTACGTGTTCGCGACATCATGATCCCGCGCGCGCAAATCGTTGCAATCCAAATTAACCATACAGTCGAAGAGTTACTGGCCACTGTTATTGGCTCTGCTCATTCTCGCTTTCCCGTTATCAATGAAGATAAAGATCATATAGAAGGTATTTTACTTGCTAAAGATCTACTTCAATATGGTTTCAATAATAGCGAAACCCCATTCTCACTAGCTCAAGTTATTCGCCCTGCTGTGGTAGTGCCGGAAAGTAAGCGAGTGGATGTACTGCTAAAAGAGTTTCGTAGCCAACGTTATCATATGGCAATTGTTGTCGATGAATATGGCGGCGTCTCAGGACTTATCACCATTGAGGATATTCTTGAGGAGATCGTCGGCGAAATTGAAGACGAATTCGATCATGATAGTAGTGAAGATCTAGAAATTCGTAAGGTTGGCAACAAGGTATACATGATTAAAGCCTTAACGCCGATCGAAGACTTCAATGAAGAGTTTGGTACTGAGTTTAGCGATGAAGAGTTCGATACCATAGGCGGTATGGTTTCTCACGCATTTGGACACCTTCCTGAGCGGGACGAAAAGGTCATCATTCAAGGCATTGAATTTAAAGTTATCAGTGCCGATACCCGCAGACTACTACAGTTAAGGGTAAAACTCCCCGATCCTAACGGCGCAGAAGAGCCACAAAGCTAGTGAACCTCTCCTTTTTTAATAACACTAAAGTAAGACTGGCAACTGTATTTTTAGCCGGTGCCAGTACTGCTTTAGCTTTCGCACCTTATCAAGTTTGGCCCACCTATATTCTGGCACTAGCTGTCTCTTTACTATTAGCCGATGGGTTAAAAGCGAAAGCCGCTTTTTGCCACTGGCTTAGTTTTGGATTCGGTAGTTTTGCCGTAGGTATTAGCTGGGTACATGTGAGTATGGCCGAGTTTGGCGGTATTCCATTAGTCTTCTCCATGGCACTAATGGCACTACTCGCCCTATATCTTGCGCTCTATCCAGCAATCGCAGGTTATCTGTTTCAACGCTGGAGTGGCAATGCTAGCCCTTTACATTATCTGCTGCTTTTTCCAAGCCTTTGGGTTTTGGGCGAATGGTTTCGCGGCTGGGTATTAACAGGCTTTCCATGGCTATGGGCTGGATACAGTCAAACCCAAGGACCACTGGCTCCGCTAGCCAGTATTATCGGAGCCCTAGGCCTAAGCTTTACCATTGCCCTCTTAGCTGGCGTAACCTATTTATTGTTAAAGAGAAAGGCCTGGCTGTTTCAAATTATCAGCATTGGCCTACTCATCTTAGCGACTAGCTTGGCATCCAACGCTTCCCGTATTCATAAAACCGGAGAAACGGTTAACCTAGCACTAGTCCAAGGAAATATCGCCCAAAGCATGAAATGGGAGCCTGATGCCCTTTGGCCGACCATGCTTAAATATATGGATCTGACTCGATCGAACATGGGAGCCGATATTTTTATCTGGCCGGAAGCAGCGGTACCGGCCCCTGACTATCTAGTACGGGATTACTTAGATAATGTCAATCAAGTCGCTAATCTCAATGATAGCGCCATTATCACAGGCATCATCAGTCAGGTACAAGATGACTTTTATAACTCGCTTATTGTATTAGGCAACAGCCAATCGAAAAAACAAGCACAGGCGAGTTACCAAGTCCCTCCCACTTCCGCTGCCGACAGTCCACTGGATAATGCTTATCTTAAGCATCACCTGTTACCTATTGGCGAATTTGTGCCATTGGAAGAGATACTCAGACCAATTGCCCCACTATTTAATCTGCCTATGTCTTCTTTTGCTCGCGGTACTTACCAGCAGCAAAACTTGCTCGCAGCAGGCAAAAAAGTGGCACCTGCAATTTGCTATGAAATTGCCTTTCCAGAGCAATTACGCATGAATGTTCATCAAGATACAGATCTACTGCTGACTGTCTCAAATGATGCTTGGTTTGGCACCTCCAATGGTCCACTTCAGCATATGGAGATCGCGCAGATGCGAGCGCTAGAGCTAGGTCGCCCCTTGGTAAGAGCCACCAATAATGGTGTAACAGCCATTGTCGATAGCAAAGGAAACATTAGCGCTCAACTGCCACAATTTGAAGCCGGAGTGCTAGTTCAGGATGTTGAGTTAGTACGAGGACAGACATTATTTTCAAAGTGGGGACAATGGCCTGTTATTTTGCTTGCCAGTCTTATTAGCTTGATAAGTTTACTTCTCAAATTTAAGCCAGGTTGGCGAGAGCTCAAGGAAAATGCTCCAAGTTAATCTCTGATTTATCCCATAAAAAAGGCCCACGTGATGTGGGCCTTTTTGCATGATAAATCTTAAACAATAAATTGATTGAGCAAACCTTCCTGCTCTTCAACTTGTTCTACTTGGAACTTAGTAATCTCATGAGCTTGATGAGCATTTTCAGCCACCTGATGAGATAGGTCACGAATATTTGACGTGTTGCGATTCATCTCTTCGGCCACATGACTCTGCTCTTCAGCTGCACTGGCGATTTGCAGATTCATGTCTGTAATCTCTTGAATGCTCTGACGAATCGAGCCCAAGGTCTCATTGGCAAGCTGAGCTTTCTCAACCGTAGTATGGGTCGTTTCTCGACTCTCATTCATTACTGCCACAACACCAGCAACACCTTGCTGTAGCTTCTCAATCTTAGCGCCGATCTCAGAGGTGGACTCCTGAGTTCTAGCAGCAAGGTTGCGCACCTCATCGGCGACCACAGCAAATCCCCGTCCAGACTCACCAGCCCTAGCAGCCTCAATTGCAGCATTAAGCGCTAATAAATTAGTTTGGCCAGCAATCTCGGTAATCACACTCAAAATCGACTCGATACTTGTGGTATCCACTTCAAGCTCTTTCACCACATTAACCGCTTCTTCGATCTGTTCTGATAAATGGTTAATCGAATCTGTAGTATGACCCACAGCCTCAACACCATTACCCACAGCATCATCGGCTTGTTGCACAGCCCCAGCTGCACTTTGAGCGTTATTAGCCACTTCTGTTGCCGTAGCGGCCATCTCATTCATTGCCGTTGCCAGTTGCTCGACTTCCTCATTTTGCTGCTCCATAGCACAGGCAGCATCACTGGCACCTTGAGCCGTTTGCGCTGTGGTCTCCAGCATTTGGCCACCAATAACTTTGACTTCCTTAATCAAGCTTTGTAACTTCTCAGCAAAGCTATTAAAGCTCTCAGCAAGGCTCGCAAACTCCACATCTGAATCTGTGCTGAGACGACGAGTCAAATCCCCCTCACCACTGGCAACATCCTTCATCGCTTCATTGAGCAGATAAAGCGGCGCCATTAACTTAGTGATGATACCGCCTAACACAAATACTGCGATTAAAAGAGAGACAACAGAATAGATAATCGCATCGGTACGTAATTCACTAGTGGCTGCATAGATAACGTCTTCATCAAGGACGATACCAAGGTGCCAGCCCAAGCCTTGTAGCGGAGTAAACACAATAGAGTGAGGTCGCCCCTCTATATCCATATGGGTTAGATGCTCATTGACCGATAAACCATTACCAAAGAGATCCGCAAGAGGTTTGCCATTAAGCTCAGCTCTTGGGTGAGCAATAAAGTTACCATCACCACCGACAATAAAAGCATAACCAGCATCGAATAACTTAGCTTGATTACTGATCTCAGCTAAACCTTTTAAACTCACATCGGTAAATAGGGCTCCTAAAAACTCACCATTTCTCTTAAGCGGTGCAGCGACTGAAATCATAATTTCACCGGACGCAGCATCGGCATAAGGAGCGGTAATAAATTGCTTCCCCATGCGTTTGGCATCGATATACCATTGACGCTTTCTCGGGTCGAAATTAGGCGGATTCCAGTTAGGGTCATTACCAATAAAGTGGCCATTTTCAAGCCCTAAACCAGCGAGTAAAAAATGCTTTTTAATTTCAGGTTGGTCAAATACAGAGAGAAATTTCTCATCAGAGAAATCTTCATTTAAGGCCTGTACGCCGTAAGCTGTGATGTCAGACTTAGTTGCCATTACAGCTCGAATGTTGTTACTCATCGAACTTGCGAGTTCATCGACACTGCTAGTCACTTGCTTTGTCACTTGGTCTTTCATTTGCAGGTATTGATAACTCGACAAAAGCCCAAGTGACAACATCAATATAATACTGACAGAGATAATAATTTTGTGTGAAAACTTCATTGATCTTTTTCTCCCGTCTGCCTACCATCCCAAGGTTGATAAGCTATGAAAGTCTAGCGCCATTTGCGTTTAGTCATTCCATGACAGTAAGTTGATGCAGTTTTACTAATTCAATCTCTGCCTAAGCGATTTATTTAGACCAGTAACAATAAATAACACTCAACTGGCAGACTCCTTTTACTAAATCAGACAGGCCTGATTTACCCTTCCCTGATCTACATTAGATAAAATGCACTATAAATAATTAAACAACATTTAAGTAACAAGTATAGTGTTTTGTAGGATTTTTTTTACTAAAAGGTGAAAGTCTGCACTAAATCAATAAAGACAAACAAATACCGTGAAAATAAAGTTTGAAATACAAAATAATACACAGGTATAAGAAGTAAAAATGTTGCATTTTTATGACAAGAAACATCACAAGAATTAAGAAGAAGCTATGATGCTATGCCACCAGCATACCTATAGCCAAATCGACTCTAGAATATGCTAATGACACTAAAATGGAGTGCTATCAACTCTGGTTATCTATGTGTTTACGGCTCTAGCGACTCTCGAGTGAAGTCTTTACCATCACATTCGCTGCATTCAGGGATCACGCTAGGAAACTCAATACTGACTTCATGGCCACATTGAGTACAAACCATAGTGCCTTGGTTAACTATCTCGCCGCTTCGATAGAAACCATGATGTTTAAAGTCTTGTTGCAACTCGTGCCATTCAACTTGGCTTTTGTCTGTAATTTCACCTAGCCAATGCCAAAAGGTATTCTCGACGGCAATAAAGGTGGGACTATTTACTAGGCTCGCGTCTTTTTGTTCTGTGATAAAGGCCGCGATATCGCGCTTTAAAAATTGCTCAACTAATTCTAGTTCCTCAAGCTTGGCATCTTCCTTCAACAGAAGATAATCTTTACTTGTGGTCACCGACTCAAACAAACTCTTTGCAGTCAAAGAGTTATCCTTTTTGTATTGAAGTTTCACCTGCTCCATCAAGACTTCATATAGGGCGAGTAACTTAATACTTCTTTCACTCATAGCCAATACTCCTTCATATAACCTTTTTAAAGAGTCACTTCTAGTTTATTCTATGCAGATCTAACCTGCGCGAACATAGCGTAAGATCAAACAATAGGCGGCACTGCCGGAAAAAGATTGATGCAAGAGCAATATACTCCCTCGAAGATTGAAGCCTCAGTACAAGCGTACTGGGATCAAAATAAAACCTTTGAAGTCACTGAAGATGCAAACAAAGAAAAGTATTACTGCCTTTCTATGTTTCCTTATCCTTCCGGCCGACTGCATATGGGTCATGTCCGTAACTACACCATAGGCGATGTAGTAGCACGTTTTCAACGTCTACAGGGTAAAAATGTCCTTCAACCTATCGGATGGGACTCATTTGGTCTACCAGCAGAAAACGCGGCAATCAACAACAGCACGGCACCTGCGCCTTGGACCTATGAAAATATCGACTACATGAAGAACCAACTTAAGTTATTAGGTTTTGGTTATGACTGGAGTCGTGAGATTGCGACTTGCACACCTGAATACTACCGCTGGGAGCAATGGTTCTTCACTAAGCTTTACGAAAAAGGCCTAGTGTACAAGAAGACAGCCTCAGTCAATTGGTGCCCTAACGATCAAACCGTACTCGCTAACGAGCAAGTTCAAGATGGCTGCTGTTGGCGCTGTGATACTGTGGTTGAACAAAAAGAGATCCCACAGTGGTTTATTAAAATCACCGCCTATGCCGATGAGCTATTAAAAGATATCGACACCCTTGAAGGCTGGCCTGAGCAAGTTAAAGCGATGCAGCGTAACTGGATAGGTCGCAGTGAAGGCATCGAAATGACTTTCGACGTGGCAGACAGTGACGATAGCTTTGATATCTATACGACTCGCCCAGATACAGTTATGGGTGTGACCTATGTTGCTATTGCTGCAGGCCACCCACTAGCAGAGAAAGCCGCGGCGAATAATCCTCAGCTTGCCGAATTCATCGAAGAGTGTAAAAACGCCGATACCACAGAAGCCGCCATGGCCGCGATGGAGAAAAAAGGTGTCGATACAGGACTATTTGCGATTCATCCATTAACAGGTAAAAAAGTACCGATTTGGGCTGCGAACTTTGTCTTGATGAACTATGGCACAGGCGCTGTCATGTCGGTTCCAGGCCATGATCAGCGAGACTATGAATTTGCGACTAAGTACGGCCTAAACATTGAAGCCGTTATTAAGCCAGCCGATAGTGAAGTCGATATCAGTGAAGAAGCCTACACAGAAAAAGGTATCCTCTTTAACTCTGGTGAGTTTGATGGTTTAGATTTCCAAGCCGCTTTCGACGCCATTGATGCCAAGCTTGCAGCCGAAGGCAAAGGCAAGCGTCAGGTGAACTTCCGTCTGCGTGACTGGGGTGTTTCCCGCCAACGTTACTGGGGCGCTCCTATTCCTATGGTCACCCTAGAAGATGGTACTGTGATGCCAACGCCAGAAGATCAGCTTCCTGTGGTTCTGCCGGAAGATGTGGTCATGGATGGCATTCAAAGTCCAATTAAGGCGGATAAAGAATGGGCTAAGACTCAGGTAAATGGCCAAAACGCCCTACGTGAAACCGACACCTTTGACACCTTTATGGAGTCTTCTTGGTACTATGCCCGTTACTGTAGCCCACAGGCGGATCAGATGTTAGATCCAGCCAAGGCTAACTACTGGCTGCCAGTGGATCAATATATCGGTGGTATCGAGCACGCTTGTATGCACCTGCTCTACTTCCGCTTCTTCCACAAATTGTTGCGCGACCTTGATTTAGTCAACTCTGATGAGCCAGCTAAACAGCTGCTTACCCAAGGTATGGTATTGGCCGACGCCTACTATTACACCAATGAGAAAGGTGCAAGAGTTTGGGTATCGCCTACCGATGTTGAAACCCTTGAGCGTGATGAAAAAGGCAAAGTCATCAAGGCTATCGACAAAGACGGTAATGAACTGGTTTATACCGGCATGAGCAAGATGTCTAAGTCGAAAAACAACGGCATCGACCCACAGGAGATGGTTGATAAATATGGCGCTGATACCGTACGTCTATTTATGATGTTCGCCGCACCACCAGAATTGACCCTAGAGTGGCAAGAGTCTGGTGTTGAAGGTGCCCATAGATTTATTCGCCGTTTTTGGAAACTCGCCCACGATCATATCGTAAAAGGTGAGACTCAGCCTCTAGATGTCAAAGCACTAACGGCAGATCAGAAGAACCTACGCCGTGAGCTACATAAGACTATCGCTAAGGTGAGCGATGATATTGAGCGCCGTCAGATGTTCAACACCGCCATTGCTGCAGTCATGGAGCTGATGAACCATCTTCAAAAAGCACCACAAGAGTCGGAGCAAGATAGAGCCTTGATGCAAGAAGCTATCTCGGCTGTCGTTCGCTTGCTTTACCCTATCATTCCACACACTAGCTTTACCCTATGGCAAGAGTTAGGCAATGATACTGCTATCGAAGATAGCCTATGGCCTGAAGTCGATGAGTCGGCGTTAGTGGAAGATAGTAAGCTAATCATTGTACAAGTTAATGGCAAGCTTAGAGCGAAAATCACTGTCGCTGCAGATGCTTCTAAAGAGGAAGTTGAAGCCCTAGGCTTAGCCGATGAGCATGTACAAAAGCACACAGATGGTAAAACTGTACGTAAGATCATCTATGTACCGGGTAAGCTACTCAACATAGTGGCCAACTAACATAGGACACGCGAAATCTAATGCTAATTAAACGCATCAGCTTCGCAATTATGGCACTGGTCATCATGACCAGTGCCGGTTGCGGCTTCAAACTTCAGGGCAACTATGCCATTCCTGAATCTTTGGCTCACTTAAGTTTATCTAGCCCAGATGAATATAGTGAGTTAACCCGCTTTGTACGTGACAGGTTAGAACTGAATAATGTAAAAATAGTGCCCGCAAATGGCAATGTTGCGGTACTACAGATTATCAATGACACCTTAGAGCGTTCGACGTTATCACTTTACCCTTCGGGCAACGTTGCTGAGTATGAATTGATATATCATGTCAATTACGCTGTGGTACAAGCCAACAAGCAACCACAAAGCTTTATGGTAGAGATTCGACGAGACTACCTTGACGACCCCCGCACTGCACTAGCGAAAAGCAGAGAAATGGAGATGCTAGTCAAGGAGATGCGTATGCAGGCGGCCGATAAGATTATCCAACAGCTTGCCACTATTGAGACAGATTAGTGCGTGTTTATCCAGATAAGCTGTCTCAACATTTAGGCCAGTTACAGCAATGTTATCTGCTGTTTGGTGATGACCCTTGGCTAACGACCAATAGCCAGCAGCAGATCATAGATGCAGCTAAACAAGCAGGGTTTGAAGAACGCATTCAGCTCCACCAAGAGTCGGGGTTTAACTGGCAAGAGTTAATGCAAGAGTGGCAAGCCATGAGCTTGTTTTCCAGCCGCCGAATTATCGAACTCACGCTACCAACAGCAAAGCCAGGCACCGAAGGTTCAGCCATGCTGCAAGCGCTAATGCAGCAACCTAACCCTGATATGCTGCTTATCATCCAAGGACCAAAACTCACAGGGGATCAAACCAAGAGTAAATGGTTTAAAGCCCTAGATGCGCAAGGACTCTACATTCCTTGTGTGACACCTGAGGGTATACAGTTCCAGCGTTGGCTAGAGAGTCGATTTCACCATTATCGACTGCAACTCCATGCGGATGCTAAAGACATGATGATAAACCTCTATGAGGGTAACTTATTAGCAGCCGAACAAGCACTAAAGCTGTTGCAACTGCTCACCCCCTCCCAGGCAATTACCGCCGAACAACTCGAATCCTATTTTGAAGATCAATCCCGCTTTAGCGTATTTCAGCTAACCGATGCACTACTGGCCAATCAACAGGATAAAGCCATGCATATGCTTAGTCAGCTCAAAGGCGAAGGCACTGCAATGCCAATTTTGATATGGTCCTTGTTTAAAGAGTTAGGCACCTTGTTGCAACTTAAAACGGCGCAGCAAAACGGTGAACCCTTATCTGGCCTTTGGAATAAACTGCGTATATGGGATAAGCGCAAGGGCTTATATCAGAGCGCATTAAGCCGATTAAACCTGAATCAAATCGAACATATGCTTGCCATCACTTCAAATATCGAGATGGGCCTTAAACAACAAGGGCTAGAGGATTGGACATCTCTGAGCCATCTTTGCTTATTGTTTAATCCCCAAGCTCACACCCAATTAGCTTTTATCGAGTTAAACTAAATGATGCGCATTGGAATACTAGGCGGTACCTTTGACCCCATTCATCATGGCCATACGGGTCCAGCAGAGCAGGTCAAACAGTCGCTAGATTTAGATCAGATTTGGTTAATGCCAAATCATATACCTCCCCATAAAGAAAGCACTCACGTCACCAGTGCTCAGCGCTTAGCCATGGTCGAATTAGTCTGCCAACAACATAAGGGGTTTCACCTTTGTGATATTGAAGCCCAGCGCTCAACGCCTTCTTATACCAGCGATACCTTAGCCGAACTTAAAGCTCTCTATCCAAATAGCGAGCTGTTTTTTATCATGGGAATGGACTCATTTAATCAGCTTCACCTTTGGCACCAATGGCAAAACATATTCAACTTCGCTCATATTATTGTTTGCCAGCGCCCTGGCTGGAGCCAGACGCCAAATGGTTCAATACAACCCGCCCTGACTTGGCATCGAGCACAGACTCAAACGAACAGGGATGCCACCATTGGAAACATTCACTTTGTCGATATTACTCAAGTAGATTGCTCTTCAACCCAAATTCGAACTCAACTTGCAACCCAAGGTCATGCAGATGGGCTAGATAAAGCGGTTTTGCGCTATATTCACGAAAACCAACTCTATCAAGGTCAGTGATAACAAAAGCCTTCAGTCTTAGCTCGCTATTTTCACATCTGCTATAAAAACCCGCTTCAAACAATGGCCGTTGCTAACACCTAGTGGTGATAAACTGGTATACTAGTCAGCTTTATCAAAGTAAATGAGATAGCTGTGAACAATTTAGAGTTAAAGCAATTTGTCATCGACAAAATTGAAGATTTAAAAGCAAGAGATATCGTAGTATTAGACGTGCAAGAACAGAGTAATATCTGTGATTTTATGGTGATCTGCTCGGGTACTTCAAAAACCCACGTCAAATCAATCGCTGAAAATGTCATAGTAGAAGCCAAACATGCCGAGATCCCACCACTTGGCGTTGAAGGCCGTGAAAGTAGTGAATGGGTACTTGTAGACCTTGGTGATGTTGTATTGCATGTGATGCAAGATCAAACCCGTGATTTCTATCAATTAGAAAAACTGTGGTCAGAACAATAATTTCATGAAACTTCAGTTAGTTGCAGTAGGCACTAAGATGCCAGACTGGGTTGAGAAAGGCTTTAAAGAATATCAACGCCGTTTCCCCCGCGATACGTCACTCGAGCTTGTGGAGATCCCCGCAGGCAAGAGAGGCAAAAACGCCGATATTGCAAGAATATTGCAAAAAGAGGGTGAGCAGATGCTCGCTGCGATACCTAAAGGGAATCATATCGTGAGCCTAGACCTTCCAGGGAAAAACTGGGATACACCAGATTTGGCTGGCCAACTCAACCGCTGGCAACTAGACGGTAGAGATGTCAGCTTACTCATAGGTGGTCCAGAGGGGCTATCGCCTGAATGTAAAAAAGCCGCGAGTCAAAGTTGGTGTCTATCTGCTTTAACCTTACCTCATCCCTTGGTGAGAGTAATAGTAGCAGAAAGCCTCTACCGAGCCTGGAGCATCAATAATAATCACCCCTATCACAGAGAGTAATCCAAATAACCTATAAATATTGTTATGGTTTTAGATACTCAGGCCAAATATCAGGGGAACTATTTACTTGTAGCTATGGTCAACATTCGAATGATTCCAAAAACTTATCTACATAACAGGAGAGAGTGTTAGTGTCCCCCAAAAAGCGGATTACGATGCATGACCATGCGGCCGAGGCTGCACTATTTAAGCGGCGTGCACTATTCACTTTTTTCTGTGTCTTTGTTCTGTTATCCGTCTTGCTTGGTAACCTCTATCACCTACAAGTCACCTCCCACCAAGACTATGAAACTCGCTCTAATGATAACCGTATTCGCGTCGTCCCAGTTGCGCCGAGCCGAGGCTTAATTTATGACAGAAATGGACAACTACTTGCAGAAAATCAACCTTTCTACTCCCTTGAAGTCATTCCCGAAAATGTTGACGATATCAATGACAGTTTAGATGAACTCAATAAACTGATCCCCATCACCCAAGATGAGAAAGATATCTTTACCCAAGCCCTTAAGTACCATAGAAGATTTAAACCCTTAACCCTAAAAAGCAAGCTAACCGAAGATGAGTTAGCCCTGTTTACGGTTAACCAGCATAAATTTCCCGGTATTTTTGTCTCAGCAGGTTTAAAGCGCTATTACCCCTATGGCGAAGCCTTAACCCATGTCCTTGGTTATGTAGGAAAAATTAATGCTAAAGACAAGCAGCGTTTAGAGCAGAGCGATCAATGGAAACAATATGCTGCGACGAAAGATATCGGAAAACAGGGAATAGAGAAGTATTATGAGTCACTGCTTCACGGTACGCCTGGACACTTAGAAGAAGAGGTCAACAACCGAGGGCGCACGATTCAAACCCTCAAGACCATAGCACCAAAGCCAGGGCAAGATATCTATCTCACCCTAGATTTACCTCTTCAACTTAAGGCGATGGAGATACTTGCTGGGCGCAGGGGCTCAATTGTAGCTATCGATCCTAGAGATGGTGGCGTTTTAGCCATGGTGTCGAGTCCAAGCTATGATCCCAACCAGTTTGTTCATGGCATTAGTACTAAGTCCTATTCAAGCCTGCTTAGCGACAAATCTCGCCCATTAATCAACCGAGCCACTCAAGGTCAATACGCACCCGCCTCCACCGTCAAGCCACACTTGGGGTTATTAGCTTTAGAAGAGAAAGTGGTGACCGAACACACTAAAATCTGGGACCCTGGCTTTTGGCAGATCCCAGGCGTCGAGCGTAAGTATCGAGATTGGAAACGTTGGGGACACGGCTGGGTTAATATTAACCATGCCATTGTTCACTCCTGTGATACCTATTTCTATGACACTGCTTATAAGATAGGCATAGATAAGATCTCAAATTTTATGACCCCTTTTGGTTTTGGTGAAAAAACAGGTATTGATATCTTTGAGGAATCAGCAGGTATTATGCCGTCTCGAGATTGGAAAAGAATTAAATATAACCAGCCTTGGTATATAGGCGATACTATCTCTGTGGGGATTGGCCAAGGCTATTGGACCACAACACCACTGCAGCTAGCCAGCGCCGCTACAACCCTAACCAATAAAGGAAAGCGCTACACTCCTCATCTGCTGAAATCGATAAAAGATAGCACTTCTATCATAGATACCCCCGTTGATGAGCGACCTCCCATTCAGTTAAAAAATAATAAGAACTGGGAAATCATTAACAGATCGATGCGAGACACAGCCATGAAGTCCCGCTTTGCCGATGCAAGTTACACTGCTGCGATGAAAACCGGTACCGCACAGATTTTCTCAGTTGCTGAAGATGCGAAATATGAAGCCGAGAATGTCAAAGAGTTCTTGCGCGATAACGCTCTCATCATAGCGTATGCCCCCTATGAGGAGCCCAAAATTGTGCTTGCTGTGGTACTGGAAAACGCGGGCTGGGGTGGCGTAAATGCTGGCCCTGTCGCCCGCAGTTTACTAGATGAATATTTACTAAGAGATAGCTGGAGTTCAAACTAATGAGCGCTCACTCAAGTAGGCAAAGCATCTGGCAGAGACTACATCTAGATCTCCCTCTACTCACAGGCTTGCTCAGCCTGATGACATTTGGTCTATTTGTTATCTACTCAGCAGGCGGCGAAGATATGGCGCTAATGGAAAGGCAATTAGTTCGTATGGGACTAGGCCTTTTTATTATGTTTATTGTCGCCCAAATTAATCCTGAAATATTTCGCCGATGGGCTCTGCCCATCTATATTGCCGGTGTCATTCTACTGCTTGGAGTTCACTTTTTTGGTGAGATCAATAAAGGAGCTCAACGCTGGTTAAACCTAGGTTTCATGGAGTTTCAGCCATCTGAGCTAATCAAACTCGCATTTCCCATCACCATGGCTTGGTTTATTAGTAAGTTTCCTTTGCCCCCAAAGAAACGCTATCTAGCCGGAGCAGGTGTTATTCTACTGGTTCCCACCCTACTCATCGCTAAGCAACCAGACTTAGGTACCTCTATCCTAGTTGCGGCATCGGGAATATTTGTCCTGTTCTTATCTGGAATGAGCTGGTTTATCGTAATAGGTTTTATCATTGCAGTACTGGCCATGTTACCTGTGCTGTGGTTCTTTTTGATGCATGACTATCAGAAAACTCGGGTTCTGACCCTGTTGGATCCGGAAAAAGATCCTCTGGGCACTGGTTACCATATTATTCAATCAAAAATCGCTATTGGCTCCGGCGGTATATGGGGTAAAGGTTGGCTGCAAGGAACCCAGTCACAACTATCCTTCTTGCCTGAGCGACATACTGATTTCATTTTTGCTGTTATCGGGGAAGAGTTTGGCCTAATAGGTTGTCTGCTTTTACTATTGATGTATCTTTACGTTATTGGTCGAGGGCTTGTGATAGCATCAAGAGCACAAACTAGTTTTGCTCGTTTACTCGCAGGTAGTATCACCCTAACCTTCTTTGTCTATATCTTTGTTAATATCGGCATGGTGTCGGGCATTTTACCCGTTGTAGGGGTACCTTTGCCTTTGATCAGCTATGGTGGCACTTCTATGTTAACGCTGATGACAGGATTTGGCATTTTAATGAGTATTCACACCCATAGACGATTTATCGACAGATAGGGCCTTAGCACTATGCACTATAAACGACTTTTGCCGCTACTACTGACCTTAAGCTTTACAGGAATGAGCAGCTATGGAAACGCTGCAGATGACATAGCGCTCTCGCCATCTGAGTTAGCGTTTGTAAAACAGTACTCAAACGATAAGCTCAGCCCAAATGAGTTAACGATGAGGCTTAAACAGGCACAAAAAAATCAATCTGTCATAGACGCTATAACCCGCCCTTGGGAAGCAAAGCCTTGGTACCAGTATTATCCAATATTTCTTACCGACAAGCGCCTGCAAGCTGGCTTAGCATTTTGGCAGAAATATCAAACCACCATAGAAAGAGCCGCTAAACGCTATCAGGTAAACCCAGAGATCATTGTCGCCATAATAGGTATCGAAACCTTTTATGGCGAATATAAGGGCAAATACAAAGTTCTAGATAGCTTATACACTTTAGGTTTTCATTACCCCCCTAGAGGACGCTTTTTCCGTAAAGAGCTCGCTAACCTCCTTCAGCTCGCTAAAGAAGAACAACTCTCGTTAGAGTCATTACAAGGTTCCTATGCGGGCGCCATGGGCTATGGGCAATTTATTCCTTCCAGTTATCGTCATTACGCTGTGGATTTTGACAATGATGGCAAAAGAGATCTGATCAATAATCCGGTCGATGCCATTGGCAGCGTTGCAAACTACTTTCATCGACATGGTTGGCAAGAAGGTGAAGCCGTAGCAATTAGACTAAACGTCACGGGCAATCAAGCGCCAAAGGTTCAAACATGGAATGGAGCAAAACCCCAGCTGAAAGTCGCTGAAATTCTATCCCCAGAGCTATCACTAATGAAATCTCAGGATATCGATATCAACCAAAAAGGCTTGCTTATCGACCTCAAACAAGCAAACGGCAAAGAGTATTGGTTAGGTTTACATAACTTCTATGTAATCACTCGTTACAATCACAGCCCTTTATACGCAATGGCCGCGTATCAATTTAGCCAGCAACTAAAAACCGCTTATGAAACATTGTAACTATTACTCCTTTGGGTTCTATCTGATTTCCGTTTGTACCTTATTCGGTTGCAGTAGCCAAGGTCGCTATCATATGGCCGAAGATAGAGCTCCTACTGATATTCCTGATGTCAGTCAGGTTGAAGATGCACACCCTAAATATGAGCCCTATAGCAAGGGAGGCAATAAGGATTACACTGTTCTCGGGAAGGATTATAAGGTTCTCAAATCCGGCGCTAACTATAGCGAAACCGGAATTGCAAGTTGGTATGGTTCTAAGTTTCATGGCCATAAAACATCTAACGGCGAAACCTATGATATGTATTCCATGTCGGCAGCACACAAACATTTACCACTGCCAAGTTACGCCAAGATCACTAATCTAGATAATCAAAAGCAGGTGATTGTGCGGATCAATGATAGAGGGCCATTTCACGGTAATCGAATCGTCGATCTATCCTATTCTGCTGCTCACAAGCTAGATATGCTAAAGACAGGTACGGCTAGGGTAAAGTTAGAGGTCATCCACTTTGCTTCTCCAGAGACAGAGTTAGTTAACAAGCTAAAGGCCTCGAAAGTCTCACAGTACTTTATTCAAGTACTCGCATCCTCTGATAAAAAGAAATTAGAGCGAATTTCAAGCCAATTAAGTCATAAATACTCTATTGGCCATCAAATCACACCTCACAAAGCTTTATACCGCTTACAACTTGGCCCGATTGGACAGAAAGGCATAGCCGACTCGATTCTTGAAAAAATAAAGCAAGATGGCTATCAACAAAGCTTTATCATTACTCAAGATACTAAAAAGCCCTCATAAAGAGGGCTTTTTAACAAGATGATTAATCAATCAAGATTACTGCTTCTTGATCGAAGTCGTTTGCCAACCATTGCTATTCTTTTGCTCAAATAACTCAGTCCAAATTGTTTGGTCACGATCAACTTCTAAATCTCTTACGTAAGGCTGGTAGCCCTCTTTACGAATTTCAAATCTATGAGTACCGCTTGGAAGCATGATGTCGATTGGCGTTTTACCATAGTCCACGCCATCAATAATCACTTCATCATCAAACACATTTGAACGTACAGTCACGCTTAACCACTTTTTAGCACCACTGTAGTTTCTCTCTGGCGCATCGATTGCGACAACACGGCTTCTTGGCTCAACACAGTAGCTTTCATCAAGCTCTAATAGCTGACATGCAGCAACGCTAGATGGATGACTGCGCATTTCTGATTGCACACGAGTTAAGAAGTTAGTGCTACCAGCAAATGAGCTCTCTAAAATCTGACTATTAACCACATGGATATTAAGAGATACATTGTCAGCATGCAGTTTTGCTACATCACTTTCAGTAAGGCTATTAAGCAATTTAGTTCTAAATGCCCTTACCGCTTTTTGCATAGTTACTATCTTGCTTTGCTCAGCACACTCAGCTAGTGTCATCTGCAAATTACAGGTGACTTTATGTGATACTTCTACTGAATCGTTATAAGCTAACTCTTTCTGTACTCGCTTGATACGTGCAGCTTTTATCTGCTCTTTAAGCTTTTGAATATCTGTCTTAGCTTTAGCATTGCTACGCATGCTATCGATAATTATTTTTTCTTGAGTAGAAGCTTCTGAAGCAACATTTTTCAACTCAATTTCTTTATCAATAACCCCTTGAAAGGCTTCCTGATATTTTTGTTGGGCCAAGTTAATATCGATAGTTGGATCTTGCAAAACAGCTTTAAATTGACGATCTAATTGCGTTTTCGCTTTCGTTCTCGAGTTTTTTGCTGCCTTAACTTCAGAAGAAACCTCTTTTTGCTTTTGCAAAATCAAGTTTTTCTTTTGCTGATGCTGTGCAAGTTCTTCTTCTAAAGAACTTAACTGCTGCTCCTTGCCTGACAATTTTTGTTCTAGTGCAGATACAGAGTTTTCTACTACAGCCGCTACAGGTGCGGACACTTCTTCAGCAGAAACTTGAAAAAACACTGGCAATAACGCAACAATGAGCGTCTGAATAAATCGATTAGTCATACGTCCTTTGCCCTTACATTATGATGTTACTTTCAAAGAGTAAGCATTCTAAAACACTCTTTCCCTTAGGTATACCGCAAAATATCACAAATTGAATGAATCTTGCGTTTCTTGACTTACATCTAACTCATTAAAGCTACATTTCCTTAACCAGTAAGCAAAATATGCCATTCTGACAATAAGTTCAAATCGAAGTGAACTTATTAGCCACTAAAGCAATCTAATTGGCTAGTCTCTTGTCTCGAAGGTGGTTTGTGTTGCATACTCCCTGCAAGAGCGAACCATCCTCGCCATTTAACCAACCAAGATATGTTTTGCTAATGATTAAGATATTAAAACGCCAAGCAATGCCGCTATTGCTTCTGACTTCCGTTTCTCTCTCCTCTCAAGCGGCCCCCGTTGTTATTCCAGATGCTCCAACCATTGCCGCTAAAGCTTATGTGCTAATGGATTACGACTCAGGGCGAGTGATTGCGCAGCATAATGCTTATGAAAGCCTAAACCCAGCTAGCCTAACCAAAATGATGACTAGCTATGTAATTGGCAATGAAGTTAAAGCAGGTAATATTTCATTATCAGATGAAGTCACTATTTCTGAAAACGCTTGGTCAAAAAATTTCCCTGACTCTTCAAAGATGTTTATTGAAGTAGGGAAAAAAGTCACAGTAGAAGATCTTAATCGTGGCATCATTATTCAATCGGGCAATGACGCCTGCGTTGCCATGGCTGAGCATATTGCTGGTACTGAGGCCACATTTGTCAACTTAATGAACTCTTGGGCGACTCAGCTTGGCATGAAAGATAGCCATTTTGAAAACTCCCATGGCTTAGATTCAGATCAACACAAAACCACAGCCTATGACATGGCATTGCTGGGAGCAGCGCTTATTCGAGACGTCCCGGAAGAGTATCGCATCTATAGAGAAAAGTCTTTTACTTACAACGGGATCAAACAATATAACCGCAATGGTCTACTTTGGGACTCCAGCTTAAATGTCGATGGCATAAAAACCGGTCATACCTCTGGTGCTGGATATAACCTTGTAGCATCTGCGACAAAAGATGGCATGCGTTTAATTTCCGTGGTGATGGGCACTAAAAGTACTGCTGCCCGTAAAGCTGAAAGCAAAAAGCTACTCAGTTATGGCTTCCGATTCTTTGAGACTATTACTCCCTATAAAGCCGGCGATAGCTTCGTGAATCAAAAAATCTGGTTTGGCGATAAAGAGACTGTTGACTTAGGTGTAGCAACGGATACACCAATTACCATTAGTCGCGGCCAAGCCAAGAGCCTAGAAGCAAATTTCGAGCTAACTAAAGAACTGAAAGCACCTATGGCGAAGGGTGAAACCGTAGGTAGACTCTATTTCCAAGTGAACGGTAAAGATATCGCTGAGTTCCCGTTAGTGACTCTACAAGAAGTCAATGAAGGCAGCTGGTTCAGTAAACTACTTGATTACTTCAAGCAACTCTTCGACGGCATCTTTAGCTAACATATAGTGAAACACCAAAAAAGCTGCCTAATGGCAGCTTTTTTTGTCGGCGATATTGTTTGAATTCGATATAATCGTCCCCATATCAGCAGCAATACAATTGATGAGTCCGAATAATGTTAGATACAAAATTTGATGAACTAATGGAGTTTCCCTGTGCATTTCCTTTCAAGGTAGTGGGAGACGCAAGAGATACACTCGCAGACGATGTTGTAAAAGTTGTCCAGCAACATGTTGCAGGAGATTATGCTCCGACCACTAAAGCTTCAAGTAAAGGTACCTATCACTCAGTTACCATCAGAGTAACAGTGAACAGCAAAGAGCAAGTAGAGCAACTCTATGTTGAGCTTGCAAAAATTGCTGGAGTGAAGCGCGTACTATAAAGTAAAGGGGCCATATGACTTTAATAGCCCCTATCGTTTCAATAAGGCCGTAATACTCATATTGCGCCATCTCAAAATGTGATCTAGCTTACATTTTTATGCAATGCAGGTATAATGGCTAGCCTTAATACCTAAGGGGAGAAGTAGCCCTTGCAACAAGCACTACATATTAGACACTTGGGTCAACAAGATTACGAGTCAGTATGGCACGCTATGCAGACCTATACAGATAATCGTGACTCAAACAGTCAAGATGAATTGTGGATAGTGGAACATCCTCCTGTATTTACTCAAGGCCAAGCAGGCAAGAGTGAACATATCCTCAATCCAGGTGATATCCCAGTAATTCAAGTCGACCGAGGAGGCCAAGTTACCTACCATGGCCCAGGACAACTTGTTGCATACCCACTTATCGATATTAAACGCTTGAAGATTGGCGTTAGGCAGCTGGTCACTAATATCGAACAAGCCATAGTATCCATGCTAAACCAATATGAAGTAGAGGCCTACCCAAAGCCCGATGCTCCAGGCGTCTATGTTAAAGAGAAGAAAGTCGCTTCTTTAGGCTTAAGGATACGAAAAGGCTGTTCTTTCCACGGACTTGCACTCAATGTCGATATGGATATGACGCCATTTCTTAGAATCAACCCTTGCGGCTATGCAGGTTTAGAAATGGTGCAATGTAAGGAACTCGGTGGACCAGCCACTGTCGTTGAAGCAGGTGACAAACTAATAGACAGCTTTAGCCAAATCATGGGTTATAGCCAAGTCATTCACCACCAAGGGTTAGTAGATTAATATGAGCAGACCAGAAAGATTACAGCCAGGTGTCAAGTTACGAGATGCCGATAAGGTTTCACGTATTCCAGTCAAAGTAGTACCTTCTGAGCGAGATACTATGCTACGTAAGCCTGATTGGTTAAGAGTAAAACTTCCCGCTTCCAACCAGCGTATTACCGACATCAAACAAGCGCTGCGGAAAAATGGCTTACACTCGGTCTGTGAAGAGGCATCTTGCCCTAACCTTGCAGAGTGTTTTAACCATGGTACAGCAACCTTCATGATCTTAGGTGCCATTTGCACTCGACGTTGCCCCTTTTGCGACGTTGCCCATGGACGTCCACTAAAGCCAGACGCTGAAGAGCCTAAGAAGCTAGCTCAAACCATCAAGGACATGAAACTCAAATACGTAGTCATCACCTCTGTAGACAGAGATGATCTCCGTGATGGCGGCGCTCAGCACTTCGCAGACTGTATTCGAGAGATCCGCGCCCTTAACCCCAATATTCAAATTGAAATATTGGTGCCTGATTTTAGAGGCAGAATTGATGCTGCGCTAGATATTCTGGCCACTGAGCCACCCGATGTATTCAACCATAATCTTGAAACAGCGCCGACCCATTACCGTAAAGCACGACCTGGCGCTAACTATCAATGGTCACTAGATCTGCTTAAGAAGTTTAAAGAGCGCCATCCTAATGTGCCAACTAAATCAGGCTTGATGATGGGCTTAGGTGAAACCAATGAAGAGATTATGCAGGTGCTAAAAGATCTAAGAGCTCATAATGTGGAAATGCTCACCCTAGGTCAATATCTGCAACCTTCGAAGTTCCACTTACCTGTTGAGCGTTATGTGCCACCTGCCGAGTTCGATCAGCTAAGGGACTTTGCAGAAGGCATAGGCTTCACCCATGCTGCTTGTGGCCCTATGGTACGCTCAAGTTATCATGCGGATCTGCAAGCCCAAGGTAAAGAGGTTAAGTAAGCTATTTCTAGCCGAATAAAAAAGAGCGCGTAGAGCGCTCTTTTTTATTGTCATATCCTTTTCATCACCCTTTCAATTGCAAGCTCATCAACACAGCATCTTCAGAGCCTATACTCGTCTTATAGTACCCAGGGCGAACTCCAGTGCTATTAAAGCCTAAGCTTTGGTACAAGCCTATTGCTCTGTCTCCTGACGCCCTGACCTCCAACAGCATAACTTCAGCCCCATTGTCTGTGGCATAACTGATCAGATGCTCAAGTAGCTGTTTACCTAAACCTCTACCTTGAGCTTTCGGATGTAAACAGATATCAATTAACGTAACCTCTTCAAATAGCAAATGTAAGATACCGAAACCTAAAAGCGCATTGTCCTCTTCGATACCAAATACATGATACAAGCCACCAAAACAGCTCTGTATCAGCTTTTCACTCATTGGATGACTATGAGCCTGCTTAGCTATTTCTGCCATCACTTTAGAGCGTTCAGGCTTTAGTACTTTAATCTTTATCATATTGATCTAAGTCTGATAATTTGTGCCCATAAAGCTCGCTTGAGTTGAGGGTCATTTTCTAAAGCAATTATCGAAGGTGAAATAAGATTAGTAGCATCGTCATCATTACTATTCTTATCACTCAACTGCCAAACTAACTGAGTACCCATAGGCTGCTCTGGGGAAAATTGACACTTGCTAGAATCAATGTCTAACAGTTTAAGCACACTCAAGACTAACGGGTGTTTACTCGGAGTTGCGTCTATCGGCGTTTGAATCCAAAAAGGTTTATCACTGGTTTGTTCACCTCTTTTTAACTGCCATGACTGTATCCCCATAGCTTCAAGATATTGCGACATATTAGAACCTAAAAAGCAGTAAACAGAATAATCAAAAGAATAACGATTTACTGATAAGATTTCAGCAACAATTAGATAGCAAAAAGCCTGCACTAATGTGCAGGCTTTTCTGAATTTGGCAGGGGTGGCAGGACTCGAACCCGCAACCATCGGTTTTGGAGACCGCTGTTCTACCAGTTGGAACTACACCCCTGTTGACGTGGGGCATTATGCTAAAAGCACTGCCAAAGGTAAAGCACTTTTTAGCGTAAATTAACTAAGTGTGGTCTTTTTAGACACATCAACGCATTTAAGCTGAAAAAGCCCGCTGCAAGCCATAGCTTATTGTATTTTCTTTGTGAGCTTTCCTTGTCTCGACTTCACATACGCAAACTTTAATACTCCACAACCCCTTGTTAATCTAGATTTGCGATCTACTTTCCCCACAACAGATAGTATGGTCACCATTTTGGATATACCCAGAAACATTGCAAAGCAATTCCAATCAGTTCTCTCCTTGTGGGTAGAGAACAAATAACCTAAAAGTGGCCTTTCCTTCGACACGATAGATTAGCCCTCGCTGCGATTCCAGCGATTCCTATTAGCATTTTTGAAATAGCTAGCTCCATCGATTAGTAAAACCTGTTACAAACCACAAGTCATGCATGACATCATGTATAGCCAGCTACTAATGAAGGAGTAGCGCCCTAAAAATGGAAAAAAGCCACCAGGCCAATCTTATACAAGAGTGTCCTGTCACTAATTCGTTTTGCTGTAGACACAAGACAATACGACATAGCAGCGGACAATCTTAATTTTCAATCTTCACTTATTTAAAAAGTGAAGATAAAAGTGACATCAGGAGGTATTCGATTCAAACAGCGAATGAATGGAACGTGTTGATGCAAGAATAACTTTCTACTAAAGCTGAACACTGACCATGAATGTATTCAAAACCAGAAACCGATGGAGACTGTTATGGCCAAGAATGGCAGAAGTGTCGAGTATACTAGAGCTTTCCTCTACAGCTATAGGAAGTGGGCGTTCGATGTCTACATAAATAGATAAGCCACCAAGTATAAATACAGGCTCATTTGAGATATTGAGCTAAAAGATTTTACTCGGTCCCAAATGCAAAAAAGCCCGCTACATAGTAGCGGGCTTTCTTAACTGTTTTATCTTCACTTTTCAAAAAAGTGAAAACCAAAGTGGCTCCTGTCATGGCCGGTTACGCTAAAGCTCCACGCTCATAAGCACATCGCAAATGCGATATTCGCCCTACTCCCCATGGGTATTGAGCCTCACAGCGTTCGGGCTTTTTGTTTCCCCATGCTCAAGCGTCATTTCAAAACCCATAAAACAAAAATCCCCAACACATAGTGCTGGGGATTTTTGTTTATTAGGCGCCTGGAAATGACCTACTCTCACATGGGGAGACCCCACACTACCATCGGCGATACTGCGTTTCACTTCTGAGTTCGAAATGGGATCAGGTGGGACCACAGCTCTATGGTTTCCAGACAAATTCGGTTATCTACCATCTAACCTTAGTTAGGCAGTAAATAATAATTCGGAAAGCTGTTTCTCTTGAGTATTACTTCAATTAAGCGCTTATATTCTTACTAAGGTTCCAGTAAAACCCATCTGGGTTGTATGGTTAAGCCTCACGAGTCATTAGTACAGGTTAGCTCAACGCCTCACAACGCTT
>CANNEE010000002.1 GCA_947503555.1 uncultured Shewanella sp.
CAGAAGTGAAACGCAGTATCGCCGATGGTAGTGTGGGGTCTCCCCATGTGAGAGTAGGTCATTTCCAGGCGCCTAATTTTATTTTCACTATTGAAAGTGAAAAGCAAGCAAATTAGCTGATATGGCTCAGTCGGTAGAGCGCATCCTTGGTAAGGATGAGGTCCCCAGTTCGATTCTGGGTATCAGCACCAGCATTAAAAGATTTGTTTGGAAACCATAGAGCTGTGGTACCACCTGATCCCATTTCGAACTCAGAAGTGAAACGCAGTATCGCCGATGGTAGTCTGGGGTCTCCCCATGTGAGAGTAGGTCATTTCCAAGCGCCAAATATATGAAAAAGCCCTAGCGGAAAACGCTAGGGCTTTTTAGTATGTGCGCTTCTGATATTTGGCACTTCCATACCTCCTGACTCCAGCTACGAAGTTGAGCTGCTTCGCGTTTAAACAACAGCTGAACACTGGGTATCAGTATGCCTTAGTTTCACCCCCATCATTTCGCAGCGCGAACCGAGTACGAGTGGATCATTTCCAAACGCAGAATACACGGCCCCTGCGCTATGTGTTGAGGATTTTTTGCTTAAGCTACTGTGTTGTTTGAACAGGTGGAAGAGGCAAGGGCTGGTGACATATGCGCCAGATAATGTGATAGGTCAGTGTTAGATAGCTTTTTATATTCTGACTTGGCTGGGATATTAGCTATAAGTTGATACTAAAAAGCCCACTCTTATAAGCGGGCTTTGGATATATAATTCTGCATTATCACTAGACGATTAGATCGTATTCTTCCTTAAGAATTGCAATGATCTCTGCCTTCGGGTTATTTGATAATGGGATCTTTTCGCCAGTGATCTTCTCTGCGATTTCTCTATAGGTATCAGAAACCTTCATCATGATCTCTGTTGGTAGTGCATTATCACGCGCTAGTGCGCTACGCTCTTCCATTCTATCTTTGTTAAGCAATACATCAGGGTCTGGAAAGTGATTGAGTAGCATCTGACGGAAACCTTCTTTAGAGTTCTCGATGACCTTACCATCACGGTATGCTGGTCCATCCCAGATACGCGATGAATCAGGAGTACCCACTTCATCCATATAGATGAGTTTTGATTTGCCGTTAGTGTCTTTGACATAGCCAAATTCAAACTTAGTATCGACAAATATCTGATCTAAGCCAGCCAGTGCTTTTTCGATAACGGCAAAGCCTTCAGATAGTAGTTTTTCATAAAGGTTAATATCGGCTTGAGACTCGAAGTTAAAGGCTTGGTAGTTATTTTCGATATCGCTACGGGTGATATTGACGTCATCCTGTTCAGGTACGCCAGGAATGCCAGTCAGAATTCCCTTAGTTGAAGGAGTCATAAGTAACTCAGGAAGCTTCTGATCTTTCTCGAGCCCTTCTGGTAACTCAATACCACAGAAATTACGCTCGCCTTTGGTATAGGCACGCCACATAGAACCAGTAATATATTGACGACAAATAGCCTCAATCATGATGGGCTTAGCCTTCTGGACAATCCACACAAAAGGGTGGGGGATATCGAGAATATGGCTGTCAGCCAGTCCTTGCTCGCGGAATAGTTTAAACCAGTGGTTTGAGATAGCATTTAAGGCCGCTCCTTTTCCTGGAATGCCTTGCATGCCACCCTCGCCATGGAAAATACAGTCAAAGGCCGAAATACGGTCACTGATAACCATAATGGCTAAAGGAGTGTCTGCAGGTACATCATAGCCTTTCTCTTCTATGAGTCTTTGACTATCGGCATCGGTAAGCCAATAGACACTACGTACTTTACCACTATGCACAGGAAGGTCGGTACGGATAGGAAGATCATTGTTAACGGCTAAAACTGAATCAGCAAGACTCATGATGAGGTAACCTCTAAATTATGTTGTAGGGTGTAGTTTTATTTGCCTAAGCCATTAAATGGTTTAGTGCTTTATTATGATTTATTGCTCATGTTTCAGAGCGATACTTTGAGACGGCTAAGTGAGTGCTTAACGGTCAATTAGCGCGGAAGGCAGAAGGGCGACCTTGTGCCAATAGAATACCAGCTAACAAAGTGGTGCCATTCTACCCATGTTTGGAGATATTTCCATCGAAATTTAATGAATTAATTGTCCTTGAAAATGAACAGGCAAATCTTTAATTTGAAAACTTGTATATGTGAAAAATCATATGTTAATATTTGCTAAAATTGACGTGAATATAAAATATTAAATAAAGCTTATAGCTTGCTTTTACATAGGACTGTTGGGCTTATATCGTGATAAAGTAAGACTTTCAGTTAGATGTTTTTAGATTACGTTTGTAGAAGAGTAAATAAATGATAACGCCAACTACCTATTTTAAGTCTCTATCGGATGAAACCCGTTTGAAATGCGTATTGCTGATTCAGGCGGAAGGTGAGTTATGCGTGTGCGAGTTGATGACCGCATTGGATGAGATCCAGCCTAAGATTTCGCGTCATTTAGCCAAGCTGAGACAGAATGGCTTATTGGTAGATACACGTCGCGGACAGTGGGTGTTTTATAGTGTTAATCCACAACTGCCAAGCTGGGCGCATAAGGTGTTAGGTGAAACCTTAGAACAGAATAGAGCCTTTATTACTCAAGAGTTAGATAATTTGGCCAAGATGTCAGGTCGTCCAGATAGAGCAAGTATGTGTTGCTAATTTAGGACACAGAAAAAATAAAAATTTGTGTATAGATATACGTTTTTTCAGATGTTTGTGACAGTTTGATGACTGCAAATAGAAAAATACGTTCAAATAGCACTAATCTTGATATGGGGTTAGTGATAAAGATAGTAATGATGTAGGTGAAAACATGACTGTAAAAATTGGTATTAATGGTTTTGGTCGTATGGGCCGCTTGGCATTAAGAGCTGCTTGGGATTGGAACGAGGTGGAGTTCGTTCATATCAATGACCCTGCTGGAGATGCTAAAACATTAGCTCATCTGCTTGAGTTTGATTCTGTTCATGGTCGTTGGGGTCATGAAGTGTCGGCAACCGACGATAAAATCATTATTGGTGATAAGGCGATTAATACCAGTCGTAACTCTCAAATTGCTGAGACGGATTGGTCTGATTGCGATTTGGTGATCGAAGCATCAGGCGTAATGAAAACTAAAGCCAAGTTACAAGCATACTTAGACCAAGGGGTTAAGCGCGTCGTTGTTACCGCGCCAGTTAAAGAAGAAGGCGTGCTCAATGTGGTGATGGGGGTTAACCATGATCTTTATGATGAGAAAATACACCCTATTGTCACGGCGGCTTCTTGTACTACGAATTGCCTTGCACCAGTCGTTAAAGTAATTCATGAAAAGATCGGTATCAAGCATGGTTCTATGACGACTATCCATGATATTACCAATACTCAAACCATATTAGATGCTCCACACAAAGATCTGCGTCGTGCTAGGGCATGTGGTCAGAGTTTGATTCCTACAACCACTGGTAGTGCCACAGCGATTACCCATATTTTCCCTGAGCTTAAAGGCAAGCTTAATGGCCATGCTGTGCGTGTACCTCTGGCCAATGCCTCTATTACCGATTGTGTATTTGAGCTTGAACGAGCTGTGACCGAAGATGAGGTCAATGCGCTGCTCAAACAAGCTGCTGAAGGTGAGCTTAAAGGCGTTCTGGGTTATGAGGAACGTCCACTGGTGTCGGTCGACTATAAGACAGATCCTCGTTCAAGTATTGTCGATGCGCTCTCCACTATGGTGGTTAATGGCACGCAAGTAAAACTCTATGTTTGGTATGACAATGAGTGGGGTTATGCGAATCGTACTGCTGAGCTAGCTCGTATGGTTGGTCTAATCGATAAAGATGCCAAATAGCAAAGAGAGTTATACAGGTTATGTTTGCTAAGCTTTCGAGCTTGCCTTTACAAGTTCGCCAGTACTTGATTGTGACTGGCAACTATTGGGCTTTTACCTTAACAGATGGGGCGCTACGCATGTTAGTGGTGCTTCATTTTCATCAACTAGGCTACACGCCGTTAGCCATCGCCATGTTATTTCTGTTCTACGAAATCTTTGGCGTGGTGACTAACTTAGTGGGTGGCTGGTTAGGAGCGAGGCTAGGGTTAAATCGCACCATGAATATTGGCCTTGGTATGCAAGTAGTGGCCTTGTTGATGCTGACGATACCGAGTGCTTGGTTACCGGCCTTGATTGCTGGTATTCCTTGGGTCATGGTGGCGCAGGCATTGTCAGGTATCGCCAAAGATCTGAATAAGATGAGTGCTAAGAGCTCGATAAAGCTGCTTGTACCAAAGGGAGCCGAAGGTAAGTTATATCATTGGGTCGCTGTTTTGACTGGCTCTAAGAACGCTCTTAAGGGAATCGGCTTCTTTCTGGGTGGAGCCCTGCTGGCTCTGCTTGGTTTTGAAGGTGCGCTGTTTGCCATGGCCTTGATGTTGGCATTGGTATGGCTATTTAGCATAGTGAAGCTTAAAGAAGATCTGGGTAAGGCCAAATCTAAGCCTAAGTTCAGTGAGATATTTTCAAAGAGCACTAGTGTAAACATTCTCTCTGCCGCTCGTTTATTTCTATTTGCTGCCAGAGATGTGTGGTTTGTGGTCGCCCTGCCTGTGTTTTTGGCGAGTCAGTTTGGTTGGAGCCATAGCTATGTTGGGGGCTTTCTTGCGCTTTGGGTGATCGCCTATGGTGGCGTGCAATCAATCGCTCCTAAAATTACTGGTGGCAACAAGAAAGTAATAGATGCTAGCGATAACACGCCAGATGGTCTTAGTGCAGTTAAGTGGGCCGCTTTGTTATGCTTAAGCCCTGTCTTGATTGCTTTGGCGTTACAGTTCAAGGTTAACCCGCTACTGAGTGTTACCCTAGGCTTAATGCTATTTGGTGTGCTGTTCGCGGTTAACTCATCGCTACATAGCTACCTTATCGTTAGCTATGCCAAGGATGACGGTGTCTCCTTGGATGTCGGCTTCTACTATATGGCCAATGCGATGGGGCGGTTAGTAGGTACTGTGCTCTCGGGTTGGGTGTATCAAGTCTGGGGGCTAACGGCTTGTCTCTGGATATCGGCGGCCATGCTAATCTTAACGGCTATCATATCCCTTTATTTACCACGTCATTCAAACAGTTAACTTCACTGCTACAGGTGATTTGCTGCGATAAAAAGCTAACACTATAGTTGTTGCTAAATTGTTAACTCTCCTTTTGGGATTAGATAAGCTATGATTGCTAACTATAACAATAAGGAGAGTAATTCATGATTAAGAAGCTGTTCATCGTTATTTTGATTGTGCTGGCAATTCCTTTTATTGCGGCACTTTTCATCAAGCAAAGTTATGAGGTTGTTGCTTCTACTCAAATTAATCAGCCAACTGAACGAGTCTTTGATTATATAAAACATCTAAAAAACCAAGATAATTTCAGTGTCTGGGCGCAGATTGATCCTGATATGGAAAAGAGTTATCGCGGTCAAGATGCTACGGTAGGCTTTGTTGCTGCATGGCAGAGTCAACATCAAGATGTTGGTTCCGGTGAGCAAGAAATTATTGCTATTAAAGACGGATCAAGATTAGATTATGAATTGCGTTTTCTAGCCCCATTTACATCAACATCACCAGCTTATATGACGACTCAGGCTATTGGAGAGTCAAGGACTCAGGTAGACTGGGGCTTTAAAGGGCATTTAGATTACCCCATGAACCTCATGTTCTTATTTGTTGATTTTGAAACTATGATTCAAAAAGATTTACAAAAGGGGCTTAATAATTTGAAGTCGATACTCGAAAGCGAGCAATAAAAGGAAAAGAGAGCCAAGGCTCTCTTTTTTGTTGTGACTCTTATTCTTCCGCTTGAATCTGGCCGACAAGCAATACTGGCGCGGCATCAAGCTCGTTGGCATCCATCATGGCAGCGATGCGCTCGACCGATGATAGCAATTGGCTTTGCTCCCACTCTTCAAGGTTTTGGTAGCGAGTAATAAAGTGATCTTGCAGCGGCTTTGGCGATGCTTGTAGCAGAGTCACACCGGCTTCGCTTAATGATAGGTGGACTTTACGCTTATCGGTTTCGCTGCGTTTTCTTATGACTAAACCACGTTTTTCTAGCCTATCGATAATGGTGGTGACAGTAGCCGGACTCAATGACACCTCTTTGGCTATCTCTTTGGCTAAAGGGGAATCAAACATAGCGATACTATGCATTACCATAAGCTGTGGGCCTGTGAGTCCAGACTGCTTGTTGAGCTGGCGAGAGTGGATGTCAATCGCTCTAATTACACGGCGTAATGATATAAGTAGTTGTTCGTACTTTTCCATAATGTCCTCTTTAACGTCGCGAGCACAATAGCAGAATTTATTAAAATGCACATGCTAAAAACAAAAAAAGCAGAACATCATCGAGATAATTCTGCTTTTTCGTTTGTTAGCTTAAAGAATAGCTAACCTCACCTTAACTTGGACTTTAGAAGTTAAAGGTACGAGATACAGACAGTACCACGCGAGCATCGGCTGCATCATAGTCCATGCTGGTATCTTCAACTGCTAGATTCCAGTCGAAGCCTTTCCAGCTTGTCATGTATTCGGCGCGATAGTGGGTATAGGCATCATCACCATCCCATGCCCATTTGTTCTCGTCATCAGAAGTCGAACGGTCGATGCTGACACGAATATCATGACCTTCGGCAATGCTAAAGGTATGGGCTGCCATAATGATGTAGTGGCCTACATCTAAACCAAAGTAGTCCCATGTGTACCAGAAGTTAAGCTCAGATTGACCTACTGGGGAAGCAAAGCCAAATTTGGCATAGGCTTCAGGGTAGTAGTAATCATCAGAGTGATCGCCACCATGGTAGGTATAATAGGCAATACCCGCATCAATCGACACTGTGTCATTGAGCTGAGTGAATTTACCGACATAGAAGTCCCACTCTATGTTGGTGTTGTCAGTGCCACCAAAATCCACATTTGACGCCCAAGTACCTGCATACCAACCAGAGTCAGCTGCATAATCTAAACTCGCTTGAATTGCAGGGCCACTATCTGTCTGGCTCACACCATTAAAGGTGTAATCAGAGGTGAGATTAACCGTCGAGCTGACATTCGCAGTAGCCGTCATAGGCAATGTGATAGGAAGTGCAATCAGGCTCGCTAGGGCAATTTTTTTCATTCTTGTGTTCATTATTATCTCTATTGTTTTTATTGCTAAAACTGTCTTAATCTCAGCTCGGGATAAAGAGCGCTGCTTATTCCGAGCTGAGTGGTATTAGTTGGCGAGTTCTATCTTGCCAAAGTCCATTTCGTTTTCTTTTGGTGAGCGTTCAATGGCTGCGACCTTGCTAAAGTGCTTAAGGAGAATGTAGCCAAAGCAGCCAAGGATAAGTGCAATGGCGATGGCACCAACCCATTGGATCTGTAGGAAGTCGAGCTTGAATAGTAGAGTCAGGCCACACATTAATGCGATATTACCCAGAATATATTGAGTCTTACCTAATCGCTGCACCGTCAGATTAAGGTTGTCGGTATAGAGGCGAATCAAGGAATCGAGGGAGTTAATCACAAAGGTGATACCTACGATTACCATAGCGAGATTGTAGAAACCTGCTGTTGGGATCTGATTGGCACTGAAGTAGTAGAGCACGGTAAACCAGATAGCGATTGGAATCGAAGGGAATACCATCATGGCGATCAGCACTTGATAGGTTTTCATGCCCCCGACAAAGCGGGATGTGAACTGGCCAATCATGATGCTCCAAGCGAACCACCAGAATAGATAGAACTCATGGTAATCATTCAGCGGCAGTACAAAGTGGTGTAGGTTGCCAAAGTAGTCGCCAATTAAAGCAAAGGTAGTAGCAAACTCGCCGACGCTAGACTCGGCGCCCCAGAAAGCACCTACCCACATCAGGGCGATAAGACCTAGGAATAACCAAGTAGTCGATAGGCTAAGAATACGTACATATCTCAGGCTAGTGCTCGAGTATACTGCCACCGCAATGGCGACAAATACGATGAGGTAGAAACTAGCAACGACAGTCTCGCCATCACCAACCTCAGGTAGATACCAAGGTAGATTGGTTAGGAGTAGGTAAGCGGTAAAGGCACAGGTACCGATAATGACTAAGTTATTGATGAACTTAACGACAGGGACTTCAAAAAACTTGACTCTAGGCTCAATAACGCAGAAATAGAAACAGGTTAAGAAGTAAAAGGCCCAGATAAGAAATGCCCAAAAACCAAACTCAATCGCCAATGGATTGGTAAAGCTATATTCGGGGCTGGCGGCGAGATCGCCATAGCCTGCAAATTCAGTTAGCGGGAACATAATCAGTCCCACATCTAAGCCCGAGGTAAAGAGAATCGCGATAAAGGTAAAGGTGCGAACGGGAGTGACGCCGATAAGCTTTACATTACCCCAGCGGTAAAGAATAAAAGCGATGGCAGTAAAGGTGAATAAAATGCCGGTAATAAGCCAAGTTGTCATCATTAACTCCTCGCCTTAATCGTAAAGGTACACATAGTTTTGCTTCCTTGTTGTATACCAATCTAACTAAATATCTGCTCAGTTCAGAGCCGCTCAGGCTTGTCAATTTCAGGCGCATTGGCGTAGGAATGGTGATTCCCTTTTAAGTCAATGCAACACAAAAGTGAAAAGTCTGAGTGACTCCCGTCGGGCGGGTTTCAATGTCTCGTATGCAGTGTTAGGTGCTTTCGAAATAGAATCACTATTAGCATCAAGCATCTGCCTTGCCTACGAGCCGTTGAATTCCCGCTGAACGTTCACATATTTAGTGTGATTGGTATTATTAATTTCCAAGCAATTCGCATTACAGCTTTTCAGGGGAAACTCTGCCAAATTGGCGCCCTGAGTGTCAGGCCTTAGGTATCGCTTTAAACCCTTGATTTAGGCGATAGCTAAAACCTGATATCGAACTCACTTGCGTTAAGTTAGGCCATTTCACTCGTAAGTGAAGGCTGGCCTGAGCCTATAATTTTTATTGCACCATTCGCTTAGGCGCTGAATTTCTTTGGCTTTGTTGCCAGTTCTCAGCAACGATGACTTCTGCATCACTGGCACTCAGTGGTGTTTTACCCAAAATCATATCTGCAGCCTTTTCTGCCACCATGATGGTGGGGGAGTTAAGGTTGCCATTAGGAATCGTGGGGAAGATGGATGAATCCACCACTCTTAAACCTTGTACGCCGTGAACTCGGGTTTGTGAGTCCACTACCGCCATGGCATCTTCGCCCATCTTGCAAGAGCAAGATGGGTGATAAGCACTTTCAACTGAGGAGCGAACAAAGGCATCGATTTCGGCATCTGTTTTTACCTGTTCACCTGGCTGGATCTCTTCGCCGCGATATTCATCTAAGGCTGGCTGATTGATGATCTCCCTCGTTAAACGCACGCAGGCTCTAAAACCTTCGATATCGTCGGGATGCTGTAGATAATTAAATAGGATCTCAGGTGACTGACGCGGATCACTGCTGGTGATTTTGACCGAGCCACGGCTCTTAGGCTTGTTATGGCCTATATGGACCTGAAAACCATGGCCTGCAAAGGCTTCTCTACCATCGTATCGCATCGCAGCCGGTAGGAAGTGGTACTGAAGATCTGGCCATTCAAGTGAGGTCTTAGAGCGAATAAAACCACAGGATTCAAAATGGTTAGTTGCCCCTAGTCCAGACTTATTGAGAATCCAGCGAGTGCCAATGAGCAGCTTGTTGAACGGGTCTAATACACCGTTAAGTGAGATAGGCTTAAGACACTTGAATTGAAAATAAAACTCCAGATGATCTTGCAGGTTTTCACCCACGCCCGGCAGTTCATGAAGGAGTTCAACACCAGCGTTATCCAGTACCGATTTAGCTCCTATGCCAGATAGTTGTAGCAGTTGAGGTGAGCCGATAGAGCCTGCTGACAGTATCACCTCTTTATTGCATTTTACGTCAGTGACTTTGCCTTTGCGCTCATAGCGCACGCCAATGGCTTGTTTACCTTCAAAAAGCACCTTGTGTGTTAGCGCATGGGTGATAACAGTTAGGTTACTGCGCTTCATAGCGGGTCTAAGGTAGGCGTTGGCAGTAGACCAGCGCACACCATTCTTAATGGTCATATGCATAGGGCCAAAGCCTTCTTGCTGGGCGCCGTTATAATCCGCTGTGGCAAGGTAGCCCGCATCAAGGCCTGCATCGACAAACGCCTGATAAAGCGGGTTTATCATCTGATTGCCATTGTTGACCGCTAATGGGCCGCCAACTTGACGATAATCATCACTGCCAAAGGCCCAATCTTCTGCTTTCTTAAAATAAGGTAAGCAATGGGCATAGTCCCAATTTTCCGCGCCGCTCTCTTGCCACTCGTCGAAATCTCTAGCATGACCTCTAACATAAACCATGCCGTTGATGGAGGATGAGCCGCCAAGCACCTTGCCTCGTGGGCAATGCATACGGCGGTTATCCAAATAAGGCTCTGGCTCTGTTTCAAATTGCCAAGCATACTTATCGGTATTCATAGGAATAGAAAGCGCCGTTGGCATCTGAATAAAAATACTTCTATCACTACCACCGGTTTCCAGTAGCAATACCTTATTGGCAGGATCTTGTGAAAGGCGGTTAGCCAGAACACAACCTGCACTACCTGCACCGACTATGATGTAATCGTACTTCGCTGGCATTATCACTTCTCCCTAAAATGGGCTTTCAAGTGATTGCATACCTAGGTATACAGCTTTGGTTTGGGTATAGGCTTTGATGGTTTCACTGCCATTTTCTCTACCTATACCTGAGAGTTTGTAGCCGCCTACAGGCATCTCTGCGGGCGATGCGCCATAGGCATTAATCCAACAGATCCCAGCTTGTAATTGATGTATCACCCTATGGGCACGGCGAATATTTTGGGTAAAGACGCCTGCGGCCAATCCAAGCTTAGTGTTATTGGCTCTGGCGATAACATCATCCTCATCCTTGAACGTCAGCAGCGACATCACTGGGCCAAACACCTCTTCTTTGCTGATGGTCATCTCATCTGTGCATTTAAAAATCGTCGGTGCGACAAAGTAGCCATTGGGTGCATTGTCAGGGCTTAGGGCTGTACCACCGGCCACTAGCTCCGCGCCTTCTTGTTTGGCTTGGGCTATATAGTCGAGTACTTTTTGCTGGTGGGATTGGGAAATAAGGGCGCCAAAGTTAGTTTCAGGATCCATAGGATCGCCGCAGATAATATTGTTTTCAGTGCGGGCCACTAACTTATCGACAAACTGCTGATAGATGTCTTCATGAATAAAGACGCGGGTGCCATTGGTGCAGATCTCTCCCTGAGTGTAGAAGTTACCCAACATGGCGGCAGAAACGGCATCGTCGATATCGGCATCATCGAACACAATAAGCGGTGACTTACCCCCTAGCTCCATGGTGACCTCTTTAAGCGAGCTAGAGGCTGCCGCCATCACCTTCTTGCCTGTGCCGACTTCGCCGGTAAATGAGACCTTGGCGATCTCATCATGGGTGGTAAGCCATGCGCCGACGCGGCCATCGCCTTGAATGACGTTAAATACACCATCGGGCAGGCCTGCTTGAGTAAAAATCTCGGCCAACTTGAGTGCACCTAGTGGTGTTTCTTCAGAGGGCTTAAATAGCATGACATTGCCGCAGGCTAGGGCGGGAGCCGATTTCCAGCAGGCAATTTGCAGTGGGTAGTTCCATGCGCCTATGCCTGCACATATGCCAAGTGGCTCGCGGCGAGTATAGAAAAAGTCGTCGCCGACCTGTTGCTGAATCCCTTCAAGGCTTGAAGCCAGACCGGCAAAGTACTCGATTGAGTCGGCGCCTGTAACCACATCGACGCTTGATGCTTCTTGCCAAGGCTTACCCGTATCTATCACTTCGATTTTGGCAAGTGTATCGTTGTGCTCGCGTAATAAGGCGACTGCTTTTAACAGAATTCGGCTGCGCTCGACAGCGCCCATGGCAGCCCAGATTGCAAAACCTGCCTTGGCACTCTCTATTGCAGCGTGTTGAATTTTTTCGTCGGCGACCTCTACCAGATAGCTAACTTCACCTGTGGCAGGGTTTATCACTTCAAAGGTTTCACCAGTGCTGTTTGCTAGGTACTGGCCATGAATATAATTTTTATGAACTACTAGTGACATTGGGTTCTTCCATGTTGCAAGACAACTGCCTTAATAAAGGCTTTGCATAAAACTTGAGCTTGTTGAAACGCCGCTTGAGGCTCAGGACTTAAGGCACTACGAAGCCAAAAACCATCAATCATGGCTGCGGTTTGCTCAGCGGCTGCAGCCGCTTCTTGGCTTGGGAGTAACTGTTTATAGGAGTAGAGCAGATTGCTATGCAGGCGTTGGCTATTGATATTTTGCAGTCGAGCGAGTTCGGGTTCATGCATGGCTTGAGACCAAAAGCTGAGCCAGGTCTTAGTTGCCGGACGAGATCGCTGTAACTCGGTAAAGTTGGCTTCGACTATCATTTCAAGACGAGTTTCGGGAGAAAGTTGTTGATTTAAAGTGCGTGACAATAGCGCTTGTTTTAGGCCGTTTATCAAATACCTTTGAGTCGCCATGATCAGCTCTTGCTTGCCACCAAAGTAATGGCTAATGAGTCCCGATGACATACCTGCTAAACGGCTGATGGTGTTAATCGTGGTGTGCTGCAACCCAAATTGCTCTACCGAGGCTAAAGTGGCCTCTATAAGTTGCTGCTGTCTGACGTTTTTCATTGGTGGTCTTGGCATACTAAAACGTCACTTCCCTGACTCAATCCTGTTTAAATAATTGTTAATTGAACGTTCAATTAATAATAAGTCTAATGGTTAGAGTTGTAACTATCAACCCGTCGAGCGGGGTGTGATTTTGATTTTTGTTTTGGCTTTATTGTGATTTGTGTCAATTTTGGGTTTGGGCAAAAATCGCTGCAGCCCTTGTTTGTACAGGCTTTGTTTGGGGTTTAGATGAGGCTCAATGAGAGGTCTAAATTGGTAATAGTTTTAGCTGTAATTATTTTTAAATTTTTTTCGCTACAACTTACTTTGAGTGAAAAGCAAAGGAGTCACAGGGGGAATGTGAACTACGAAGTGAGAAAAGAAAGGAAGCAAGATAAGCGTGGATGCAGAAATAAAGCAGGCAGAGAAATCTCTGCCTGTTACTTGTTCGTGGTGAGTCGTGGCTGCAAAAGCAACCATGAATGCTCAACAGTTTCTATATCATCAATTAGAAGTGATACTTGGCTATCACAGAGTAAGTGTTTTGATCTATGCCCTTAACACCGTATTTGTTTTTCCAGTAATCGTACTCAATACCCACAAATAATTTGTTGGCCTTGGCATCACCCATAAGTGATTTGCCTAGGTCATATTTAAGCTGAGGATTGATGTGTACGTTCTCTTCGTAACCTGAGTTGTCGGCACTAAATACCCAATCGACAAAACCATCAAGGACGATATTGGCGTTGCCTACAGGGAAGTCGACTCTAAATACTGGCGTAAACTGCCAGCCGTCACTGTTGTTGGCAGAGTTAATGCCTTGACGCTTGTAAGTGTTTAAGTTGAAGTAGCTAAAGCCTGGAATTGCTATATCTAAACCAATACCGTATAGAAAGCTTTCAACTGGGCCTTCACCTTCTTCATAGGTTAGGGCTAGAGAGACATCTTGAATTGGGCCTAGGCTTAAATCTTTATTGAAGATCTTGCCAAAGCTAAACCTTGGAGAGATTTCACCATAGGTTGTGCGATCGCTCGCACCGTTAAACTGAATCACATCTTGAAAAGCGAACCAGTCACCATACTTCCAACCGCCAGCGGTCTCAAAGGTAACAGTAGTCTGTTCATCAGATGGAGCAAGATCATAGTCGCTGCCGTAAAGCAGAGTGGCACTTGCATCCCACCAGTGAACCAGATCGTCGGCAACCACAGGTTGTGACATTAATAGGGCAAGGCCTAAACCAAGTTTCTTCATCATGTTTCTCTAACTTTGTAGGGTAATTTGAAATTGTTTTTATTTGTCTATCGATTGTTTTTATTTTAAGACAGACAAATGGCTTATAAATGCAGAGCTTATTCGGCATGGAGCCGAGTTTTTGTCGATTTTAGTGTGTTATTGTTCGACTTCTACTGCCAAAGCGCGGGCAATATAGTGAAGTTTTGTCTTAACTACAACGGAAAATTGGATGGATATGTTTTTTTTTGCTGTGATTGGATAAAAGCTGAACCTCAATGTGAGCTAGGTGGTGATTTTTAACTCAGTGCTTGCTCGACGAAATAAACACCGTGCTGTAAATTTACACGATAAAGTGTGACATAATATGTCGCTTGTGCAGTAAACTGCTGCTATAGTGCTAGTTCGATTATACAAACTTGGGGGGTATATGGATTTTTCAAACCCTATTTTAATCTGGGCTGTCATTGGTGTTGTGCTGATGTTAGCCGAGCTAATAGTGCCAGGTGGCATAGTGATTCTTCTGGGGGCGGCAGCTGTGATTGTAGCTGGCCTATTGACCTTAGGGATTGCCGAAGGTGTGGTGCAAAGTTTAACTTGCTGGTTCATTACGTCTATGGTGCTGATTTTAAGCTTTAGGCATGTAACTCAAAAGCTAGTGGGCGGTGACTCTCATGTTGGTAATACAGATGAAGAGTTAGATCTCTACAATAAAACCGCCGAGGTAAAAGAAGCGATAGGCCCAGGGCACAGCAAAGGGCGTATTCATTTTCAAGGCACAGATTGGACTGCTAAGGGTGATGGAAGGGAGATCCCTGTAGGGACTCAAGTCAGAGTGATTTGTCGCGATAATATCGACTTTGTTGTAGAGCCTATTGATGCAGGCGATAGTGGCGATGTAAGCCAATCTTAATAACGTCATCACCTTAATAACATTGTTGAATTAGATTTTGTTTAGGGTTTAGGCACTGCACTGACTGTGCCTATTGGATTTTCATTTTAAATTTTAAGGAAGGAATCTATGTTTGCTATAACCATAGCCGTACTCTTTATCCTGTTTATTTTATATAAGCTGCTGTTGATAGTACCTATGCGTGAAGTCAATGTGATTGAGCGCTTAGGTAAATTCCGCACTGTATTGCAGCCTGGTTTTCACTTTTTAATTCCGTTTTTCGACAGAGTCGCCTACCGTCACGATACCCGTGAGCAGGTACTCGATGTGCCACCACAAAGCTGTATCTCAAAAGACAATACTCAGCTAGAAGTGGATGGTTTGGTCTATCTCAAGGTGATGGATGGGCGTCTTGCCAGTTATGGTATCGAGGATTATCGCCGTGCTGCGGTGAATCTGGCGCAAACGACCATGCGCTCAGAGATAGGTAAGTTAAGCCTGTCTCAAACCTTCTCCGAACGTGATAGCTTGAATGAATCTATTGTGCGTGAAATTGATAAGGCCTCAGATCCTTGGGGAATCAAAGTGTTGCGTTACGAGATTAAAAACATCACGCCATCGCGCCATGTTATTCACACTCTTGAGAAGCAGATGGAAGCCGAGCGTAGTAAGCGTGCTGAGATTACGCTTGCCAATGCCGAGAAGGCGGCGATGATCAATATGTCAGAAGGTGAGCGCCAGGAGGCGATTAACCTCTCTGAAGGGGAAAAAGCGAAACGTATCAATGAAGCTAAAGGTACGGCTCAGGAGATCGCCATTATCGCTAAGGCCAAAGCCCAAGGGATGGAACTGGTTTCCAATGCTCTCGCGAAACAGGGCGGCCATGATGCGATGAACATGCAGTTAAAAGAGCAGTTTATCAAGCAGGTGGGCGGTATTCTGAAGGATGCCGATGTGTCTGTGGTACCGGCTGAAATGGCGAAGTTAGAAGGTTTTTTTGAAGGTATGGAGCAGGTCACCAGCACTGTGAACTCAGGTGCAACTAAAGGTAAAGGAGTAGGCGCATGATTGACGGATTAAGTATCGATCTCGATTTAGTTGTATTGGGTATTTGGGGGCTTATCTTTGCGGTATTTCTGATTAAGCTGTTTCAATCTATTCGCTTAGTGCCTACTAAATCGGCTTATATTGTTGAGCGTCTGGGTAAGTATCATTCTACGTTAGATGCAGGCTTTCATGCCTTGATTCCATTCCTTGATAAGGTGGCCTATGTTCACGATTTAAAAGAGGAAACCATAGATGTGCCGCCTCAAGAGTGTTTCTCTAGTGATGAGGTCAATGTGGAAGTCGACGGGGTTATCTATATCTCTGTAGAAGATCCCGTTAAGGCGAGCTACGGGGTAACAGACTATCGCTACGCTGCTATTCAGCTCGCGCAAACCACCACTCGCTCAGTGATAGGTACTCTGGATCTTGACCGTACCTTTGAAGAGCGAGATCTTATCAGTGCCAAAGTTGTTGAAGTGTTAGATCAAGCGGGCGCTGGCTGGGGAATTAAGGTTCATCGTTATGAGATCAAAAATATCACTCCGCCAGAGACGGTGAAAAACGCCATGGAGATGCAGGTGAACGCCGAGCGTGAACGCCGCGCTTTACTGGCCAAGAGCGAAGGTGATAAGCAGAGTAAAATCAATCGCTCTGAAGGTTTGATGACTGAGATGATCAACCACTCAGAGGGTGAGATGCAGCGCCGCATCAATGAAGCCGAAGGTAAGGCCTCTGAGATTCTGACTATCGCTCAAGCGACGGCTGAATCGATTGAGCGTATTGCCGAGGTGATTTCAGCGCCTGGCGGTGAAAATGTGGTTCGCCTGCAACTAGGTGAGCAATACCTCAAGCAGCTCGATGGCCTTAAGCAAGGATCGAAAGTGGTACTTCCCGGTAGCATGGTCAATTTCGACCACTGGATGGATAGCATAGGTCTACAGGAGAAGAAGTAGATCAGAAAGCCATAGTTAGCCCGCTAGCTATGGCTTTTTTGTATTCATAAAGTCGGGTCAGAGTAAACTTTCTGTGGTTAACCCGCAGAGTTATTAAAGGTAAAAGTTTACTCTGACCCCAGTTTTATAAGGATGTATAGATGAAGTTGATCCTTGAACGTGTTTTTCAAGTCGTGCTTTGGTTAAAAGTAGCTCTATCGCCGACGCTGTTCGCCGCATTATTAGGCTTGGCTTTTTGTATTGTGAGAGAAGATATTACGCCAGAGCCGATCATTATAGCTGCGAGTATCGGTTTTGCCATTGGAGCAATTTGGGCCGAGTATATTCGCCGCACGCGAGGCTTACTCGAGTTTCACTCTCGTTTGTTGGGCAGGCCTAATCATAATGAAACTTATGGTGCCTAGCATAGAATTAACTGATTACTTGTGCCTGAAAGCAAAGTAGGGTCAGAGTAAACTTCATGTGGTCGGGCTGCACAGGTACTGAAGGTAAAAGTTTACTCTGACCCGACTTTTATATTTAGTGATGCTATTTATTAATTGTCTCGATTAATGCTGGCCAATCTTTGGCGGCTTTAGGGTTTAGTAATTGATCTATGACTTCTGCTTGCTTGCGCATTTTCTGGTACTTGTGTATTGCCCAGGCTTGTAGAGCTTGATTTTCTGTCGTTACTTGCTGTGGTATTTGTTGCCAATTTTTAATTTGGTACCTTTTAGATGCCCGCTTCTTAAACTGGTTAGCAGCGTTTTCATATTGGCTGAGTAGCTTAGTAAACTCTTGTTCATTTTTGTCGCTCATCGCAATTAGGACGGCAAGTTTACTGCGATTTGGAATTTCATCTAAAGTAGGTAGTTTACCTGAGCCATCATAGTGAGCTATTTCAGAGGCAAAGTAATAGATAGAGTGTGGATACTCCTCACCCTTTTTTGGTTTGTTAAAGGCTAAGAATGAATCTTTCGATAGCCCTTTATCTAGGTGTCTTTGCAATTGTGCTTCAGGAGAGTTTCTTAAAATATTGATGCCAGTTTTAGCAATGAAACCTTGGCTGCCAATCGCTTGTTTTAGTTCCCAAAGCTCAAATATGCTAGCTTGCTGAGCAAAATTTTTGGCTATGTGATTAAAAATATTTTGAGTTAGTTTGAGTTGGGGAAGAATACCTGTGTCATCATTCCCAAAATATGTCTCTGCTTGTTTTCTGTCGGCCTTAATACTGGCAGCGAATTGCTCTTGAGCTAAGAATTCATTATGTTTCTGTAGATGCTTGATCTGATTATTATGTAGTTCAATTATTTCACCAAATCGGGATTCTATCTCATCTTTTTTAATCCCTGAGCAGAGATAAAAATCGATCAATTCTTGGGTTAACTTAGGCTGATTCTCCGTCAATGTTGTCAAACGCTGATGAAATTCTTCAATGAATTTAGGAGAGTTGTAGGCCAGTATAAGTCGCTCTATTCCTTTCTTGTCATCGAGTGACTTGAAGTATGCATGTATAGAGGAATCAAGGACTTTCATTTCACTAGATGCACCTTGATAGCGGGCTAAGGCTTGTTGATCACAAGCTAGGCTAGTCGTTGATGAGCCAGCAAAGAAAGCAGCCATGATAACGGGTATTATTTTTTGAAGTTGAAGTCTCTGTTTCACGCTCAATTTTACCGCCATAAGTTATGCTCCTTCAGCTTGAAACTCTATGGTAGCAAAGGTAGTAGTTACCGATTTGATCTGTGACATGGGAACGAAGATCAAATAGAAGCTTGGTATTAGATCACTTTGAATTAAATAATTTGTTTTGGCTCGAGTTAGAGTTTAATTTCTTGTATTTATCAAATAAATGCTATGTGTGTAGATCACATTTTGCCATTGAGTCCTGTGTGTTTGCTCATACTTCAACTTGCTTTGTGAGCTTGAAGGTTAAAAAATCCTCATTTTAAAAAAATGCTTGTTTATTCAGATTTTTGCATATTCAAAAGTGCGATCTTGATCTGTGCATCTTATTGAATAAATGGGTGTTTACCGATTTACAGTATTTTTCATACTGGTTAGCCTGTAATCACTTACTCACTTCCTTGGCTTGTAGGAAGTGACAGTAAAGACGAGCTAAATGATATAAGTGCGTAGCGAGCGCTGGTGAAATGATTGATTAGCTCGGTCTTGAGCAACTAAAGTATAAGCACCCTTTAGTTGGCTTGACGTGAACCCTGCATAAAAAATCATTAGGCAATGACGCTGAAGCTCTATGGGATGACAGCGCAGAGACCTAAACGAAGAGGAAAAGATTATGATAAAGAAAGTCACTCTACTCGTCGGACTCGCTATTTGGATCAAACTTGCACTATCACCTGCGATTATGGGCGCCATCGTTGGCTCGGTCATGGGGCTGGTTTACAACGATATTAGTCATCACCTGATTTTTGGTCTTAGTCTAGTCGGCTTAGTGGTCGGCGTATTATGGGCGGAGTGGAATCGCTGGCAACGGATTTATTAGAGCAAGGAGAGTAAGCCCATAAATATAGGGCTTACTCTCAAATTGATATTTACAAAGATAAACTATCTTGGGATGTCGACTGTGATAGGTTGCTGCTCGACTTTAAATAGAATTCGAGTATCGTACGTCACTCTGTCTTTATTATTAGTATGTCGTAAGCTGTCGTGCCAATGGTGTTTGTGAAAAACTGCGAACTCACTACTTGTATGACCTATAAGTTCCCACTTTCTAGTGTTATATAAGAGACATCCTGTTTCAGTATTCGTTTCTCGACAATCGGGGGAACGAACGCCTGTCATACGGGTGATTACCAGCCGGCCTTCGCTATCAATAGACCAGCGACCATATTGAATGCTGATCTCAGTATCTGGATCCAATTGCCCATCACCATTTCGATCGTATGTTGAGATAGTTTCGGCATTACCATTAGCGCCTAGCTCAAGCCAATATTTTTGTAATGGGTTTTCAAAAGCTGAGTTATCATAGGTGTAAATTCCTGGAACCATTTCAGCTTTCCAACTTAACTGTGCTGGGAGCACTTTTCCAAACCCAAGTCTTTTGCTTTTTCCTATTGCGCTTCCCGCTTCGAAATGATGCATTATAAGCTGGTCGGCCTCTGGGGAGCTATGGATATTCTCAAACTGAGAATAGCTTTGATCATCAAATTTAAGTTCTAACCTGCCATTTATAATTGACCAACTACAGGCCTCTTGGCCTATAAAGATTTGGCAGGTTTTATCGGTATTCAAAGTGACTTTTTCTGCCGATACATCCATATTAACTTCACTCGTTTCAGTATAGCTACTAGGGATAGGTAAATAAGCTACGCCAGAATTAATAGCATCGATGTCCTTATGATTTCCTATTGTCAGTGAAGTGATATACTCATTAGATATAGATGAACTAGGAAACTCCCCATTCGGGTATTCCAAGGTCACTATGGATAGTACCTTAAAAGTATCGTTGCCAGAGGTTGAGGTTAATCGTGTTAATTTGCGTGAAACCTCCTGTCTAAGTACATTGACGTCTTTCCATTCACCATTTATCTCAAGATATTCCACATATGTGATGGTGTTTCCTGCTGTCATTGTTAGGTTGATAACGCCATCAGTTAAATTCCAAGTAAATTCTTTTTCAGGCTCATCATCATAGTACCCAGGAATAAAGCCTGTACCATTGTCATTGAACCGATAAATGCTTCCTCCTATAAGTGGGCGTGCTAGTTCGTAATATGCTTCAGGAACATTGAGTATGGATCTGTCGGTTAATTTGTCATCATTGAATATCTCATTTTGAGCTTCTGAGAATTCGGGAGTATTAATGATTGATTGGACATAGGACGAGGTGGCCTCTTCTTTATTGACTAATGCTAAAGTGTCTTCAATGCCTTCGGGTAAAGCTAGGTTGGGATTATCCCCTGACTTGTCTATAGCCACTTTTATAGCTGTCGCTAAGGTTAATACTTCATTGGCATTAAGTTGCGAGTAATGATGTTTATAATTAGCTTTATCTGTTATTTCTTGGTTATCGTTTGCCCTCTTAGCTAAGGCATATTGAGCTGTCGTTATGTTAGATACAGTGTGGGAGATAGGAGTGCCTTCCGCTGATACATCTTGTATGCCTTCTATAACTGAAATCAATCCCGCATTGTCTTGCGTGCCGGTCCCTTTGGCGATAATAGTGATTAAGTCTGCTTCATCGTCATCGAGTGTTAAATCAAAAGAGTAGTTACCATCGGCATTAGTTAGCCCTGTAATAGCCTCTTCTCTGCCTTGTACATACATTTCAAGATTGGCGTTAGCTAATGGTGAATCTGTAACTAAGCCTTTTAGCACTATTTCTGAAGTGATAGGTTTAACGGTCACGCTAACTGCTTGTGTTGCGCTAGCGCCATCATTATCAGTGACGGTAATGCTTAGTTCGACAGTGTCGCCTTCTAAGCCAACGCTAGGCGCTTTAAAGCTAACTTCACTTGTTTTGTCATTGGTAAGCGTTAAATCATGGTCACTTGTGACTTGCCATTGGTATGTTGCGATGTTGCCATCTTCATCTATGGCGGTTGCTGGGACTGATAAGACGAGCTTTTCAGAGCCTGTGATATTTTCTGCAGTGACGGTAGGAGCCAGATTTATTGGCTCAGGAGTGTCGTTATCACTGCTGCCACATGCAATCAATGAAAGAGCAGATGCTAATAGAGAGAATTTGAATAAACTTTTATTGTACATGTAATTTCCATCCGTAGATTGAGCTAAAAATGCCGCTAATTGGCCACATTGCGCTCTGGAAGTTATCAGCTTGTTAATTCATTGCAATATTTTATTTATTTAAACTTTTTTTCAGAAAAAAAATCATGCTTATGTGCTACAGGTTCCAGCGCGACGTAGAAGGTTAAGAGAGAAAAATAAAATCTGAAACTAAGATTTTGCTATACTGCCTGCTCGATTTTTCTGGAGGCAAGAATGGACGTATCTTCTTTACTAGACGGCCTAAACGATAAACAGCGCGAAGCGGTTGGTGCACCTCAATCTAGCATGTTGGTGTTAGCTGGAGCGGGCAGTGGTAAGACACGAGTGTTAACTCACAGAATCGCTTGGTTAATGCAGGTCGAACAGCAAAGTCCATACTCTATTTTGGCGGTGACCTTTACCAATAAGGCGGCGGCTGAGATGCGAGAGCGGGTCGAGAAGGTGGTCGGTTCTAATATGGGTAGAATGTGGATTGGTACCTTCCATGGATTAGCCCATCGTTTGCTGCGTACCCATTATCAAGATGCTAATCTGCCCCAGAGTTTTCAGATTATCGACTCAGATGACCAATTGCGTCTGATTAAGCGTATTCTTAAAAGCCTGAATTTGGATGAGAAACAGTATCCACCCCGTCAGGCTCAGGGCTATATCAACGGTAAGAAAGATCAAGGCCTGCGCCCTAAACATATCGATACCAATGGCTTTCCTATTGAGCAAAACCTGCTGCAAATTTATCAGGTGTATCAAGAGTCTTGTGACCGTGCTGGGCTAGTGGATTTTGCTGAAATTTTGCTTCGAGCCCATGAGCTTTGGTTAAACAAGCCCCATATTCTTGAGCATTACCAAGATAGGTTTAAACATATCTTGGTAGACGAATTTCAAGATACCAACGCCATTCAATATGCTTGGATTCGTGTGTTGGCGGGGCAAAATGCCAATGTGATGATAGTGGGGGATGATGATCAGTCAATTTATGGCTGGCGTGGTGCTCAGGTAGAGAACCTGCATAAGTTTTTAAAGGACTTTCCTCGGGCGACCACAGTGCGTCTTGAGCAGAATTACCGTTCGACCAAGAATATTCTTAATGCTTCTAATGAGCTGATTGCCAATAACTCAGATCGTCTCGGTAAAGAGCTGTGGACAGAAGATAAAGACGGTGAGCCTATCTCTATCTACTGCGCCTTTAATGAGATGGATGAGGCGCGTTTTATCGTAGGGCGAATCACAGATTGGCAAGATAAAGGCGGTAGCTTAAGCGATTGCGCCATTTTATATCGCTCTAATGCTCAGTCCCGGGTATTGGAAGAAGCTCTGCTGCACAAAGGCTTAGCCTATCGTATCTATGGTGGTCTGCGTTTCTTCGAACGCCAAGAGATTAAAGATGCCATGGCCTATATGCGTCTAATCGCCAACCGTGATGATGATGCCGCCTTTGAGCGTGTGGTCAATACGCCGACCCGTGGTATAGGTAATCGCACCCTTGAGATTCTGCGCAATACCGCGCGCCAGCAGGATATTACCCTGTGGCAGGCCTGTTTGCGTCTGCTCGATGAAAAGGTACTCAGTGGCCGCGCTGCCAATGCGGTGCGGGGCTTTATGGACTTGATTATGGCCATGCGTAATGAGACCGAAGAGTTGAGTCTTTATCGCATGACAGATCAGGTGATCAGCCAGTCAGGCCTTAAGGCCATGTATGAAGCCGAGAAGGGCGAGAAAGCCCAATCTCGCGTGGAAAACTTAGAAGAACTGGTGACAGCAGCGCGCAGTTTCGAGATGCCTGAGGAGCTTGAAGATCTCGGTGAGCTTAACGCCTTTCTTTCCCATGCCGCACTTGAGGCGGGTGAAGGTCAAGCCGATGCCTTTGAGGATGCGGTGCAGTTAATGACATTGCACTCAGCTAAGGGCTTGGAGTTCCCTATGGTGTTTATGGCTGGCGTCGAAGAGGGAATCTTCCCCAGTAAGATGGCGCTGGATGAAGGGGATAGACTCGATGAAGAGCGTCGCCTCTGTTATGTGGGCATGACCCGAGCCATGGAGAAGCTCTATATCACCTATGCCGAGTCTCGCCGTATCTATGGCCGAGAAGATTACGCCAGACCATCGCGCTTTATCAATGAGATCCCAGAGGAGTATGTGGAAGAGATCCGCATGCGCGCCAAGGTGTCTGCACCTATGCAGAGTTCGATGCAAACTAATCGTTTTAAGCAGCAGGACGATAGCTTTAATGATAGTGGTTTTCGCATTGGAGACAGAGTAATGCACCCTAAGTTTGGTGAAGGTACAGTGACTAACTATGAAGGTAGTGGTGCTCAAGCGAGAGTACAGGTGAACTTCCTCGATGTTGGCAGTAAATGGCTGGTGATCGCCTATGCACGGCTAGAGAAACTTTAGGGTGTGCTGCATTTTCAAGGTTATTTTTGCGGCAAAGCTCAACCGCCACTAGGGACAATTTGTGATTTTGCGCAAGATAGTGCTTGAATCCTTTTTGGCCTCAGTCATAATGCGGTAATAAAAATAGGCTGTAGTTCTTTTAGGAGTGCCTAATACAGTGAATTTAAAGGATAAATTGGATGTCTACCTCAGGCTGACCCGCATGGATCGCCCTATAGGTACTCTGCTACTGATGTGGCCATGTATGATGGCGCTGATTCTGGCTGCGGGTGGCATGCCAGATCCTAAGGTGTTAGTGATTTTTATCATAGGGGTGATTGTGATGCGTGCCTGTGGCTGTGTCATCAATGACTATGCCGATCGCAACCTCGATGCCCATGTTAAGCGAACTCAGTCTCGTCCTCTTGCCAGTGGTGAAATCAGTGCTAAAGAGGCATTAGCCCTGTTTGTGGTGATGGGCTTGTTTGCCTTTGCTTTGGTGTTGATGCTCAATCCGCTAGTGGTCAAGCTCTCCTATGTGGGCATTATTCTTACCATCATCTATCCCTTTACTAAGCGTTTTACCAATATGCCGCAGATGTTTTTAGGCATAGTTTGGAGCTGGTCTATTCCCATGGCTTATGCTGCGCAGACGGGCACAGTTCCGCCTGAGGCTTGGTGGCTATTTGCTGCTAATTGGTGCTGGACTGTGGCCTATGACACCATGTATGCCATGGTCGATAGGGATGATGATTTAAAAATCGGCATTAAATCTACAGCGATTTTGTTTGGAGAATATGACCGTCATATCATAGGCTTATTCCAGTTTGCCGCATTAGCCTGTTTTGTTGCTGCCGGTATCGTAGCTGGGCGTGGGATCTTTTTTGCCATGGGAATCGCCGCCTTTATTGGCTTTATTTTGTATCAACAAAAGCTGATCCATGAAAGAGAGCGTATGCCCTGTTTCAAGGCCTTTTTGAATAATAACTGGGCTGGCATGACGCTATTTATTGCTTTGTCTGTAGACTATCTTGTTTAACCGATTCAAGCTGGGTTTGTCGCGCATCATTATTGGTGTAGGAGCGTTATAGTGTTAGCTCCAGTCAAGCCCAAACGTCCTCTTCATCAAGGGTTTTGGCTTCTGTGCCTGCCCTTGGCCTGTGGTTATCAGTTAGCTTGGGCACTATTTTTCACTCTGTTATTTGACTATGATCTAGTTGTTCATATGGGAATGACAACAGAGGCGCAAATAAGTGCATTTATCTCATGGTTATTGCCCATAAAATTAATCTCTGAATTGATGCTCTACTCAGGAATGCTGTATTACCTTTATCGTTATACCTATACTCAGCATAGGTTTGGTTATTACCTCGCAAGTTCCTTACTTATCAGCGTGATGCTAATGACCTTGTTTGCTCTTATCTATTAACTTTTCTCACCAAATACCCATACAAGCGACCAATAAAAACATGTAAATCGGCTGGTTCATGATGTCGAGTCAGCGGCTAAAAACACGTGTTTAAATTTTGCATATATCTTGTTTTGCTTAATTAACTCCCCATATATCAATCAAGGAGTCTATTAAGGAAGATAAAAGGATGCGTAAACCCGTTAAGTACAGATTGGCCTTTCTGGTGTTAATGCTAGTGACCTATTACTTAGGTTTTCAGTTAATGCCTGAATCGCTGCAGACTAGTCAAGATAAGTGGTGGTTCTTCACGCTAGCCGCCAGCTACTTTTTACTTTTACCTGTGTTTTATTGGTTATGGGTGATCAAAATCGGTCAGCAAAAGTTATGGAAAATGCTGATTATATTGAGCTTAAGTAGCTTGATGGCCAGACTTAGTTTTCCCGCTGAATTTGCCCATTACTTTGAGTTTATTGCTTGGTTGCGCTATCCGATTATCGCTGTGCTTTTAGTTTTAGAGCTGGCTTTGATGGCTAGCATTATTAAAGGACTGTGGCAGGCTCGTAAGGCCAAAGGAGACCCAAGGGTCAAGTTGCTTCACCGTGAAGCTATTGCAGAAAAAAGCGAGCTTGATAAAGAAGCGCCGCGAGCAGGTGAGCCCAAAATGGATGACAAGGCTCAGGCCAAATTAAGCTTAGGACTGACCTTTGCCTATGAGCCAACCTCATGGTATTACGCCCTTCCTTGGCTGACTCGCAAGCATGTTAAATCGATAGCTAATATCAGGTTATTAGCCGCTAAACCTTGGCATTGGCTGATGATGGCAGTGGTTACTTTGAGCCTTGCAGTTGCCAGTTATATGTTGCTGGTGGATTGGAGTGAAATCACGGCCATTCTACTGTCGAGCTTTATCCTTTATTGTCTGATTTATATCACTGCAAACTATAGAGCGAGCCGTCATTTTAGCCTCTATGTGCATGAGCAGCACCTTGTTATCAACAACAGTCTGTGGGGACTGATGCTAGTGCCGCTAGAGCAGATAAGTTACGTGAAATTCGGCCTTTGGCATAAAGCCGATGATAAGGAGCAACTGCAATTTGGTTTTGGCAAGACGGCGAACCTAGAACTCGGTTTCAAGCAAGCGCAAACATATTACGGCGCATTTGGGCAATTAACGGAAAAATGGGATAAAGTGCGACTCAATCTCTATGACCCACAAGCCTTGATGACGGCAGTGAGTCAATATCAGAGCGCCGACGGCAAAGGCTTCGAGCATCAAGAGTCCAGCAGTCATAGTGAACATCTTAGTCATAATCATAGTGCAACAATAAGGAATAAAGCCGTTGGTGAGTAGAGTGGGGGAGAAGGTACAGAGCATGGCTTGGTTTAAGCAGATTAAGCCGTGTATTGGGCTATGTCTTTGGCTAGGGGGCTTTAATGTCAGCGTCGCAGCGATGACAGAAGCTGTCGTGCCAAGTGAAGGACAAAAAGAGGCAAAACAGCTCTCGCCGACAAAGCTGCGAGGTTTCAGTATTCCCCGTAGCCATAGTGTTGAGCTCAAAGACGGTGAGCGAGATTATAAGCTCTTTATCAAGCTGCCCAGAGGCTATGACGCACCAAAGAATGCGCAGCGCCAATACCCTGTTATCTATATGACAGATGCTATGTACAGCTTTCAGATTATCTCGGGAGCCACACGCTTTCCGATGAATGCGGGTTATATGCGCCATGCCATTCTTGTGGGAATTTCCTGGGAGCTAGGTCTTAAAGGGGATCTCAGCCGAGTGCGAGATTATACGCCAAGCAAAGATAATCGTTGGACTAAGACGACGGGTGAAGCGAAACGGCATCTGGCCTTTTTACGCAACCAAGTGATCCCTTATCTAGATAGTCATTATCGCACCGATGCATCACAACGTACCTATGTGGGGAATTCGCTAGGGGGACTGTTTGGCGCGTATATCTTGAGTCAGCAATTGGCTCAGTCTAGCTCAAGTCTATTTGAGAGTTTTATTTTAGGCAGCCCTTCAATGTGGTTTGATAATAAAAGGCTGCTTAATCAGCTTGCTCAACAAAGAACTGAGTTGGGCGCTAATAGGGCGAGAGTCTTTATCGGTATAGGTGAGCTGGAAACGCCTGCTGGAAGTGGCTCGCGCCATGATATGGTGGCTGATGCCAAAGCGTTATACAGACTATTAAGTGATAATCGGCCCGAGGAGTTAACAAAGCTGCTCATTATTCCAGAGGCTAAACATGCGACAGCGTTTCCTACCACTGCTACCCAAGGCTTATATTGGCTATATCATTAAGCGCTTATTCCTACTCCATAGATAAAACCGCAAGTATTGGTAAATCGACCCATGATAATTTGCTTGTCGTTGAAGGCGAGAGTGGAGTAGCAGTGTGAGTGGAATGAATCGTGAGCTGTATTTACAGCGATTTCAGCGCGTGATCGATTATGTCTATGCTCATCTGGATGAACCTTTAGATCTATATCGGCTTGCTGATATTGCCTGTATGTCTGCTTTTCATTGGCATCGAGTTTATCAAGGGATTTGTGGTGAAACCTTAAGTGCTACGATTAAGCGTCTGCGTTTGCATAGAGCGGCTGGCGCATTAGTTCAGACTGATAATGCCTTGGCTCAAATCGCTAAAAAGTCTGGATATAACAGCGTCCAAAGCTTTAGTCGCGCCTTCAACCAAGCCTATGGCATCCCGCCTGCGCGTTATCGTAAACAGGGAAGTCATAATCAATTCAATATAAGTGTGCACAATGAGCATACTTTTGATGGAGATGCGACCATGTATCAGGTTGAATGTAAACAACTAAGTGAGATGGAGTTAATTGGTATTCCCCATAAAGGGTCTTATATGCAGGTGGGACAAGGCTTTGAGTCTCTGTTTGCCTGGTTAGGATTAAATAATTTGATCAATGAACAAACCAGAGCAATAGGGATCTACTTTGATGATCCCGATATTGTGCCAGAAGCAGAATTAACATCTGCTGCCTGTGTTCATATGCCATCAGCAAACACTGTAGGGCTAGCCGATAATATAGAAGGCTTTACCTTGGCCTCTGGAGAGTATGCTGTGATTCGTCATATTGGTCCCTATGCTAATTTGCGAGGCGTTTATCAATGGTTTTGTCGCCATTGGTTACCAGAGTCTGGTCGAGAATTTGCCGATGGGCCTGTGTTTGAAGAATACCTTAACAATGCGAGGGAAGTGGCGCCCGCTGAGCTTGTGACCGATATTTACTTACCCTTGAAGCCTATAAGCTAGGCCTAGAGACTAAAAAGCACCGTTTATACGGTGCTTTTGGCTTCATGTTTTATGTAGATTACTTTTGCGCAGCAATTACAGAGATTTCAACCAGCAGCGCATCTCTTGCCATTTTTGCTTCAACACAGGCCCTAGCGGGTGCGTGTCCTTCGGGAACCCAAGCATCCCATACCGCATTCATATCGGCGAAGTAGCTCATATCTTTGACATAGATGGTTGCCGATAGCATATGCTCTTTTGAGCTTCCTGCTTGTTCAAGTAGCGCTTCAACCTTATCGAGCATGGTTTGTGTTTGCTCTTTAATATCTTTTGTGGCGTCTTGGCATACTTGGCCGCAGAGATAAATCGTGCCATTGTGTTTGACGATACGGCTCATTCTGGCGCCAGTTTCGAGTCTTTCAATAGTCATTAGGCTTCCTTAAATTACATTAGCTCGAGTGTTATTTGGCCTTAGCCTTGGTTTTTTGAGTGATAGGTTGTTGAGAGGGTTTGGCAAAAAATACCAGCCCGATACCCACAAGCAAAAAGGGAATACTTAGCAGTTGGCCTGTGCTAAAGATAAAGTCGCCTGCATAGGCAGCTTGTTTTACCTTGATAAACTCAATCATAAAGCGGGCGCTAAACACGAGACAAAGGAAGATGCCAAAGAGTACGCCAAAGCGTTGTTTGAGCTTGGTGCCTTTATAGAGCGCTATCAATAGTAAGAAGATGGCGAGGTAGGCAAAAGCTTCATAGAGCTGAGCTGGGTGCCTAGGTAGATTATCGATACGCTCAAATATAATGGCCCAAGGTTTGTCTGTCGGTAAGCCGAGAATCTCTGAATTCATAAAATTCGCCATACGTACGAAGAAACCAAAGATGGCTGTGGCTATGGCTAAGCGATCAAGCAAGAATAGGAAGGGAAGGCTGGTTTTCTTGTGGTAATAAAACAGGGCCAATATTGCGCCTAAACCGCCCCCATGACTGGCAAGTCCCCCTTCCCAGATAGCTAATATTTTTAGCGGATGACTTAAGTAGTAGCTAGGATCATAGAAGAAGCAGTGTGCAAGGCGAGCGCCAACAATGATGCCAATAACGCAGTAAACCAGTAGATTATCTAGTGATTCAACGTCTAAATTTTCGCGCTTATAAATCCATTTCATGGTTTGAAAACCGCAAATGATTGCGGTCGCAAATAGTGCGCCATACCAGTGTACTTTTAGTCCCATAAAAGAGATAAGTACTGGGTCTATATTCCAAATTAGATGATTCAAGATTGATACTTCCTAAGTCGTTCGCCGATATTCCTGTGCTGCTGTTTTACGCTTAAGTACAGCAATAGGCAAGTGCTAGCCATGGCTAATAGTGGTTGCATTCTATCATGCTTGAATAAATGTGAGAGAAGGCAGAATATTTTTATATTGAAAATTAACTGGATAAGGCAAAATTGTGGCTGATTAATTTTGCCCATCAGGGAAGGTGAACCATGAGATTGATTTTTGTACACGGCTGGAGTGTGACCCATACCAAGAGCTATGGGGATTTCCCTGAGTCTCTCGCGGCTAGAGCAAAAAACGTTGGTTTGGATATCGATGTCGCCCATATTTATCTGGGGAAATATATTAGCTTTCATGATGAGGTCACCCTAGAGGATATCGCTAGTGCTTTTGATTATGCCCTAAGGGAATTACCTGATGCTCAAGGTCATGCCTCAGGGGAGATAGCGCCCTTTTCCTGTATCACTCACTCAACTGGTGGTCCTGTGGTGCGTACTTGGATAGATAAATACTACGGAAAGCTGGGCAAGCAAGCCTCATTAGATAACCTGCCTCTTAAGCATCTAGTGATGTTGGCTCCCGCTAATCATGGCTCGAGTTTGGCGGTCTTGGGTAAGCAGCGCGTTGGTCGAATCAAAGCTTGGTTTAATGGTGTTGAGCCAGGTGAAAAAGTGCTCGATTGGTTATCTCTGGGTAGTGATGGCCAGTGGCAACTTAATCACAATGCCCTGAATTATCATTTTGGTGATGCTGGTGGTGAGTTCTATCCCTTTGTTTTTGCTGGGCAAGGAATCGATAGCAAATTCTATGATTTTCTTAATAACTATTTGATTGAACCTGGCTCTGATGGTGTTATTCGAGTGGCGGGGGCGAATTTAAATTATCGCTACCTCTCCTTGAGCCAAAGCGATGACTTGATAGATAAAACCAAGCTGTTTCGTATCAAGCCTGATGAGCAGAGCGTACGTTATTCGCCTAATGTGCCATTGGCGGTGATGAGCTGCTTTAGCCATTCAGGCACTAAGATGGGCATCATGAGCAATAAAGCAGGCAGCGATAACCATCAACTTATCATAGAGCAGGTATTGCGCTGCTTATTGGTTGACTCGGCCCAAGACTACAGGGAGCGTGCTCAGCAAATGGCTGAGCTGACCATCGCCGAGCAGCAAAAAATCCCTGTAGGTAAAGATCAGCAAATTAGTCGTTATGCCATGTTGGTGGTACGGGTGCGAGATGAGCATGACAAGGTGATTAATAATCAAGACTATGATTTTCTTCTGCTCGCAGGCAAGCAGTATAAACCTCACCTTTTACCCCAAGGTTTCTTTATCGATAGACAGATGAATACCAGTAGCCATAGCTTAGTGTATTACCTTGATGCGGAGAAAATGTTGCAGATTAAGGATGGCTGTTTTGGCATTCAGGTAACGGCTCGACCAGATGCAGGCTTTAGCTATTATGCTGCAGGTCAGTTTCGCTCAGAGGGGTTGAATATTAACGAGGTCTTGGCGCCCAACCAAGTGACTTATATCGACATACGTTTGCGGCGCAAAGTGGATAAAAATGTCTTTAGATTTAGCCGCGCCGATCAGCCAAGGGAAAGCTTTGCGAGAGTGAAGCCTTCAGGTGAGTTTATCTAAGAAAGATCATAAGAGATATGAGCAGGATTTGTTGAATGATTTTGTCGCAAAAGTCACTGTTTTCTGACTAGGGGCTGTTTGGCTGCAGGCCTATTTCAAGTTATAGCAAATTGCTGTAAAAACAGTGCTGAAAGCTAAATATCACTTAGTGTTATCTTCATAGCAAAATTGTTTGATTTTGGCAGATATGAATCGGTTGTTAGTCTATGCTTATGGGGCTAACAATATAACAGGGAGAGAGTGATGAAGTTTGTTAAGACTATAACCTGCTTGGCCTTACTACCTAGCTCCATGGCTTTTGCTGGCTCTCAATATTTTGAGGCCAGAACTGACGCTATGGGAGGCACTGGAGTCGCATCTGCTAATCGTGAATCTGCTGCTTATATTAATCCTGCGCTTTTAGGGCTAAATGCCCGTAAAACGAATGACTATGTGCTTTTGTTACCTGTCTTAGGGGCTGATGGCGCGGATAAAGATGATATGGTCGATAAAATAGATACATTACAGGATTCCTATGATGCATTAGATAATGCTATTTCCGCTGGAAATGCCACGGATATTGAGCGTTATCGTGATGACCTTATTAGTGATTTACAAGGCTTACAAGGCAACACTGCCTATGTGAGTGCTGGGGTGGGCTTTTCTTTGGCTTTGCCTACCAAGCGCATTCCTATGGCCATTTTTTATAAAACCTATCTAGATGCTGTTGGTGTGGCTGATATTGCCCAAACCGATATCGATCTGTTGACAGCAATCGATCCGTTAAATCCACCTACCCTTAACGATCTGGATTCGGCGGGCATTATTGCCGCCGGAGCGACCTCAGATCTGGGGGTCGCGTTAAGCATGCCGCTTTCGATTGTGAATATGCCTGTCACTATCGGTGTGACACCTAAGCTGCAACGTATCGACAGTTTCTTTTACGCTGTCAGCGCCAACAACTTTGAAGCTTCAGATTTTGATGATGATAAATATCGTAATGATGAAACTGAGTTTAATATCGATTTAGGCGTTGCTATGCAGCCTATGGAAGGTATGACTATTGGTCTCTCAGGTAGAAACTTAATTAGTAAAGAGGTGAAAAGTCAGCCGATAGCGGATCGCGTCGTCAACTATCATGTCGACCCTATGGTTACCGCAGGTATTGCCTATGATTGGGATGACTTTACAGTTACGACGGATATTGACCTGACAAAGTATGAGAGGTTTGATGAAGTGGAAGGGACTCAATACTGGCGCTTAGGTGGAGAAATGCGAGCTACAGACTGGATGTCTCTTCGAGTTGGTATGCGTCATGATCTTGAAGATACTACCGCGGACATCTACTCTTTAGGAGCTGGTTTTTCAATTGGACGTACCTTTAAGCTAGATATTACCGGTATGTTTGGTGATGAAGATGCCTATGGTGGTGTTATTCAGACCTCATATCATTTCTAACTGATGTTGCTTGTTAGACTAGGCTAGAGATAGATTTAGCGGCGAGTAATAGCGCACTCACACTACATAAAACCAGAGTCATGGCTCTGGTTTTTTGTTTATCGACTTTATAAACCAATAGCCCTGCCAGCCTATGGCTCAGTAATACGCTAGGCAACATGATTAAGCCTAAGAGTAGATCTTTAACGCCAAATAGCCCCATTACAATTAGAATGAGCATGGCAATCATGGAGCTGAAGATAAAGAAAGCTGATAGCGCGGCACGAAACTGCCCCGCTTCTTTTTGATTGGCCAGTAGTAATGCCAAAGGTGGTCCACCTATGGCGGCGATATTGCCAAAGATGCCAGAGAATATGCCCGCGATAAACAAGTTACGGGCGGTGACATCAACAACGTATTTACGCAAGTTAAGAATAACGGCTAAGGCGACAATGAGTGCTATAGCTAAGCCCAAAATGGGCTGTGGAGCAAACAGCAGTAGACTTGAGCCAATAAAGCCGCCGGGTACTCGTCCCAAAAGGGCATATTGCAATCCATTGAATTCGAGTTGACGCCTATCTCTAAGTAAGGTGAGTAGAGAGATTGAAAAGCCCACTATGATGACAGGCCCTGGTACTAGCTTAGGATCGACTAAATAGAGTAGGGGGCTGGCGACAACGGCTAATCCAAATCCGATTAACCCTTGGGTTAAAGCGCCAAAGAAAATAATAATTGAGGCTATAAGTAAGTTAGCTAGGGTGATATCTAAATGGGGAATCAAGGTATTGAGCACAGGGAATACTTACTTTAAGCGAATAGAAACAAAAAAGAATCGCCTCGCGATTCTTTCTTGTGTGTAGAGTCGGTGAGCTTATTCTAACTCTTCCCACTCTATCCCCATATCGTCCATTAGCTTTTTAGCTTCGGCCGGAATGCTATCTGGGTGCTCCTTTGACAGATCACTGTCATTAGGTAGAGGCTGGCCAGTGTAGGCATGCAAGAAAGCTTCACAAAGGAGTTCACTATTGGTGGCGTGACGTAGGTTATTTACCTGACGACGAGTGCGCTCATCCGTTAACACTTTCAACACTTTTAAAGGAATGGATACAGTAATTTTCTTTACTTGTTCATTCTTTTTGCCATGTTCTGCATATGGGCTAATGTATTCGCCATTCCATTCAGTCATTGACTCACCTGTTAAATCTAGAATTCGGTGCCGATTTTATACCCTTACAAAATACAGTCAAATGTTCTGTACAGATTTCTGTATGTCCAGACGTTTTTATACTTTTACGGCTAAGCTGTAAGGAGGAGTGTTAAGTATTATAGATGTCTAAACGTCTTTATGTCTATTGATCTTTGCGATAAATCTAGGTAGATTTAGACGTTCAGACATCTAGATGTGTAATTATGGTGGAATTGATTATGACACAAGAGCGACTCGCAACTCAGGCCGTTAGACAAGGCATAGAAACCGATACTCAATATGGTGCTGTGGTTCCCCCTATCTATTTGTCAACCAACTATGCCTTTGATGGTCATCACAGCCCTGGTGAGTATGATTATAGTCGCTCTGGAAATCCGACTCGGGACCAACTTGCGAATGCCCTAGCAGCTTTAGAACAAGGCCATAGCGCTACAGTAACCAGTACTGGTATGGCGGCGATTACGCTTATTACCAGTTTACTCACTCCTGAAGACCTGCTGATCGTTCCCCATGACTGCTATGGTGGTAGCTATCGCTTGTTTACTAATCTAGCCAATAAAGGCAGTTTCAAATTGTTAGTGGTAGATTTTGATGATCAACAGGCCCTTGATTTAGCCTTTAGCCAGTCTCCTAAAATGGTGTGGCTAGAGACCCCTTCCAATCCACTACTGCGCGTCGTTGATATTCAAGCTGTGGCTAATCGATGCAGAGCTGTCGATGCAGTTTTAGTTGCAGATAACACTTTCCTTTCTCCTGTATTTCAACAGCCATTAACACTGGGTGCCGATATCGTGATGCACTCTACGACTAAGTACCTGAACGGCCATAGTGATGTGGTTGGTGGCGTGGTGATTGCAAAAAATGAGGCCCTTTGTGAACAGTTGAGCTGGTGGGCCAATACATTGGGGTTAACTGCTTCTGCTTTTGACAGTTATCTCACGCTAAGAGGTATAAGAACGCTGAGTTTGAGAATGCGTGAGCACCAAGCTAATGCCGAAAAAATTGTGCAAACACTAAGTCAAAGCAAGGTAGTGGAAAATATCTATTATCCCGGACTGAATACACATCCCAACCATGATGTGGCTGCCAAACAGCAGTTGGGTTTTGGTGCCATGTTGAGCTTTGAGCTTAAGGGGGGAGAGGCTGAATTGGTGGCATTTTTAAATGCGCTTAACTACTTCTCGTTAGCTGAGAGCTTAGGCGGTGTCGAAAGCCTAGTGGCGGTACCTGCGACTATGACCCATAGAGCCATGGAGCCGGATGCCAGAGCCGAAGCTGGCATCAAGGATACTCTTATTCGTCTATCTGTTGGCATTGAAGATGGTGATGATCTGGTTGCCGATATTCAGACAGCCCTGAACGCCGCTGCTAAAGTGTAGATAGCACCTTGAAAACAAAGTCTAAGTGAGAATTGATATGCCTGTGAGTCATTTACATAAGTTTGGTGGTTCGAGTTTAGCCGATGCCGATTGTTATCGCAGAGTGGCTCATATTCTATTGACCCATGGCAATAGCCAAGATCTCATCGTGGTATCCGCAGCAGGGAAAACCACTAATCAGTTATATCAATTACTCAGCCTGCGCCAGTCTGGTGCCCTTTGGCAACAAGATTTAGCCGATGTGATTGGTTTTCAGCAACAGTTAATTGAACAACTCCTATCGAATCAAAATGCCAGAAACCTGCGGGAAAGGTTAGCGACAGACAAGGCTCAGTTGATGAGCTTGCTCTCTCTCGATGAGCTCAGTGATTATCAGAATAACCAAGTAGTGAGCTTTGGTGAGCGTTGGTCTGCACGGCTTTTAGCTGCTTTGTTAGGAGAGTTTGGGGTGGCGGCAAGCTACCTTGATGCAACCGAGCTTTTGGTGGCGGAAGAAGGCGTAGTACCTAAGATTTGTGTTGAGCGCTCTCGCGATAATCTCATGCGATTAAGGGCACAGCGTCCAGAGCAGCGTATTGTGATTACAGGTTTTATTTGCGCTAATGATGCCGGTGATACATTACTTTTGGGGCGTAATGGCTCAGATTATAGTGCGACGCTTATTGCGAGTTTAGCCAGTATTGAGCGAGTGACGATTTGGACAGATGTAGAAGGGGTATTTAACGCCGATCCTAATAAAATCAATGATGCCAAGCTATTAAAAAGCTTATCTCTAGTTGAAGCGGATAGGCTGGCGAAGCTAGGTTCTCCTGTGCTCCATAGTCGAACATTACAACCCCTATTTGACACTCAGGTTAGCCTAGCAGTGCGTTCGAGCTACGCATCTCACACTGACTTTACTTTAGTCGCGCCCAGTAGTGATAAAGCCAGTGCTCCGGTTGTCACTAGTCTAGGCTCAGTAGTGTTATTTCAGTTACAGCTACAGAGCCAACTCGATAGCTTTTTAGCCCAACTGCAAGAGGCAGAAATTGCGCCGCTAGCTCATTGGTGCCAAGGGAATAAGTTGGAGCTAGCTTATACCCACGAAGACAGCCAAAAGGTGCAGCCTTTGTTGCAGGCTTTATCGCAGCAAAATCAAGTGACAGTGCAGCAAACTAGCCATGACTTTGGCCTCGTGGCTTTGGTTAGTAGCGATGCTGAGCTTTATCGTCGTAGCTTTGCTCGCTTGTTGAGCCGTGAAGCAAAATCACTTTATTGTGATAGTCAAAGTCTGGTCACCTTAGTACCTCAAACTCAGGTTAATTTACTGACCCAGAAGGTACACCGCCGTTGTGCAGGCCCTAGAAAGCGAATAGGTATAGTGCTATTTGGTTTGGGTAATATTGGTGAGGCTTGGGTGCGTCTATTTACGCAGGCAAAGAGCAAATTGAGTTTGGAGTTAGAGGCTGAAGTGGATCTGCTGGGGTTGGTGGGATCTTCTAAAGCACTAATTAGCCATGAGGCGCTTGAGCTTAAAGATTGGCGTGACGCTTTTGAGCAAAATGCGACCTCTTGGCACTATGACACCTTGTTTGATCACTTCTCTCAGATTCCCTGTGATGAGTTAATCGCACTGGATATTAGTGCCAGCGAAGAGTTGAGCTGGCAGTATCCTAAGTTTTTCGATCAGGGTATACACCTTGTGAGTGCCAATAAGATCGCAGGAAGTGGCCCACTCGATTTTTATAAAGAGCTTAAATTACAACTTGGTAATCGCCGATTGTATTGGCGTTATAACGCTAGTTGTGGAGCAGGATTACCTGTGCAACATGCATTAAACGATTTGCATAATAGTGGTGACAATGTTGAGGCTGTCGGTGGCATTTTTTCTGGTACTTTATGCTGGCTATTTGAGCACTTTGATGGGCAAAAAGCATTTTCAGCGCTAGTGGAAGAAGCCAAGGGCTTGGGGATTACAGAGCCAGATCCAAGAGATGATCTTTCCGGTAAAGATATGCAGCGTAAATTGCTAATTTTAGCAAGGGAGATAGGCTTAGAGCTGGAACTGGAAGATATTGCACTGCACTCTTTGGTTCCTCCTCATCTTCAAGGTGTAGCAACCAATGAGTTTTTACAGCGACTTCATGAGCTTGATGACGATATGCTACAACAGCTTAGCGCAGCAAGGGAGCAAGATAAGGTGCTGCGTTATGTGGCGAGTTTAGATTTTAGCGGTGAGCAGTTGGAGGCTAAAGTGGGTCTAGAATGGGTCGATGTGGCACATCCTTATGCTAACTTGACGCCTGGGGATAACGTTTTTGTGATTAGAAGTAGTTTCTATCAAGGTAACCCTCTGATTATTCGCGGCCCTGGCGCTGGCCGTGAAGTGACGGCAGCTGCAGTGCAGTCGGATCTCGCCCAGATCTGTCGCGATCTTGTGATGGAATAGCCGCTATTGCAGTTTTGCTACTTTCAATCCCGCCTTTAGGCGGGATTTTTGTTTAAGCCTTTTCTTGAAACGTTAGTTATTCATGCTCCTTTTACTCCAGCTCCTATAATCAAGATGAATAATTTGATAATACTTGGTTGATTATTAGGCTTGACTTGTCTTTGAATACCGCTAATATGGATGTTTAGACGTCTAAATGTCTAGATGTTTTCTGCCTCTAATCGCTTTTCTTGTGGATGAGCCAGAGGTTAATTGAGTTTCTATTAGTAGTTTTGTTGTCGAGGTAATTGAAATGGCTTTTCATCATGCGCAGCACGCCCAGTCGCTAAACCAAAGCTTGTCTGAGCTAAATGGTGACATTAACGTGTCTTTTGAATTCTTTCCGCCGTCGACACCTGAAATGGAGCAGTTGCTATGGAATTCAATTCAACGCTTAGAGCCGCTTAATCCAAAGTTTGTCTCGGTAACCTATGGTGCCAACTCTGGTGTGAGGGATAGAACCCATAAAGTGATTGAGCGAATTCAAGAGCAAACCGATCTTGTTGCTGCGCCACATTTAACCCTTGTCGATGCCAGTGATGATGAGCTTAGGGAGCTTGCTAAGCATTATTGGAAATCTGGAATTAAGGATATTGTTGCTTTGCGTGGTGACCTGCCGGAAGGAAGCCCAAGACCGACACGTTTTGCTGCCGATCTCGTTGAGCTGTTAAAGTCTGTGGCAGACTTTGATATTTCTGTGGCGGCTTACCCTGAGGTACACCCTGAGGCGACTAATGCTCAGGCAGATTTGATTAACCTGAAACGTAAAATTGATGCTGGTGCTAATAGAGCTATTACCCAGTTCTTCTTTGATGTGGAGTCTTATTTAAGATATAGAGATCGCTGTGTGGCAGCGGGCATCGAAGCCGAAATAGTGCCAGGTATTTTACCTGTGACTAACTTTAAGCAGCTTAAGCGCTTTGCCGATATGACTAATGTGGCCATTCCTAATTGGTTGCATAAGCAGTTTGATGGTTTAGATGATGATCCTGGTACTCGTCAACTTGTCGGGGCCAATGTGGCTATCGATATGGTGAAAGTGTTATCGCGAGAAGGAGTAAAGGATTTTCACTTCTACACTTTGAATCGAGCTGAGTTAACCTATGCAATTTGCCATACCTTAGGTGTTAGACCTAAGTAACCTTGCTTTATTTCCAATAGCATACAAAACACCGATGATTCGGTGTTTTTTTATGTCATCAACACGCTTGCTTATTATTTTTGCTTAGTGTCTGGGCACTTGCGTCCCTTATGTTTGCATATGCTGATTTTGCAACTATGTTAACTAGAGTTGTAACTTTATGATCTTGCGCACATTGCTAAATTAATGGGTGTGAGCTGGCGCCGAATTAGCTTGGTGAATGCAAACTATAATTGTTTTTTGCAAAGTTAGCGGGCCTGGTCTCTCGCATACTTCTCGCAGGATAAAACATATAAAGGGGGAGTGTTTTGAACAAGTTATTAGGATTTAGGCGATCGCTTATTGCATCCTTGGTGGTGTTGATTGCTATTTGTCTATTGGTATCAAATTGGCTGTCGTATAGCTCCATTAAGAGCAAAACTGTCCAAGATGTTAATGAAATGTCCATGGGGATAGTACGCTATGAGGCTGACAAAATTGAAACTTGGTTTCAATCTAAGGCTGAGGTGGTTAATCAACTGGCCAATAACTATGTTAACGGTACCTATAAGGATGATTTTGTATCGGTAGCAAGGCTGACAAAGGCAACGGGGCAGGTTACAGATATTTTCTTAGGTTTTGATGATGGCTCAGCCTATTCAACAGCTGTAGGTGATGCCTGGGACAATGGTGTAGCCAAAGCAGGCATGTATGACCCTAGGGGGAGACCTTGGTACTCACAAGGGAAAAATAGTCAGGTACTGGATTTAACAGATGTGTATCCAGATGCCACTACAGGTAATGACGTTGTCTCCATAATTAAAGCGATGGGAGATGGTGTGGCTTTGGCCGATATTGAACTAAGCATTCTGGCCGACACAGTGAAGAGCGTTGATTTTCCAGGAGCTGTGACTGTGATTACCGATAGCACAGGCAAGGTGCTAGCTTCGAGCTCTAGTGTAGTGGTTGTGGGGACTCGCTTTAGAGATGCCGGCATGGGGGATGTTGAGTCTAAAATGCTGTCACAAGATGAAGTAATGCAAGACTATACCCTTAAAGGAATCGATAAAATTGCCTTCACCAAAGCTATCAAGTTAGTCAATGGTAAGCAGTGGTATCTCTTTATCGGCGTTGATAAGTCTATTGCTTATGCTTCTCTCAATGAAGCTTTGACTAAGTCGATTGTCTCTTCTGCCGTGATGATTTTAGTGGCTATCGTAGCATTGCTGGCAGTATTACAGGTGCTTTATCGCCCGATTCTATTGTTAAAAGAGGTAGTGCTAGATCTTTCTAAAGGCAACGGTGACTTGACTCGGCGTCTACCTGTAGATAGTAAGGATGATCTAGGTGAAATATCCGAGGGGATTAATCGCTTTATCGCGAATCTGCAAAGCTTGATGCTCGAGGTGTTAAAGTCTTCGGACAACATTGGCGAAACAGCCGAGCGTCTGAAAGCTGAAGTTGATGCCAACAGTCAAATTTTGTCGGCCCATACCACAGAGACAGAGCAGATAGTGGCAGCGATTGAAGAGATGAGTGCGACTGCCAATGATGTGGCCAGAAACGGCAGTGAAACCGCAGCCTTTACTCAATCTACTAATGACCAAGCTCTGAAATCGAAAGAAGTGGTTGGCCAGGCGACAAATACAGTGGCTCAGTTGGTTGCTGAAGTTGAGAATACGGCAAACAATATTGCCGAGATAGATAAAGATACGCTGGATATTACCAATGTGCTTAAGGTGATTGGCGAGATTGCCGAACAGACTAACCTGCTGGCACTTAACGCTGCAATTGAAGCCGCTCGTGCTGGCGAGCAGGGGCGAGGTTTTGCGGTTGTGGCCGATGAAGTAAGAGCGCTAGCTGCAAGAACTCAAACCAGCACAGGTGAGATTGAACAGACGCTGGCTAAGCTACGCAAAGGCTCAAGTGTGGCCATGTCGGCGATGGAGGTGACTAAGGCGACTTGTTTGAAGACAGCCGAAGCTACTGAGTTAGTGGCAACGGATCTTGATGCCATTGGTAGTTCGGTGAATCAAATTAATGATCTCAACACACAAATTGCCACCGCCGCAGAAGAGCAGAGCTCAGTTTCTGGAGAAATCACTCGTAATATGGCGGCGATCAGCGAGATGGCTAATGAGCTTGCGATGAATGGTGAAACCAGTGCTAAGCAGACGGTTAAGCTGAATGATGCAAATGCTCAATTACGCAGTGTAGTGGGGCAATTTAAGCTTAGCTAATCATTCGACATAGCAAAGTTAACCAATAAGCCTTACCCTTGAGTAAGGCTTATTTTTTGGTAGTGTGAAAGAGAGTCATTAGTGACTAAGTCAGCGGATAAAGGTTTGTGCCCCCTGTGTAACAGTAAGAATGCTTGTGCCCTTGAGTCTGGTGCAGATATTGAGCATTGCTGGTGCATAGACCAGGACTTTCCCGATAAAAAGGGATTGGATCTCAATTTAGAGAGCCAAGCCTGTTTATGTCAGGAGTGTGTGAAGTGACTGCTGAAACTAGCGTCTTTGCAAGTGAAAGAAATTGTTTAGTTTTTCATCGCTTGTCGCGAATATTCAGTACTTAGCTATAACTTGTTCTAATCTTAAGGTATTACTAAGTCATGCCTAGATAAAGGAATCGATTATCTGAGGATAAAGCAAGCTAGGCTAATCAAGGGAGTGGCTAGAGATACGTGGAGACGAATATGATTGAAGATTTCAAAGGTGACGAGTCTTGGAGACTATTTAGGATTCTTGCTGAGTTTACCGAAGGTATAGACACTCTCTCAGATCTTGGCTTTGCTATCTCTATTTTTGGCTCAGCTCGCATTAAGCCCGACAATGAGTATTATCAAAAGACAGTTTTACTCTCTAAGCGGTTAGCCGAAGAAGGCTTTGCAGTAATTACAGGTGGCGGACCTGGCATTATGGAAGCGGGTAATAAGGGGGCTACAGAAGGAGAAGGGCATTCAGTAGGCTTAAATATTGAGCTACCCATGGAGCAAAAGCCTAATGATTTTCAAAATATTACGCTTAATTACAGATACTTTTTCGCTCGTAAAGTGATGTTTGTTAAGCATTCCATGGGTTATGTTTGCATGCCTGGTGGCTTTGGTACCTTTGATGAGTTTTTCGAAGCGCTAACCTTAGTGCAGACAGAAAAGATCTATCCCATGCCGATAGTCCTATTTGGCAGTAAATTTTGGTCTGGACTGCTTGAGTGGGTCAAAACTCAACCCTTAGAGTTAGGCTTAATTGCAGAGACAGATCTCGACTTGTTGACTGTGACCGATGATATTGAAGAAGTCGTTAACATTATGAGCAAACATCGTCAGTTTAAACAGAAGATGATAGCTCACTCTAAGAGCGGTACCTTCTAGCTATACACTGTAAGTACTATAAGCACTATTGTCTTGCATAATAGTGCTTATACCAATTTGAGCACTTTTATCCAAGCTTTATTGGCTTAAGTGTTTTACACTGCACTCCAGTCTATTCTCTTACGAATCTTAATCCTGTTGTAATGAACTCTACTAGTAAGCATATTAATCTGACATTAACTCAAGATGCTCAGGATGGCTTGGCTTTGGTTGCTAAGCAAGCTGGGCTGTCAAAACAAGAAGTGAAACAAGCCGCTAACAAAGGGGCTCTGTGGCTCACTCGGGGTAAGCAAACCCGCAGATTAAGACGAGTAAAGCAGGAGTTTAAGTCAGGAGATAAGCTGGATCTATACTATAACCCTCAAGTGCTTGCGACTCAGCTTGAAGGAGCCGAACTAATTGCAGACGAGGGTGATTATAGTCTTTGGTACAAACCCTATGGCATGTTATCTCAAGGTTCAAAGTGGGGCGACCATACCACAATTAATCGTTATGCTGAGCTCAATCTATCACCTCAGCGTCCTGCTTTCATCACCCATAGACTCGATCGTGCCGCCACAGGTTTGATATTGCTCGCACACTCAAAGAAAGCCGCCGCAGCTCTGTCTAAACTTTTTGAAACTAGAGCGTTAGAAAAATACTATGAGGTGATAGTTGAAGGTGTGGTTGAGCAATCTGCAATGACGATAACGACAGACGTGGATGGCAAGTCAGCTTGCTCCCATATTCAAGTGTTAGCTCAAGATGAGAAGCTTAACCGTACCAAGCTCAGAGTGAAGATAGAAACCGGGCGCAAACATCAAATCCGTATTCATCTGGCTAGCATAGGTCATCCTGTAGTAGGGGATAGACTTCATGGTGGTGCAAGCGGTGATGATATTGATTTGCAGCTAACCTCTTGTCATTTAAGCTTTACCTGCCCCTTGACCCAAACTGCTAAGGTGTTTGAACTGCCTGAGCGCCTTAGGCCGCAACTAAAATGACGATAACAATGAAAGCCAGTGATTTTAAATTGGGGCTGATTTTTATCTCTACGGCAGTGCTGTTTTGGGGCTTGCTGCCTATCGCCCTTAAGCTGTCGGCTGATTTCATTGATCCAATTACGTTAACTTGGTTCCGCTTCTTAGTGGCGCTAGTTATTAGCTTTGGGTTTCAATGCTATAGCGGCTCCATTCGTCAGTTTGCTCAGCTAGATAGAGTGTCGATATTAAAGCTCGTGTTGGCGGCACTGTTTTTAATGCTTAATTATATCTCTTTTGTGTATTGCCTCGAGTACCTTTCGCCAGGTGCTTCTCAGCTTAACTTTCAGACCGCGCCTTTCTTTCTAGCGTTTGGCGGCGCACTGTTTTTCAACGAGAAATTGAGCCCTTTTAAACTGAGTTGTTTTGCTTCGTTGGCATTAGGAATACTACTATTTTTTCATCCCAACCTAACTTCAAATGGTCAAGATAGTTCGGTCTGGCTTGGTGTATTAATAGTGCAGTTCTCGGCATTGTCTTGGACCTGCTATGCCCTACTGCAAAAATCTATGATTAGCCGATTATCACCGGCCAATATACTGATGTTTATCTATGGTGTCGGCATTTGTCTGATGGCGCCATTAAGTGATTTTTCGGCATTGGGACAGCTTGATATCAACCAATGGTGGATAGTGTTGTTTTGCGCACTCAATACCCTTGTTGCTTACGGCTGTTTTGGTCAATCAATGAAGTATTGGCCTACGGCAGAGGTGAGTGCCATGATAGCCTTAACGCCAGTGTTAAGCTTTAGCCTCACAGCGCTAGTGGTGAAGTGGCAATTTTGGCCGGGCGTATTTAGCGCCGATAATCTAGATTTGCTTTCGATATCAGGGATAGTGCTGATTATAGCCTCTGTGATGGTATTACAGTTATACCCTAGGTGGAAATCAGCAAGTTAAGCGAATGATATAAGCAATAAAAAAGAAGCCGTTTGGCTTCTTTTTTATGTTACTGCTTGTGCGAATTAGTCGTTATCGCGAGGTCCTTTACGGTGAGGCTTACGATCACCTTGAGGACGACGGTCATTGTTACGACGAGGACGACGGCTAGGACGACCACCTTCGTTAATCACTTGGCCATCGGCTTCGCGAATGTTTAATGGACGACCACAAACACGCACCTTCTTCAGATGAGCTAGTACATCTTTTGGCATGCCATCTGGTAGATCGACAGAAGTCATAGTATCAAATAGCTGAATTTGACCTATGTAACGGCTATCTATGTTAGCTTCGTTAGCAATCGCACCTACGATGTTACCTACGCCTACGCCATTTTCGCGTCCTACATCGATAACATAGCGGCACATTTTGACATCTGGGTTGTCTTTTAGCGCTTCTGCTTTACCAATTTCTGTTGGCGTTGAGCGACGATTACGCTCACGACCACCGCGCTCACCACGACCGCCACGCTCATCACGGTTGTCACGATTACGCTCTTGAATCGCTGGAAGCTGTAATGGACGCTCTTGCTGTACTTGGTGCAGTAGTGCTGCGGCCAATAGGTCAGTGTCGATTTCAAGCTGCTGGCAAAGCTGGTTTACCGCATTTTTCATGAAGTTCAAATCGCCGTTAATGGTCTCGGCAATTTGCTCACCTAGGCGAGATAGACGACGCTCAGCAACCGTTTCTGGGCTAGGGATCTTCATCGGTGAAATACGGCTGTTAGTCGCACGCTCAATGGTGCGCAGCATGCGCATCTCTCTGTGAGTCACAAAGAGAATTGCCATACCCGTACGACCAGCACGACCAGTACGACCGATACGGTGTACATAAGCTTCGCTATCGTAAGGAATGTCATAGTTGACTACGTGACCGATACGCTCAACGTCAAGACCACGGGCTGCAACATCGGTAGCAATCAGAATATCTAGCTTGCCGCGCTTAAGCTGCTCAACGGCGCGCTCACGGGCTTGCTGGTTCATATCACCATGCAGTGGAGAAGAGGCATAACCACGGGCTTCAAGCTTCTCTGCTAACTCAACACATGAGTTACGGGTACGAACGAAGATGATGATGCCTTCAGTGTTTTCCACCTCAAGTACACGTACTAGGGCTTCAAGTTTATTGTGCTGAGAAACCTGTACAAACTTCTGTTCGATAGAGTCAACGGTAGTATGACTTGCTGCGATGCTGATATGAACTGGCGATCTTAGGTGCTTGTTTGCAACACGACGGATCTGCTCAGGCATGGTCGCAGAGAAAAGTGCTAACTGGCGCTGCTCAGGTGTGTGATCCAAGATCCATTCGATATCGTCGATAAAGCCCATTTTTAGCATTTCATCGGCTTCATCAAGCACCATAGCTTTTAGGGTGCTTAGCTTAAGAGTGCCGCGACGCATATGGTCCATCACACGGCCCGGTGTACCAACGATGATTTGTGGGCCACGTCTTAGCGCATTTAATTGTTGATGCATGCTTTGACCACCATAGATAGGTAGTACGTGCAGGCCTTTCATAAATTTAGAGTAGCTACCAAAGGCTTCAGCAACCTGAACGGCAAGTTCACGGGTTGGTGCGAGTACCAAGATTTGTGGCACGTTAGTGGTAGGATCAATGCTGTTTAGCAAAGGTAGTGCGAAGGCACCGGTTTTACCTGTACCTGTTTGCGCTTGACCTAGAATATCTTCGCCTTTCATAAGTGGCTCGATACTCGCCGCTTGAATCGGCGTAGGCTTTTCATAGCCTAATTCGTCAAGAGAACGCAATAACGGCTCGGCTAAGCCGAGATCGCGGAAAGTTTTTTCACTGGATGACATGGGTTGTAGCCTTGTGGAAGCGCATGACTTTGCGCAAAAAGTTTCACAGACAGAAAATCAACCCCGTGTCGATTTCCCGCACCGAAAAATGTAAATAATCAAAATCAATTAGCCGCACACTATAGCAGCTTTGGGAGAATTTTTCTATGCAAGCTGGTGAAAATCACTCATAAAACTGACATTTTATGACTAATTTCCAGCAAAAAGCAGGCCAAAAGCTCAGAGCATGATCATTATTTGTTAAAAAAGTGGCGTTCAAGTTGCAAGAGTTTGAAACTGGTCTCGCTTACTGCCGCGATAAAAGGAATATTCAAGGTGGCAAGTTTATCGCTCGTTTTATGGTATTGCGGGTGGACTCCAACCCCAAAATAAAGCCAAGGCACATTCACTCTATGAAAAGAGTAGTGATCTGAAGCTTTGAGCCAATCGGTTCTCTCTATGTTCATCCCCATAGGCTTTGGGTGTCCTTTCTTAATACAGAGTTGATTATTGGCTAATAACAGTGGATAGAAGTCATCAAACTTGGGGAAGCGCCGGCCTCCTTCTAGGTAAATGACTTTCTTACGTCCCGGATTACCTATCATGTCCAGGTTCAGCACCAATGAGATCTTATTTAACCCTAGCTCTCTGCTGAGCTGCTCAACTAGAGCCTGACTGCCATAGAGTCCGGGCTCTTCTGCGTCAACGGCGGCAAAAATGAGATTAGCATGGGTGCCCGACTTGATAGCTTGCTGCGCTACTTGCAGAAGTGCGGCTATGCCAGATGCATTGTCATCGGCGCCAGGAAAATACCGGTGGCCCTTAGTGCCTAAATGATCATAGTGAGCGATTAATATGCGCCATTCCGAAGTCGGCTGTTTGGCGTTAATGACACCTATGACATTGGTGCCTTGTCTAAGGGTGAAGCCTTTTCGGTAACTAAAATCATGTTTCCAGCTTTGTCCCCAAGGGATTAGCCCCAAATGTTGAAATCTTTCTATTAGAAAGCTTTGTGTTAGTAGCGCGCCTTGAGTGCCTGTCTTGCGGCCTGCAAATTCGGCTGAAGTGAGTATGCTGATATCTTGAGTGATCTGCTTTGTGCTTGCCCAGTGGAGCTTTAACGGCTGATGACAAGGAGGTGAAGTTGCCGAGCAGCCGCCAATGGCTAACATAAGCGCGAGTATCGCAAGTATTAACAGTCTATTTTTTGCCAAAGCCAGCCTATGCTTGTGTCATGTCCCTATTGATTAGTTTGGCAGGTGTGGGGACTGGTGACCAGTGAATAGATAGTTTGCTGAGAAATCAGGTGAGTTTGACTGTGCACTATGATCAGCTTACCAGGGGTTAGCTGGCCTTGTTCTAACAGGGCTCGACTGCCATCAAACAACCTGATTTGACTCGAGTTAGGATTAGACTCCATCACTCTTGCATGAAGACACTTTTTATGGGGAATAGCAGGATCTAGCGCTGCCACAACTAGGAGTGTCAGGCATACTAGAGAGCTGGAGATAAGTATTAGGTTACTTCGGCTACGCATTTAATTTGATGATCTATCCTAATCAATACTCGCCCATAAAGTCTGTCGGGAATGTTATGGGCGAGTGGTCATGTTGGGTTTACTTCTCAAGTAAAGGCTTAAGGAATCTTGCTGTGTGAGACGCTTTGTCCTTAGCCACATCTTCTGGTGTACCTGTCACTTGAATGGTACCGCCGCCTGAACCACCTTCAGGACCTAGATCGACAATCCAGTCAGCGGTTTTAATGACATCCAGGTTATGCTCAATCACCACCACAGTGTTGCCGTGGGACTTCAATCTATGGAGCACATCCAGAAGCATTTGAATATCGGCAAAGTGCAAGCCTGTGGTTGGCTCGTCGAGAATATATAGGGTTTTACCTGTATCTCGTTTTGACAGCTCTTTGGCGAGCTTAACCCTTTGTGCCTCACCGCCTGAGAGCGTAGTGGCGCTTTGTCCTAGACGTATATAGGAGAGGCCAACATCCATAAGGGTTTGCAGTTTACGCGCTATGGCAGGCACGGCATCGAAGAAGCTACGGGCATCTTCCACTGTCATCTGTAGCACTTCGTGTATGTTTTTGCCTTTATAGCGTACCTCTAGGGTTTCTCGGTTGTACCGCTGACCCTTACAGGAATCACAGGGTACATAGACGTCTGGTAGAAAGTGCATCTCTACCTTAATCAGACCATCACCTTGACAGGCTTCACAGCGCCCACCCTTAACGTTAAAAGAGAAACGCCCAGGCTGATAGCCTCGGGTTCTAGCCTCTTGAGTCGCGGAGAAGAGTTCGCGAATAGGTGTGAAAATTCCTGTATAGGTGGCAGGGTTCGATCTCGGCGTGCGACCAATTGGGCTTTGATCGATATCGACGACTTTATCGCATTGTTCCATGCCCTTGATGTCGCGATAAGGTGCAGGCTCATCTACCGTTGCTCCATTGAGCTCTCTATGGGCAATCTTGTAGAAGGTATCATTGATTAGCGTCGACTTTCCTGAGCCCGATACTCCAGTTATACAGGTAAAGAGACCGACTGGAATAGTGAGATCCACATTCTTTAGGTTATTGCCTGTTGCGCCAAAGAGCTCTATCACTCGGCTGGCATCATAGGCGGTGCGCTCGGCGCCGACATGAATGGTTTTGGCGCCAGAAATATATTGTCCTGTTACCGACTCTTCACAACCAGTGATATCTTCAAGTGTGCCATCACAGATGACCTGACCGCCGTGAACACCTGCGCCAGGACCGATATCGATAATATGATCGGCCATGCGGATCGCATCTTCATCGTGCTCAACCACAATCACAGTATTGCCAAGATCTCTAAGGTGAATAAGGGTGTTGAGCAGGCGTTCGTTATCCCTTTGGTGCAGACCAATAGAGGGTTCATCTAACACATACATGACGCCCACTAAGCCTGCGCCGATTTGGCTGGCAAGGCGAATACGTTGTGCTTCACCACCTGAGAGGGTTTCTGCCGAGCGAGACAAGCTGAGATAGTTAAGGCCGACATTGACCAGAAAGCCGAGGCGATCTCGAACTTCTTTAAGAATTTTTTCGGCAATCTGCGCCTTCTGGCCACTAAACTCCAACTGGTTAAAGTAATCCATGGCATCGCCAATGGACCAAGTGGTGAGTTTAGGCAGGTTCAAGTCGTTAATGAAGACGTTACGAGCTTCTTCTCTTAAACGTGAGCCACCACAACTACGACAAGGCTGAGTATTAATATATTTGGACAGTTCTTCGCGTACCGAGTTGGACTCGGTTTCACGATAACGGCGATCCATATTATTCAATATGCCTTCAAAGGGATGATTACGGACGACGATATCGCCGCGGTCATTAACATATTTAAATGCAATTGACTCCTTGCCCGAGCCATAAAGAATCCGCTTAACCGTCTCTTTTGATAGCTGGCTGAACGGGGTTTCTACATCGAAGTCATAATGCTCAGACAGTGAAGTTAACATCTGGAAGTAATAGAAGTTACGTCTATCCCAGCCGCGAATCGCGCCGCCAGCAAGGGAAAGATCGCCATTAACTATCACTCTGTCAGGATCGAAAAACTGCTCAACACCAAGGCCATCACAGGTGCTACAGGCACCAGCTGGGTTGTTAAAGGAGAAAATTCTTGGCTCAAGCTCGGCCATAGAATAACCGCAATGAGGACAGGCAAAGTTGGCAGAGAAGATCAGTTCTTCGCTGTCTTTGTCATCCATGCTGGCGATCATGGCGATACCGCCGGAAAGCTCAAGACAGGTTTCAAAGGATTCGGCTAGACGCTGCTTAAGATCGTCTCTGACTTTGAAGCGGTCGACCACGACTTCGATATCATGCTTAACGTGCAGCTCAAGCTCGGGTGGATCGCTTAAGTCACAGACTTCACCATCGATACGGGCACGAATATAGCCTTGTGCCGCTAAACTATCGAGTAGCTTAACGTGTTCACCCTTACGGCCTTTCACCACAGGCGCTAAAAGCATTTGGCGGCTGCCTTCTGGCATCTCTAGCACTTTATCTACCATCTGACTAATAGTTTGAGCGGCCAGAGGTTGATTGTGAGTTGGACAGCGGGGCTCACCGACACGGGCAAATAGCAAACGCAGGTAATCGTAGATTTCTGTGATAGTACCTACGGTAGAACGTGGATTGTGTGAAGTAGATTTTTGCTCAATAGAAATAGCAGGGCTCAGGCCTTCGATATGATCGACATCTGGCTTTTCCATCAGGCTTAAAAATTGGCGGGCATAGGCAGAGAGAGACTCAACATACCTGCGCTGACCTTCCGCATACAAGGTATCAAAGGCGAGGGAAGATTTACCTGAGCCTGAGAGGCCTGTGACTACGATAAGCTTATCTCTAGGAATGGTCAGGTTGATATTCTTGAGATTGTGGGTGCGCGCTCCCCGTACTTCAATCTTTTCCATCTATCTCTTATTGCTCACGTTCTACAAAAAAGGCCGATCAGTATCTCATAAAATTGCATGACACCATAGGTAAAATGCATTGGAAAGTTTTAACCTTATATTAAGTTTGACCTGCTAATTTGTGGCCGCTATTGTGCGGGACTTGCCGTATAGTTTGCTTATTCGTGGCTCGCCAATACGGCTGTGCACGAGTTTTGAGTTAAACCTAGATCTCTCGTGCATCTTTTCTAATTCCTTTTGGGGTTGAGCATGGCCATATGCTAATATGCGCGCCTCAAATTTTTCACCTAAGGCAGAAGTATGGCCGGTAAAGGGCTCTCAAAAACAGAAAGTAAGGTCGCATTTTCCCTCGCGAGCGTTTTCGGCTTGCGCATGATGGGCCTGTTTATGATCATGCCTGTGTTTGCGCTATATGGGCAGCACCTTGAAGGCTTCTCTCCTTTATGGGTAGGTATTGCCATTGGTGCCTATGGTCTAACCCAAGCGGCGTTGCAAATTCCCATGGGGATTCTTTCGGATAAGTATGGGCGAAAGCCGATCATCTTGATTGGTCTGCTTGTGTTTGCTCTTGGTAGCTTAATCGCCGGCATGGCCGAGAGTATCTACGGCGTCGTCTTTGGTCGAGCACTGCAAGGAATGGGAGCGATAGCCGCTGCTGTACTTGCTTTGGCTGCTGATTTAACCCGCGATGAGCAGCGCACTAAGGTGATGGCCATCATAGGTATGTGTATTGGCTTCTCTTTTGCACTTTCCCTTTTGGTTGGTCCAATTGCGGCGCAAAGCTTTGGCCTGTCAGGTTTGTTCTTTATCACGGCAGGTTTGGCGTTATTGGGCATGCTGATAGTACAGTTGATGGTGCCTAACCCGATTTCTCAAGCGCCAAAGGGCGATACGCTAGCCACCCCAGCTAAGCTGATAAGAATGTTAAAGGATCCTCAGCTCTTTAGGCTAGATGCGGGTATTTTTATTCTTCACTTAGTACTAACCGCAGTATTTGTCGCTTTACCATTGAACCTTGTGGACGCAGGTCTGGCTAAAGAGCAACACTGGATACTCTATTTCCCCGCTTTTATTAGTGCCTTTATCTTGATGGTGCCGTTAATCATCATAGGGGTGAAGCGCAAAAATACTAAGGCCACCTTTCAGATAGCCTTGGTTATTATGCTGGCCTCTTTGGCCGTGATGGCGCTATTTTCCCATAGCTTATGGGCCTTGAGTGCTGCAGTGGTGCTCTTCTTTACTGGTTTTAACTACCTTGAAGCCTCTTTGCCAAGTCTGATTGCTAAGTTCTGCCCTGTGGGCGATAAAGGCTCGGCTATGGGAGTTTATTCAACCAGTCAATTTTTAGGGGCTTTTTGTGGTGGACTGTTAGGTGGTGGCGCCTATCAACTGCTGGGTGCTAGCGGTGTATTTATTGCGGCATTAGTGCTTATGCTTATCTGGCTTGGATTGACTTTTGGTATGGAAAACCCTGTGCTACTAAAGAGTTATACTCTCGATGCCAAGCTGGCCAGTAAGCAAGAAGCGCAGCAGATGGCGACTCAGCTAAGTGAGCTTGAAGGGGTGGCAGAAGCGATAGTCGTACTTGAAGAGAAAGTCGCATATTTGAAAGTTGATGAGCATTTCGATTTGAGTCAGGCGCGAGCTGTGTTAGGCTCTGTCAATTGATTTGAGTTTTGGTCTAATCGACCCAACTTTGAGTCCCAGTGTTTAATATATTTGAGTAAATCTTAGGAGTGTTCGATGGCCAGTCGTGGTGTCAACAAGGTGATTTTGGTCGGCAATTTAGGACGTGATCCTGAAGTGCGTTATATGCCAAATGGTAATGCCGTAGCAAACTTTACCGTAGCGACCAGTGAGTCATGGAAAGATCAACAAGGCCAGATGCAAGAGCGTACTGAGTGGCACAACATTGTAATGTATCGTCGCTTGGCGGAAATCGCAGGTGAATACCTGAAAAAGGGTTCTAAGGTTTATATCGAAGGCAAGTTGCAGACCAGCAAATGGCAGGATCAGCAAACAGGCCAAGATAGATATAAAACAGAGATCAATGCTTTAGAGATGCAGATGCTAGATAGCCGTGGTCAGGGTGGTCAAGGCGGTCAAGGTGGTTATGCTCCTGCACAGAATCAGTTTGCTGGTGGTCAACAGCAACAGGGCTACAGCGCACCAGCACAGCAAGCTCCTCAGCAAAGTGCACCGCAACAATCAGCTCAACAACAGTATCAAGCTGCGCCTCAGCAAGCACCTGCACAAGGTGGTTATGCACCTAAGCCTCAAGCTGCACCTCAACAGCAGGCTCCAGCGCAACAGCAACCAGCTCAAAGCGGTTATGCGCCTAAGCCACAATCGGCTCCACAAGCGCCGCAGCAGCGTCCGGCACCTCAACCACAACAGAATTTTACTCCTGATCTCGATGATGGTTGGGATGATGATATTCCGTTCTAATTTACAGTAAATATAATATTGTAGATTAAAACTATTAAGGGCTTGTTTTTACAAGCCCTTTTTATTTTCTTTAGAAACCCCAGCACTCTTGCTGGTTTTTCTGTTTTTATTCGATAGCTTTGGAGGGAGGCTATTGCTTTAACCTCGGTCGCAGCTAGTTATCAGTTTTTGTGACTATACTTTGCTATACATAGCGTTATCAGAGTGATTGATGTGAGCCCATTTGATGACAGTCTTGGCGTAGAAGGGCTATTTGAGCTTATCTTTGACAGCCAGTTGCAGTTTATGGCTGTACTCAGCCCTGAAGGTAGGGTGCAGCGGGTTAATGATTTAGCATTAACTAAACAAGGTTACACAAGTCAGGATTATGTTGGGAAGTTGTTTTGGGAGTCTCCGGCTTGGAAGCACCTACCTCGGTGGAAAGCAATATGGCATAGTCGTTTACGTGAAGCATATACCACAAGAAAGCCTGTTTTTACTCACGACATCTATGAGAATCATAAAGGTACTATTTGTAGTGCTGATGCTGTAACAACCCCTCTTTTTGATAGTGAAGATGCACTAACAGGTTATTTAGTTCAAGCTGTCGATACCACAGAGCGTGAGGCGACATTAAGATCGTTGAAGTTAGCTCGCCAACAGTATTTTGGCATGATGGAAGACTTTCCGGTAATGGTGTGCTGTTGCAAATCTTCTGGAGAGATAACCTTTGTGAACCAAGCCTATGTTGAGTTTCTCGGTGTTGCTTCAGACTGCCTAGTTGGGGCTGACTTTTTCTCTCATATACCCGACTCAGAGCGTGAAACATTTTTGGTTCAACTTTCCTCCTTAACGCCAGAATGTTCTACTGTTGCGCAGGAGTTCAAAACTCCGCTTAATGGTGGCTTACAAACATGGCTGCGCTGGAACTGTCGTGCCATTTTTGATGAAGATAATCAAATAGTAAGTTATCAGTTTGTGGGGGAAGACGTTACTGAGCGTTTAGCCCAAGAGCAAAAAGTCGCGCTATCTGAAGCTAGGTTATCTCGGCTTATTAGTAATTTACCTGGAGTCGCCTTTCGCTGCCTAAACGATACTCATTGGACTATGTTGTACCTCAGTGAACGTTGTAAAGATCTCTTTGGTTATTCCCCAAATGACATTATCGATAATCGAGTCATCGCTTTTTCTGAGGTGATTGAGCCGGAATACAGAGAGTATGTATCGCAGCAAGTGAATGCATCTATTGCTAAAAACGCATCTTATTCCATCGTATATAAAGCTAAACGAGCGGATAATAAAGTTATCTGGGTAGAAGAGACCGGGAGGGTTGTGTTAGGTGATGATTCATCAGAGTTGATAGAGGGATATATTGAAGATATTACTGCGCGAATCGAGGCCCATAGCCGACTAAATCAAGCCGCTGCCGTTTTTAGGAGCACTGGAGAAGGGGTGATGATCACCGACTGTAACGGGATCATTTTGGATGTAAACAAGTCATTTACCAAAATCACAGGTTACTCTCGAAAGGAAGTGCTAGGTTGTCATTCAAGTATTCTGCGATCCGAAAGGCATGATCAAAATTTTTATAAGAATATGTGGCAAGAAATTTTGCAAAAAGGCCATTGGCATGGGGAAATCTGGAATCGCGCTAAAAATGGGGCTATTTACCCTGAGATGCTCACAATTAGTGCGATAGATTATGAGCCAGACAAACAGCCAAGTGGCTATGTTGGGGTGTTTGCAGATATTACCTCACAAAAAGAGACTGAAGCGCATTTAGACCACCTTGCTCATTACGATGCCTTAACAGATTTGCCTAATCGTTTGCTGATTAGGGAACGGCTTATTCATAGCTTGATCATGTCTTTAAGAAAACGATCTAAAGTCGCGGTATTGTTTCTTGATCTCGATCGTTTTAAGAATGTAAACGATACACTGGGCCATCGTGTTGGTGATCTTCTGCTGGTAGAAATTGCCGCTAGATTAAAGCAGTTGGTGCGTGCTGGAGATACAGTTGGACGTATCAGTGGTGATGAATTTTGCTTTATTTTAGAAGATATACACTTGGTTACTGATGTTATTCCTATCGTTGAGAAGTTAGTTTCAGTGTTTAGGGAATCGATAAAAATTGATAAGCATACTATCACCATCTCCGTCAGTATTGGCATTGCCATTAGCCCTGATAACAGCAGTGATGCCGATGCGTTATTAAGCTATTCTGACTCGGCTATGTATGAAGCTAAAGAAGCAGGGCGCAATACCTATAAGTTTTATACTGAAGAAATGACCCAGCAAGCTTTAGAACATAGTTTTGTACAAAGTGCGATGCGTAATGCGCTGGATTCATCTGAGTTTTCTGTGGTTTATCAACCGCAAATTTTAGCACAAACTAATGCTCTGGTCGGGGTGGAAGTATTAGCTCGCTGGCAACACCCATCACAGGGGCATATTGCACCTGACAAATTCATTAAAATCGCCGAAAGTAGCGGTTTAATAAGAGAGCTGGGTGCTTGGGTGTTGCGTAAAGCATGTGAGCAGGGAGTTGAGTGGTTGGCATCTGGCGTTCAATTTGGTCGTTTATTTGTCAATGTTTCAGTAAGTCAGCTTCATGATGAATCATTTTTGGACGTGGTATCTACATGTTTGAGAGAAACGGGTTTCTCTGCCAAGCATCTAGGCTTTGAGGTGACTGAAAGCTTTATTATGAAAGACCCTCATCACGCCATAAAAGTGCTTTCGGCGTTGAAAGCACTTAATATCCAATTAGCCGTGGACGACTTTGGTACAGGGTATTCCTCACTTTCCTACCTTAAGCAGTTACCCATAGATAAGTTAAAGATTGATAGATCATTTATTGGTGATATTCCCTCTGATCTCGATGACATGGCAATTTCAGAAGCCATTATCGCTATGGGTAGAGCGTTAAATTTAACCGTGATTGCCGAGGGAGTAGAAAATGAGTTACAGGCAGATTTTCTTATTGGTAAAGGCTGTTGTGAAATGCAGGGCTACCTTTATTCATCACCCTTAATTGCCAGTGATTTTATTAATTGGGTTAATAAGTTAAAGCAGTAACATACATAGATATGTGTATAGCGTTTTTCGAATTTAAGGTTTTCGACACCTTGAGGCAAACAAACTTAGCACTGTTGGGGTTAACGCCTGCAGAGACAGAGCAGTTGTATCAGTTATTGGCAAAAATATAACAAGGTAGATGGACTTATTGCACGCCGAATCGACTGAGGAGTCGACTCGGTGAGAAGAGGTTGAGATACTTGTTTGGTTAGGTAGTTGGTCCTTGTACTCTTGGCTGCCAATTCTCTAGCACTTGGTTATCGATTCTGCGCTGAACTAGCTTTCTCCATGATTCTACCAGAGGTAAGTCTAGCATTGGCTGTAATTGTGCTTTGTCTAAACAGCCTTGGAAGACTAATCCCATGATACGGCTAACAGGCCAATCAGGATAAGGTCTATCACAAAGGATAATCTCGTCTCCAGCAGCAATATGGCCAGGTTCTAACACTCTGTAGTACCAGCCGGTGCGCAGCGCATTTTGCACCCTCATCGCCATATCATCTTGGCTAAATCTATCATTGAGCTTCCAGCAAGGCATACGCCCTTGAGAGACTTGTAGTAAGGTCGAGCCAATACGCACAGTGTCATTTAAGCAGACATTATCTTCAGTAATACCGATAGAGCTAAGGTTTTCGCCAAAGGCACCGACGGATTGCAGAATTGGCTTATCGCCGATATCACTGCGCCAAAGAGGGTAGTGTTCACTTGGATAGATATGAATGGCTTTTTCTATGCCGCCATGGACACGTTTATCGCCCTGCTCATCATGGGTAAAACCTAGCTCTGTAGTCTGTTGTGGTTCAGTGACAACTTGTTTGTTGATGCCACTAACAGAGCCTCTTGTGTAGGGGACAGCTTTACCGACAAGGACTTTATCGACTATGCCTAGTTTTTTCATTTTGTCTTTCCTGATGTGGTCGTTATTTCGTTGCATTACTGGGTGATATTATTTCGTCTTACTTTAGCCCCAGGGACTGAAAACTAGGCTTTGCAGCAATAAGCTCTATACCTGTTTGTGTACTCTTGAGATAGCGAGTTTCATTATCCGAGTACAATAGGTGCCTAGTGTAGCCTTCTTCTATGGGAAAGCGTTGTAAGATAAGCGCTATTGTTTCTTCTCTTACGTGGCGGTTGATATTATCTATTTCGACTTTAAAGAGGAGCCTATCTTGTTGAGATATTTCTATTTGGTATTTCATGTTCATTGCCTTTTTAAGGTCGATTTTGGGTTAGGCAAAATAGTGGTTTAGTCTTTAGTGAAATGTGACATCAAGTTCAAATTTACCCGTTACCCAGCCTATGATAATCTCGTCTCATCATGACTGGATAAGGATGAATGGACATATAACCATGCTAAGTCGCCAAATGCCCTCAGCCAATGAAATGATGGCCGCTAATCCCCATTTTCCTGCTTTAGTGAAAACCATTGAGATGCCCAAAGGATATATTGATGCTATGCACCATCATTGTTGGCATCAGGTTATCTTTCCCATTAAAGGGCTATTACAAACTCAGTCTGGTAGCTGTCAGTATTTGGTTCCCCACACTTCTGCGCTGTTTGTTCCTGCTGGTATTCCTCATGAATCAGTAGCTCTATCCAATACCCGTTTTATTGGTATCTACATTAATCCACTTTATTGCCATTATGATGAGCAGCAATTACGCACTCTCTCCTTGAGTGTCTTTTTTAAAGAGCTATTGCAGGAGGTGAGGCGTAAGTGTCAGCAGCCTGAAAATAAAGAGCAATTACTGCATTTGTTAGCCGTGTTACAAGATCAAATACAGCAAGAGGAAGTGATCAGTTTTCAATTGTTATTGCCCCAAGATAAACGCTTAAAACAGATCTTCGATAAGCTTAGTCAGACGCCTGATTTAGATTGGTCTTTAAAGCAGTGGGGTGAACATATTGGCGCTTCAGAGCGCACACTCTCCAGACTATTTGCCAAAGAATTTAAGACTTCATTTTCATTGTGGCGTCAGCAGCTAAGATTGATTCTGTCCTTATCGCTGCTGAGTGAAGATCTTTCTGTACAGTTGATTGCCGATAGAGTTGGCTATCAGAACGATTCATCTTATATCAAAGCTTTTAAGGCTTACTTTAAAGTGACACCTCAGCAATTTCGCATGCAGCGAAATCACCAATATCAAGAGATATAAGCGTGATTTTCTATGTCTAGAACGAGAAATTCTTAGCCGTTATTGAGCTAAATTAGTGTACTTAGCCAGCTCGGCCATATTGTGCACTTCAAGCTTTTTCATCATCTTGGCTCGATGCACTTCTACGGTGCGAAGTGATACGTACAAGGCTTCAGCTATCTGCTTGTTGGTCATGCCTTGAATCGCTTTATCCATCACATCTTTCTCTCTTTGAGTCAGAGAGTGGTACTTAGCCTGCAAGCTTATTTGCTCATAGGTTCTTTCACTGTATTTATAGGCTTTGGTTATGGCGTCAGTAAGAGCTTGGCCTGAGACGGGCTTTTGGAAGAAGTCGCAGGCGCCTTTGCGAAAGGCACTGACTGCCATTGGCAGATCGCCATGGCCCGTCAGAAAAATAATTCCCAAAGGGCTTTGGGACTCCACCAGTCGTTGCTGAACCTCTTGTCCTGTGATTTCAGGCATACGGCTGTCGAGAATAAGACATCCAGGCTGTGTTAAATCCACCTGCTCGAGAAAGTCTTGGCCGCGGCTAAAGGTGGTCAACTCGAGTTGGTATTGGGCCAGTAAAAAGGTGAGTGAGTCTAGTATGGCTTCGTCATCATCGACCAGATACAGAGGATATTCCTGCGGCATAAAAGCATCTCCCTAAAACCTATAACGCCAAAGTAATCTAAGCGCTGGCGTTAGCCAATTAGACTCTTGCTTAGTTTAGATAATGATCACGGCTAGCGAGTGGGTTGTGTGATAGCTATCAAGTATCTATTTGATGATTAACAAGAAGTGGTGTGATAGTGCTAGCTTAGTGTTATGTCGCTTATGTCTTGCGCTGGTTAGGAGTCGATAATGAAGCCCTTAGTGTTGCTGTTCTCTTTGTTGTGGCTGAGCTGGCAAGCCATCGCCCAAGTAGATGAAGAGCCTGTGGATTACACGCTTTATGTGGCAGAAGATGCGCCCAAGGTATTAAGAGTTGGGGTGTTAGCTAATCATGGGGTGCAGGCAGGCATATTACGCTGGCAACCTATGATGGATTACTTGTCTGAGCGTGTGCCTAACCATAGCTTTGAAGTGGTGCCACTGGACTTTAATGAGATGAGCCGTCAGTTGTTGGCCCATGAAATTCAGTTTATCGTCACCAATCCAGGTCAATATCATAATCTGAGTAATAGCTTTCCTCTATCTTGGTTGGCGACAATGAAAAGCCGTAAACACGGCGGTACGACCTTTGCTATCGGCTCCACCATAATCGTTCCTAGTGACAGTGACATATATACTTTGGAAGATCTCAAAGGCAGTCGAATTGTCGCGAGTGACCCTCAGGCATTAGGAGGGTTTCAAGCTGCAAGAGGATTGCTGCAGGATTCAGGTTTTGAGCCTGAGCAGTTCTTTAAAGAGGTGAGGTTTCTTGGCTTTCCCCTAGAGCCTATTGTCTATCAGGTGCGAGATGGCACAGTCGATGCCGCAATAACTCCCTTCTGTACTCTAGAGGAGATGGTGGAAGAGGGCTTAGTTAAGCTCGAAGACTTTAGGGTGATTCATCCAGTGACACCAGAGGGTTATGACTGTGAGGTGAGCACTCAGCTTTATCCTAATTGGTCCTTTGCTGCGGCTGAAACAGTACCCACTAAAATCACTATTGAGATCACACGAGCTCTATTCGATCTTGCCAGCGATCATCCTGCGGCGATACAAGCGCAAACCTTAGGTTGGACCGCGCCTATTAGCCAGCTCAAGGTGATTAAGCTATTTCAGGATTTGCAAGTCAATGCCGATAAGATGCCAGCCTATAAGGCGGTATTAGCTTGGGTTGAGAAAAATAAAGAGTGGGGTGGAGGCCTCTTGTTGCTGTTTCTCGCTGCAACTCTGTATCACTTTTGGCTCGAGTATAAGTTTCGCCAGAAGAGTGAATATCTGATTGCCACAGAAAGAGAGCTGCAAGAGAAAGCCTTGCAAGTGGAAAGACTTCAAAGTGCGGCGATTCTCGGTGAGATAGGAGCTGGGCTTGCCCATGAGCTGAATCAGCCTATCGCTTCGATTACTCAATATAGTGAAGGGGCCATGATGCAGCTCAATAAGCAGCAGGTCTCCCAGCAAGAAGTTCATGGCGTGATGGCCAAAATCAACACTCAGGCGTTACGGGCAGGTGCTGTGGTACATAGAATTCGCGGCTTACTTAAACGTCGTCAGGCTCAGCTTGAAGCGCTGAATGTTGAAGAGGTGATTCAAGAATCACTGAGCCTATTGGAGCACGAATTTGAACGTTTTCATGTTGAGGTTGAGTTTACGAGCCAAGGTGAAGCATATCGCTTATTTGGCGACAGTGTCGGGCTTAGCCAGATGTTGGTTAACATCTTTAAGAATAGTCTCGATGCCATGGCTGAATCGTCCACGGAGCAGCGCAAGCTACTTGTACTGCTGGAGTATGAATCAAAAGAAGTTCGTATTCGAGCCGTAGATACGGGTGGTGGATTAAAGCAGGATGCCAAAAAGCTAATGACCTCTTTTACATCAACCAAAGAAGAAGGGTTAGGTCTGGGTCTTGCTATTTGTAAGGATGTGGTGACTCAGCACCATGGACGCTTGCAGATTGCCAATACTCAGGACACCCAGTTACCTTGGCTACATGATTGGCCCACTGGCTGTATTGTGACAGTCTATTTGCCAAGAAGTATTGCAAAGAGTAAAGCATAGCCTAGGGCGTGTCGCAGCTTTGCTGCAAATCAACCTAGAGAAATAAGATAACAAAGCTTGTTTACTGGCTAATTCATCTGCTAGATGAGTTAGCTTTGTTTATGATTCAAAACGTTTTTTCCTTTATTTTCTACAATTGCCATCTCTTCATAGATTGAACTCACAGTTTCTGCGACTGATTAGATTAATTTTTGTTTATGGATCACATTCGGCCTGCCCATGTGGTTTACCACAATACCCCTGTTTTTTTTAAGGATTAATACTGAAGTCATCCCCATTAACCCAGCGTGAGAGATCTGATAAGTGATCTGGGTTAGGGGTCTAACAACAAAAATAATCCGTGGGCGAACCACTTCCGCATAGCGGAAAGACGGAGGTTAAAGATGATTGAGCTGAATAGGCGAAATTTTTTAAAAGGTGTCGGTGCAGGGGGCGCGACCTGTGCGTTAGCAAGCACATTGCCTGGCACTCTAGCAGCATTGGAGCGTGAGCCGCTAAAAGCTGTCGGTGAAGACGTTGCCAGTATTTGCGAGATGTGTTCTACACGTTGTCCCATTTCGGCAAGGGTATTAAATGGTAAAAATGTCTTTATTGGAGGCAATAAAGAGTCAAAATCCTTTGGTGGTAAGGTCTGTGCTCGGGGAGCGTCAGGCCATAGCTTACTTTACGATCCTCAACGCCTTGTAAAGCCACTCAAGCGAATAGGTGAGCGTGGTGAAGGAAAGTGGGCAGAAATTAGCTGGCAAGAAGCCTATCAAATGATGGCTGAAAACCTTAACCGCATTAAAGCCGAAAGTGGCCCAGAGGCCGTGGCTTTTTCTTCTAAGAAAGGCTCTTTATCTGGCCATTTTTTCCATTTTGCCAAGGCTTTTGGTTCTCCTAATACTTTCACCCACGGCTCCTTATGCCCTGGTGCCTATGTCATCGCCTCTAAGACCATGTTTGGTACTAAGTTAAAGCGTGACTTGGCTAATGCGAAATACATTCTTAACTTCGGACATAACCTCTATGAAGGTATCAATATGTCTGAAACCCGCAACCTGATGAAAGCTCAAACCCAGGGCGGCGCTAAGCTGGTGGTGTTTGAGCCAAGATTCTCTATCGTTGCCGATAAAGCCGATGAGTGGCATGCGATTCGACCCGGGACTGATGTGGCGATAGCCTTGGCATTGGCCAATGTGATCATTAACGAAGATCTACATGACAAAGCCTTTATCAAGCAATATGTGGAAGGCTTTGATGAATATGCCAAAGAGGTAAGCCAATACACCCCTGAGTGGGCCGAGGCGATTACCGATATTTCCGCCAAAGATATTCGCCGTATCGCTCTTGAGTTTGCCGCTCAGGCGCCTAAGGCTATCGCCGATTACGGTCATAGAGCGACCTATACGCCTGAAGAGTTTGAGATGCGTCGCGCCATCTTTGCCCTGAATGTGCTCGTGGGAAATATTGAGCGCAAAGGCGGTTTATATTTAGGCAAGAAAGCGAAAACCTATAACAAATTTGCTGGTGAAACCGTTGCACCAGTGCTGGCTAAGCCAGGTGTGAAAGGCATGCCTAAGCCAAGTGCGCCGCGTATCGATCAAAGCGATAAGCAGTACACCATGGTGTGGAAGAACGGCGGTATCTACCAGAGTGTGTTAGAAGCGGCACTTGAGAAAAAGCCTTATCCAATTAAGGGCTGGGTAATGTGCCGTACTAACCCTATGCAGACCATGACAGATAGAGCCAAGGTGTTGGCTAGCTTGCAGAAGATGGAATTCATCGTTTGCTGTGATGTGTATGTCAGTGAAACTGCAGCCTATGCCGATCTCATTCTACCTGAGTCCACTTACCTTGAGCGAGATGAAGAGATTGCGGATAAGTCGGGTAAGAGCCCAGCTTATTATGTTCGTCAGCGAGTGGTGGAAACCATAGGTGATACTAAGCCTTCGTGGATGATCTTTAAAGAAGCCGCAGAAGCCATGGGATTAGGTGAGTTTTATCCATGGGAGAATATGGAGACCCTGCAGTTTGCTCAATTAAATCGTGATGCCAAAGCCCTTAGCAATATCAAAGAGAAAGGCTTTGTTAGTTACGGCAAACCATTGCTGCTACGTGAGCCCGAGATGGTGAAAGCTTTCACCGACCAATACCCTAATGCCAAACCTGTTGATGCTGATGGTACCTATAGTAGTCAGCTTAAGTTTAAAACCCCAACCGGCAAGATCGAGCTGAGCTCTGCCAAAGTGGAGTCTTTTGCGCCTGGACGCGGGGTTATTCGCTATCGCCCTGCGGTGTTGAAGCAAAAAGATGAGCTCTATTTTATTCAAGGCAAGGTGTCGGTGCATACCAATGGTGCGACTCATAATGTGCCTATGCTGGCCAACTTGATGTCTGATAATGGCCTATGGATCCACCCTGTGACCGCTGGCAAGCTCGGCATTCAAACCGGCGATACTATTCGCATTACTAGCAGTGTAGGTAGTGAAGTCGGCAGCGCTCTGGTCACGCCAGGTATTCGCCAAGATACGGTATTTGCTTATATGGGCTTTGGCTCCAAGAACAAAGAGCTATCTCGAGCCACTGGTAAAGGGATCCACTGCGGCAACCTATTACCCGATAAGACGGCCCCTGTGGTTGGAATGAACTTGCACACCACAGGTGTCACGATAGAAAAGGTATAGGGGGAAGCCATTATGAGTAAACGTTATGTGATGGTACACGATGAGAATAAGTGTATCGGTTGCCAAGCTTGTAATGTAGCTTGTCGCAGCGAAAACCAAGTGCCAGAAGGTGTCACTCGACTACAAGTGCGAGTCGAAGGCCCCTATGGCGATGCGCCTAATTTGCACTTTAAGTACCACAGGGTGTCGTGTCAGCAGTGTGAAGATGCGCCTTGTGTCAAAGTCTGCCCGACTGGTGCAGCCTATGTGGGCGAAGATGGCATTATCACCATCAAGCAGGAGAAATGTGTCGGCTGTAACTACTGTGTTGCTGCCTGTCCTTATCGCGTGCGCTTTATCAACCCTGAAACCAAAGCCGCAGATAAGTGTAACTTCTGTAAGGACACTCGCCTTGCAAGGGGCGAACAGCCAGCTTGTGTCAGCGTTTGTCCAACCGATGCATTGACCTTTGGTGATGCCAATGACCCACGGTCTGAAGTATCTCAACTGCTCAATACCAAAGTGAGTTATCAGGATAAAACTCATCTTGGCACTAAGCCTAGGATATATCGGATTCCGACTAGAAGAGGGGAGATCTAATTATGAACAATATCTGGGGTGATATGGTGCAATATCAAGGGATAACCTGGCATTGGATAATTGCGGTTTACCTTTTCTTGGCCGGATTATCGGCGGGTAGTTTGCTTATCGGTATCGCTATGCGTTGGATAAACCAATCTGAGCAACACTATGAAGTGCCGACTTTAAAAGCGGCGGCTGTGATCGGCCCAGTTGCTATCTGTCTTGGTTTGGCTTGTCTTATTTTTGACTTAACTAAGCCGATGGACTTTTGGTTAATTCTGATTAACTACAACTTCCAGTCTGTGATGGCAATTGGGGTATTAGCGCTGCTTCTCTATACGCCACTGGCCTTTGCCTATGCGCTGATTGTACTCGCCGATGACTTAAAAGCATGGGGTCTAGGCTTTCTATCGCCAATATCTGCTGTGCTAACTCCTATGCGTAAGCTGATCGAGGTACTGCTGTTTGTATTGGCGATTGGCGTGGGGGCTTATACTGGCTTTTTAATCTCGGCGATGAATGCTTACCCTATGCTCAATACTGCTGTGTTACCTGCACTCTTCTTAGTTTCTGGGTTATCGGCAGGCGCGGCGGCAAACTCATTACTGGCGTTAGTGATGTTCAATGCTGGTACTAAGGACAAAGATCTGGGTCGTATTCATGGTATCGAGTTACCCGTTATGACGATTGAAGTGCTGTTTCTAGTCATGCTGTTTAGCGCGCTTTACTTTAAAGGCGGCGCAGCTGCGGCAGCCCTAGTCTCGCTCAGTGCTGGTATATGGGCTAATGTGTTCTGGGTCGGTGTGGTTGGTATCGGCTTTGGTATCCCTTTGCTATTTATGCTATTACCTGCCGCGACGAGACATACTAAAGGCGCCATGTTAACGATTGCTTGCTCAAGCTTAATAGGAGTATTAGCACTGCGTCACTTTATCGTATACGCGGGCCAATCCTATATGAGCTAATCACTGAGTTTTACTCGTTATGTTACAAAAAGATCTCGATCAATATCGGGATCTTTTTTTGTGATCTCGTTAGTCGATTTTTAGCTTGGCGAAATAGCTTCTTTAGTTCATAATCTTTAGTGATAATCATTATCATCAAGTGCTAAGTCGTCGATGAACATATGGAGTGAATATGTCCAAGCAGCTAGTGAGTGAAGCGAGTCTAAGTCAACCTTTTGTTGAGGGAGACTTCTCTTTACTAAATAAGGCTGAGCGTAAGCAGATTAAAAAGCACTTGAAGCAGTTACATAAATTACAAAAAAAGTCTGCTAAACAATTAAAGAAGTTAAATAAGCTTAAGCGCAAGGCGAGCCATACCTTAGATTTGGTGGTTTCTGCTGAGCAGCAAGTGAATTCATTATCAAAAAAAATTAGCTCTCAAGTTAATACTTCTTCGCAATTAGCCGAGTTCAATTCTCCAAAACGGACTATTTCTAGTGCTATTGATGATCTGAATATTGATACTGATATTGGAATATCAGATCAGCCAAAAAAGCATAAAAAATTATCCAAAGTTAATAAGTTAACTCCAAGTTGGTCTCATCAATCTTCCAGTGCTATTGAGTTTGCACGCACGCCACTAAAGGCGAGTCCTTGCAAGAAATGCCCAGCTAAAGCGGGTGGCTTCTGCAAATGTGCTATTTCAAAAATGAAAATGTAGTTGGGTTTATTGTTGGATCTAATGATATCTAAGGGATCCAAAACCGATTAAACTGATCCTGTCTCTTATAAAGCAATAAGTTATAAAATTTAGCTTACTTTAACCCTGTTTTATTACCGCTATTTTTTAGTCCTTGCTATATGAAAACTAATGCGATAGGGAGCGACTGATTATTCAAAAGCATCAAGTAAATGGCGGTTTTTATAAGAAAAAGCATGATTGTATATCTTTTTCTACTTAATTAAATAGGTTATTATCTAATCTGGTTGCCTCTTATATTTGAGGTTTTTGGCCCCTGCATTTATGTAGGGGCTTTTTTTTAGCGTTTTCTAAATTATATTTTTGATCTCACTTGATCTCACTTGATCTCACTTGATCTCACTTGATCTCACTTGATCTCAGCCGATCTCATAGTGCGACTTAAGTTTTATATTACAGTTGTCCAAGACCTAATTTCTCCTCTTATGAAACTTCTTGTATACACTTGCTGTTGAAGAATGATTCTAACTTGAAGAGAAAGGGATTTAAGATGATGGAACGTCGCACCTTTATTAAACTTGGCTCGTCAATTTGTGCTTCAGGCGCGCTCGGCTTACCTCAACTCATATGTGCTGAAGAAACTTCGGTTACACAACAAGCGATGTCGATAGGAGATAAAACTCGCCTAACTCCGAATGCGCTGTCTTCAATAGGGATAGAGTATCCTGTGCAATTGATGTCACCACCTTCTGGTAAAGATGTGTTAGTTACTATGCCGCCAAGGGTTGTTAGAGGCTATAACACTCGTATCTATATCCATTTTGAACTGCAAGATTATATTGCTGTTTACGATGAGCTGGGTGGCCTTATTGATAAGGTCGTTAATGCTGACTTTGCCCACGGCATCAAAGATTTTGCTGTAGATGAAGAGCTTGCGCTGATTTATGTGTTGCTTCGAGGTGAAAGCTTGGTAAGGGTGATCAATTTTCAAGGTGAGGTGCTCGATCAGATTGGTGAATTTGGAATCGAGCTAGCTGAGCAGCTCAATGGTCCATCGAGTCTCACTTTGGATGCCAATAAACGCCTACATGTGCTTTGTACTGGCTCAAATATGGTAAAGGTGTATGCCGATACTGGTGCTTACTTGTTTGCATATAGAGCCAGCTTTGCTCGCAAGCCAAGAAGAATGAGAAGTATTGATGGTTTCGAAGTTATTACCATCACAACAGGGGATAGACAGCAGCGCAAATGGCTGTTTACTTTGCAAGGTAAACCCGTAAATTAGTTGGTATACCCTAGAGTAGGAATAGCATGGATTATAAGCATATTGATTTCGAGCAGCCTGGAGAGCCTGAAGTGCTGTTTATGACCGAGTCGCCATTACCAAAGCCGCAAGCTGAGCAAGTATTGATCAAAGTGAGTTATGCTGGGGTGAATGGCCCTGATATCGCTCAACGCAAAGGTTTGTATCCGCCACCTAAAGGTGCGTCATCTATTCTTGGTCTTGAGGTATCTGGTGAGGTCGTTGCGCTTGGCCAAAATGTGAAAAAGTGGCAAATTGGGCAGCAGGTTTGTGCACTTGTGCCCGGAGGGGGTTATGGTGAGTATGTGCTAACTCACGCCAACCATTGCCTGCCTATCCCCTATGGAGTTAGTTTGCAGCAAGCAGCTTGTCTTCCTGAAACCTTCTTTACGGTTTGGGGTAACCTGTTTATGCGAGGGGGTCTTAAGGCTGGGGAGTCTGTGTTAATTCATGGTGGTTCAGGTGGCATTGGCAGCGCCGCTATTGTGCTGGCAAAGTTATTTGGTGCGAGAGTTTTTACTACCTCGGGCAGTGATGATAAATGTGATTATTGCTTAAGCCTAGGCGCTGATCATGCGCTGAATTACCAACAAGCTTGCTTTGTTGAAAGTGTTCAATCCTTGACTGAAGGTAAAGGCGTGGATCTGGTTCTCGATCTAGTAGGTGGTGACTATATCAATCGCAATCTCAAGTTATTGGCTTATGATGGCAGGCTTATCTCAATCGCAATGCAATCTAGCCCTAAAGCCCAAGTCGATATCTTTCGTATTATGACTAAACGTCTAATTTGGACAGGCTCAACATTAAGGCCTCAATCCGATGCGGCAAAAACTGAAATTGCCCAAGCCCTGTTGGAGAAAGTCTGGCCCAAGTTTGAAGCTCACCCACAATTGACCCCCCATATTTTTGAGCAATTTCCCCTTGAGCAAGCAGCCTTGGCTCATCGATTAATGGAGTCAGGTGGACATAAGGGGAAACTAGTACTCAAAGTGAGTTAACTTGGCAGCAACAGGCGCTAATTGACTCGTCAGCCGTACATTAGCTTGCGTAGGTGGGTAATGGTTACACCTTGTTTTTAGGTCAACAAAGCTGATTTGCTCAAAGGGAGCTATAACTATGGAATGTCTGCTTATTCCTTAATCTTTATAGGGATAAGTCGGTAGCATGAGGATTTCTCAGGGTGAAAATTTAGCAGCCTCTAAAACTTGAACGGCGGAAAATTTATACTAAAGTCGTTAGGGCGTGGTGATCTTTTAAGATTGTTTTTGCAGCAGTTTACAACGTGCTTAAGCAAGGTAGAGCTTGTGCCGTGTAGTGATTCTACATAAATAAGCGATAACGCAGTAGAAGTGCGTTGTAAACGCTGCCCTTGGGGCGCGACTCAATGACATTTTCTCATTGTTGAACGAGCACTTACTTAGGTGACTAAGTTTCATCTCGTTCGCTGCGATAAAATGCTATTGACTGAGCGCAAAAACTAATCAGCAAAGATTAACACGCCCTATTAAGTGTGATGTTTGTGCAGTTAGCTGAAAATTAATAGCTTGTGAGTTAAAAATTCATAAAAACTGCTATTGATTCTTGGAAACTTTCTGTAAAAATAGCGCTAATTACAGCTCCTTTATCTGGAGTTGAATTTAACTAACAACGCGAGCAAAGCGCTCGAACGATTTAATTGTATGTGTTGATTTTAAGGGCATTGGCATATATGTATAACAACGCAAAAACACAAGTCTGGTACGGTGAGTTAAGGACATCTAGGGGCAACACAGTTGTCATTTATGATAAGCAATTTCCTGAGGCGTCTGCTGGTCGAGTCTATTTTTATAATACTCAACGTGATGCCATTATTGAGTATGCGGAAGAGATAGTTCAGGCAAACCTTCATGACTTAACCGGTGACGCAGAACAAGCCGCTATGAAAGAGTTTGGTGCTGCATGGGAAGCTTGTCGTAAAGAGTTTATGAAACAGCATGAAGGCTGGGTTGAAGCGAATACTGCTAAGGCCGCACCAGCGAAAAAGGCCAAGACAGTGGAGCCAGAGCCTGAAATCGAACCAGAGCCAGATTCAGAATCCCTTGAAGACGATTATGATGATTGGTCAAATGAGATAGATAACTAATATCGAATCTTCACAGTGATAAAAAACAGCGCTCATTTGAGCGCTGTTTTTGTATCAGCAGGGCAAGTCCAATTACGTTCGGCTAAAAGGTTGACGAGCCTTAGGCATCCACATCAAACTGATAGCGACTGATATGATGGTATAGCTCACCAGGTTTTAGCCAAGGCTTACCCGGTAACTGAGGCTGATTTGGGCCGTCTGGTACTTGTTGTGGTTCTAAGCATATGCCTTGGTGTTGTTTTAGCTGTTTGTTGAGCTTACCTTGCACGCCACCAAGGTAATTCGCAGTATAGAGATGCATACTTGGCTGATTACTATACAAGGTCATCGCGCGGCCGCTTTTAGCACTGCTTAGGCGACCAATTCGCTTAACCGTATTCTCGGGGTTATCGAGCAGGTAGCAGAGATCTAACCCTTGATTGTTGAGCTCAGGGTTACTCAGTGCCTTGTTTAATCCCTGTGGCACTTGGAAGTCAAATGGACTGCCCTCACAGGAGGCGATACCTGTCGGTATTTTTACCTCATCCATAGTTAAGAATTGGGCGGCTTCTAACTCTAGCGCGTGTTGTTCACAACTATCGCTGGAATCAAGATTAAAGTAGCTGTGCTGGGTTAAGCTCACAGGACAGACTTGATCGACCGATGCCATCACTTCTACATACAAGTTATTGCCTGCTAAGCGATAATCGAGCTGAATATTACAGTTTCCAGGAAAACCCATATCACCGTTAGGACTGACTAAGCTTAAGCGCACGCCATCGTTTAAAGCGCCCAAAGTCCATTGTTTTCGATGAAAACCTTCGCTGCCGCCATTTAGACAGTTTCCCATAGGATCTGTATTCAATTGGTAGCTTTGCTCGCCATCGGAAAACTGGCCTTTGGCAATACGGTTGCTATAACGGCCTATCATGGCGCCTAGATAAGCATTTTGGTTTAGGTAGTCATCGGCGTTGTCACAGCCTAAAACCACATTTCCCCTTTCACCATGGCGATCCGGAGCCCAGAGTGAGCGAATAATGCCACCTAGACTCAATACTTCGATAGCAAGGGTACCATTATCGACTCTGATCCTATCGATTTGACCGCCACGAGGGTCCTGCCAAGGTTCAAGAACGCTAAAATGTACCATTCGATTTGCTTCCTTATTCGCGTTAGCTATTACTTTGATTGACTCGCTGCGCACCATCGCTGGCACTGCAAAGATAAACCTGGGCTTCAAGTCCTGTCTTCGCTTGATACTGCTCTTCGACCGCATTGACGACGGCATCACTAAGCTCATGTTCTGTGAGCACTACAACGCAGCCACCAAGCCCTCGGCCTGTCATGCGCACACCGCCTTGGTCACCTATGACTTCTTGCACTATGTCGACGAGTGTATCGACTTCAGGAGCGCTCATCTCAAAGTCATCTCGTATCGATTCATGGCTTTGGGCCATTAGCTCGCCGAGTCGCTTAAGATTCGCTTGTTCTAAAGCGCGACCAGCACTCTGGGTGCGCTGATTTTCACTTATAACGTGTCTTGCCCTGCGATACAGCACAGGATCCATTTGTGACTCAGCATTTTCTAACTGCATCATGGACACATGGCGCAGGGCGTCTAGGCCAAAAAAGTCCGCAGCTTGTTGGCATTCGAGCTGTCGCTGACTGATTTTATCATCAAGGCCATGACGTTCGACTTTAGAATCGATAATGATAAGGCTCAGATTATCGGGAATCGCCACCGGCTCGCCATCGAGGTCGAGACAATCGATAAGTAGCGCATGATCTTGTTCTCCAAGGGCGCTGACCATCTGATCCATCATGCCGCAGAAGCGCCCCATATATTGAGTTTCGCCTCGCTGAGCAATTTGGGCTATGGCTAATGGTGAGAACTGCCATTGATTAACATCGTTGAGAGCTGTGCCAAAGGCGATTTCTAACGCTGCCGAGGATGAAAGACCGGCATCTAAAGGCACATCGCTGACAATGGCGATATCCATACCATAGGCATCAAGGCCTGTCATGGCGGTGGCACTGGTAAAGGCTTTAAGGTAATTAACCCAACCATCTTCTGGATTCATGCTAGCTTCATCGCCAAAGCGCCACTCTTTTACTGAGTTGGGAAAGGCATCTGAAGTGGCACGGAAAAGATTATCGTCACGGCGCTTGATGGCTATGATGATATGAAAGTTGATCGCGGCAGCCAACACAAAGCCATCATTGTAGTCGGTATGTTCGCCAATAAGGTTGACTCGACCTGGAGCTAGGTAGAGGTTATCGGCCTTAGTACCAAATGTCTGGACAAAGAGTTTGGTGACGCGCTGCGTAGGGTTCGGCATGAGCGACAAAGTTCCAAATTGTTATTTCCGTATTCCCGCCGCCAAAGTAATAGTTATCTATCTCTTGTGTTATTCAAGCTGACCAGGCATTGAATATACAGAGTGGGCTTCCATGAAATTCACATGGAAAATGGCGTGTCGAGTTTACTTGGATACTGATAAATTTCTGCTGCTCTGGAGCAGTGTTTTATGCTTTATAACATGCCTTGAAAAAAAGTGTAACTAAGTTTTTTTGATGGCGTTATTGGCTCTTCAAAAATGGGAGCTTTACCCTACGCTAGCCGTTAAATATCTAGGCCTAAATAGAATAACAGCGAGCATAAAAGCTCGCTGTTATTCAGTTTAACGGTAAGTGATAACTTACTTAGTTAACGCTTAAAGTTAGTGCACTAGCCTATCGAGGTGAGCGGCAAATTCTTTTGGCGCCATAAAGCCTGTCACACGCAATCTATCGTTAATTGTGCCGTCGGCATTAAACATCAATAGAGTTGGTAGACCTAATACGTCATAGTGCTCTAATAGTTCGATATCTAGCTCGTCATTTGCGGTCACATCGGCTTGTAATAACACCATTTTATCGAGTCGCTCACCGACAAGTTTGTCTTTAAAAGTGATGTTTTCAAACTCTTTACAGGCAACACACCAGTCGGCGTAGAGATCTAGCATCACAGTTTTGTTCTGCTTGGCCGCGAGTGCTAGTTCAGTCTCAAGATCGGCTAGGCTCTTAATTCGCTTAAAACCATGGGCTTGGACTTGATGACCTTCTTGTGCCGAAGGCATCTTAAAGCCAAGCTCATTCATTACAGAGAAAAAGCCATAGGAGAAGCTGGCTAATAGGAATAGGCTTAGCATTACAGAGCGTGCAGTTTGCATCCAGCTAAATGCACTTTTCTTGTTTTGGTGCAGCAGATAGGCGATAAACACGATTCCCCACAATGACCACAGAACATCGGATACTAGTCCAGTCCAGATACGGCCTATCATGAGAATCGATACCGCAATCAATAGGAAGCCAAAGATGGTCTTAATGACATCCATCCAAGCACCGGCTTTAGGCAGTAGCTTGCCACCAGAGGTACCAATAATCAGCAGCGGTACACCCATGCCCATAGAAAGAACATAAAGCGCTAAGAAGCCAAGCAGTAGGTCACCGGTTTGTGCCACATAGATAAGGGCGCCCGAGAGCGGCGCCGTAGTACAAGGTGAAGCCACAAGACCTGAGATGACGCCCATAATAAATACGCCAACCAGATTGCCGCCTTTTTGGTTGTTAGAAGCTGAGTTTAGCTTCTCCTGCAGGCTGGAAGGTAGGCTGATATTGTATAGGCCAAACATAGATAAGCTGAGAATGAAGAAGAGTACCGCTAATACGATAAGTACAGCAGGGTGTTGCAGCGCAGCTTGGTACTTAAGCCCAGCAGAAGCAACGACTAATCCCAGTAGTGAATAGGTAATGGCCATACCTTGTACATAGGCCATGGAAAGCGTAAAGGCTTTAGCTGTGGAAAGTTTCTGCCCTTGGCCGACTATGATACCAGATAGAATCGGATACATAGGAAAGACACAAGGTGTCAGCGCCAGACCTATACCAAGGCCAAAGAAGATAACCAGAGTCCATAAAATGCTATCACCAGATAGCATAGCAGTAAGGCTATCCTGTTGAGTGACAGGCGCCTCATCAGCGGCCTTGTTCTCGCTACCTGTTGTAGCAGATTGATTATCAGCATTCACTAGGCCGTCGTTGGCCTCAACAGCATTGAGCGTTAGGCTGCGTTTAGTGGGAGGAAAACAAAGTTTGCCTTCGGCGCAGCCCATAAAGGTGGCTGAGAAGCTAGCATCTTTAGCCGCTTCTTTTAGTCCCACAGGCACTTCGACAAAGCTATAGTAGACTTCCTGCTCGCCAAAGTATTCGTCGGTATGATCTTTGCCTTGTGGCAGCGTTATTTCGCCTATTGTTGCACCGTCGACTTCAAATTTAAGCTTGTTGCGGTACATGTAATAGCCATCTGCAATAACCCAGCTGACCTTGACTTGGTTGCCCTGCTGCTCAAAGTCGATAACAAAGGCCTGATCCACAGGCATAAGCTCTGGACCATCATCGAGAAAACTAAATTTACTGCTACTAAAAACGCCCTCTGCATGGGCTAGAGAAGTGAGCAGCAGCAAACTGGTGAATAGCGCGGTAATTATTTTCTTCATGCTGTACTGTCTTTTATCCAATCAAAATAGGCCGGCAGCCCTTGGGTTAATGGTATGGCAATAAGCTCGGGAACATCGTAGGGATGTAATTTAATTATTTGCTGTTGGATCGCTTCATAGCGAGAGGCAAGACATTTCATTTGCAGCGGAAACTCTTGCTCTTGGCAGAGTTCATCCTGCCAGATATACACAGATTCTATGGCTTGGCCGATATGAACACAGGCAACGAGCTTATCTTGCACTAGTTGTTTCGCGATCATTTTTGCCACGTCTAGACTTGGGCAACTCGTGGATACGAGAAGAAACTCTGCTTGCATCTAACCTATTATCCTCAATCACAATAACCCGAACTGGTTTTTAGCCACACCAAATTAAAACCAGCGTGGCCACTCTAATTGTTTTTGCTTAAGCTTGCATTAATACAAGCCTTAAAAAGTGAGCCAACTTGAAATTAGACCCGTTTGTCCCCATTTAATTTTCATCCACCTAATAAAAAACTGAGGTTTGCATGTTTCCGGTGATATTGTTGCTGTTTATTTTAATTCCAGTTGTTGAGCTGTCTGTACTGATTGAGGTGGGCAATGTGCTTGGTAGCTGGACAACCGCGGGCTTAGTGATTTTTACCGCTGTGGTGGGTGTTTCTCTAGTGCGTAGCCAAGGGCTGCAAACCTTGATGCAGGTGCAAAAAAAGCTCGCAAATGGTGAAGCGCCGGGTCAAGAGATTGTTGAAGGCATGATGCTGGCTCTCGCTGGGCTGTGTTTGCTGATCCCAGGCTTCGTGACTGACTTCATTGGATTGTTATTATTAACGCCTATTACTCGCACGCCAATTGCCGCATACCTTTATAAGCGTATGCAGTTACGTGTGGTCAATAATGGCGGCCTAGGTGGTGGTTTTGGTCCGAGTGGATTTGGCGGTTTTGGCCCAGGAGGCCCTCAAGGAAGAACCCCTTTTGGTCAAGATGGTTTTGATCCAAACGATCCTTTTGGCCGCAACCAAGGTAATACCTTTGATGGCGACTTTGAGCGCAAGCCTGATGAGAGCGATAAGCGACCAGAATCCCATCAAGTGGAAACTCATCAGCAGGATAAAGCCGATAAGGATTAACTTGAGCTAAGGTTGGCCCGCTTATTTCGGTCTGCTGACCTCTTTATCTTTAACGCTAGAGTTTGAGCTGGATTTTGGCTCAGTGATTTGAGTCGCGAGTATATAGCAAAACAGACCCAATAAGGCGTTGGTGATCGGCAAAGCCATCAACACGCCTTTCACGCCAGAGATATAGGCGCCGACACCTGCCAATGGCAGCATAACTACAAACAAGCGACATACATTGACCGTTAGCGAGCTTAGCGGCCTGTGGTAGGCGTTAAGCGAGGTCGCCACCAGAATAATTACCCCCAGTGGCCCATAAGCTAACGGCAGATAGAGAATATAGAAAGCTAGCCAGCCCAATACTCGTGGGTCTTCACTGAATAATTCGGCTATCGGCATCGCAAAGAAATAGATTGGCAAATAGAGCAAGGTTTGAAATACCAGCACGAACTTTAACGACAGCATTAAGGCTTGGTGAGCTCGCTGCTTTTGTCCTGCCCCCAAGTTCTGGGCGATAAAGGGCACTAGGCTGGATGAGAGAGCCATTACCACAATCAATAATACTGACTCTAAGCGCGTTCCCGCGCCAAAGGCGGCAACGGCAGCCACATCTAAACGTGCAAGTAGCGCCATAATTAGGGCGTTGGCTATCGGGTTTAGCAGGTTCATAAGCGCTGCAGGTCTTGCAATATGAGCTAGCTGGCGCCAGTTTTCCTTCACTCTTTGACTCTCAAAATCGGCAAATTCTACCAAGTGGCGCTTGATGATCAGCAGGTAGCTAGATAGCGACAGAGCGATAATCCAAGAGATTAGTGTCGCTACGGCTGCCCCTTGAATTTCCATGCGGGGAAAAGGGCCTATTCCGAAAATGAGCAGGGGATCTAATACTAGGTTGATCAGCGCTGCTAACGCCATAATCATGGCGGGCGAGCGGGTATCGCCGGTGGCTCTTAGGCCTTGGTTTCCCACCATAAGAAGCACTAATAGAGGCGAGCCCAGATACCAAAGATACATATACTCTTTAATTAGTGGCAGACTGGCTTCATCGGCGCCAAGCAAAGTAAATAGCGGCGTCATTACCACACTGCCTAGGGCACTGAGGCAAAAGGTCAGAAAGAAACTGAGCATTAAGGCATCGTGCAGAAACACTTTGGCTTTAGGCGCTTGGCCACTACCTATTAGCCGTCCTAGGTTGGTCGACACGCCTGCGCCTATGCCGATAGCAATGCTGGATACCAGCAAAGTGATAGGGAAAGTAAAGCTAATTGCAGCGAGGGAATCTGTTCCTAACTGACTAATGAAAAAAGTATCGACAAGGCTAAACCCCAGAACGGTAAGAATACCTATCAGGTTGGGAAGACTCATATTCAGCAGTACACGACCGATTGGCGCGCTAAGCAGCCCGTGTCTGTCTCTCATTGATTAATGATTGCCTAGTTCGAAAGTAGTTATGGGTAAAATCCTGCGAAGGGCGAATTCTACCATTAATCCCCAAGCTTGAATTAGCTAAGGCAAAAAAAATTGGATTTTTTACCTTATCCCCCTTGGAAGCGTGGGAATTTATCCCCATATAGCCAACATCAGACGGTAAACTTGCTTGTTAACTTGTTTATGCCGTCATAACTATTTCGAACAATCCACGCTTGAGTGGGCCAGAAATCATTAGGAGAATCCATCGATGAATATTCGTCCATTACATGACCGCGTTATCGTTAAGCGCTCTGAAGTTGAGTCTAAGTCTGCTGGTGGCATAGTGCTAACTGGTAGTGCAGCAGAGCAATCTACCCGTGGTGAAGTACTTGCCGTAGGCAATGGCCGTATTCTCGAAAACGGTGATGTTAAGCCACTTGACGTAAAAGTCGGCGACACTGTTATCTTTAACGAAGGTTATGGTGTGAAAAAGGAAAAAATCGACGGCGAAGAGGTACTTATCCTATCTGAAGCCGATCTACTGGCGATTGTGGAATAATCCACCTCAGCCGTAATTAATCGCTATTTCTCGCTGAATTTTAAAGAATTGAAAGGATAAAAACATGGCAGCTAAAGAAGTTGTATTTGGTAATGACGCTCGCGTAAAAATGCTTGCGGGTGTAAATGTACTGGCTAACGCAGTTAAAGTGACTCTAGGTCCTAAAGGCCGTAACGTAGTACTAGACAAGAGCTTTGGTGCTCCACTTATCACTAAAGATGGTGTGTCTGTAGCGAAAGAGATCGAGCTTGAAGACAAGTTCGAAAACATGGGCGCACAAATGGTAAAAGAAGTTGCTTCTAAAGCCAATGATGCAGCCGGTGACGGTACCACTACTGCAACCGTACTTGCTCAAGCTATCGTAACCGAAGGTCTAAAAGCCGTTGCAGCGGGTATGAACCCAATGGATCTTAAGCGCGGTATCGACAAAGCGGTAACCGCTGCTGTGACTGAGCTTAAAACCCTATCTCAAGAGTGTGCTGACTCAAAAGCTATCGCTCAAGTAGGTACTATCTCAGCTAACTCTGATTCTTCTATCGGCGACATCATTGCGACCGCTATGGAGCGTGTAGGCAAAGAAGGTGTTATCACAGTTGAAGAAGGTCAAGCTCTAGAAAACGAACTTGACGTAGTAGAAGGTATGCAGTTTGACCGTGGTTACCTATCTCCTTACTTCATCAATAAGACTGAGACTGGCAGCGTTGAGCTAGAAAACCCATACATCCTATTGGTTGACAAGAAAATCTCTAACATCCGTGAGCTACTGCCTATTCTTGAAGGTCTAGCTAAGACGGGTAAGCCGCTAATGATCATCGCTGAAGATGTTGAAGGCGAAGCACTAGCGACATTGGTTGTGAACAACATGCGCGGTATCGTTAAAGTGGCTGCAGTTAAGGCGCCAGGTTTTGGTGACCGTCGCAAGGCGATGCTACAAGATATCGCTATCCTAACTGGCGGTACTGTGATTGCTGAAGAGATTGGCCTAGAGCTTGAAAAAGCGACACTAGAAGATCTTGGTACGGCTAAGCGTGTTGTTATCACTAAAGATGACACTACCATCATCGACGGTACTGGTGAGCAAGAGCAAATCACTGCTCGCGTTGCACAAATCAAGCAACAAGCTGAAGAGTCAACGTCAGACTATGACAAAGAGAAGCTTCAAGAGCGTATGGCTAAGCTTGCTGGCGGTGTCGCAGTTATCAAGGTTGGCGCAGCAACTGAAGTTGAAATGAAAGAGAAGAAAGCGCGCGTAGAAGATGCACTACATGCAACTCGTGCCGCAGTTGAAGAAGGTGTGGTTGCCGGTGGTGGTGTTGCACTGGTTCGCGCAGCAAGCAAGATTGCTGACGTTGAAGTAGCTAACGAAGACCAAAAGCACGGTGTGACAATCGCACTGCGCGCTATGGAAGCGCCACTGCGTCAAATTTCTACCAATGCTGGTGAAGAAGCCTCTGTGGTTGCTAACAATGTTAAGAACGGTAGCGGTAACTATGGTTACAACGCTGGTAACGACACCTACGGTGATATGCTAGAGATGGGTATTCTTGACCCAACTAAGGTTACTCGTAGTGCACTACAATTCGCAGCGTCTGTAGCGGGTCTAATGATCACCACCGAAGCTATGGTGGGTGAACTGCCACAAGAAGCGGCTCCTGCGCCAGATATGGGCGGTATGGGTGGTATGGGCGGCATGGGCGGCATGATGTAAGCATCGCCCCCCTTAGCTATGCCCCTTTTAAAATCAAGGGTTTAGCGTTTGTCGTGAGACTGATTGTATTATGATTTGTAGTACGGTTAGTCTCACGCTTCTATTAAAGCTCAACTTCAACTCCCTTTCTAGAGCTTTAAGAAAATCACTTCGATAAAATCCCATTGATTTACCGTCAAGGCTATTGAGCTATGTACATTAGTTGTCGACTTGATATGCCTATTTGTCTGGCATAGCGGGGAGGTGGCAGGGTAGCTCCTACTATGACCGATTGCGTACGGTCACGATGTTAGTGCGAAACGTGTACTTGAGTTGGCTGTTTTTTGAACTCCCTTCCTTTAAGAAACCTAAAGGAAAAACTTAAGTATATAGCTATAGGTTTCGTTATCTCTAGAGAGTGAGGTATATCATTAAGACTAACCTCAAGGTAGATTCATTAAGGTAGTACTAATAATGATTATATCAATCAGAGTACTAACCCTAAGGTATCGTTAAAGCTAACCTTAAGGTAGATCCATTAAGGTGATACGGATGGGATAACTGTTATAAGACAATAAAGAGCTAATAAAAAGAGCTCAAAACTGAGAGTGTCCCAAAATGTGCAAATGCATAAAATGGGACAGTCAGAAGATGGATAGTTAGAACAAGACTCACTAACGCAAGTAGCGCAAAATGTGCAAGTGCATAAAATGCGTCGTTCAGAAGAGGTCTCACAAGTACAGCATGTACCAAATGTGCAAGTGAGCAGCTAGATTTAGCCAGCGGTTTAGTGCTTATTGCTACTTTCTTTAGCCTTTTTATATAGTGATTTAACGGTAGTCGCAGAGACTCCGAGATACTTGGCTGTGCTGGCAATGCTCATAGTCTGGCGTAGCTCCCAGACCTTCTCAGGGGTTGTCTTAGCAGGTCTACCAATCGACTTTACTTCAGCCCTAGCTCTAGCTTGTCCTTCAATAGTTCGCTCTCTGATACGCCCTCTCTCAAACTCTGAGAAGGCACTAAAGACCTTAAGCATTAACTTACCCTCATTACTTCCTAAATCCTTTATAGGGAGGTCTAAGCTATGGATTTCAATTCCTCGCTTGATTAGATCATCAATAGTTTGTTCAACATTGATAGAGTCTCGTCCCAAACGATCTAGCTTTAAAACAACTAAGGTGTCACCTCGTTCTAACTTGTTTTCCACCATGTTTCTAAAAGCTTGTCGCTTCATGGTATCAACTGACCCTGATATGGTCTCGCTAACGACCCTATGCGGTTGTACATCGTACCCTCTATTTATGAACTCGTTGATTTGGTTTTCAACAGTCTGCTCGGTAGTGGATACACGACAGTAATAGTATGTGCGCTTTGACATAGGGGAAACCTGGTTGGTCAAAAAGTACTATTGGGTTAACTGTCTAGGTCAACAATGTCAAAGTGCTATTTTGTGACCAAGTGTTGAAAAGCTTTTTGAGGTGGTCACTAAACGGTTGTTTTATGTCTAATACATTTGAAACTTACCTGGCTAGCAACTTTTATTTATTTTCGAAGCTTTTCGGTTCGAAAAAGTTAACGTAAGGCTGATTTAATTAAAAAATAATCTAAAGGATAAAATTTTGTTTAAATGATAAAACTCAGAATAAATGAATTATGAGAGCTTAGAAGCTAGAAAAACATATCAGTTCAGCTTGCTTTTGGTCGACCTGGGTTGTGGTTATCTTTTACCAGGAAAAAGATTGAGTTGGCCCAGGTGTTTACATTGGTGATTCCAGGTGTTAAATTGCACTCACTTTAAAAATGCATATCGAGGACATAAATTATGTATGAAGCACAAAATGGCAACCCTGCACCTTTATCTGGAAATTTGGGCGATATCCTAGGCTCAGGTACGGGAAATGAATTACCCATCATGACTCAGATTGCTCATAACATGGGTAATCGTACGTTTCTTATGAATTTACCAATGAAGAGTTTTTATGAACGTTCAATGGTGGCTAATGAGAGAGGGGGAAATGGTGAGCCTGTTGCACAACGACCTTTGAATATTCCCCATGCAACTAAGCTAGCTAAATATATGCTGAAAGGCTTAGTTGGAGCTGCAGCTTTTAAGCGTCAATTAGAAAAAAAACCTGTATCAGAAGCCCTAACCGAGCTAGAAGTACTTCTTGGTAAACAGCCTTATGTATCAATGCAGCCTTTGGTATGTAACCTTCGGGATATTGATCCAGAGCTAAGAAATCTACGAGGAGAGCGTGTTCTTTCTCAAGGAAGTGGCGAAACTGTAGGTTTTAAAGTTTGGTTGTCCCAGAATCATATTTTATATGTCGTTGATGGACAACACCGTCGCAAGGCAATGCAGTTAATGTTTGATTTTTTAAACTCTGCAATTACAACTCAATCATTGACTAGTAAAAATAACCTGCTTATGCCATTAAAAGGGGAGTTAAGCGTAGCAATTATTGCTGCTCTTCAGGAAGTTCAGCAGGTTGCTAATACATTCGCAACAGTACAAATTGAATGTCACTTAGGGCTGGATGTAGATCAAGAACGTCAATTATTCCATGACCTAAATAACTTAGGTAAGAAGGTTGAATCTAGTTTAGCATTGCAATTTGATAACTCTAATCCAGTAAATATCTTCATTAAGGAAGAGTTAATTGATGATGACTCTTTATTTGATTGGGAAGTTATTGAAAAAGATATCACTGATTGGCATAAAGATACTGGAGCTATCAGCCGAAAGGATCTTGTTTCGGTAAATGCACGTTTATTCTTGAATAAGACCAATATTAGTGGAGCATTACCAGCTCAAGTAGAACCAAGAAAAGAAGTAATTTGTGAATTTTGGAAGCACGTTTCAATGATTCATGGTGTGGGTAAACCTGGCGCTAAGTTAAATACAGTAGCCGCACAGCCTGTTGTTCTAAAAGCTCTAGCTAAACTTGTATATGATTATGCGTTTGGTAAAAAAGCGGATGAAGAAGTGTTAAGCACGCTATTGGGTGGTATTAAAACCCTAGACTTTAGTCATAGTAACCCAATGTGGCGCTTCTACCAGTTAGATGATACTGAACGTTCTACATACAATTTGGAGTCTTTAAAAAATTATTTACCTGCTGATGATGATGGTGCTAACCGTGATATCGGTAACTATGATGAGAAAGCTGGAACTATGCGATTTGGTGCTAAGCATAATGATATTTTCCCTATTATCGGAGATATGATTCGATGGAAACTATCGCTTCCTAATCGTAACGCGTAGTAACTGATTTTTTAGATGGGTAATGTACCAAATGGTCATTACCCATTTTTATGTAATTTTAGGGGTTTGACTTTAGATTTAGTTCCGATTGGAATTTATGCAAGCCACTCTTTATCTACTTGATCTGCTATTACCTGAGATGTCTACTAGTTCAGGGGAAGATCAGTCACGATGTAGGTGCCCATTACTACAAAGCCTATCTATGCGCTTTATCTTGTGCTTTTCCAATGCCTTACCCTCCAATTCTCGACCAAGCTCTGTGATTGAGATTGAAGCACCGTTCATAGCGCTTTCAATTGATAGACGAAGGCTTTTTCTGCGAGTTTTATGCATTAATGGTGTGACAAGGTTAAGGCATTTTGATAAAACTTGTTTCGCATTCATGGCATTTCCTCGTGATTGTTTTTGTTTGGCGATAAATATGATCACTAAATGCCATGAATGTTCCTTCCTTAAACGCTTATTTTATTGTTTATAGAGCATATTTCCTGGGGATTCGTCAGGGTCAGAGTAAACTTTATACCTGTTCTTGCTGGCGCACTTCTTCTCTCTTGAGTAACTTTATATCTGGTTTTTGTGAGTCACTCTTGTGCTACGGTTCGCTAGTTTGTAGACAATGACTGAACTATAGGGCTAAAATGCCCATTCGCGGCTGCACATAAATTTCAGTCAATTTAAGAGTAAATAGGATGATTGTAGAAAATGTGCTTCCTGAAGATTACGCAGAAATGCTTAGTGTTTGGGAAAATTCAGTCCGAGCAACTCATAACTTCATAACAGAAGAAGATATCGAGTTTTTTAAACCTATCATCATGGAGCAGGCTTTTCCCGCTGTTACGTTGAGATGTGTTAAAAATAGCAGTGGTTCAATTCTAGGTTTTGTGGGGATCCATGATTCTAAGGTTGAAATGCTATTCATCTTAAATGAAGCTAGAGGCAAAGGTATTGGTAAAGTGCTACTGCAGTACGCAATAGAGCAGTTAGGCGCAACCAAAGTCGATGTAAATGAACAAAACCCATTAGCAGTAGGTTTCTACGAGCACATGGGGTTCAAGGTTATTTCACGTTCACCACTTGATGATATGGGTAAACCTTTTCCAATTCTGCATATGACGCTTTAACGCTCGGTTTGTCGTAAACCAGTTTGCTAGAAGAAACGCCCAAGGCTAATAATCTTGGGCGTTTCCGTATGTATTGAGCAATTACACAATAAGTAGGATCAGAGTAAACTTTTCAAACTTAGCAAGTATGAAGGCTAAGGATAAAGTTTACTCTGACCCTACTTTTCTAATGCTGCCTCGAGGCAGGCTTTGATGAGCCTTTGAAGTGATTCGGCTTTGTGGCTGGTTGATGGGGCAGGTGTTTCGATAAATAGCTGGCTGATTATGTCGAGGTGGATGGCGGCGAGGGTACTGGCAAGACTTGCCACAGGAATGATGAATTGGTGCGTGTCGAACAGTTGCTTGAGCCGCATTTCTATGGTGTTTGCTAGGTTATCTTTTAGTTGCCTTAGTGCCTGTGGTGCATCTTTTCCTAACTTGTATGACATAGAGCGGCGAAAGCCACTTTGTCCTTGGACTCGGTTTAGTAGGGCGATAATGCTTGGCGATGGTGTGCTGCTTAGCCAAGCCTCTTTTGTGGTTAAATCTTGAAGTAGCAGTTCAAACATGCTGCTGTGAAGGGTAACAAATACATCTAGCTTGCGATCGTAATGACGATAGAAGGTGGTCTTGCCAACGTTAGCTTTGGCAATCAATTCGGCAACGGCAATATCACAATAGTCTTTCTCTTTCAGTAGCTCTGATAGCGCTTGTTCGATACGTTTTTGACTAGTATTAGGTTTGTCCTCTGTTGAGGCCATATTTGTTGGGGTCATATTCGTTGTCGAGTTCATATTTAGGTGAATCGCTAATTGATTGTTACAGCTCAATACTAAAAGAGCGTCATAGTACCAGCAAGCTTGTATATGATTTTCATCTACTCATGCTCTAGAAATATTCAGCAAGTCAAACCTATTATTTCATTGCGCGCACAGCATCTAATTATTTCAGCGCTTTCGCAGTAATCCTTCGCTGTGATGTTGCTTTGTTGTTGCAATCTTGTAGGATATTTCTACAGGAAATCAATGACAGAGTATGGATACTATGGATGTCATGACCAAGATGAGTCAGCAGAGATTTACCATTCGCGTAACTGTGGTGGGTATTTTTATTCTTGCCACCATTCTTACCGCTGCGTTTGCCATTAGCCTGCAATACCATTTCAGTAAGTCTATGGCCGCCGATTCGGCAGTGAAGCTCTATAACCTTACCGCAGAAAGTACCAGCAGCTATCTGGCTCAGGTCGATAGCCAAGCCATTAATACCACTCAGCTATTGTCAAACCTTGATAACCCTGTGGTCGATGGGCGTTTCACCTCCGAGGCTCAACAAGCTTTTTCTGAAGTGATGGCGTCAAATGCTTTGTTTTATGCCATCTATGTCGGCATGCCTAACGGTGATTTTTATGAGCTGATTAACCTCAATGCTCACCCTGTTGTGAGAGAGCAGCTTAATGCATCCCATTTAGATCGTTGGGTGGTTATCACTATCAGCGGTGAGGGCGAGCTGCGTCAAAAAGAGCTGCTCTACTTAGATGAGCAGTTTAAGCTTAGAGTGTCACAGGCTGAATCCAGTGATTATGACGCTAGGATCAGGCCATGGTTTGCTAATGCCAATAGCGACAAGGTCTCTAAGACAGAGCCCTACCTGTTTCAACATCTGCAATCACCGGGTCAAACCTACTCTATAAAGCTCGCGGAGTCAGGGGCGGTATTGGCGCTGGATATCGCGCTTTCCACGCTCTCTGATTTTTTAGCGCTACAAGGGCAAGATGATAAAGAGATCAGCGGCAAGAAGATCTATCTCTATAAGCAAAATGGTGAGCTTATCGCCTCTAATCAGGTGGATAACAGAGGCATAGAAATACCTAAATCGAACAAGTTGAATTTGACTGCCGAGCAGCGAGAGTGGGTAGAAAATAGCGAGCCACTGCTGGTATCGAATGAAACGAATTGGGCGCCTATCGACTTTACAATATCCGGTATGCCCCAAGGCTATAGTATCGACCTTCTTAATCTGGTTGCCGATATGACAGGGCTAGAGTTTAAGTATACCAATGGTTATAGCTGGGCTGAGCTGGTCAATAAGTTTAGGGCAAAAGATTTGGATATGTTGCACTCAGTGGTGAAAACCGAAGATAGTGCGCTACTGGGTGAGTTTAGTGAGCCATTTCTGCAACTGCCTTTTGCTGTTGTCACTCAACAAGGCGCAGCGTCAATCACTCACATTAACCAACTCAATGGCAAACGGTTAGCCATACCCGCAGGTTGGTCGATTATTGAAGTGATTAGGGAGCACTATCCGCAGATTGACCTTGTCGAGATGCCATCGACCTATGAAATATTGCGCAGCGTAGAGCAGGGTGAAGTATTTGCGGCACTGGATAACAGCATCATACTTCACTATACCGCTAAGCAGTTTTTTGTAGAGCAGATCCAGTACCATGAACAAGTCGATTTCTCACCTGTGACCGTCGATACTGGCTTATATGTGGTGATGTCACCTCAAAATGCTGAGATTTTGGAGATCATCAACCTAGGGCTTGCAAATATTACATCTGAGCAAAGCTTGGCGTTGAAGACAAAGTGGTTTGGTAACGGGGACAAACAGCGCTTACTCACTCAAGGTACAGTGCCCTATGAGGCTTTAATTGATATTGCTGGTCACCCGCAAAGTCAGCAAAAGCTGATCCGCCTCGAACTTAACGGGGTAGACAAATATATTTATGTCACCCCATTTGGCAAGGCAAGAGGAAGTAATCAAGAATATTTCGCTATCGTGGTTCCGGTAGAGCAACTGCTAGCAAGCAGTATTGAGAAGGTGCAGCAATCTATTTTACTGACTTGCCTCTGTTTGTTACTCATTTTCCCTCTCTCTTGGCTGTTTTCATCACCCATTATTCGCCCTATTAAGTTGCTGGCCCTTGAAAATGAGAAGATCAAAAATCGCCAATATGATGAAGTGATAAAGGTTGATACCAATATTACTGAGCTAGATGAACTGGCTCATTCCATGCTGGATATGTCGGGGGCAATTAAGGCCCATGAAGAGAGTCAAAAGGAGTTGATGGAGTCTTTCATTAAGCTGATTGCTCAAGCGATCGATGATAAATCTCCCTATACGGCAGGTCATTGTAATCGTGTTCCTGAGCTTGGCTTAATGCTGGCCGAAGCGGCTGAGCAATCTAAGCTGGCTCCTTTTAAGGATTTTCAATTCCATAGCGCCGATGAACATAGAGAATTTAGAATCGCGGCTTGGTTACATGATTGCGGCAAGATCACCACTCCAGAGTACATTGTCGATAAGGGGACTAAGCTTGAGGCTGTCTACAATCGCATACATGAAGTCAGAATGCGTTTTGAGGTGTTGTGGCGGGATGCGGAAATTGATTATCTCAAGCATGTTACTTCTCAGGATAAGCCTAGTGAGCTTTGTCTGGCAGAGTTGGAGCAGAAGCGAAATCAGTTAATCGCTGACTATGAGTTTATTGCTAATGCCAATGTGGGCGGTGAGTTTATGGGGCAAGATGCCAAAGAGCGCTTAGCCAAGCTTGCCAAAGTCACTTGGGAGCGTCACTTTGACGACAGGTTAGGGTTATCACCAGTTGAGGAGCTGAATCTAAGTGAGCCACAAGCTGAGGTAACTTATCCTATCACCGAGCCTTTGCTGAGCGATAAACCTGAGCACATCATTAAACGCATCAATAAAGTGGAGTTTGATCCTAAGTTTGGTATTAAGATGGCCATTCCTGAGCATCAATATAATCTAGGTGAGCTACACAACCTCTCTATCTCAAGAGGCACCTTAACCGACGAAGATAGATTCAAAATTAATGAGCATGTTACTAGCACGATTAAGATGCTGGAAAACCTACCTTTCCCACCAGAACTTGCCAGAGTGCCACGCTATGCATCGACTCACCATGAAACCTTAAAAGGGACGGGTTACCCAAGAAAGCTCAGCGCAGATGACCTATCGATTCCTGAGCGTATTTTGGCTGTCGCCGATGTGTTTGAAGCGCTGACAGCGGCAGATAGACCCTACAAGAAGGCGAAGCCACTCAGTGTCGCTATCGATATTCTGCATAAGATGGCATTGGATCAACATCTAGATATGGATGTCTTCAAGCTGTTTCTTTCCAGTGGGATCTATTTGGATTACGCCAAAAAGTACCTTGCTCCAGCGCAGATGGATAAGGTGGATATCGACAAATATCTTAATGAGACTCCAATGCGCCAAAGTGCCTAAAATCTAGATTGAGCCTAGCGCCGAAGCGACCTTGGGCAAGCAAGGCTCAATAGAGTAGAAATATAGTTAGTGATTCGGGGTTGAATACTTGGCCATGGCGTTATCGATAAAAGCTTGCCAAGTGGCATTAGGTTGCCAGATCTCTAGCATGGCTTTTTTAGCTTGTGGCTCAGACACATTGAGCTGGGTGACGCGATAGAGATAGGTAAAGGTCGCGCCGCGCCAGTTGAGTTTGCAATGGGTAAGTACTTTTTCGTTTTCAGCGGTTTGCCCCATTAGCTTCACATAGGACTCAAAGTTAGCTAGGGTTGGGTTTTCCCAATCGACAGCGATATTGTTGTACTTGAGCCCTAGAGTTTTCACTAATGCCTGCTCATCACTTCTATCGCCTGGAATCAGGTCAATCACTTGGGTGACGCCCATCTTCTTAAGAGCGACAAACTCTGCTTCATCGGGCAGCCCCGAGCTGAAAAGGTTTCCATGAACTTGTAGGTTTTTGAGGTCGCTAAGCTCTGACGCTAAAGGCTCTGCTTTAACTGTCATTGTACTCAAAAGCAGTAGCAAAAAACTGAATGTAAGATGGAGTGATAGAGACTGAGGACTGGCAAAGCTGTCACGGTTTGCCTTTATAGTGGTAACGGGTGAAATCGTCATTATTGATATCTCTATGGTTGGTGCTGATAGTTTTGTTATACAACTTCTCTTACTCTATCAGTTTGGGTTAAAAAACTAAGCGTGTTTTTCAGTAGAGTTGTAAGCAGTTGTGGCTTGTCTCTTATAAAATAGGCTGTTTATCATTTAACGTATTGAATTAAATCAATAAAGCTTGTAGCGTGTTGACTATGTTCTAGTTGAGTTACTGATTTGGTCACCCATTTGGAGTTAGCGGTAATGGATTTTGATTTTAAAGACAGAATAAAATCTGATAGGCCCCATGTATTTGGTGGCAGCGGCGTCTTGTTAAAGCAGTTTGAAAGTGATCGTGGTCGTATCATTAACTCGGCAGCGATTCGTCGTTTGCAGCAGAAGACGCAGGTGTTTCCGTTAGAGCGCAATGCCGCAGTTCGTAGCCGCTTGACCCATTCATTAGAAGTGCAGCAAGTGGGGCGCTATATCTGTCAGCTTATCTGTGAAGAAGCGGCGGATTTGAAAAATGACCATGGCTTAGCTCAGTTTGCCAGAGAATTAGAAACCATAGTCGAGATGTCCTGCCTAATGCATGATGTGGGTAACCCGCCTTTTGGTCATTTTGGCGAGGCGGCGATGATTGATTGGTTAGAGCGGCACCTGCAAAGTATTTACCGCTCCCACTATCAAGAGCCTATGCCAGATGAGATTGCGCGAGACTTGATTAGCTTTGAAGGCAATGCTCAAGGTTTACGCTTGATTCACTCCTTGTTGAAACTGAATCTAACTTACTCTCAAGCTTCTGGGATTATGAAGTACACTCGCTGCGGAGTAGAGCCTAAGCCTAATAAAGGCGATGACTTTGATTACCTTAAGAAGAAAGTGGGCTATTACTTGAGTGAACAGCCTTATATTGAGCAGCTTAGGGAGGTGCTGGATATAGCACCAGCCTGTCGTTCGCCTTTCTCCTATATCATGGAGGCGGCCGATGATATCTCTTACGGTATTGCTGATTTAGAAGATGCGGTCGAAAAAGGAGTGCTCTCGGTAGAGCAGTTATCTAAGGCACTTAGCGATAAATTTAGTAAGCTGGCTGCAAACTTATCTGCCAGCGAACAAAGCGAAATGCAGACTATGCTGAGCAATGCCGAAGAGAGAGCAAAAGGCAGCGATAGCATGTTTTTTGTCTACTTGAGAGTCGAGGTGAATCAGCGCTTACCTCAGCATGCCCAAAGACGTTTTATTGACAATCTTAAGCAGGTTTTTGAAGGTAGCTTTAATCACGCCTTGATAGAAGATAATAGTGTTAATCATATGATAGTTAAAACCTTTAAGAAGGTAGCGCTAGAAAAGGCATTTTGTCATCAAGAGGTAGAAGCGCGAGAGTTACAGGGTTATCGTGTTATCGGAGGCTTGCTCGATTGCTATCGTCCTTTGCTCGAGTTATCCAAAGCGCAGTTTAGTGCCTTGATTTCAAAGGATGATGAGAGCATCAATAACGCCAATATTCCTATCTACCCTAAGCGCTTGTTCAAGAAGCTATCGGCAAAACATCTTAAAGCCTATGAAGAGGCAATGAGTGATGGGCATTTAAAAGCCAAGATGAGTGACGAAGCTTGTCGTGAATTTTACTTTCGAACGCGACTTGTGATTGATTATATCAGTGGTATGACAGATCAATTTGCCTATGACGAATATCGTGCATTTCATGTGATAGATGAGTTTTAATTTATTCTACATCATATCGCGCCAGTGGGTTATCGACTAAATTTAGGCTAACGCTCACATCTTGTGAGAGCTAAAAGTTTAGTGTTTTGAGTTAGCATTCTGAGTTAGTACTCAGAGCTTAGTGCTCAGAGCGTAGACTCAGTCGATAACTATTATGGGTAGCCCATGGCCAATAAGAGTAAAAAGAACAAAGACTATCAAGCGCGTAAAAATCGCGGTAATAAACCTGCTAACATCTTTAAAAAGCCTGATGGCAATGAGCCGCCCAGTGCCTTTAATGTCAATTTGGACTTAAATAAAGACAAGTTTAAGAATATGAAATTACTCACCATAGCTGTGGTGATTGCTATGGTGTTTTTTGTCGCTGCGCGTATGTGGGCCAGCCATCAAGCAACCAAGTATGATGTTAGTGTTCAGCCCTACTTAACCGATGCTATTCCAGCTATCTCTTCATGGAACAAAGATAAGATTAAATCTCTAATTGTGCCTGAAGTGCTTAACAATATTCCTGAATCTGACTTTGAAACTATGTTAGCGTCATATCGTAAGCTAGGTGATTTTAGATCTATGCAGACTCCAGAGTTTGAAGCGGTTAACTCCATGACAACCGATGCTGGCGATAAATTTATGCTGGTTACCTATAAGACAGAGGTGAGTTACCGCAATGGCCCTGCTGAGCTGTCACTGGTATTAAAACAAACGCCCGATGGTTACCAGATTTATCACTTAAATATCGATGCCAAAGTCTTGTCTGAGTAAGCACTGACCTAGAAAGCATTTAGCTATTTAGAAATAGATAGCAGCCTCTAATCTCATTCTTTGTTGATTTTTGCGCTTGGTTTAATAATGGCACTTTGATTAAGTCAAGCTGCTGTCTTATCGAGATTTTGGAATCCATTCCTTATGTATAAATGAGTGAAATTGAAGTAGCAAATAAAGCTATGGGTTCACTAAAACATAAGGATGCTTGCAAGTATGAAGGCATTAGGATTTAAACAAACGATTACTTTTGCCATGGTTCTGCTGGTTTCTGGCTGCTTACTTGTGGCAAACATCATCTCTTATCAGTCCCTTAAACAAGATACTATTGGTTATGTGCAACGCAGTTCTCAATCTGTGACACATTATGAAGCTAATAACATTTCTATGTGGTTTAAGAGCAAGGCGACTGCGATTGCGGCAATAGCCGAGCGTTATAAACAAGGGCATATTACGGGCCAATTTGTTGATATAGCGCGACTGAGTCAACAAGCTAATCAGCTTTACTCAGTATTTTGGGGGTTCGATGATGGTAGCTCCCATGCCAGCGTCGAAGACGATGACATTTGGCATGATGGTATTGCCGATCCAACTCAATATGACCCTCGTCCTCGTGGTTGGTATCGATTAGCAAAGGCTAACCAGCGACCTGTATTAACAGGAATCTATACCGATATGGTGACCAAGCAGCCTGTGATATCTATTGTTACTAACCTTGGGGATGGTGTGTTATCTGGTGATATTGGCTTGACCATATTGGGTGATACTGTTAATCAGGTTAACTTTCCTGGCGCGGTTGCTGCCATTGTCGATGCAAAAGGTAAGGTACTTGCCTCAGCTGATTGGCTTGAGGTGGGGACTAGCCTTACAGATGCTGGTTTATCTCACCTGCAGCGAGCCATAGTATCGAGCGATAGTTATAGTGGTGAGTATGCTGATGGTGAGCAGACATATTTGGCATTTAGTGAGGCTATTGCACTTTTGGGAGAGCAGAAGTGGTATTTAGTTATCAGTGTGGATGAACAAGTTGCATATGCAGAGCTAGAGAGCGCCTTTACTAAGGCATTGTGGCTATCTATTGGCATGGTATTAGTGAGCGCTGCTCTATTAATTGCGATCTTGCATAGGTTATATCAGCCTATTACCGAGCTTAAACAAGTCGTACTGGGACTCTCACAAGGACAGGCCGATCTAACACGACGCCTGCCTGTTAACCGAGAAGATGATTTAGGGGATATTGCCCTCGGTATTAATCAGTTTGTGGCAAATCTACAGGGATTGCTCAAACAGGTTTCTCAAGAAACTGACTCGATTAATCATAGTATTAGCCAGTTATATCATAGGGCGAATGAGAACAATCACGTTCTAGGTCAGCATGTGGGCGAGACTCAACAGGTAGTAACAGCAGTTGAAGAAATGAGTGCTACAGCCTCAGATGTGGCAACGAATACATCTCAAGCATCTCAAGCTGCTGTGATAACTAATCAGCAAGTTGCAAATACCAACACCATAGTCATTAATACTCAGCAAACTGTTTCTCAACTTATTAGGGATGTTGAACAAACTGAAGCCAATATTGGTTGTGTTGAACAAGATGCAGCTAGTATTACCCAAGTGCTACAGGTTATTGGTGACATCGCTGAGCAAACAAATTTACTAGCGCTTAATGCTGCGATCGAAGCGGCAAGAGCGGGTGAACAGGGACGAGGTTTTGCAGTTGTTGCCGATGAGGTGAGGGCTTTGGCTGGACGAACTCAAATTAGCACCACTGAAATTGAGCAGACTCTAGCAAAGTTGAAACAAGGTATTCATGGGGTTGTAGAGTCTATGCAACAGACTAAATTGACTTGTGAACAGGCAAGTGAAACAACTCAGGAGATGAGTACTAATTTAGATCAGGTGGTGGAGTCAATTGTTGAAGTTAGCAATTTAAATACTCAAATTGCGACAGCTACTGAGCAGCAAAGTGCGGTCACCGAGGAGGTGAATCGTAATATGAATACTATTGCAGGCATGGTGGAGATGTTGCAAGCTAATGGACAAGCAAGTGATTTAGAAACCAAGGGTTTAGCTCAAGCAAATAACAAGCTAAAAGATGTTGTGAGCCGTTTTACTTTAGATTAGTGAAAATATAAGAGGTAAATGAGCTTAGGTCTCGCTTGTCTATGCAATGACATCTCAACTCATTTACCTATTTGATATCCTAGTAAGTCATTTACTTCTGCAACTGGGCCTTTGCGGCTTCTACCTTTGAAAAATCTAAGCCGAGCTCAGTAACGGCTTCTTTAATCAAGGCTGGGTTTTGCATAATCAGTGCCATTAGCGGCTGCAATTTTTCAGGTGGAATGCCTAGCTGACTAATAGTGGCCATGGCTGCTAATGGGTTTTCGGTTAAGGTTTTAAATAGGTCTTTAACCTGCTCGTCACTGATATTGTGCTCTTTGAGCGTGGCAATAATTGGATTCATTGGACTGCCTATAATGGGTTTAACAATTTAGAATCGAGATTTTAGCATAGAGTCATACTCTATCGCGATGCTAGGCAATAACCATTCCTCGCAATAACCTAAGTTTAGAATCACTAGCAATGTCTAGGTGTAAAAAGTGTAAGCAAAGAAAGAAGAGCTTTACTTGACTTAAACATCATATACTATGCGGACTAAATTGAAGGATGGGCGCTTAATACGCTCAAGTAATAACAATAACAAGCAATAACAGGAGAAGCTCAAGTGAAAAAGATTGGCATAGTGTTGCTGTGTTTGCTGCTGCCATGGGCGAGTGCCTTTGCAAAGCAAGACAAAAAGCTAACCGCAGAAGTGCTTTGGGAGTTAAGCCGCATAGGTAACCCCATTATCTCGCCTAAGGGCGAGTACATTATCGCCCCTGTAACTCAGTATGACGTCAAAGAAGACAAAGGTGATACTCAGCTTTGGCTATTTGCTAAAGACGGTTCTAGCCAAAGAGCTTTAACAGTAAAAGGGTTAAGAGCCAGTGAAGCGGTATTTTCGCCAGATGGTAAAACCTTAGCCTTTATCAGTAAGCGTAATAAGGATGATGCTGGCCAGGTTTACCTACTTCCTATGGATGGCCCAGGTGAAGCGGCTCGTTTAACCGACATTCCTGGTGGTGTGTATGGCATCAAGTGGGTAGGTAAACATATCTACTTTATTAGCCGTATTTTTCCAGGAAAAAACTGGAAAGAGATGAAAGAGCAGCTTAAAGCTGACAAAGACGATAAGGTGTCTGCTCATCAGTGGAATGCGCTGCCGTACTCCAGCTTTGATCACTGGATCGACGAAGATCGCCAAGCACATGTTTTCAGAATTCCAGCTAAAGGCGGTGAAGTTGAAGCTATAACCCAAGCTTTTGATAGAGAGCTTCCGCGCTCTTCACAAAGTTCGGCTAGCTATGATATCGACCCAAGTGAGCGCTGGATTGCTTTTAATAGCAATGGTTGGGATAACCAAGTTGATGCCAAGATAGACATCTTTCTAGGTAAGATTGGCAGCGGTAAGCTTGAGAATATTACTCCTGATAATAATGCGCCGGATCGTAATCCTAAATTTAGCCCAGATGGTAAGACTCTGGCCTTTACTCGCCAGCTTATTCATGGTTTCTATGGTGATACAGCACGTTTGATTCTGTTTGATATGAAAAAGCGTACCGAGCGTAAGCTAGCGGCAGATTGGGATCGCTCAGTATCTCGTTTTAGCTGGACGCCGAATAGCAAAGGTTTCTACGCCTCGATTGCCGATGCTGCAGTGAACCGCATTTATCATATCAATGCTAAAAACGGTAAAGTGAAAGCCATAACGGATCACACCGACTATGGTCGCCCTATGATGGCGAAAGACGGCACTTTGGTGGCGACGAATCAAAGCTTTACCTATCCTGCAAGGCTAGTCAGCATCAACCCTAAGTCGGGTAAAGTGAAGCGCCTTGATAGCTTTAATGATGAGATCCTTGCCGATGTCGATATGGGGACTTATGAATCAGTAACCTATAAAGGTTATAACGGCGATGATATTCAGATGTGGGTAAACTATCCGCCAGGGTTTGACTCAAGTAAGAAATATCCATTGCTTATGCTAATCCATGGTGGCCCACACGGTGCTATCTCTGATAGCTTCCACTATCGCTGGAATGCGCAAACCTTTGCCTCTTGGGGCTATGTGACTGCATGGCCTAACTTCCACGGTTCGGGCAGCTTTGGTCAGAAGTTTACCGATAGCATTAACCCTGATTGGAAGAACAAGTCTCTAGAAGATATCTATAAGGCAACTGAGTGGTTTAAACAAAAGCCTTGGATCGATAACAAGCGTCTAGCTGCTGGTGGTGGTAGCTATGGTGGTTACCTCAGCTCTATCATTTTGGGTCAGGAAGATAATCCATTTAATGCGCTATTTATCCATGCGGCTGTGTACAACATGTACTCGCAGATGGCAGCAGATTTCGCTGTTCACGGTACTCGTTTCGGTCACTACTGGGATAAGCCAGAGATCTATAAGTCGATTTCACCTCACTATGGTGCGAAGAACTTTAATACACCAAGCCTAGTGATCCATGGTCAGCTCGATTATCGCGTGCCTGTGGGCCAAGGATTTGAGCTGTTCCGCACGTTGCAGAGCCGTGGTGTTGAGTCACGTATGATCTACTTCCCCGATGAGAACCACTGGATCCTTAAGCCTAATAACTCGATCTATTGGTACCATGAAGTTAAAGACTGGGTGACTAAGTTTGCCGAGCCAGGCGCTAAGTAATTAACTGGTTTTTAATAATAAAAAAAGGCTAGCATTACTGCTAGCCTTTTTTATTTTAATAGGTACTCAAGCAGGATACGGTTGATTTCACCGCTTTGATGCATTTGGTTTAGCTGCTTAAGATATTGGCGTTTGAAATCTGCTTTATGGGGAAATTTGTCATCTTTGACTGCAAAGCCTAAATACCCCTGTACTGTATGAATCGTGAGGCCTTGGCTCAGTCCCACTCCCTGATATAGACCCTGTTTTTGTAGCTGGTTCAGTTGCCAGCGAATAGAAACAGCATCATTGATGTAGCAATCGATACGCCCTTTAATGAGCTTGAGTAGGTTGAGTTTAGTGTCATTGGCTTCTTGCAGCTTGATGTTGCCTTCTTTAACTTGAGCAGCAAAGGCTTGGCCACCTACATTGAAACCCAGATTGTTGCCTATGGTGAGCCCGAGATAATCTTGAGGCCAACGTGTGCGCGGTTGGCTTAATACTTGGTCTCTACAGATAACAATAATCTCTTCGTCAAGAATGGGTAAATCATACTCCATATAGGGACGATCTTTTGGCAGTTTATAGGGTGGATAGAGTGCCAGTATTTCACCCGCTTCGATAGCTCTCAGGCTTCGCTTCCATGGCCTGCCTTCAAGTGTCACCTTGTAATCGGACATTCGCTGAAAGAGTCGCTCTAAAATGACCGTGTAGATACCTGTTTGCTTGCCATTTTCGGTATAGGAATAGGGCGGATAGCTGTCATCGCCATAAATGGTGACTGGAGTTTGGCTCCAGCTCATAGAGGAAAATAGCAAGAGTATGCTAGCGAGTAATAGCATGACGTTGGCCATACTGGTTCCTTTTAATTTACCCATGGAATCTTATAGACATGCATAATTGTTCAGCGTTCATTTTTAGCATAGAACAGTCAATAAGATAAATCCCATATTACTCATATAGCCGAGTTTTAGTAAGTTCAGCGTGCATCTTCTTGTGGTGTGGACGCAGGCATAGGTATACTCGCACGCAATATCTATTCTAGGAAAACGACTTTATGATCACTTTTTGCACCTCCTTAGGGGATATAGTTATTGAGCTTGATTTTGACAATGCGCCGGTGAGCTCAAAGAACTTTTTGCTGTATTGCAAAGATGGCTTCTATGAAGGCACGATTTTTCATCGTGTGATTAAGAATTTTATGATCCAAGGTGGCGGGTTGACTGCCAAGATGAAGGAAAAGCCGACTCGCGACCCGATAGTTAATGAAGCTAATCGAGGCTTAAAGAACACACTTGGTACAATTGCCATGGCAAGAACCGATGCCCCACACTCGGCGACAGCGCAGTTTTTTATTAATACTTCTGACAATAGTTTTCTCGATCATGTTGCGACCACTAATGCTGGCTGGGGTTATGCGGTTTTTGGTCGAGTGGTCGCGGGCATAGAGGTAGTGAAAGAGATAGAAAAGGTCAAAACGGGACAAGTCGCCGGTCATGATGATGTACCTAAGAAGCCGATAGTTATCGAAAAAGTCATCATTGATGGCGAGGGCTAATGGGTTGAGTGCACTTTTGCTTGATTCTTGTTTAAGAGTTTTTTGAGAACTTTGAGTTCTGTTAGCTAGTTCTAAGTAGTTTTTAGCCAACTTGCTATTATGCATGGCTTCTTCGTGTATTTTTCGAGATAAATCATGACTAAACAAGCCCATATCGCCCTAAGCTCAGATCAAGTTTCCAGTCGAGTGATCGTATGCGGTGAGCCTGATCGTGTTAATCGTATCGCTGCCTTATTGGAAAATCCTATTGCCCTTGCTGACAACCGTGAGTTTCGTTCAATGCAAGGTCAATATCAAGGTGAGACTATCACTGTCTGTAGCACTGGAGTGGGCGCGCCGTCGGCCATTATTGCCATGGAAGAGTTAGCCTTATGTGGTGCGAAATATGTGGTACGTGTGGGCTCTGCTGGTGCATTGCAAAATGGTATTGATCTCGGAGAGCTGATCATAGCTGAAGGCGCGGTTAGGGATGAAGGAGGTTCGAGAGCCTATGTTGAGCCTACCTTCCCCGCTTTTGCTGATAGAGGCTTGCTTAATGGCTTAGCCGATTATTGTCAGCAATCGAAGGTGAAATCTCATTTTGGTGTGGTGCGCTCCCACGATAGTTTTTATCGAGACGATGAAGAGGATATCTGTGCTAAATGGCATGCTAAAGGCGTGCTCGGTGCAGATATGGAAACCTCGGCGCTTTATACTGTTGGGCGTTTACGTGGGATTAAGGTGGCGTCAATTCTTAACAATGTCGTGCTTTATCAGCAGGATGTACAGGAAGGGGTAAATCAGTACGTCAATAGTGAAACTGTGATGATGCAAGGTGAGCACACCGCTGCGAAGGCGGCTCTACATGCCCTTTGGGCCCAGCCATAAAAAAACCAGGCACTCCGGCCTGGTAAAGGTTGGATATCACAAGGAGTGATAGGGGACTTAGAAGGTGAAGTTTACCTTCGCAGAATAGCTGGTACCATCGAAGCCGTAAGGTAAGGCTCTTAATGGGTACTGGTAGGCGCCGTTAGAGATGAAGTCTAGTGCCTCATCTTTACCTAGTTCATCTGGCGTGACATCAAACAGGTTGTTGATACCAAATGACAGACTAAGGTTATCGTTGATTTGATAATCTAGATTCAAATCGATAAGGACTGCAGCTTCTACTGTACTGGTATCTTTAAAGGAGCCTGTTGGTGATAGTGAATCGGGTAGACCTATGTGGTCATTACCAAAGTAGAGCACATCGGTTTCACCAAAGTAGTTGGCTCGCAGACTGGCATGCCACTCTTCCAGTGTGTAATCAAAGGTCAATGTAGCCCGCTCTTGTGGCTGACCATCGGTTAGAAAACTGCGCTGTAGTTTATCAAGGGCAACATCTTCTGGGATCCCCTCGGGTGCATTGACGCTGTCTATCTCTGTTTCATTGAGATTGCCGGCAAGAGTTATATCAAAGTCACCCTGATATAGCTCAGTTTTATAAGTGATAATCAGATCTAACCCTTTAGTGGTTGAATTGACCGAGTTAGAGAAGTAGTTCGCCTGCTCTGCGCCTGTGGCAGCAAGGGCCGCAACTGCTTCTGGATTAAATGCCACTTGTTCTGCCGATAGTAGGCTTCCTAAAGTAATTCTGTCTTTAATTTCTACCTGATAGGCATCTAAGGTTACTGAAATATCATGGCTAAGGTTAAACACCGCGCCTAAGCTGATGCTCTCAGAGGTTTCCAATTTTAGATTATTCACACCCAATGCCGATGGAAACGGCGAACCTGCTGTCGCGGTAAAGGATTGCGAGAGAGTACCGCCTGGACCTAGGTTAGTGGTGTAAGCTGTGTAAGCACTTTGTTGTAATGATGGTGCTCTAAAACCTGTGGAAATCGCGCCTCTTAGTGCAAAATCATCGGTTATGTCATAACGGCTTGAGAGCTTACCGACAAGGTCGTCACCAGCATCCGAGAAGTCTTCATATCTCAGTGCCGCGCCGACTAGCCACTCATCTGTGACTTGAGTTTCAAGATCTAAATAGAGTGCGTAGCTATGTCTATCAGCTTTACCTGCTGCATCGGGTCTTAGACCTGGGTAGGCTTGAAAGCCGCAGCCTGCAAAGACATTAGGATCCATAACCGAAGGAAATGCACTGTTGGCATTAGAGCTGCCACAGGAGTATGACGCGAGCTCTCCTGCTACTATCTGATAGTTCTCTTGACGATATTCTGCGCCAAATGCCACATAGAGAGAGTCGCTATGGCCTATGTCGACTACCCCAGAAATATCGGCATTAACAGTAAACTGATCGAAACGAAAACCGCCACTATAGCCTGAAGTGGGGCCTGAATTTGCTGCAATATCTTCATTAGATGCTCCTGGATTGTTGTAAAGGTACTCGGCGGCGTAGGAAGCATTGATGGAATTTTTTGAGTCAAAGTCATAACGGTTTTCACCATAGACCCCAGACAGATCAAATTGCCAATCATCGCTGATTTCTCCCCTTAACCCGAGTGCGACAGAAATATCTTGCGCTTCGTTGTCAATGAGGGGAAGAAAGCCATCGGGATAGACTTGAGGGACGTTTTTTGCGGATTCATTAAAGTTACGGAAGAAGCCATTCCCCAATGCGGTGCGTTTGGAGTAGCCGCCAAAAGAGTAAAGCTCATAATCGGCAACAGGTGTCATCGCATTGTAAAACACTGAGGTAAATTCTGAGTCGGCATTACCTTGACCCCAGCGCACTGTGTCAGAAAGCGTGCCGGGTGCTATTGTTGAGGAGCCGCCTGTGTCCGCTTGAGCTCGGTTGGTGCCATTGTAATCACGGTATTCAAAAGAGAGATTGATAAAGCCGTCATCATTGATCTCAAAACCAGTATTGAGACCTAGAGAGTAGCCGTCGCCATCTCCTTCAGTTGTACTGCCACCTTGAATATAGCCGCTTGTCTCGCCAACCGAGTCGCGTAAAGAGAGGTTGATAACCCCTGCGATGGCATCTGAACCATACTGAGCTGCGGCGCCATCGCGCAGTACTTGCACATCTTTTAGGGCAATCATGGGGATGGCGTTCATATCTGTGCCAGCCGCCCCTGCGCCTACTGTGCCATTGAGGCCGAAGATTGCTTGGTTGTGGCGGCGCTTACCATTGATAAGTACTAAGGTTTGATCTGGCTGTAACCCTCTAAGGGTTGCTGGTCTGAAAAGATCAGAACCATCAGATACCTGAGTACGGCTAAAGTTAAATGAAGGGACTGAGGCTTGCAGACTTTGCCCAAGTTCAGTAAAGCCACTTCTTTGTAGGCTTTCGGCATCAATAATATCAACAGGTACTGCAGAGTCAGTTGCCGTTCGGCTTGAAACCCGTGAGCCCAATACGGCAATTTTTTCAACATTATCATCTAAGCCGTTCTCTTCTACAGCATAAATGCTCGGTGTTGTCAGCGTGGTGGCAATGGCCAGTGCTAAGGAGTGGTAGGGAAAGCTTTTTATCATAATATCTTGATTTCCAATGTCGTAAGCGCATTAACAGCTGTTTAGGTAGAGATGCCACCCTGTTTACTGTGTTTAATAATTATTCGCTTTTGCAGCATATATTGTCGAATACGTCTGTGTCTAATGTTTATTTTGTGAAAATCAGTTGTTAAATTGCACTTGTGTGATGTAAATCAGTCTAAACGGTTAAATTTCAAGGTGTTGAGGGTGGATTTGTTAAGTTGAAAAATTTTACACTTGGGGTTTTAGCGTATCTTATATAGAAAATAAGGGAGTATGTTAATGCATTTATGTTGTATGGAGTGGCTGTAAATGTAATAGAGTATTCACGTAAATTGCATAATAGCTTGATGCTAAGACTATTAGTTGTTAGTCATGATTTGCTCCGTTTTTTCGCCTCTCCATTCTTATTTGAGTTAGACATTACTATTGCTTAAGTCGAACTGGCTTTTGTGCTGAAAAGTATAAGAGTTAAGCAATTTACGTATTTCTTTTGTTGCTGCAAGGTTGTAATCTTGTTGCGATAAGGTGGCTCAAAAAATAGATAAGTACCCTAAATTATAACGAGAACAAGTTGTTGAGGTTTGAATGGACGTATTAACTGAACTGATAAAAACGATAAATTCATTTGTATGGGGCACTCCTATGCTAGTGATGATACTGGGGGTTGGGATCTTTCTTTCATTTGGCCTGCGCCTAATGCCCATATTGAAACTGGGAACTGGCTTTAAGCTTTTATGGTCTGGCCGTATTCCAGATAAAGATAAAACCATGAAGGGTGAGATTAGCCCTTTTAACGCCCTAATGACTTCATTATCAGCCACCATAGGAACAGGTAATATCGCAGGCGTTGCTACAGCTATTTTTGTGGGTGGGCCTGGCGCGCTTTTTTGGATGTGGTGTACTGCACTAGTTGGGATGGCGACTAAATTTGCCGAGGCGGTACTGGCGGTCAAGTATCGTGAAGTTGATGACAATGGTCAGCATATCGGCGGCCCTATGTACTACATCAAAAATGGGCTAGGCAGTAAGTGGACTTGGTTGGGTACTGCCTTTGCGCTCTTTGGATCTTTTGCTGGTTTTGGCATAGGTAATACGGTTCAGGCGAATTCTGTAGCCGATGCAATTAGCAGCAACTTTGGTATACCGACTTGGGTAACTGGGGTTGTATTAATGCTACTCGTTGGTGCTGTTTTGATGGGCGGCATTAAGCGCATTGCCGACGTTGCGGGTAAGTTAGTTCCACTCATGACAGTATTTTATATTGCAGCGGGTGTCGCTGTTTTATTGCTAAATATAAGTGAAATTCCAGCGGCTTTTGCATTAATTATTAAGAGTGCATTTAGCCCTGTTGCAGCTCAAGGTGGCTTTGCTGGTGCTGCTGTTTGGGCTGCTATTCGTTTTGGTGTGGCTCGCGGTGTTTTCTCTAATGAAGCCGGCCTTGGTAGTGCGCCGATTGCCCATGCATCAGCACAAACCAATAACCCTGTTGCTCAAGGTTTAGTGGCTATGTTGGGTACATTTATCGATACATTGATTGTTTGTACTATCACTGGTCTAGCTATCATAGTGACAGGAGCTTGGACATCCGGTGAAAATGGTGCGTCTTTGACTTCGTTTGCATTTTCTCAAAGTCTACCAATGGGAAATTACGTAGTAGCAGTGGCCTTGTCTGTCTTTGCATTTACTACGATTTTAGGTTGGAGTGTATACAGTGAGAAGTGTGTTCAGTACCTATTTGGGCTGAAAGCGGTGAAACCTTTTAGGGTTTTATGGACCATCGTTGTGCCTTTAGGTGCCGTTGCTTCTCTTGATTTTATATGGTTATTGGCAGATACGTTAAATGCCATGATGGCTATTCCAAACCTCATTGCATTGGCGCTGTTAAGTCCTGTGGTGTTTGCGCTGACCCGTGAATATTTTCTGAAGAAGCGTGAGATAGACGCTAAAGAAGCTAATTCATAGTTCCGTTTATTATTCCAATAAAAAGCAGCACTTATGGGTGCTGCTTTTTTATTTCCTAAATTCTATCCATAGTGCTTTGCCATTCACTTCTGAGCATCTTTCTAATTATCAATAGCTTTACATTGCTATTTGCTTGATTAATTTTCTCGCAGGTTAAATGCCAACTTCATCACATATCGCATCAAAACGATTACATCTTTTAACGCCTAAGTAACTCAAGTGTGATCCGAGTCTCGTTACTTGCGAAACTTTAAATTTAGAGTATAAGCTCTAATTTAGAGTATTTGCTCTAGTTCGGTTTGAATTGAGAAAAACCAACATCCGAATTGTTGCAAGTACTAAGAGTTAAGCCAAAGGCTTAACAAATACAAATGTACTTGGAGGCGTTATGGATATTCCTGTCTGGCAATATGTCGTTTCAATGACTGGATATATTGTGTTCTTGCTTGTTTTGGTGGAGGGCATGCGCCGTACTCCACGCTTTACCGCAGCGTTTTGGTTGCTATCTCTGCTAACTGCTCCACTTTGGGCGGATAACTTAGATGGGTGGTTTAGGTGGGCGAAAACTGTCAGTGTATTGATTCCGACTGCGATTATTGTGGGGGGAGCTCGAATTGCTTGGCTTTACCATGATAATCCGAATCGAGTGCTTTCTTGGTTTAGGGGGGATTGGGTATTAAAAGTCTTATATGCAGTACTTTTCCTCAATATTTTTGAGGCCACAGCGAAAGACTTTGTGACTGCTAATTATTTCAATGCCATATGTGGCGCCATTTTATGTGTCACTATTCCATTCCCGCGTTACAAAAATGGTAAGCGCATGTATTGGGTTATTGGCCGAGATAAGCCTAATGACCTCTTATTCTATTCAACTGCGGCTTGGAACTTCCTCTATACCACTTGGAATCTTGCCTTTGTCTTTGGTGAAAACCCGGGGTACTTCGCGAGCTCCTTCTGCATTCTGATTGCAGCAGAGCTTTATCCAATCATTAAAGGTAGACCTGAGCTTTATATCATAGCTCGAGTCTATACCTTGGCCTTCCACATTCTGGTTCGTGCTAATGCCGATATCTTTACTCCTGTTATGGATTCATCTAGCTGGGCGAGCGAGACAGTGGTTTGGTATTGGGGAGCGATTAATCTAGCAATGCATGTCCCATTTGCTATCTGGTACTTCTACAAACAGAAAACCAGCCCTACCGGCGAGCCGCCTTGTGGTGATAACCCGCCACCTCTAATCACTGACTATAAGCAAGATATGGATATCGATGGCAGTAAGCCGACTCCAGCTTAGTGAACTCTAATGGCACCGTCTAGTGTCGGTGCCGCGTAGCCAACAACTTGAGAAACACGCATATGAAATTCAAAGGATTTTTTGCTGCGATATTAACTCTGCTGATGATGACTATTGGCCTGTCGACCACAGTTACTGCAGCAGAAAGTAGCAAGCTCGCCGATTTACAAGGTAAGACTTGGCAGGGAACCCGTGATGGTAAGCCTGGTGAAGGAAGCCTGTTTTATCGACTCGAATTTGGTCAAGATAATCAGGTGGCTGTACTTAAACAGTCTGGTGGGTTTAATAAGGTTGAAAACCAAACTTGGCAGTTGAATGGCGATATCGTCACGATTCAAAGTCGCCCCGGTGATGAGATTACTGACTTTGACGGTGCCAGCATGAAGTTTGTCGACTCTGAGGAGATGCGTTTTACCTTAGGCGATGATGGTTTCAATATTCATAAGTGGTATCAGTACCGTGCATATACCCATGTATTGTTTGTACTGATCGGATTAATGCTACTTAACGAGTTATGTCGTCGTTTCAAGTGGAGTAATCACGTTCTTTGGTTCATTCTGCCAGTTGTATTAATTCCTCTCTGGTCTAGCTATGAAATCAGCTATTGGTTCAAGTGGGTCAAGCTTTACTCTGTTGTGGGTGCAGCAGCGTTATTTACGCTAATTCGCTTTACAAAGATAGGGGATATGAAATGGGCCAAATTTGGTGCGGCCGCTTTCTTAGCCATTAATATTGCTGAAGCGGTAACCCAAGATTTCAGCATGGGTAATATGGCAAATATTCTCAATGCCATAGGCGGTGTGTTATCGATAATAACCCTTGCAGGCTGGGCGAAAATTCATGCAGATAAGAGTAAAGAGCAGGATATGATCTGGCCTGCAATGACGACCTTCTGGATTATTGCCTATGATGTCTGGAATATCGTTTTTGTTTATCTCAACTTCCCTGGTTCCGCTACAGCACAAATGATGGTGTTAGTCGCAGCAACACTACCTGCTTTGTTTATCAAGAAAGGCACTTGGCTTCAGGCTCGCGCCTTTACCTTAGCTGGCTCATTTATGTACTACTTCAGTTGCCCATTCATGTACGAAAGTAACGTTGTCGTTATGCCTCGTAATGATGAGCTGATGCTTGCTGCCGGTCTTGCCAGCTTCTTAATCAATGGTGCTTATGCCATCGTCTTTTTCGGCGGCAAGTTTAAGGCGCGCAAGTTACAAACCAGCATGTAATTCAGGACTGGATGAGTGGCCTAGCTACTCATCCTAATGAGGGGCGAAGCCCAATTAAATCAATTGTTCAATGAGTTAACTAAAACAAAATTCTGAAAAATAACAAATGATATGATGATGGAGTACAACATGAAAAAGCAAATTCTAAGCCTTGCAATTCTAGCTGCGATGACTTCTACCGCGACCTATGCTGCCGACAATGATGATATGGATATGTCAGATCCTACTGATGTGTATACCTCTATGGGGATTTCATACGGTACTGAAGGTGCAAATCTTAAAGGGTCGTTAATGCTATCTGAAAAGTCAGCAGATAGCGGAAGCAAGACAGGTATTATTTTTGAAGCGAAAAACATCTTTAACGAAGATGCCGATACACCTAAGTTTAGCCATATGGTGAATCATCCTCAGTATGGTCTAGTGCCATCAATGAGCGATACTAAGAGTGAACGTTCTTACCGCATTCGCTATGGCACGATTAGCACTGTGACTGGTTTAGGTTGGTCTATCGATTCTGTTATGGGTGATCACCCATTCTATGGAAAATTTGCTGTTATTCAGACAGGTCCAGTGGCCACGATTCCAGTGTCTGATAGTCTCTATATCTGGCCAATTCTTTATGCTGGTACAGTATTACTTGAAGACAACATGCCACAGCTTATTGGTGAAACACAAACCAATATGTCGAGTAGTGGTATCGATTTCGCCTCTACCATTTTAACTGGTCAGGTCTACGCTCGTTACACTATCAATGATAGTTGGTGGACATTGTTGAGTGCTTGTTATACCACTGAACTACAAGGCAAAGATTGGCATGGTGACGTGGCTAATGGTGGTCTGCAAATGCCAAGCTTCCAAGGTGAATTCACTGTCGCTTATCAGATTAGTAAGAAACAAAACCTGCGTATGAACTACAAAACTGACAATAGCGATTCTACGGATGATATCTATTGGCTGGAATATAACCATGCTTTCTAAGGGATAGAGCGGGTTATTTGCTTTGTGGTTGAACATATCGCTTTGTTCAACCACAAACCTATTGTTTTACATTCGGAGTGAAAGATGAAAAAGCAATTATTGGTATTGGCGGCATTGGCTGCAATGAGTAGTTCAAGTGTTTCTGCGAAAGAGATTTCAGGTGTAGAAATTCCTGAGACTATTTCCCCAGAACAGCAGGTATTGCATTTTAATGGCGCAGGCGTTCGCAGTAAATTTTTTGTTGATTTGTATGTAGGTTCACTCTTTACGACGGCCAAAATGGATAGTGCCACCAAAGTGATGGAAGGCGATCAACCTGCGGCGATTCGATTGAATATTACGTCGGGGATGATCACATCTGAGAAAATGACTAAAGCTATGATCGAAGGGTTTGAGCGTGCTACCCATGGGGATGTTTCCCCTATCGAAGGCAGCATCAAAGATTTTATGTCGGCATTTTCTGAGCCTATTGTCGAAGGAGATCAATTTACCTTATTGAGTATACCTGGTAAGGGGGTTGTGACCTTTAAAAACGGTAAGCAACAGTCAGTTACTCAAGGAGACACTTTTAGAAAGGCTTTGCTGGGTGTGTGGCTAGGTGATGATCCTACCGATGACGATCTAAAAGAAGATATGTTACATGCAGATTAGCACTTAGGTGTTCTACTGAATGTTAACACATCGCCCTTCGCCCACTTCAGGCCATGCTGGTGGTCGGGCGTAGGTTTGGAGGGTTGTTAAACAACTGGCTGACCGTTTAACTTTGCCTCCTAGGGCACGTTAAATAATGGAACTATTGACTATGACTCCTTTAGTATTGTGGCGTGCCCTATTTTTCCCATCATCTTTTTCCTCAAAGCTAGTTAAGCAGCACAGCTGGAGCCATGAGCAAATACGTTTTGCTGAAACCCTAGTATTTTTTACCTTACTTTCATGGTTTACAGGAGTATATAGCCTGATCAAGTGGTGGCAACACGGCCACGATTTTTTGGTCATGACTTCGTTGTTTTTAATTGTATCTGAGTTCGCTGCGGTGCTAACTCTTCGTTGTTTTCGTATGCCTGAGCTGGGGTTGAATATTGGGCTACTGGGCATGGTCGTGCATGCATTTAATGTCATTTATCAAGGTGGAGGGCTGACGCAGTCGACTCAGACTTTATGGATATGTGTTCTTATTATTGCGTTTTTCTTAACTGCGAGAAAGAACACGGCGATAACTTGGAGCCTTATTGTGATAGCAATTAGTGCTTGGATGGTGCAACAAGCTCTGACTGGGCAACCTTTTCCCGTGATGACCCTAACGGAAGCTGGATTAAAAACCGAAACTTGGACCGGTATTATTTTACCTATGGTGGTGATAGTTGTTGCTCAAGGTTTTACAGCAAGCCAAAGGTTAAAAGCACAAACAGCACAAGACGGCGCTAGAGAGGAGATGCAACGGGCGATTGAGTGCGCAGAAAATGGTGCTAAACGTCTTGCAACAGTGCTTGATAGCGCAGGCGATAATAGCACTCAATTATCTCAGGTTGCGGGCTTATTGGATAATCAATCGAAGGAATTGCACCAACAGGTTGATAATTTGAATTGCCAATGTAGCTCTCAAGCTAGTGCTGCTGAGCAGATGGGGCAGCAATTGGTGCAGATGAATCAAGATATGGGGAGGTCAGATAGTTTTCTGAGCGAGCTAAAACAGAAAAGTACGGCAATTAATCAGCAGGCTCAATCTAGCGTTGATGCGCTAGGTGACTCAACTAAAGCTATAGCTGGCATATTGCAGAGTAACGAGCAGATCCTTTCTGTGGCAGATTTGATCACTTCAATTGCCGAGCAAACCAATTTACTTGCCCTAAATGCTGCTATTGAGGCCGCTAGAGCGGGAGAGCATGGAAGGGGATTTGCTGTAGTCGCCGATGAAGTGCGTAGTTTATCGGCAAAAAGTAATGAGTCTGCGGTAGAAATTCGTAGTTTGTTAGAGCGTAATAAACAGCAAGTCGTTCAGGGGCAGGTAATCATCGAAACCAGTGGCAATCGCGTGAGCCAAATTATAGCTCAAGTCTCTGAATTAGTTGATGGCGTGAATCAACTATCATCAATAATGGCAGTGCAGATGCAAACAGCTAATGAGCTTAATAGGAGTAGCCAGCTTGTTGCTTCTGCTGTTGTTGAAACCACGAGTGTTTCTGATAGCGTAGCAGCTCAAGGGGCGGCGTTAAATGACAGGGTTAACGCGTTAAAGGCGTTGGCGTTAGATCTCGATGACAGCATTCAAGGTGTAGGTCGTTGACCTTGTAATGGATATTCGTGCTATCAAGCTAAAGAGCCAATTTGTAATAGGCTCTTTAGCTGGGCAAGGTTGAACCTAAGTCGATTTAATAATATTCAAAGTCATTATCGGCTAGCGCGCGCTTGAGCTCGATATCTTCTAACATACTATCTAAACGCTTTTTGGCGTCACGTTTTTTTTGCAGTAACTTTTGCTTATGTTGGTTTCTCGGTTGAGCCATAGCGTCTAGTTCTGCGTCATTGGGTACAACTTCAAGGATATGTGTCATAACTTTCACCTCTAGTTCTTTATCTTATCTTGCTGATATAGAACAACTTAATTATTAATCAAGCGTCATGACTTGCCATCCCTTATAGGCACTTTAGCGACGCCTAATTAGAAAAATAGCAGGCAAATAAAAAATTTTATGAGAGCGGTGTGGCATTTTAGCGTTCTTATTTATAAGAAGAGTGAACTGAGACAAGGTTTGATGAAATAGTGTTAACGCCGCACATTGGCTGCGGCGTTAAAGGTGAGAGAGATTAAAGTTTATAAATCAAAGGCGTAATTGTAGCTTACCAGGGCTTTAGCATCAGAGTTGGGTAGGTCTGTATCCACGAATGCTAAGGAGATATCACCAACTGACAGTGACTTTGTCAGGCTAACGCTATAATCGCTATAGCTATCTTGACCAAACCAAGATTCCACAATGTCGCCTTGAGAGTCGCCATAATGCAGGTCTAGGCTAATGGTTTCTGATACAGGAATGCTGATATTTGCCTGTAGATAGCGCATATCATCCTTATCTAGTGGCGAGCTCGCAATATCATTATCTCCGTGTAATGTGTGGGAGTAGCTTAATGTAAGCCATTGCCAGTTGATCCCTAGTGTTAATTCACCAAAGTTGATATCGGCTGTGGCATCTGGGTAAGCATAATAGAGATAGGAAACATCGTAACTGAGCTCATCATTAATTGAACCTGAGTAACCAGCATAAAGATCAAGCTCGTAACTGGTCTCATCACCAAAGTCTACATTGGACAGCCAAGTGCCAGCATAGAAGCCTGAGTTATGACCGAAATCTATTCCCCCTTGCACTGCAACCGCATCTTGAGTTTGAGTAACACCTCGCCATAGGTAATTACTGGTGACGCCAATGTTTCCCGAAAGTTCGTTGGCGTTAGCGTTAGTGGCAAGTATTAAACCAGCACAAATTGTCGTGATGAGTGTTTGTTGATATTTCGACTTCATCTTTATTCCCCATAGATTGAAATGTATAGCGAGCTGTTGGTTTGCTGTAAAACCAATAGCCAAAGCCATGCCAAAACAATTATCTGATTTATATCAAATGGTTACTTGATTCAAGGGTTTGGTGGGGAGTCTTGAGTGGTATTTTATGATGCAGGAGTGCACACTAATTGTGCAGGGTTTTGTACTGTTATAAAAAAACCTCCATGAAGGAGGTTCTTTGGCGGCTAACTAAGTGGGTATTTTAGTTAACGCTATCTTTTAGTGCTTTACCAGCCTTAAACTTAGGAATCGTGGCTTCAGGGATTTGAATCTCTTTACCTGTTTGAGGATTACGACCAGTACGTGCTGCACGAGTAGATGTTTCAAAAGAGCCAAAGCCGATAATGGAAATTTTCTCACCATTCTTCATTGTCTCAGTCACTGTTTCTTCGAAAGACTTAAGTGCACGAGCTGCTTCTGCTTTAGTTAGTTCTGCGCCTTCAGCGATTTTAGCAACGAGTTCAGTTTTGTTCATATTAGAAGTCTCTTCTTTCCGTAGATTTGTATAATTTAACCACGCCTAACATGCCACAAGGATTAACACTTGGGAAGTATTTTCCCTTGTCTAGATGCCTTATTAGCCTAATTAACTACCGACTTTTGTTTGGTTTGTGACCTAAACCTAGTCTTACTTTCACTGCGAGTACTATTTACTTAGTTAAATAGGCTTTCGTTTTGGCAGAGAAAGCGACACTAAATTGAAAAATTACTAGAGCTATTATCACTAAAATCAGTGGTAGCATGGGAATGTCATTGCCAGAGACAACAACTTTGACATCTTCAGGAGTAATTTGATAAGCCAAAATGGCAGTCACTCCTAAGGCGCTTAAGCCGAGAGTTTGTAAAATAACGTAGATTTTTAGCACTATTGCAGACCAAGGGGCTCGGATCAAAATGCCTATTAATACCGGCACGACGCCGAGAGAAAAAAGATCTAGACTGGCTATGTCTATAGCGCGCCAAATAGCTGCAATAGACAGCACACAATAAAGAGCAATAAGTAGAACTAAAGAAAGGCTAGGCTTAGACATGGTATTTTTTTGTAATGATAAAATGCCATGAGTTTAAGTTATGCCTTAAGTTGAGTCCAATCAAAATATACTGCTTCAGCATAACTTGTTACCATAGCTTTAAGTATTGAATAGATGAAATAAGATATGACTGAAGTCGAGTTCTGGGAATTAGTCACCCGCAGTGAAGCAACCCAATCCCAAGAAAGTTTAGTTGAAGAGTTAAAGCTAAAGCTATCCGCCCTTGATGAACAGCAATTGATGGCATTTGATAAGTTTTATGGCCAGCAAATGAGGCGAAGTTACACTTGGAATGTGTGGGGCGCAGCTTATATTGTTGCAGGTTGTGACTCTGAATATGCTTTTGCGGAGTTTCGTAACTTTCTACTTTCTCTTGGAGCAGATTGGTATAACAAGGTGGTTGAAGCGCCGGACAATCTTGGAGATTTAGATTGCTGGCCAGAGAAGGATGGCTATGCTTATCCCTTTGTTGATGATTATGACTTAATTGCAGGGCAAATTTTTGAGGATAGGACTGGTAAAGAGTTGCCATTTGTTCCTTCAGGAAAGTCGACACCAGTCGGCAAGAAGTTTAACCAAAAACCTAAGATGTTAAAGAAGACCTATCCCAAGTTGAGTGCACGATTTCCATTTTAGTTAATCTTGTCAAAGGCGCCCCTGTTAAGGATAAAGTTCACTAAGGTTTTTACTTTGAGTGGTATTTGCTTATGTGGATAGAGCAAGTGGATAGGTTCTGGCTTGGGGCTCTGTTGATGTAGTACTTGCACCAGGGCTCCCTGTTTTAAGAGTTCATTGACCAGTATTTTGGGCTGTAAAACTATTCCTGCACCAGCCAATGCGAGATTGACGAGCATTTGTCCTGAGTTAGATAGCAGTCTGCAATGATGGTCTTGCATATTGTGCTCTGCTGATAATGCTTGTTGCTGATACAAAAAGCCTAGGCAGGTATGGTGACTAAGTTCTTGCAGCGTCACGGGTGAACCATACTGTTGAATATAGGTTGGTGAAGCGCAGTAAAGCATCTGATAATGGCCTATCTCGCGGGCAATTAATTCACTATCCTCCAACTCTCCAATTCTAATAAGGAGATCATATTGGGATTTGATCGGATCTATTCTCTGATTATCACCAATCACTTCGAGGTCGATATCCGGATATTGCACTAGAAAGTCTGCCAGTATGGGAGATAAGACTTGGTTTGACAGGGTTATTGGTGCATTAATTCTTACTAGACCTTTAGGCTTTGACTCTATCACCTGAAGTTGATTTTCTAGGAGGCTTAGTTCACCGAGAATTTTTTTGCACTTAGTGAAGTAGATATTGCCAGTTTCTGTTAGTGACTGCTTTCTTGTTGTTCTGAGTAATAAGCGTGTTCCCAGCTCTTTTTCCAGTGCCTTTATATGCTTGCCAACCATGGTTGGCGTGATCCCATGTTGTTGCGCTGTTTTTGTAAAGCTTCCCAACTCAACTGCGGCAATAAAGATCTGCATGCTTTTTAGTTTATTCACGTTAATTATCCACTTGAGTATATCGCGAGCTCATTATGAACTATAAGTTTGCAATTTGTGTAATTCAATTCTGTTTATCTATCTTCAGTAAGTAATTAGGCTAGTGGGATTTATTAGTGATATTGAGGTAAAGGTTTTGAACGAAAATTCCATTTTCATTACTGCTCAAATTAAAGTTAAACCCCATATCGAACTCAATTCGGGAATCGCCGCTATTGAAGCTTTTTGTGTCGCTATGAATAGTGAAGAAAATTGTATTTTTGCCTACGCGACGCAATCGATTCAGGATGAGCGGCATTTTATCTTATGGGAGTGTTATCGTGACCAGTCTGGATTTGATGAGCACTTCTCTATGGCGCACACTCAAGAGTTTATTCAAGCGGGCCTCACTGAGCTGTTGAATGTCGAGTCGAGTACAGCTTGCCTCAATGCTAAGCTAGGTTATTTATCTTTAGTGGGGCAGGTGAAATGAAGTGTTTAACTTGGGGGGTACTTGGTACCAGTTTTATTTCAGGCGTGATGGTCAAGGCGATACAGCAAGAGGGAAGAAGTAAGGTGCTTGCCGTAGCGGGGCGAGATTTATCTCGACTTACTGATTTTGCAAATGAATATGACATAGTTAAACGCTATCAAGACTACGATGAACTAATAGAAGATTCTGATGTAGACATTATCTACATTGCACTGCCGAATCATTTGCACCATGAATATAGTGTTAAGGCTGCAAAAGCAGGTAAAGCTATTGTTTGCGAAAAGTCATTGTCCATAGATATGCAAAAGACAGGTGCGATTGATAAACATTGCCGGAATGTTTTTTTCGCAGAAGGGCTGATGTATTTGAATCATCCTCTTATCAAAGAGTTGCTAGCACTCATTCAATCACCTCAATTTGGAACCTTGAAGTCAATAGAGTCGCATTATGTGGCAAGCATTGAGCAGTTTGTGAATCCAGATAGTAAAGGTGCGCTATTTAACCTTGGTTGTTATCCAGTATCACTTGCCTATGTTATTTTAAAGCAATCATGTACTGATGAAGAGTTACGTCATAACTATACGCTAACAGCTCAAGGGGTTAGAGGAGATGATGGCAATATATGTGACTCCAGTATGCAGCTTAAATTTAGCAATGGAGTCTGTCTGAGAGTGCATACTGCGGAAAATTATGGATTACATCATGGGTTTACCTTGCTTGGCTCTAATGGATTTGTTCGTTTGGTGACTAACCCTTGGCTTCCTGAGGGGGAAAATAATGTCATTGAATTTGGCGAGTACGAGCAAACGGTGAAACAGCTAGTAGTGCGAGGAGAAGGTGACGGGTTCTATTATCAAGTGAAGCATGTTATCGATAGTGTGCAAGGAGGTTCGTTAGCCCTGCCAGCTCCTAGTGCAAGTTTAGATGACTCTATCCATATTATGGCTCTACTTTGTGATTGGCATGATGCCGCTATGGATTCCATTGCCTAGCAGTCGAATAAGTGTGACTAGATTTAGCAGGGTTGAGGAGTCTAGTCATTTTCCATGGTTAGGCATTGAAACCCTTGTCGACGTGAGTCAAATTCGCAATTTAGTCCACATTCCCAAGTTGCATTGTTGGGGTTGTTTGCGCTTGCTGTAGCAAAAGCGCGGCAGGTGGGGTAATCGAGAAATCCATCCTGTTTTTGGTATCTCCCTGATGCATAGTCACCGCTATAGATAAATGCTGACCAAGATTCAGGGCGTGAGTCCTGTTCACTTTGATTAATTAAATAAAGTGTTATCCCGAGTGTGGAGAATAGTGCCAAGGTGATAATCAGTTTAAATGATAGTTTCATTGGTAATGCTAATTTGGGCTAAAGGACGTGGTTATTCTAATCGTGTCGAGTACCTGTGTTCAATCTAGTTGCCTCAAAGTGCTATTCTAATTTGAATTTTACTATCGCTGAGAGGGTTACAGTTTGATACAGGTGTAAGTTGATCTTTTTGATATAGTTGTAGTTGTTACTATATTGATCTTTATAGATTTATTATTAAAAATACACCTATACTTTAGCTTTGCATTAAGCAATGGTACAGGTTATATTTTATACATTGACGCTGTAATTGAACGAGTAGCCTGAGGAGGCAATATGAAACAATATACTTGGGTGACATTTGCAGTAACATGCATTTTTAGCGCGAGCATTTATGCCGCAGACGCAGATGAAAGTAAGCAAGAACAGGCTAACCCTGTAACTGAAAAAGGCATAGTGAAGATAGAGTGGCAACAGCCTGATGATTATCGTGATATTAAAGCCGTTTCAGGTAAACAGTCTCGTTATGAAAAGAGTGTTTTTGAGAAGCTAACTAAAGAGTTGAGTCGAGATGCGGCTAAGGTATTAAAGCCGAATCAAAAGCTCGAGATGCTGGTTACCGATGTTGATTTGGCTGGTGATGTCCGCCCAACCTTTGGTGCAACACCTAGTGATATTCGTGTGGTAAAAGATATTTATCCACCAAGGATTACATTTAGCTATCGAGTGTTGGAAGGTGAGCAGGTGATCATAGCCGGTAATGAAAAGTTAAGTGATCTTGGCTTTATGTCATCTATACGTTCTGCTAGCCATAGCGAGTCTTTAAGACATGAGATGAAGTTACTTGAAGATTGGTTGAAAAAATCTATTGCTCCTCGATTATAATTTGAGGTGTTAACTAAAAAGCGAAGCTAGATGCTTCGCTTTTTTGTATTTCGCTTGTGAGAAAAGTTATTTAGCTTGTTGTTTGAATGCTTGCAAGGTTTGTAATACAAGCCCCAACTTTTTAACAAGGGATTCTAATTTTGCTTGATCTATTTCGGTTGTTTGCTGAAGGGCTTGTAACTCTTCTAGCAGTTCGGTGACATAGGGTTGAAAGCGGGTTGCGCTTTGTTTAAATCCCTGTTGCGTCGTGAAAATTGCGCTAAATTTTCCATGTCCTGCTTTTTGCAGCATATCTAGTTTTGCATCTGCATCGATTGCTTGGCGATAGGCAAGTTGCAAGTTCTCTTTCAGTTGTTCGGCAATTTGGTTAATAGACATAATTTAGCTCGTGTAAAAATTTGTTTGATTATATCGTTAAAGTGAAACAATTTGCAGAAGGCTATCGTTTTAATTTACTGTTTGGCTGGTATTGGGAGTGGGCTGTAGCGTATAGATATGCCCGACTATAATGGATAAGTGAGTGTGTGGTTTAAAACCAGTGCTAGCTCATCTTATATGGAAGCATGATGCTAGGGAAGGTATTCGTTGACACGTAAACTTGCCAAGAGTGGTAGCGTTTGAACTAAAGTGATATTTGAATCAAGGACGATTTTATGAAGGGAATGACTATGTTATTTAAGCATTTTAATAAGCTAGTTGGGCTATGTGCACTTTTGTTTGCCTCTATCAGTTACGGGGCGGAGGGTGATAAGCCTGTTTTTTATAAATTAGAGCTAGAGGGTAAAACTGCTTTCTTGCTCGGTTCAATACACGTTGGTCGCGATGATTTTTATCCGCTACCAGAGTTGATTGAGTCGCGCTTTAATCAGGCCGAAGCCCTCGTTATAGAGGCTGATGTCACTCAGGGAGATATCATGGCGCTGATCCGCCAATATGGTATCAAAAATGTAGAGATGGATAGCGAAACTAAGCAGTTAATGGGGGCTTACTGTCAGCCAAGAGCTGCTTTGTGTCAGGCAATACAAAGCTATGCACCTTGGATGCAAGCAACACAGATAGAGATGGTGCGTTTTGCAGAGATGGGATATAACGCCGAGAAAGGGATCGAGATGTACTTGATGGCTACTCGTGGTGATAAACCCGTGCTTGAGCTGGAAAGCGTAGAGTTTCAGTTTCAGTTACTCGCTTCTTTTTCTACAGAATTACAATGGAAAATGCTAAAAGACGCCATTTCTTCAACGCCTGACGAGCAGCAAGCCTTAGTCGATGCATGGCGTTATGGTGATGATGCTGGTTTGCTTAAATTACTAGAAGAAAAGATGGGGCCAGAAGATGAAGAATTTGTGCACAAGCTGCTTTGGCAGCGTAATAAAGGAATGGCAGAGCGCATTGTATCTTTGATGGCTGACCCGCTCACGCCCAAGATGTTTATTGCTGTCGGTGGCTTACATCTTGTGGGCGAGAAAAGTTTGCCTGAGTACCTTAGTCAAAATGGTGTGAAGCTGACCCAGTGTTGGAAGAGTCAGTGTTAAGCATTGTTACTAAGTCAGTTGAAAAGAGCTTGTGAGAACAGGCTCTTTTTCATTTTATAAAGACTAGCTTTGTTTGAAGCAAGAGAGATTCCCCTAGTTTTTCGTGGTGCTGTTCTATACTCAAGTCTCTAGTTGTAATGAAATAGGAGTTTAGGTATGTATTTCATTGCCTGAGCTCTTAAGGATTCAATTAAAGGCCAAGCAGGGAGGCGAAGGGTTGTAGCGCTTTTAAAGCTGCACCCTTAATATCGAGTATGCAGCAACATATGATTAAACCATCTCAGGCAGGATTTGAGGCGATAACTCGTCAATGGAATGAGAGCCAAAGTAAGGTGATAGCAAGAGTTGACCCCGGTCAGTTCTATATGACCTCCCAGGATGAGCTTATATATACTCGTTTAGGTTCTTGTGTTTCGGCCTGTATCTGGGATCCTAAGTTGGGGATTGGTGGACTGAATCATTTTCTGTTACCTGAGCGAGGAAGCCATAATGCTTGGCAGCAATTAGATAGCTACTCCTGCCGTTATGGTTATTGGGCAATGGAACAGCTGATTAATGCGATTCAGCAAGCTGGCGGTGAGCGAGGCAGATTAAAGGCCAAGTTATTTGGTGGTGCCAAGATGTATCAAGGAACTGTGCTGGCTATTGGAGAGTCAAACATTAAGTTTGTGCGCCATTATCTTGAAACGGAAGCGATAGAGGTGCTTTCAGAAGACTTGGGGGGAACTTGGCCGAGAAAGATTCTATTTCACCCTAACTCGGGGCGAGTCAGGGTGAAACGCTTATCGGTGGAGCCATCTCAAACATTATTGAATCAAGAAACTAATTATCTTGAGCAATTGGCCGATGTTCCCACAAAACAGAATATTGAACTTTTTGATTAATGCTTGCTTTGTAGAACAAAATGCACATATCGGCCCAATGAAATATAAGGTTCTCTCTGGGAGTATTCCAATTCCATGGCAAGCAGCTTACTAAATTCAAAGTTGGGTGGTTGGTGCGTTTTTAAGTAATCATTGATAACCCGTACTCCAGACTGACAAATAACCTCCATTTGCCACTTATCAACCCAGCCCCTAACTTGCTCAATATAAAGGGGGTGAGTGGGAGTTAGCCCAATTTTCTTTTTCACTTTAAGCCCTGCTGCAACATAATCAAAATTACCTGAAACTAAATTATGAAATCGCATCGCTTCTTTGTTGTAAAACATCAATGAAAACAAGCCATCTTGTTTCAACATATGGGTTAAGTTTTCTAAACTGCTCTCGGCATCCACCAACCACTCTGCAACCGCATGACAAAGAATGAGGTCGAATTGACCAAATTCTGCTGAGCTTAACTCTTGAATCGGTTTATGGACTAGGTGAATTGATAGCTTGTGCTCACTGTCATCAATCTGCTGTTGAGCTAGCTTCAACATCTCTTGGGATATATCGCAAAGCACTATTTCATGGCCCAGCTTAGCTAACTTTTGGCTGATAAAGCCGAAGCCGCCGCCAGCATCTAAAATTCTGAGTTTTTTACCATTAAATTGCGAGAGTACTTGAGTGAGATCTCGCCATAGAATTTGAGCGCGGATTTCACCTTTTGGTGTACCGTAGATGTTCTTGGAGAATTTACTGGCGAGTTTATCGAAGTTTTTGTCTTGCACTAGAGAATGTGAAGCTGAATTAATTTGGCGCTAGTGTGCCATATCTTGTCGAGGTAGCACAGCCTAATGTGCGTACAAAGTTAATCTGTTTCAGTCAGCTTTTATCTAGGTATGCGCTCTGGTCTTAGGGTATACTTCGCCCCTTGTTTCGAATTTTAGATGTAGGAGTGACTACTTGAGTACCCAGCACCATGTTGAATTGAAGAATTTACCTTCTTTAATTTCACTGTATCGTAAGATCTTTTTTGCACGCAAGCCTGGTTGGGATCAGCAGATGCTGCCTAATATCAAGGTTTGTGCCAACGAGATCCAGGTATCCAAGTCAAGAGTCGCTCAGTATGCCCAGGTTTGTGGATTTGATTTCGACGGTAAGCTGTTACCGCCTACTTACTTATATGTAAAAGTATTTAGGTTGCATGCCACTGTGTTTAACCATGATGGCATTACTTTTCCGCTATTAGGCATGATTCACTTGCGAAACAGCATTAGCCAATATCGCCCAGTTAGTTGCGATGAGCGTTTTAACCTAGAGGTAGAGTTAACCGATAGTCGAGTGACTGATTCGGGTCTTGAGTTTGATTTGATTTCACGTGTTCATGTCGCTGAAGAACTCGTATGGGAAGCGACGTCGACTTACTTGTATCGAATCGAAAAACAGGGACGCCGCGCTAGGCCGCCTAAGGCTAGTGATATTGAATGGCAAGCGCCTGTTAGTTGGCAATTAGAAGATGATTTAGGCCGACGTTATGCTAGAGCTTCTGGCGACTATAACTTAATTCACTTACACCCTATGTTATCTAAACGTTTTGGTTTTGATAGGGTGCTAGCCCACGGTATGTGGTCAAAGGCAAGGTGTGTGGCAGAACTTATGCCAAGTATTGATAATCGTCCTGTAAAAATTGATGTTGCCTTTAAGCTGCCGCTATTTATGCCAAGCGAAGTCACTTTTGCTGCTCAGGCTACTGAAAACGGCCAGCGCTTTGAACTTAGAGATCAAAGGGGGCGACGTCCTCATCTAACTGGTGAGATTAGCTACTTATAATATCGGCGCCTTTGGCGCCGTTTTCATATGAGAACAGCTGGTTTTCTCTGCGTATAAACAACGAAGGAATTTGACCTAGATTCAGAAAAAGTGAATTAATGATTATTGCTGCTTTGGTCGTTTTTCATTTTCGACTAATATGACCTCGCTTTACTAGCCTAATGCCGAAGCCTTTCGCTACACCCCTATGTTATAACAGGTAAGGAGTTTGCTCATGCTGACTGATATCGAGATTTCTCGTCAGGCTGAATTGCTTCCAATACAAGATATTGCCAATAAATTAGGACTATTGGAGAGTGACATTGATTGTTTTGGAAAGAACAAAGCTAAAGTTAAATTATCTGTAAAGCAAAGAGCTCAAACTCAGCCTAAAGGTAAGTTAGTCATAGTCACGGCAGTCACGCCGACTCCCTATGGTGAAGGCAAGACAGTCACCAGTATAGGGCTCACCCAAGGCTTAGACTCTATAGGGAAAAAAGCCTGTGCCTGTATTCGTCAACCAAGCATGGGCCCAGTATTTGGCATTAAAGGCGGCGCAGCTGGCGGCGGTTATGCCCAAGTCGTACCTATGGATGCGCTCAACTTGCACCTTACCGGCGATATCCATGCGGTTACAAGTGCCCATAATTTAGCAGCAGCGGCGATTGATGCGAGACTCTACCATGAAACAAGGTTGGGTTCTGAAGAGTATCAACGCCAAGCAGGAGTGCCCGCGCTGGATATCAATCCAGAACAAATACTTTGGCGCCGAGTGATAGATCATAATGAGCGTAGTTTGAGGCAGATAAAAGTAGGCTATGGTGAGATCAATGGTCCTGTACATGATGCTGGTTTTGATATTACTGCTGCATCAGAGTTAATGGCCATATTAGCCTTGAGCGCTGATCTGCAGGATATGCGCAGGCGTATCGGCCGTATCGAACTGGCTTATAGTCATAATGGTGATGTGATAACTGCAGAGACTTTAGGTGTTGCTGGTGCTATGACTGCTATTATGAAGCAGGCGATAGAGCCTACGCTGATGCAGACATTGTCAGGCGCACCTTGTCTTATTCATGCAGGCCCTTTTGCAAACATTGCCCATGGTAACTCTTCGATTATTGCCGATGATATTGCGCTGCAATTTGCCGATTATGTGGTGACCGAAGGTGGCTTCGGATCTGATATGGGATTTGAGAAATTCTGTAATATTAAGGTGAGGCAATCAGGAAAAGCACCAAGTGCAGTTGTATTAGTGACGACCCTAAAGGCGCTAAAAGCCAATTCAGGTATAGAATCCGATGCAGATATCAATAGCCCAGATATGCACAGATTACAGGCAGGGTTTGCAAACCTAGAATGGCATATTAACAATGCGGCTCAATATGGCGTACCTGTCGTTGTGGCAATTAATCGTTTTGCGGCCGACAGCCATGATGAACTGCAGTGGCTACAGAATAAGATTGCAAATACCAAGGCATTTGATTGCGCCCTCAGTGATGCCTTTACTCAAGGAGCAAGAGGTGCTGAGGAGTTAGCCAAGAAAGTCGTCGCGGCTTGTGAACAACCCTGCCAATTTAATCTGTTATATGAAAATGATACAAGTATTGAAGCTAAGTTGATGACCTTAGCTGAAGTGGGACTTGGCGGATCAAGTGTGAGCTTAAGTGACAAGGCCAAAGCCCAGTTAGCTTTACTAAAAGCAAAAGGGGTTGAACATCTACCAATTTGCTTAGCTAAAACCCCTATGTCGATAAGTCATGATCCAAAGCTGAAAGGTGTGCCCAAAGAGTTTGTTTTACCTATCGCTGAATTGAGGCTCAATGCCGGTGCCGGTTTTATTACGGCTTTGGTCGGCAAGGTGATGACTATGCCCGGTTTAGGCGTTAAACCTGGATATCTAGGGATTGATATTGATGATGAAGGCAATATTCAAGGGCTAGCTTAATCTTGCCAGATTTGTGCTCGCTCGTTTGGGGTGAATTTGGTAAGATCTCGCCGCCTAAAATGAGGAATATATCGTGATTTGTGCCCATTGCTATCAGTCGTTTAATGTTAAAGAGATTAAAGAACAGAGAGGTTCTGGGTTAGCAGGACAAGTCATGTGTCCTAAGTGTGGGGCTTGGTTAGGGCGTAGCCCAAGGTTAGCCAAGGTAAAAATGTTAGGCTTTTATGGCGCATTGGCGAGCGGTTTGCTCGCTTATTTTAAGCCTGATTTATCAACTCTCGGTATCACATTAGCGATTTTCGCTGTGATTCTTCTGCTGGTAGGTCACTTTATGGACCAACTACAAACCATAGAGGCACCACCTCAAGAAGAGGTGGATGATTATGAGCATAGGCGTAAATATCGTTAGTCGATCACTTTTACTTGATCAGCTAAAGAGGTTTCTACATAGTAGATGCCGCCAAGTATCAGCCCTAGAAGGGTCACTAGGGTAAGAATAAGTCCTAGATTTTCACGTAAGAAGTTCAACATAAATTCCACCTTTTATTATTTATCCTATTGCGGCTTTTTATCCGTGTGCGCTAATTATGGTATTCTATAAGTCTTGTCTTAAGTTAATATTAAGCTATATTTGCTTAAGTTACTGTGAAAATAGTGTCCAACATAGCGGTGATTATCCTTTTGTTATTACTTGATAAATTGTAATTGTTGTAACTGGTTGTTACTTTTGTTGTCGAGAACTCCTTGCAACTAAAAGAGTAGCTGGAATACACTTGGCGAAAAATTTTCATATTGGTTAAGTCGTTAGACTAATTTCGGAATCTATTTCTGTGGTAATGAGACGAGTATATAAACAAGGATTAGCGATATGGCTTTGTGCCGTATTGTCTTTGTTGTCGTTTGCTGCAGCAAGTCATAGTCATAGTGGGGATGACCAATCCGTCATTGAATGTACCCTGTGTGTACATCAACACCAGTTAAATAAGAGTTTACCCAGTATTAGCTTTTCGCTGAATGTAGATATTCAGCATTATATAGTCACTGAAGACAAACATACTCCTTGTGCGTCGGTTTTTTGTGTTTACTACCATAGTCGTGCCCCGCCAACTTTCTCCTAACTTCATCAAATAATTTTAATTTTTATTGTCACTCAATCTGAAATTGAGTGAATGCTTGTTGTATTTTGGAGAAAAAATGAAACTGCTTAAACTAAGTGCATCTGCACTGGCTGTAACTTGTGTATTAGCTTCTCAATCTGTTGTTGCTCAAGATATTCCGACGCTATCTAATCCCGCAATTAGTGCCGTACTTGATGGCTATTATCAAACTGGTGACCGCCCTATGGTAGAGCGTGAAGAAGGTTTTGGTTTAGGTCATACTGAGCTGGCATTAAGTGCGAACATTGATGATCTTTTCTACGGGAAAATCACTACCGTCTTAGAAACATCAGATAGTGAAACTGAGCTTGTTCTGGAAGAAGCCTTTATTCAAACTTTGACTATGCCAGCAGGCTTCTCTATTCGTGCGGGACGTTTTCTTTCTGATATTGGTTATTTAAATAACCAGCATCCACATACAGATGCCTTTGTAAATCGTCCTGCGGCTTATCGCGCATTTCTTGGTAGCCATTATTTTGATGATGGTATTCGTCTTAACTATGTCGCACCGACTGATCTTTATTGGACCATGGGTGTTGAAGCCTTTAAAGGTAAGAAATTAAGGGCTGCCGATGAACATGGTGAACGACAGTTTGATACCACAGGTGTATATAGCTTTAATACTAAGTTTGGCGGTGATATCGGCATTGAAAGTTCTTGGCAATTTGGTTTAGCGTATCTTCGTAATGAGAATGGCCGTTTAACGCCCCATGAAGAAGAGCATGAGGAGCACGCGGAAGAGGCTGATGTACATGCTGGTCACAACCATAGTCACAATGCCGCATACACAGGTGAAAACACTTATGTTGCAGATTTTGTTTATAAGTGGGCACCAGATGGTAATTACAAGTACCAACACCTAACGTTAAGTGCTGAGTACCTTTATGTTGATGGCTTTAAGCCTGAAGTGGCTGCCCATGAAGACCATGACCATGAAGAAGAGCATGAGGGAGAAGAGCACGAAGAACATCATGGTGAAGTAAACACCAAAGACTATCATCAAGGTTGGTATGTCTCAGGTGTTTATCAGCTATCGCCAAAATGGTCAGTAGGGCTGCGTTACGGTCAGCTTGATGCTCAAGTGATGCATGAAGATCACTTTGATGAGCAAGAGTTAAAAGAAACTGAGGCTATGGTTGCTTGGCATCCAAGTCATTTCTCTGTAGTTAGACTTCAGTATACTCGCCAAGACGGTACTAACTTCCAAGGTATTACAGATGATAATATCTTTACTCTACAGTATGTAACGACTCTGGGGGCCCATGGTGCGCATCAATTCTAAAATTGTTCGCGCAAGTGTCGCAGCGATAGGCTTAGCCTATGGCTGCACGGCACAAGCCGAGCTAAATATTTTTGCCTGTGAGCCAGAATATGCTGCTTTAGCTCAGGAGCTTGCACCTGATGCTAAGGTTTATTCTGCAACGACAGCGCTGCAAGACCCACATCTAGTACAAGCTAGACCAAGCCTGATAGCTAAGATGCGTCAGGCCGATCTTGCCGTTTGTGCTGGTGCTGAGCTGGAGGTAGGTTGGCTACCTATGCTGCAGATGAAATCTGCTAATGCTAAGGTGCGTTCGACGGATAAAGGCCTTTTTTATGCTGCGGATCATATCGATACTTTAGATAAGCTAGCTAAAGTGGATCGCAGCATGGGGGATGTTCACGCTCAAGGTAATCCGCATCTGCATTTTTCACCAGAGCGTATGCTACAAGTTGCTAAAGCGTTAACGGCTAAACTCATTAGCATAGATCCTGATAATAGAACTGCATATGAAAGCGCATTAAGTCAATTTCAGCAACAATGGCAACAAGCCATGGTTCGCTGGAAAAAAGAAGGTGCGGATCTCAAGGGGATGAAGGTGGTCGCTTATCATTCCAGTTTCCGTTACCTATTTGACTGGCTTGGTATAGAACAGGTCGCCGATTTAGAGCCTAAGCCTGGTATTCCACCAAGCAGTGCACACTTAGCGAGCTTGTTGTCACGGGTAAAACAAGGTGATGTTAAAGCCATAGTGCTGACATCTTATCAAGATGATCGCGGCGCAAACTGGTTGGCCGAACGTTCGGGTTTACCTGTGGTGACGCTACCTATGTCGGTTGGGGGCAATGATCAGAGTGTCGATCTTATCTCTTTATATGACAGTGTTATCGCTTTGCTCAAAGGTATCAAATAAGTGATGTTTGATTTAGACCTGCTCTCTATCATGTTACCAGCCTTTGCAGCCGGTATTTTGGTGCTTTCTACCCACGTTGTTTTGGGGCGTCAGGTGTTAGTGCGCGGGATTATCTTTATCGATCTCGCCATTGCGCAAGTTGCAGCGCTTGGTTCTATTGTGGCTCATTTAAATCATGATATTGAGCACTTGCCTTATTCAAATGTGTGGATGCCAGCGCTATTTGCGTTGGCGGGAGCTGGGGTTATTGCTTGGTTATCTAAGCGCATGGCTCATGAGCTTGAAGCCATGATTGGTTGCTTCTATGTACTGGCGGCCGTAACAGCAATGCTGTTGTTGGCGAATGACCCACATGGCGGAGAGCTGCTTAAACAGCTAATGTCAGGACAGATCCTCTGGGTGGGTTGGTCTCAGCTGGTGCTGCCTGCCGTTGTCTATGGTTTAGTACTTGCATTGATTTTAGTTAGACCTAAAGTGCTTGAAGGCCCTGCTTTCTACCTGTTATTTGCGATAGTGATAACGCTATCTGTGGAGCTAGTGGGCGTTTATCTTGTCTTTAGCACCCTTATTCTTCCAGCTTTAGCATTAAATGCGTATGTGGGAAGAGGGGCTTTAGCTTGGGCTTATATGGTTGGTTTAGTCGGCTATGTATTCGGCCTTTGGCTTTCTGCTAGTTTAGATTTACCAAGTGGTGCAGCGATCGTTGCAACATTGGCCATGAGCGCGTTAGTCTTTAGACTTGGGTTGAGTCGACTTTTATCTAATCACAACAAAGAGTTGATAAAGCCGAATAATCCTGCAAGCTAGTTTTTACTTTGAGCTAAAATAATACAAAGCGAGTCCCTTATATTGGATTCGCTTTTTTATTGCGTACAAGTGTACGCTTAAAATTCGTGAGCTCGTTAACTCGGTTGCAACAAAAGATTGAGTCACTCAAGTATGCTGGCTATACTGTCGCCAAATATCTAGCTGGAGTTAGCCTTGCTTTTAGTCATAAGATCCATATTACTTATGGTACTTTTACTCCTTGCCTTTGTTTTTGGTGGACTTTTTTGTTTGCTAAGACCTATGCATAGAGACAATGTACATATGTTCGCCAAGATGTTTTCTGCAGTGACTCCTATTCTAGGAGTAAAAGTCATTTTGCGAAAACCTTCTCAGGTCAATGAAGAACCATGTATTTATCTCGCTAATCACCAGAATAATTATGATGTCTTTACCCATACGGCTATGGTGCCAAAGGGGACTGTCAGTTTAGGTAAGAAAAGTCTCGCTTGGATGCCTTTTTTTGGTCAGATGTACTGGTTATCGGGAAACATACTGATCGATAGAAAAAACCGTAGCCGCGCCTTTGATACCATGGCGCAAACAGTGCGCAAGATTAAAGAGAAGTGTCTGTCTATCTGGATTTTCCCTGAAGGCACTCGTTCCCGCGGTAGGGGGCTGTTACCTTTCAAGGCTGGGGCATTCCATACAGCGATAGCGGCAGGTGTGCCTATGGTGCCAGTATTAGCGTCGAATCAGTGCGATATCAAGTTGAATCGTTGGAACAATGGTGTTGTCATTATCGAGATGATGGAGCCAGTGAAAACAGAAGGTTTAACTAAATCTAATGCTAAAGAGTTATCGGCTAGAATCCATCAAGCTATGTCTGACAAGCTTGAGCAATTAAATCGCGAAGCTGCCGCATTAATGGGTAAACCCTTGGCTTCGAATGGCGTATAATCAGCGCCAATTATTTTGTTAGGAGACAGAGAATGTCGATTAAACGCCAGCTAGAAGAGCAGCGAGAAGAGAATCGCGACATAGTCAATGCTCTACTTGAAGATGGCTCTGAGCCAGATGCAGAGTATATCATTGAGCACCATTTTGCTTCGACCAACTTTGACCGTTTAGAAAAAGCCGCTGTGGACGCTTTTAAGTTAGGTTTTGAAGTGAACGATGCTGAAGAGATGGAACTAGAGAATGGTCAAATTATCTATTGTTTCGATGCTATAGCTCATCACAAGCTAGATATCGAAATGCTGGATAAAGCCGTAGAGCAGTTGATTGAGTTGGCTCAAAAGCAGAAAGTTGATTATGACGGTTGGGGCACCTATTTTGTTGGTGACGACCCAGAAGTAGAAGACGATACCGTGCACTAGTCATTTTATCTATGACATAAAAAATATGACATAAAAAAGGAGAAGCTCAGCTTCTCCTTTTTGGTATTCACGGTAATTTATCCTTTGACTTAGTTACTCAGATACTTCGTCATCATCCAAACTGGGCTCATAGATAACGCTTGCGTTTCTGCCTTGAGCTTTGGCTTTATACAGTGCTTTATCGGCTTGAGATAACCAGACTGAGCTATTGTCGATATGCTTCTCTAATCCTGCGATGCCTAAACTGATGGTACAGTTAATACTTTTCCCTTCATAAATCACACTTGAATTAGCGATTCTTTTACGTAGCCGCTCGGTAAAATTAAGGGCTTCCTGCGCTTGCGTATCACTTAGGATGACAGCAAACTCTTCACCACCATAGCGACCTGCACAGTCGGTTTCCCTAAGTGACTTTCCAAGTAGGTGAGCGACATGCTGAATGACTTTATCACCTGCCATGTGGCCATAGTTATCATTGATTTTTTTGAAATTATCAATATCGAACATGATGAGACTACAGGGATTATTGTAGCGATGGAAACGCTCAAATTCGCGATTCATGCAGGATTGCCAGTGGCGACGATTATTGAGTTGGGTTAAACCATCGGTTTGGCTTAGCTTTTCTAACTGCTGATTTGCAGCTTCGATTTGCAGGTTGTTGACGACAGTATCTGTGACATCATAAATGATAAGGCTAATATGGGTGACTTGACCCGTAAGCGATGCCAGCGGTAGCAGGGTGACGTTCTGATACATGTGATCGGCACGGCCTGTGATTGGGCGATAGTTTTTAAATTTGAATATGTAGGGCCTTTGCTCCCAACTGATAAAAGCGCGGTTTTTTAGTGCAAAAACTGACTCCATTTTCTGTTTCAGCCAAGTCGCAGGCAGATCGGGAAACTCGTCAAATAGGTTTTTGCCTTTAATGGAGTTGGGGGATACCCCACTATGATTCTCCATAAAACCATTCCAAAGCTGGATATTGAACTTGTCATCCAGCACCACTAAGCCAACTTCTATGGTTTGTACCATATCGATGAGCCAGTGAAGTTCATTCATTGCATCTGCATTATTTGACATAGCTTATCGCCCAGCCTTAGGAATTAGTTAATCGAGTAAATAGCCAAGTTTGAAGTTCATGGTTGGAATCGAATCTTCGGTAAAGAGGAGTAATAGATCGCACTGAATGTTGTAGTCTTCGATGCGATAGTTGATTTCCATGGCTAGGGTTCGTTGCCATTTGGCTGAGTTATCATGGATTAGGTCGTTGACTGTGCAATGACGGCCTAATACAACTGGGTGGGATTGACTGAAGTTCATATCCAATTGCTCAGATATGCCATTGAGAAAGGCACCGATAAGCACATTACCAGTGTCAATCATGACTTCAATCTCGGTGTTGTCATCTTCAGGATTCGCCAGCTTCATTAATTTGGCCATATCTTGAAAACTTGAGTCGTGGAATAGCAGCAGCGCTTCTCCCGCGACTCCTGCGCCAATAAAACCTTGGCATAGTGCTGAGACAGTAGGATTTTCTTCCGTTGCCTTCAATGCCATGGTCAACTCGCTAACTTCCAGCACGTTAACATTTGGAATTGGGAGTACTACAAAGACGTCGAGTAGTTGGCTCAATAGATCGGCAGCGCGTCCCATAGCAACATTGGCAACTTCTTGGCAGGCATCGCGCATATCCACCTGGATCATGGGCTCATCATCTTCAACTTCGCCAAGAGCCAGTTCTAGAATGCCATATTCTTGCAAAATATTTTTGATGGCGTCTGCGCTAACCGGTTTTTGAATAAAGTCTAAAGCACCTAGGGCTTTGACTCTTTCATGGGCTTTGATTTGAATATCACCCGATACCACTATCACTAAAGCGGGTAGGTCTTGGCTTTGAATTATCTCTAGGACTTCATAGCCATCCATGACAGGCATATTGAGGTCGAGAAAGATAATTTCACCTTTGCCCGCTTTGACCGCTTCAATACCTTCTGCACCGTTGGTGGCATAGGTGATGTCGACATCCCACTCTTTAGGTAGAGTGCGAGCCATCTGTTTACGGGCGAGTGCCGAGTCGTCACAAATAAGAACTGGAATTGACATAGTGACTGGGACCTTAATTAACCTATAAATTCAAAAATGCTAAATCAAAATCTTGAACTGATTTTGGCATTCGCTAAAAAATTTGAGCCTAGTTACTTAGGCTAAATGTACAACAACAAGTTGGATAAACATTTCGCTCATCCGTAGCGCCAATAGGTTTATCTTTTGTATGTCACTTATTTTTATAATAGAAAATTATATTTTAAGCATAGTATAGGAGAACCCGCTCATCTTACTCCTAGCTCTGTTTTGGTGCAATTACCCCTTAACAGAATATAACTATCTTTACTGACCTGTTATCAAGGCAAACTCTTTCATTTTTGACGAAAGTCAATAAATTGGCGTCATGTTATAACTATTAGTTAAATATGCCAAACATGTTAACATCCTATCTGGACTGACCAGGAGGTTTCATGGATTGGAAATACGTAAAATTAGCAATAGAGGGTGAGCTGGCTTATGTGAGTCTTAATCGCCCCGAGAAGATGAATGCCATCAATTACCAAATGTTTAAGGAGTTGGATAGTGTCATTAAACATCTTGGTCGGAATCGTCAACTTAGGGCGGTGATTCTATTTGGTGAAGGCGAGAATTTTAGTTCTGGGCTCGATGTCAAAAGTGTGGCCAAATCGCCTGCGAGCGCGGTGAAGTTATTGTTTAAGTGGCTACCAGGTAATGCAAATTTGGCTCAAAGAGTCTCAATTGGTTGGCAGAGGTTACCTATTCCCGTTATTGCGGTGATTCATGGACGTTGCTATGGAGGCGGTACCCAGATCGCCTTGGGCGCTGACTTTAGAATTGCTACGCCTGATGCCGAGTTATCTATTATGGAAGCCAGGTGGGGACTGCTGCCAGATATGGCGGGGCTTGTAAATCTTAGGGAGATATTACCAAAAGATAAGGCGATGAAATTGAGCCTAACCGCAGAGGTGATCTCGGGTGATGCCGCTCACGAGATGGGCTTGGTGTCTATGCTTGATGATAAGCCTATGCAGGCGGCTAAGGCGTTAGCTCTGGAGCTAGCTAAGACCTCTCCAGATGCTACTGCTGCCATTAAACTTAGTATCAACTATAGCTGGTCAGCTTCGATTCGTAGTCTGTTAAGCCGTGAGTCTTGGAGTCAGGTGAAGCTACTATTGGGTAAGAACCGCTTAATCGCAGCAGTAAGACAAACCAAAGATCCGCAAAAGCCCTATAAGCCTCGCCAGTCTTGGTGATAATTTAGCGCTTTGCTTACTCTCTATTTAGCCCTTTATTTTACTATGCGGTAGGCAAAGCCCTCGATGACATCGAGGCAAGCCTGCCAAGCACTAGGGTTATTCAAATTTAGGCTAAGTTGGCGCTGTTGATAGCGCTTAGGTCTATTGTGTGGTGCCATAGACTTGCGTTGTGTCATTGTTAGCTGTGACAAGTGGTGGGCATCAGGGCTATGAATATCTAAGATGGGCATCTCTAGTTCGGCTAGGCTTTTAGCGAGTTGCGCATTTTGCTTAGCCGATTTCAAATAAGGGTTGATGACCACGAGAATATCCGGCTGTGGGATCTTCTTATCTTTTAGCAGTGAGATTGTTAATCCGGCGACTGTGTCTGACACGATCAGCATGCGATGCCCTGGATAATCATTACCTATATCATCGAGTTGATTCAAACTTGCTATGAGATACTTGGTTTGAATATTAATTTGGGTGTCTAACGCTTCGTCAGAATAGTCAGGCATAGCTTGATTGTTAGGGTGGGAGAGCTGCTTACTACCAGCCTTAGAGACCTCTTCCGCGGCGGTTGCAAAGTTTGGGTGAGGAATGGCTTGTGGTGATTCTAGGCTTAGGCTAGTCCAACCTACGGGAGCCAATTCACGCCTAAGAAAGGCAATTAACCCTGGCGAGTCAGCTCCTTCACCTGCTGCAGGCAAAATTATCGCAGCGCCTATTTTCTTGAGCCCTCGCCATGGATTGACTAGCACTGTGCTAGCTTCACCTTGTATTTGAACCTGTTTGATTTGGGCTTCATCAATATAATGATATTGCCTAGGTTTTTCGGCAAAACTTGCTGTGCTTATGAGTAATAGCAAAAGGCAAGTGAATGTTAGTTTCATCTTGAGTTTCACGAATTTAGTTGAATATTGAATTCCAATATTGGGTATAACACTCCTTCAAACTCAGAGCAATAAAAAGCCCCGTAAAATAACAGGGCTTGTATTGGTTCTAAGTTGCTAAGGCTCTAGGTGTGACTGACAAGTACCACACGCACAGCGTCTAACTGCAGCTGGCAGTCATCCATATAGCCGTTAAGCTCTTGCATCTGGGACTTCAAATGGGTTAGCTCTTCATCACGAATATTTGGATTAACCGCTTTAAGGGACTCCAAACGCTCATATTCACCTGTGAGCTGAGTCGTCATTTGCTCTCTCGCCTGTTCAACTAGCTCGGTGAGGGCGCTTTGAGCATAGGTTTCACCTTGTGCAAACAGTGGATGTAGCATGGTTTGCGAGGCATTAACGAGTTTACTGGCAATATGACGATTCACTGGACTTAGCTGCTTATCGAAGCTGTCATAATCTACCTTAACCGATAGATCATTGCCTGACTTATCAAGCAGTACTCGAATAGGCGTCGGTGGCAGGTAACGATATAACTGGCTTGATTTTGGCGCAGTTGCATCAGCCATGAAGATCAGTTCCAGGAACAGGGTACCAGCAGGCAGCGCTTTATTTTTCAGTACCGCAACACTGGTGCTGCCAGTATCTGACGAGGTAATCAAATCAAGCCCTGTTTGTACTAGCGGATGCTCCTGACTGATAAAGGCAATATCATCACGAGATAATGCCGTTTCTCTATCAAAGGTGACAGTGATGCCATCTTCAGGTAGACCAGGATAGGTTGGGAACATCATATGCTCGCTCGGACGAAGAATGATTGAGTTTTCACCTCTATCTTCTTGGTCGACCCCGATAATATCCCAAAGGCGGATCACTGAGCCGATAAGATCGGTATTCTCATCTCTTTGTGCTAAGCGTTCAACCAGAGCGTTGGCCTTGTCACCACCATGGCTATTGATCTCAAGTAACTTGTCTCGGCCTTGTTCCATCGCTTGCTTTAACTCTTTGTAACGAGTTTGAGTGTGATTAAGCAGGCGAGTCATCTCATCTTCATCGTCTTCAACAAGACGCAGCAGTAGTTCTTCGGCGAACTCATTAAACAGCACATGTCCACTTGGGCAGGTGAGTTCAAAGGCGTTGAGTCCCTCATGGTACCAACGCATCAATCTTGCTTGGGCTGTGTCTTCTAGGTATGGCAAGTGAATATTAACATCATTCTTCTGGCCGATACGGTCTAAGCGTCCGATACGTTGCTCTAGCAGATCTGGGTTTAGCGGCAGATCAAATAAGATCAGGTGGCTGGCAAATTGGAAGTTACGGCCTTCAGAACCAATCTCTGAGCAGATAAGCGCTTGAGCCCCTGCATCTTCTTGAGCAAAGTAGGCACCGGCTTTATCACGCTCGATAATCGACATGCCTTCATGGAAGACGGTAGCCTGAATACCTTCGCGAGTGCGCAATGCTTCTTCAAGGCTTAATGCGGTCGCCGCTTGGCTGGCAATAATAAGCACCTTTTTGCTGCGATGTGATTTCAAAAACTCGATCAACCAGTCGACCCTAGGATCGAATTTCCACCAGCTAGCGCTGTTTTCATCGAACTCTTGGTACATCTTCTCTGGGCTGAGCGCCGTTGCCGCTTGAGATTGCAGATTCTGTGCGCCGCCCATCATAGCGCTTACCCTTGCTGCCGTGATGTATTGTTCCGGCATTGGCTGAGGATAGGCGTTAAAGATACGTGTTGGAAAGCCTTTCACTGCAGCTCGGCTGTTACGATAAAGGATGCGACCTGTACCGTGACGATCGAGTAGCTCTTGTAGTAGTTCACTGCGGGCTTGCTCTCTTTGCCCTTCATCGACTTGTGTGTCTTGAATGAGGCGAATACTTGGGCTGATATCTTTTTCGCTCAATAGCTCAGTTAAGCTATTAATGGCTGCATCTGACAGTTTCTCGCCCGAGCTAAGCGCTTCTGCTGCCTGCGCAACATCTTTATAGCTATCTTCCTCATTAATGAAGGCTTGATAGTCGTAGAAACGGTCTGGATCGAGCAGACGCAAGCGTGCAAAGTGACTTTGATGGCCAAGCTGATCTGGTGTAGCGGTCAGCAGTAATACGCCTGGAATAGCCTGACTTAGGGCATCGACCACCTGATAAGCGCGACTTGGTTTCTCTTCAGACCACTCAAGATGATGGGCCTCATCGACCACCATAAGATCCCAGTCGGCGTCGATAGCTTGGTCGAGACGTTTCTTTTTACGTAGCAGCTCAAGTGAGCAGATAACTAACTGCTCTGTATAGAAAGGGTTATCGTTATCAGCATAGGCTTCAACACATCTGTCTTCATCAAACACAGAGAAGCGCAGGTTAAAGCGGCGTAGCATCTCGACTAACCATTGATGACGTAAAGTGTCCGGTACTATGATAAGTACTCGTTCGGCACGGCCTGTTAGCAGTTGCTGGTGGATAATTAATCCTGCTTCAATGGTTTTACCTAGACCGACTTCGTCGGCGAGCAACACTCTAGGGGCAAAACGTCGACCTACTTCATGGGCGATCCATTGTTGGTGTGGAATTAAACCAACTCTGGGCCCCTGTAACCCGAGTAGGTCCGATGTGGCTAATTTATGGCGTAACAACTGACTTTGGTATCTAACACCAAAGCGGTCGAGCCTATCGACTTGGCCAGCAAAAAGCTTGTCTTGTGGCTTATTCAGACGAATATTATGGCTAAGCAGGGTTTCCCTCAGTGAGACCTCTTCACCTGTTTCCGCGTGGACGCCATGATAGAGCAAGAGCCCTTGTTTTTCTTCGACCTCGCTGACCGTCATGCACCAGCCTTCATGGCTTTCAATTTTATCGCCAGGGTTGAACATGACCCGAGTTAATGGGGCATCATCACGGGCGAACATGCGATTTTCGTCGGCGGCAGGGAATAGTAGGCTGACCATACGGCCTTCGATTTGTACAACAGTTCCTAAACCAAGCTCTGACTCTGCATCACTTATCCAGCGTTGACCTAAGGCAAACGGCATTTTCTAACTCTCATCTACAGGGGAAACACAAAGGGCGCGTATGTTATACCAATATAGCTGATATTTAAATCCTATAACTAGGCTATTTTTGTCATTACTAGCGAGCGCTCGAATGGCTAAAAAATTAGCGAGATTTAGTTAACAAACTATTGAGATTGTGTGATCTAAGGTATAAGTTAAACTTAAGGAAACGGCAAAATAGAGGCAAATTCACCAGTAAATTAACAGTCATTTAAAGCGTAAATGTTGAAGCCACAATGGAGGCGCCATGGATCAAGACGACAGAAAGTTGTTTGTACTGGACACCAATGTATTACTGCATGAACCTTTAGCCATATATTCATTTAAAGAACATGATGTAGTTGTGCCAATGACGGTATTGGAAGAGCTAGATCATATCAAAGATAGAAAGCGCGATATTAGCCGAGATGCCAGGGTGGCTATTAGAGCGCTGGAAGATATTTTAGGGGGAGACACCACTCCCGAACAGATCCTTAAAGGAGTTGCCTTACCTAGCAGAGAAGGCCATGAAGATGCCGCTGGCCATTTATCTATCTTCCCTGATCACCAAATCGATTGCTCCATTGCATCCTTACCTGGAGACAATAATGACAATCGCATTATCAACACCGCCTTACATCTGCAAGAGCTACATCAGCCAAGAACCGTAGTCTTAGTGACTAAAGATATTAATATGCGCCTTAAAGCTAAAGGTGCTGGTATCGCGCTCGTTGAAGACTATAGAACCGATCAGCTTATCGATGATATTCGATTCTTAACTAAAGGCTTTCATAAGTTCTCTGGCAATTTCTGGCAGCAACTTGATAATGTCACCACCTCACAAAATGGTCGCCATACAGTGCATCAAGTGCCGATGAAAGAGCTTGAGATAGATAGCCTGTATGTAAATCAATATTTGATTGATGAAGACTCTGAGTTTTGTGGGAGAGTGGCCAGTTGTAACGATAAGCAGGTGGACATTCTCGATTTAGGTCGCGACAGATTAATGAATCTGGATGCTTGGGGAATTAGGCCAAAAAATATCTATCAGGGTATGGCGCTGCAGGCCTTATTAGATCCCGATATCGATTTGGCGATTCTTACTGGTCCTGCTGGTTGTGGTAAGACGCTGCTCGCTATGGCAGCTGCACTAGAGCTAGTGGTAGAGCGGGATATGTATGAGAAAATCATAGTGACCCGTAATACACCAGAAATAGCTGAGTCCATAGGTTTCTTGCCCGGCACCGAAGAGGAAAAGATGGCGCCTTGGCTCGCCGCCATTACTGATACATTGGAAGTGCTGCATAAGAATGATGTTAATCCCAGTGGTAGCATGAATTACATTATGGAGAAGGCCAACATTCAGTTTAAGTCGGTTAACTTTATGCGTGGGCGTTCGATTCAAAATTCTGTGGTTATTCTCGATGAATGTCAAAATCTGACTGCCTCACAGATCAAAACCATGATTACTCGTATGGGCGAAGGTACTAAGCTCATCTGTAGCGGTAACCTGTCGCAAATTGACTCTAATTATCTAACAGGTGTCACTTCGGGACTTACCTATATAGTTGAGCGTTTTAAGGACTTTGAAGGCAGTGCCAACGTCTACCTTAACGGTGTGGTGCGTTCTCGTTTGGCTGAATTTGCCGAAGAACATTTATAAAAAGCATATCCTGTAATTTGACTCATATAGGCTCCAGTGATTGGAGCCTTTAATTTATCTAGCTTTCAATCTGATAAATAGTGGTATAAGCCAAAGGCAAGCTGATAACATAAGGGTTTTAATTAGCTAGTTTAGTATCGTCCTCTTCTTGCTGTATTTTTTCTTGGGCGGTCTGTATTCAGTCAAGGGTAGTTCATGAAACCGAGTGAACCGGGGCTACAGCTCACCTCTCCAATTCAGAAAAGTTATAACCGAGCTGTTTTTTATACCTATATTGGCGTTATTGTGATGGCGCTGCTGACCGCTTGGATTTTCTTTGACAGGCAGAAGACCCAAGTCATGCATGAAAGGGAAGAGCAGATTGAGCGTCACGTATTACAGGTCGATCTTCTGCTTGAGTCCAGTATTCGCGCGGTAAAAAGCTTGCGTAATGTGGCAATCGATCATCTCCGCTTAGAAGAGACGGTTCGTCGTGATAAGTTGCCAGAATATGAGCATTACAATCAAGAAGGGCAATACTTTACCTTAGAGCCTAACTATGGAGAAGGTGAAGGCCATAACGCTAAGCCGTTTAGAAACATGGGGCGTATTACCGGTGCGGGTACGGTGAAAAACCGCAGTGATAAGTTCTATCAAGAGTTGGAAATGCTCTATGAACTGTCGCTTTCTTTTCCCGTCGCTAAAGAGGCGGCACCTAAGACATCGGCGATTTACTACATCTCCAAGCGTAAGATGATGTCCTATTATCCTTGGCCTAAGGATGAGCAAAGGTTTAGAGAAGAGCTTCTTAACAAGAAACAGTTTCAATTGGCGACCCCTGCCATGAATCCACAGCGCAGTGTATTTTGGAGCCAAGCTTATGTAGACCCTACTGATAAAGGCTTGCTGACTACGCTTGGGGTGCCTGTCTATCTGCAAGATGAATTTATTGGCTCTATTAACTTAGATATGACACTGGCCTCTCTGGCGAGGCAGATACGCCTCTATTTTAAGATGCCGGGCACGGTAATTTTGCTGGATCAAGCAAACAACATTCTTTCTCACAGTGATATTGACGGCAATGATATTAATCGTGTCTACCATATTAGCCAGCGTATTCCATCTGAACTCCACTCGATTCCGGAATCAGAGCTTTTTGATACCAATGAAGGGGTGATTCGAAACGGCTACTATATTCACTCTGTCGCTTTACATAATGTGCCTTGGCGTTTGCTCTATCTGCAACCTGTCGATGAGCTGTTTATGGACTCTTGGATCAAGTTACAGCAAACCTTTATTTTGGTGGTTTTGGCATTGTCGGTATTGGTTACCATAGTGCATTGGCAAACACGCCGCTCTTTTGTCAGCCCTGCATCTAGGCTGTTAGCTCACTTAGAAGGTTGCTCACAAGGCCCCCGCAAGCCGCCCGAGGTGATCACCAAAGGCTGGGAGCCTTGGTTCTTACTTGTCAGTCGCATCTTTGAAGAAAACCAGCAATATACTCAGCATTTGGCTGAGCAGAATAAGCGCTTAGATAATCTGGTTGCTCGGCGCACCGAGAGACTCAAGGAGACCACTGAGCGGCGTGAGAGAGAATACGCCTTGCTACGTTCATTGTTGGACTCGATTCCTGAAGCGATTGTGTTTAAAGATAAAGAAGGCAACTATCTTGGCTGCAATAAATCAGCCGAGCGAATGTTAGGTTTTACTGAAAGTGAGATGATAGGTTTGCCTTCAGAAGCGCTAACTAGCCCTGAAGTGGGCATACGTATTCGCGCCGAAGATGAACAAGTTCTTGAAGAGAGAGCGCCCCTTAGATACCAAGAGAAAGTTGAGTTGGCGGGTAAGCCTGTACTCTTAGACACCTTAAAGCTGCCATTTTATAACAGACGTGGTGAGCTTTTAGGCTTGATTGCTGTATGGCGCGATGTGACTCGAGAGTATGAATCGGCAGAGCAGCTAAGATTATCGGAAGAGCGCTATCACCTAGCGATGAATGCGGTGGAAGATGGATTATGGGATTGGTATTTAGATTCAGAACAGATTATCTGTAACTCAGCCTATTACACCATGCTTGGCTATGAAGCCGATGAGTTTCCTGCTTTGTTGCCAACCATACTTGGTCTTATTCACCCTGACGATCGTATGAGGGTGGAAGAGTACTTAGAGCAGTACCTGACGGATCATAACGATGCTTACGAAATTGAATATCGTATGTTGGGTAAAGGGGGGGACTATCACTGGGTGCTTTCCCGCGGGCGAATCGTTGAATTCACAGGAGAAAAGCCTAAGCGTATGGTGGGAACGCACAAGGATATTACTCGAAGCAAACACAATGAGGTGGCGCTGTTAGAAGCTAAACAAGATGCTGAGATGGCAAACCTCTATAAGAGTGAATTCTTGGCTAACATGAGTCACGAAATCCGCACGCCGATGAACGCGATTATCGGTATGTTGCAGTTGGCTCAGCGTACTTCGCTCACTAATCAGCAGAAAGATTATCTTGAGAAAGCGGGCTTTTCTGCCCAGTCACTACTGCGAATTATTAATGACATTCTTGATTTCTCTAAGATTGAAGCCGGTAAGCTAGAGCTAGAGCGTGTGGCTTTCCCGCTGGATAAAGTGTTAGATCATGCTCTGGATCTCAATGCCATTAAGGCGCAGGAGAAAGGTGTTGAATTATTACTTTATGCGCCAGTGACTGCAGGCTTGATGCTCAATGGCGATCCATTACGTCTAGGGCAGATTTTGGTGAATTTGCTATCGAACGCGGTCAAGTTTACCCAAACGGGGGAAATTGAACTTGGCTGTGAGGATGTCGGCGAGCGGGATCATCGAATTACCCTTAAATTCTGGGTTCGAGATACGGGGATAGGCATTAGTCGAGATCAGCAAAGTAAGCTTTTCGATGCCTTCTCTCAAGCCGATGGTTCGACCACGAGGCAATATGGCGGTACTGGTTTAGGTCTTTCCATTAGTAAGCATTTAGTAGCACTTATGGGTGGCAAGATGCAGGTGATGAGTGAGCCAGGTGTCGGCAGCACCTTTAGCTTTACCATTAGCTTTGAGGTAGCAGAAGACGCGAAACCTGCGCCATTAGTGGTGCCTGAAGCGTTGAACAATCTCACGACCTTAGTGGTGGATGATAATCCGACTGCGCTGCAGATCTATGCTTCTGCGATGCGAGATTTCCACTTTGAAACCGATACTGCTGCCAGTGGCGCTGAAGCTCTGTATAAACTGGCTAAATCACCCGTCGATCTTTTGCTTCTTGATTGGATGATGCCTGAGATGGATGGCATCGCCGTTATCAAGGAGATAGATGCCATGCTTGCGCGAGGCGAACTCGCTAAGCGTCCTGTTATTTTGATGATGACAGCCTATAGTGCAGAGCCACTGCGCCATGAAGTCGAGCAAGCCAACGTCTTTGCCTTGTTGCAAAAACCTTTTAAAGCATCGGCATTGTTTGATGAGGTGATTAAGGCCTTTGCCGATGAGCCTAAGTTGGAGCAGGCCAAGCTGCCTGAGGTGGAAGTTGAAGGTGATGTAAAAGGGAAGATTTTGCTGGTTGAAGATAACTTTATTAACCAACAGGTAGCAACTGAACTCCTCAAGAGTGCGGGTTATCAAGTCGATGTGGCTGATAACGGCCAGATAGCCTTAGATATGATAGATGAGAAAGCCTATGATGCCGTGCTGATGGATATTCAGATGCCTGTGATGGATGGCTTAACGGCAACTAAGGCGTTGAGGGAGAAGTTTAGTCCCGAAGCTCTGCCTATCATCGCAATGACGGCCCATGCCATGTCGGGTGATAAAGAGAAGAGTCTAGCTGCGGGAATGAATGCCCATATCACTAAACCGATAGTGTTAACTGAGTTGTTTGAAACCCTAAGCCATTGGATTGGTGAGAAAGAGAAGTTTAACGCCGCGCGTTAGCTGTAAGTAATATTACCCAGAGATTAAGTTGAGGAAAGGAATGAACTTAAGAGCCTTGCTAGTATGGATAAGCCTAGGATTGATGGTGATGGGGTTCGCTCACCCTGCTGTTGCAGCAAAAGATTTGACGCGGGAGATAATGAACGCCAGTGTCAAACATGAAGGCTTTCTTAATCTTTACTTTAATCAAGGTACTGGAGACCTCTACATTGATCTTAAAAGGTTAGATCAAGACTTTCTACTCGTCACTAGCCTACCCCAAGGCTTGGGCTCTAATGATGTGGGTTTAGACAGAGGTCAATTGGGCTACATTCGCATGGTGAGGCTAGAGCGTCATGGCCCCTATGTCATTCTTAAACAGTTAAATACTCAATATTTAGCAACGAGCGATAATCGTGCTGAGCAAAAGGCTGCACAAATGGCCTTTGCCGACTCAATTCTTTGGAAAGGAAAAGTCATACCGGGCAAGCGAGCTTTGGTAAAGATTAATGAGCTGGTGTTACAGGACCTTCATGGAATTGCTGATAGCTTAGCCTATCGCCAGCAAGGTGCATTTACCTTGAATATGAATCAATCGCTGATTCTGCCTAAGCGCATTAAGTCCTTTCCTAATAACAGTGATATTGACCTTGAGCTCACCTATAGCTCGAACAAGCCAGGAGAATTTATAAAACAGGTTGTTCCTGAGCCGAAGCATATTAGTTTGCGGGTACGTAACTCCTTTATCGCTTTGCCGGAGCCAGGTTATGCGGCTAAAGCCTTTAGTCCTAAAAGTGGTTATCTTTACGAGTCCTACTTAGATTTCGCAACTGCTATAGATACAGATATCGAAAAAAGACGTCTGCTAAGACACAGGCTTATTAAAACTACACCAGGGGAAGAGCCAAGTACTGTCGTTGAGCCTATTGTCTATTATTTAGATCCGGGTGTTCCTGAGCCAATTAGAACAGCCCTATTACAGGGAGCTTCCTGGTGGACTGATGCGTTTGCTGACGCTGGGTTTATTGATGCCTTTAGAGTCGAAATGCTTCCCGAAGATGCTGACCCTCAAGACATACGCTTTAATACTATTAACTGGGTGCATAGGGCCACTAGAGGCTGGTCCTATGGCGCTGTGGTTACCGACCCTAGAACCGGAGAGATCATTAAAGGCCACGTGACCTTAGGTAGCCAAAGGGTCAGGCAAGATCATCTTATCGCAAGAGGGCTAACGGCGTCATGGCCAGATAGAGAAGCGGCTAAAGAAGCGAGTGAGGCGCTAGCTTTGGCTCGAATCCGTCAGTTAGCCGCCCATGAGCTGGGCCATACTCTTGGCTTAGATCATAACTTTGCAGCATCGAGCGACAGTAATGCCTCTGTGATGGATTACCCTCATCCTTTTGTGAGACTTGTTGGAGAGCATATTGCCATTGATAACCCATATCGAGAAGGGCTAGGAGAGTGGGATAAATATGCCATTAAGCTGGGTTATGGTGATCAAGCTGTGGCGAAGACAGAGCTTAAGTTTATCGGCGAGGCTGATAGCCGAGATATAGGTGCAAGTCATGTGCATGCCAGCTTATGGGATAGAGGTAACAACGCTATTACAGAGCTGGCTCGGCTCAATAAAGTGAGGCGTTTTGCGATAGATAATTTCTCGCTGCAAGCCATGCTTGCTGATGAGCCTCAAGGGGAGCTGAGCGATAGTTTTGTACCCATCTATCTGTTAACTCGTTATCAAATTCAAGCTGCAGCTAAATGGGTTGGCGGCACAGAGTATAGCTATACAGGTAAGGGCAGTAGTCTAGATTGGCATTATGTTGCACCGGAGAAACAGGTGCTGGCACTTGATGCCTTGCTTAAAACACTCGAGCCTGATTATTTGATTATTCCAGAGCCGTTACTCACTCAGCTAGTGCCTAAAGCGGGTGGTTATCAAAGTACAAAAGAGAGTTTTGCCTCGTCACTCGGGGTACTGACAGATCCCCTTGCACTAGCAGAGAGTGCAAGTCGTATTAGTCTTAATAGCCTGTTACACCCTATGAGACTTAACAGAGTATTTCAGGCTCATATGTTAGACAGTGAACAATTGTCGGTTATAGATTTGGTAAATCGCCTGATAGGGAAAACCCTTTACGCTGAGCCGCCTAAAGGTGCTAAGCGGGAAATCTGGATGAGAGTCAATGCGGTCGTATTAGATGAGTTGGCTCAGGCTTATCATAATAAAGATTCGATGCCAGAAACTAAGGCGATGTTGTTGGCAAGATTAAATGCAGTCCTTGCTCAACTCAAGCGCAAGGCAAAGCGTGAAAGCGATTATCTTAGTGCTCATTTCGCTTGGCTAAAACGAGAATTGAGTGAAGCCTTGGTCAAACCTGAACATAGGGTGATGACTAATCCTTTGCCTATTCCTCCGGGTTCTCCGATTTAAGCCTGATGGGGATTTCTAGGATAGTACTCCTCTTTTAATGCTTGGATATGGCTAAATTTACGGGTGTTTTTATAGGGCAGTTTCATAAAGCCTGATACCCCTAAGCCCTGGATCTTGTCGATATGACCGATAATTCTATCTAGGCTGGCTCTAAATGCGGCCTGTTTTCTGGGGTTGAGCAGCCTAAGGTAGCTATGGACCTTAAGGTGACTCGGTAAGGCCTCAAAAATAATACAGCCAGTGTGGTGGATCTGATTGATCCTGCCTAGTTCCTGCATAATTTCTTGGGGAAGTTCTAAGTTTTCATCTGGATCTCGACCATCTTCAAAGTAGGAGTGAAGTCGCGATTTATCCTCAAGGCTGGGGACATTACCCACCTCAAATGGAAGCTGTTGGCCTGCGGTGGCGCTAAAAGGTTGTCTGGTATCGTCTCGCTCAAAGTGCAAAGTGTCTTTTGCATTGAAAAAACAGGCCTTAAATACCCCGATCCGTTTGATGCCGCGAGCTAAGTTCACGACGTTATTGACCGCATGAATCAGTGCGGTTTTCTCCTCCCCCTTATAGAGAGCGAGGTTAGAGTCCACAAAGACTCCAGTGGCTTGCCAATGGATGGCTAAGCCGCCAACGATTGGGTACTGAGCTAGCCTGCCTACGGCAGCAATAAAGCCTTTTTCTGTATCCCCCATGCCCGCTAAAAAGTTACGGTAGTACTTCTCGAGCTGAATATCATCCATCTTCTCTATGGGATCTTGCTCATTATGGGCCTTAAGAAAAGATTTGCGCGAGCTGTAACTTACCGTTTCTATCGCCTTATCTTTACTTTGCTGCCAGACTGGTATGAGAGGAACTAGCTCTTTGGGAGGAAGCGGCGGTAACTTGATATGGTGACGGTAACTCATGCTCTTCATAAAGTAGTCGCCAGCCTTTTCTCTGACTGCCACATCCTCACTTAACATGCCTTCTAAGGTTTTTGCCAACTCAATTGGCAGACCTATGCTGGTGGGAGGGATAACTTTACTGCCAAAACGACTGGCTTGACCCGAAGCCAGAGCATAAAGGGTGGCGGCTACCCCTTGTTCATCAAATCTAGGGTTTGATAGGGCGCCGTTAAGCTGCTCTTCACCAATAAAATAAACGTCACCCATGCGGGCATTGGTATGCTGCTGGTCGCTGGACATCAGTGACATGACATTATCGTTGCAGGCATTACCATGCTCGTCCCGCTGTGCAAATACCGCTGAGCCCCAATCGATGAGTGATAACTTGTCGCTGATGACATCATAGACAAGGTTTGAGGGTTTTATGTCGCCATGGACAAAGGGGCGTCCACGCCTGAGATACACGAGAATGTCGGCTAGCTGCTTAGCAATACTCATGATGATATGGGGAGGCAAAGGACCGTGTCGGCGGCAGTATTGGTCAAGGTCTTCGCCTAAGGCTCGTTCCATCACTAAAATACCTTGCTTACCCACATGTTCAAATTTTATTGCTGCGGGCACATTAGGATGTTTTACCAACGAAAGCATATAAGCTTCTTCTTCGAGCCTATCTTGTACTTGCTGAGGCAAGGTGATGCGAGAGAATTTAAATACGTGTGATTGACCTGCTGAATTAATCCCTGCAAACACAAATCCGTAGGCGCCTTTACCTATGAACTCGATTTCCTGATAGCCTAATTTGGTGAGTTCAATTTTACATAGTCTGATCCAAGCTCTGTGTTTTCGCGCATCATTGGCTTTGAGCAAATAGATTGATTGCTCTTCAGAGATATAGAAGTGTTGCAGTTGGGGGCTAGGTGATGTCACGCTATTTTATTCTTCCTTGGCTACAGAGCTTGGCTATTTTTGAAGCCAGATCTCACTTTATTGGATTATTTAATCAGCAAGCCAGCTTGAAGTCCAAGATAATGTTACCTAGCTTATCTTTTTGCTGTTCACCTTGACCTATATCAAATTGAGGATAGCTGAATATAGCTAATCTTAAGGATAACTAATATGACAAGTTCTAATCAGTAAACTAACCCTAGGAGGGCATATGTCAGAATTAGATAAAGCCCTGTTAATTGAGCTTTTTGAATATCCGCGGAAGCGCATCGTACAATCGATGGAGCTGCGCCATTGTCCCCATGCAGGCTTTTTTAACCCGACCGATGAGCAGTGTATTTTTTGCCATCAAGGTATGGAATGTGTCTGGATGAATCATAATGATGAGCTAGTTGCCCTTGAGCAAAAGTCAGCTGAAGATTTAAAGCAGCAGTTGTTGATTGCAGTGGACTATATAGATTCAAACTTAAGCCCCCATCACCTTTCCCGTCGTCAGTGCCAATGTGAAAATTGTGTTTGGCTAAGGCGAGTACAGAAGGCGCTAGACCTGTAAACTTGAATATCATATCAGGCTGCTAAGTGGCATTCTCTTAGCAGCCTGGTGATTGCTTTGCTCCATATTATTCATTAGAGTTATCGCATGAATTAAATGGATAAGGGAAAAGTTATGGAGCCAGGCTTTTGGCATGAACGTTGGGAAACTCAACAAATTGGCTTTCATCAAGGAGAGGTTAACCCTTTTTTGGTTGAACATTGGCATTCATTAGGATTAACCGATGATGCTCAAGTCTTTGTTCCTCTGTGTGGCAAGTCTTTGGATATGTTTTATTTGGCTGAACAAGGCCACGAGATTCTTGGTTGCGAGCTCAATGAAATCGCTTGTCAGCAGTTTTTTGAAGAAAACGAATTGCCCTTAGAGATAAGCCCTCAAGGTGATCACACGTTATTTAATACGGAACAATTAACCTTATGCCAAGGTGATATCTTTACTATGCCAAAGCAGCTAACCCAAGGCTGTAATGGTTTTTACGATAGAGCGGCGCTAATAGCTTGGCCTGAAACTATGCGTCGTCAATATGTTCAAACGTTAGCCGAGCTGTTGCCTGAAGGGGCTAGAGGGTTGTTGATTACGTTGGACTTTGCAGAGGATGTGATTTCTGGTCCTCCCTTTGCCGTATCGCAAAATTGGATTGAGCAAAATATGGCTGATCTGTTTGATATTGAGCTGTTATCTGAAACCGATGTGTTAGCGGAAAATCCACGCTTCTTGAAGAAAAACGCCACTTGGCTTAATGAAGCGGTTTATCGCTTGATTCGTAAATAAGCCAAATTGTTGGTAAGTAATTCTTAGTAAAAAATAAGGTGGCATCAGCCACCTTATTTGTATTTGTCATCCTAAGGGAGGATTAGAAGTTGTAACGAACACCAACGGTGAATACGTTGTCATCTTCTAGATCGACACGGTTGCCTTCAACCATGTGGTCGCCATCGTACATAGCGTAGTGACCAAATAACATGGTCGACTTAGATACTTTGTAGTCAGCACCAACAGTGATTTGAGTGACGTTCACATCAGAAGTAGCAGTAGGCTTACCTACAGCATTTTTGTAGTACTTACCGAAACCAGCTTCATCTTTACCGTACTCGGCTTTTAGGTTTACGCCGTTTAGGTTGTAAGCAACGTTCACAATGTAGCTATTACCGTCAATACGGTTATCGGTTGCACTTTCAGATTGTTGGAATAGGCCGCCAACTTTGAAGTCACCGAACTTAACTTGACCCACGAAACGAGTTGCATCGATACCAGTAACAGCTTGGTTGTACGCTACGGCAGCATAGTAGTTTTGCTTCTTAAGCTTCTTGTCACCAATAGTCGCGCTAGTCGCGTACATGGTTTCATCGCTATCAGAGTAGTTGTCGTCCATTAGGTAAGTCGCGTTAAGCGTTACTAGGCCGGCAATTTTTGGTGAGTAGTAAGTGATACCGTCAGCGGTACGCGCTTGGCCACCTACTAAACGGTCGATATCGGCATTGCTGTTACCAAATAGGTCAACGCCACCTTCAGACTTCTTAAATACAGTGTCGTTACGGCCAACTAGGAAGCTACCCACTTCAGTTTTAAGACCTAAGTAAGTGTTACGCGCTTTAAAGGTAACATCGTCACCGCTCTTATCTTTAGTTTGAGTCGTGTTCTCTACTTGGAACTCCATTTGGTAGATAACAGACATGGTGTCAGATAGCTTTTCTGAACCTCTTACACCTAGGTGAGAGAAGTTATGTTCTAGTACAGTGCCGTCTTTTTTGTTTTGTGTGCTGTAGCCAGTATCAGAGTTGGTTACAGACAGATCTAGACGACCATAGAAATTTGGACCATCGGCTAGTGCACCGAATGAAGCTAGAGTTAGTACAGATGCAACTGAGGCTGAGATTAGGGTCTTCTTCATCATTTTTTCATGCTCCCAAGAAACATAGTTCTTTTATTATCTTTAATTAATTTATAGTTTTACTTAACTAAAGCCCTCATGGCTTTGAAATTAAGCTGGGCTGATTCTTACAGCTTTATGACAACAAAGGTGTGCTCTAGATCATATTTCTAAATCAAACATATGAATATTGATATGTTATCGATCGGTTAATTAGTTGTTTGTGTACTAAATTGTGAAATTACGAGGGGGATTTTATTTTGCTGTAAAACGAATGTTTTAATTGTGTTTTGATTTAAGCGAGATACAAACATAGCTGCAGCACTAATTTGTTTTTCCTTCATGGCGTCTAAAGCCAAAGTTCGTTAAAATCCCGCCAACTTGATATTGGGGTAGTTATGTCTGAGAGTTATCAAAATAGGTTTGGTGGAATTGGTCGTTTATATGGTAAACGCGCACTAGAGAAGTTTGCAGATTCCCATGTCGTCGTCGTCGGGATTGGTGGCGTAGGCACATGGGCTGCGGAAGCTTTAGCGAGAAGTGGTATCGGAGAGATCAGTTTGATCGATCTTGATGATATCTGTGTCACCAATACTAATAGACAAATACACGCGCTAACCTCCAGCATAGGTGATTCGAAAGTCGACGTGATGGCAGAGCGGATTGAGCAGATTAACCCTGAGTGTCGAGTTAATAAAGTAGAAGATTTTATTACGCTAGATAATCTCGATGAGTATTTTATACCAGCCAAATCTGGCGGTAATATCGACTATGTAGTCGATTGTATCGATGCGGTAAAACCCAAGGCTGCTCTGATTGCCTGGTGTAAGCGCCATAAAATCAAAATTGTGACAGTTGGCGGAGCGGGTGGACAGATGGATCCAACACAAGTGCAAGTGTCTGATCTTGCTAAGACCTATCAAGACCCTCTGCTCGCTAAGGTGAGAAACATATTGCGCCGGGAGTATAATTTCTCTAAAAACACCCAAAGGCGTTTTGCTATCGAAGCGGTCTTTTCTACTGAGCAGTTGAGCTACCCTCAGGCTGACGGTGAGGTTTGTAATGCAAAAGCGAGTGCAGAAGGGCCAAAACGTATGGACTGCGCGACAGGTTTTGGCGCTGTCACTATGGTCACAGGGACATTTGGCTTTGTTGCGGTAAGTCGCGTATTAACTAAAATTGCGAGCTCGGTTAAAGCTTGATTGGTTAAAATGTGTTCGCTGCGCGTTTTTTGTGATTAATTGATCTGTGTCGACATTTTTTTGAAAGCCTGTTGATAGACTTTGGCAAATTTTTATTTTGATTTGCTGATTATGAAACAGGCTATTTTAGAGCGTTTTCTTCGCTATGTAAGCATAGATACTCAATCTGATGCTCAACAAACTTCAGTTCCTAGTACCCAAACTCAAATGGCGTTTGCTAAGGTTTTAGCTGCCGAGCTGCAAGAGCTGGGTTTTGATAATGTTGAACTATCTAAGGACGGCTATTTAAGTGCAAGCATTGCGGCGAATGTGGAGAACGTGCCTACCATAGGCTTCATTGCTCATTTAGATACAGCGCCAGATTTCTCCGGAGCCAACGTCAAGCCACAGATTATCGAGAACTATCAAGGACAAGATATTAAACTTGCTGGCGATGAGTGCTTATCACCTAAGCAGTTCCCTTCTTTAGAGAAATATATCGGCCAGACTTTGATTACGACTGATGGTACGAGTCTTTTAGGTGGTGATGATAAGGCAGGTATTGCTGAAATTATTACCGCTTTAGATTTTCTTAAGCGTCACCCTGAAATTCCCCATGGCGAAATTAAACTTTGCTTTACCCCTGATGAAGAGATAGGCCGAGGCGCCGATTGCTTCGATGTGGAAGGCTTTGCTGCAGACTGGGCTTATACTGTCGATGGTGGTGAGCTAGGTGAGCTTGAATATGAAAACTTTAATGCAGCCACTGCCGTGGTGACGGCTACCGGAAATAATTGCCATCCAGGCACTGCATTTGGTGTGATGGTGAATGCACAAACTATGGCTGCACGTTTTCATGCCCGCATGCCGCTGAAAGATACGCCAGAGTTCAGTGAGGGTTATGATGGTTTTTTCCATTTGATCGGTATGCAAGGGGTCACAGAGCAGGCAAAGCTAACCTATATTATTCGAGACTTTGACAAGGAGCTGTTTGAGCAGCGTAAACGTTGGCTTAAGGAGCAAGTAGAAAAATATGATGGAGAGCTTACCCAAGGACAATTGACGATTGAGATAGAAGACTCTTACTTCAATATGAAAGAGAAGATTGAACCTTGTATGCATATTGTCGATACGGCAAAGGAGGCGATGGAGCGACTCGATATTCAGCCTTTAATTAAGCCTATTCGCGGTGGTACGGATGGTGCGAGACTTTCTTTTATGGGTTTACCTTGCCCTAATATCTTTACCGGCGGTCATAACTTCCACGGTAAACATGAGTATATCTGCCTTGAGTCGATGGAAAAGGCCGCTGAGGTGATTGTTGAAATCAGCCGCCTAGCTGCGGAAAAAGCTCAAGGTCAATCAGTCTAACCTTCGAGTACATCGTCGTTTTCTTCGGTACAAAAGGCGACAGGAAAGCGAATAATAAATTTGGCGCCACCAAGTTCGGGATCTGTTTGATACTTGATGGTGCCTTTTAATAAAGTGGTGGCGTTAAAGGCTGCCGATAGGCCAAGACCTGTGCCGCCTTTATTACGTGTCGTTGTAAAGAAGGGCTCAAACATATGTTCTGCAATATCCTGCGGAATACCTACACCATTATCTTCGATAGAGATGCGAATATACTGCTCGTCGATATTGGCTTGAATGAGCAGCTTATTGTCTGAACTTTCATCATCAAATGCATGAATGTAGGAGTTTGACAGTAGATTGGTGACCACTTGATTAAGCAAACTATGGTTGGTGGTTATACGCAATTGAGAATCGACTTTAATCTCGATATCTGCATGTTTAGGAGTAAACATAATCGCTACCGATTCAGCCATATCCTCTAGGGCTTGATAGAGATTAAAATTCACATGATCTTCCTGCCTATGCTCTGCAGCCACTGTCTTGAATTTACGGATCAGGTTGCTGGCGCGAGTGATATTACTCATGATGAGTTCACAGCTCTCTTGATACTCATTAAGCAATAAATTTATCTGTTCGAGCGAGGGGGCATTGGAGTTAATTAACTCTATGAGCTCTTCAATGCGCATAGCCTGAGTACTGGCTGCGGTAAGGCAAATACCTATAGGGGTGTTGATTTCATGGGCAACACCAGACACTAGTCCACCTAACGCGGCCATTTTTTCTTGTTCAACTAGCACTTGTTGGGCTTTCTTTAAGATCAGTAGTGACTGTTCTAACTCTTGAGTGCGTTCTTTTACTTGGCGAGCTAATTCATCTTTATAACTACGTTCGACTTCTAATAACCTTTCTCTATCTTCCAATGCATCTTGAAGCTTGAGTTTAGATTGCTTTACCGAGGTAAAGGAACTGCGCAATTGGTGTTGCATATCATTAATTGCATCTGCAACCAGATCAAACTCATCTCGTTTGGCTCTTTTTTTAAAGGCTAGCGGCTCAAATTCATCGTCTAAATCTATGTTTTGGCAATATTTACTTAAAGACAGTAGGTGTTTGGTAATATTGATCCACACTAGAAATAGAATAAAACCTGCAACAAGAAAGGTTTTGACACCGTTAGAAAGTAGAATCAATACAGCTCTATCCCAAAGCCTGCTGTAAACGGCATTGAGATCCGCTTGTACTGTCAGGTTACCGACTTGGATTTTTTCTGACGAGGAGCTATACACGAGCAAAAACTCTTTCTCAATGACATTGTTAAGCTGATGCTGACCGATCCGCCACTCTTGGCCACTATCATCACGTATTTGTAGGTAGGTGATATCGGGAAGCTGAATTAGGCCGTTCAATTGAGTATTGAGTAGTTGCTCATCTAATACCCAAATACTGGCGGCAAGTACATTTAGATTGACCTTTTCTATGTTGGTAAAACCCCGCTCAATGCGGCTGATGTCACTGCGGTAATCGACCACTAACTGAAAGCCTGTGATGATCAAAGTGATCAAGGAGCTAAACAGTATGATTGAGATCGTCAATCTTCTGCCAATTGGGCTTTTGAGTAATCGATTACGGGAGGTCGGCATCTATTTTTTGTTATATAGCTGATCGTTTTTAGTTAAGTATAAGCATAGCCTGACATGGTTAAAAAAGTAGTTTTTTTAGCTTAACTAGTGACCTAGCTCATTTTTGTGAGCGCTATAATTACTGGCATCATATTTGCTTTGTTCGAGGCAGGAACAAAATATTGGCGCGGGAAATCACTATGCTTAAATTTGACATGAGTTCGTTAAAATTCACCAATAATGGCAAATGGGCTTCAAAATCTATGCTATGGCTTGCGGTATCATGTGGGGCATTGCTCTTCATGCCGAGCAAGTTAGTTGGCATGCTGCGTCTTGATGGTTTTATTTCAGATTATGCTCATTTTATTGGTTTAGGCTTGATTGTGGCGGTTGCATTTCAGCTGACTCGAGTTATCAATTATGCTCTTGACCTATCAATTGCCCATCTTACGACTAAGCGAATGGAAGAGAATATCGCTGGCAAAGTGAATCTACTGGATCCTGCGGAGCGTGCGCTGTTACGAGAGTTCTTTCTTCAAGGCTCAACGAAACTGACTTTGCCAAAGGATGAAATTGCCGTGATGGCCTTAGTTAAAAGCCAAATTTTAGAGTGCTTAGGCAATGAAAAGCATTATGCAATTCAAGGTCCTACCGCAGAGTACAAGATATCGATGAAAGCACGCGAGTATTTGAATCGTCAGGTGCTAAGGTTGCCAGCAGGGGAGCCGAGTAAGGAAGAGATGCAGCAGCTAATTCGTAATAGACCACAATTCGTTGGTGGTATGGCTCCTCAGCGTAAGCAGGCTGCATAGCCATTTATACAGAACAAAAAAATGGGGACTCACTTAGGTCCCCATATACACTCAACAGTACAATGCATTAAGAAAGTAGCAAATACTTACGGCTTTGCAGACTTCACAATAAACATCCATAGGATGTAAGACATAATCCCTATAGTGCAGAAGATCACTATCATTGAGAGTAAGCCGATTGGGTTACCAAACATTAAATCTAACCAAAAAGCCATGATTGAAATCCTCTTTCTTGTGAAGTCAGGATTAAACTACCGCTAAATTAGTAAAAAATGCATGATCTTGATCAATTTAAAATGTTTAAGTTGTGGCTCAATGTGCCAAACTCGTTAAATGTTTGATCGCGATCACGAGCTAAGCTTGTTTAAGGACTTTGGTTAAGCCATTAATTTATAAATTGATGCATGAAAAGTGCGCGGTTGTGCTTTAAAGTGTTTGAAAACACTTGCCATTAGCAGTACTGAATGTATAATTCCGTTCACTCGCTTAACAGGACTTTCTGTTAATGCCGATACGCCGGAGTGGTGGAATTGGTAGACACGACGGATTCAAAATCCGTTGCTTTCGAGCGTGACGGTTCAAGTCCGTCCTCCGGTACCAGTTTCTAAATGATAAAGCCTCAACTTATGTTGGGGCTTTGTTGTTTCTGAGAAGAACGTTAAGTTTCTCTTTATTCAAGCTGTTAGCTTTGCAATATCTTCAATGGTAAGCCTAAAATGGCATCACCAGTTCCTGCTAAATGCCAGATGACGCCTATCAAGGCCGAAACAGTAACTAGGTACCAGATAGCAGAAAATATCTGTCCATATCTATCTAAAGGGATCAGGTCACTTTGGTGACGCATTTTCCATTCAAAACCAATCTCCAAGCTGCCAATAAGCAGTAAAAAACCAAAAAGTGCTAAGCCCAAGCTATAGCTGACCAACACGCCTAAAAGAGCCGCTATGACACACAAAACTAGACCTAACAGGCTATTCATGGAAAAGCTGATACTTTTTAAAATATGGCCACCATCTAATGGCAGAATTGGTAGCATATTAAAGAGGTTGAGCAAGGCATTGATCGCGGCGATACCTGCAAAAAAGAGGTTATTTGTAAACCAATACAGCACTAGGGCTATGAGCGAGGCCACCAGACCAAATGTAGGCCCCATAATGGAGATAACCACATTTTGCCAGCGAGTATTTATTTTTTCATCGCTGAGCGCTAGGCCGCCCATAAAGGGAATGAGATACATGCCTTTGGTCTTCATGCCAAAATATTGCATCGCTCTTACATGACCATATTCATGGATCACTAGGCAGGCTATGAGAACGAGCGCAAATTCAAATGAGAATAGCCATGAATAGGCGGCGAGACTTGCTCCAGCAAGCACAACCTTAATGACTTTGGCACTCTTTAGAAGCTTAAAACCTAAAGAAGCTAAGCCAATGAGGCTAAGCTTGGTCTTAGTAGCCTTAGGCTTTTCGGGTGTTCGCTTTTCCATATCACTGGCAGTGATACAGCCTTGATGGATGACTTGGGAGTTGCAATTAAGCTGATAATTTAGCTCAAAAGGTTGCCAGTCTAGTTCTACATCTAAGCTAATGTGGATGATACGTTCTGATTCAGGCTCATTAGCTTGTGTTTGTTTAAGCTCAAAATGATGCTGCTGCTTTCTTGGGGCGTTTTCAGATGCGGGGATGACTGAGACCAGTTGATTGTCCCAAAATACTTGCTGCCAGCCAGCGATAGAGGCTTCAAGCCTAAGCGGTTTTCCAAGACAGTCGACTGTTAATAATTCCACTTAAGGATCCTGCAATGATAGGGATAGTAGAGAAAAGCTTGCTATATGCTAAGCAAGTTAATGGATAGAGCAAGCTATTTTATCTGGATTATGATTCGTCGCTAGCTTGCTCCTGTTTAGTCGCTTGTTCCGCTTGCTTTTTCTCGTTTTGTTTTTTTGCAGTATCGCCTTTATCGCCATAATCAAACTTAATTTCTTTGTCGACATTTTGAATGGTACAGGGGCCGTGTTCACGGTTGGTTTTATGGGCGGCTTCACCTATATGGATTTCAGCATTGGGGAACACATGCTTAAGGGCTTGAATGCCGTGCTCTTTGTAGTAGTTAAGAATTTCTTTTTTTAGCTGGGCATATTCATCTTCTTCTCGGCTTTTCTCTGCGATCAGTTGGTGCTTTTCTTCAAGCATCATTTTGACTTGCTCAACCATCACAAAGTCATTTTCCCACTCAGCCTTGGGAGGAAGCTTTTTAAGACGAGCGCTTAGATCTAATCCGGCTAATACGATCGATTTGACGCTTTCGCTTAACTCTTTGAGGTGCTCCTTCATCTCACCTTGTTTCATGGCGCAGTAAATATCGGTTTTTGTGCCTGCTGTGGCGCCAATAGTGACTGCTTTGACTCCTTTATCGGCATGAACACTTCCACCAATGAGATCGCCGCGGCGATTGCTTGGATCGGCAACTGTGAGACTAGCATGGGTTTTAGTATGGCTATGCAATAACTGCTTAGTGACTAGCACTTCACCATCGGCTTCAAGATCTGAATACTGAACAAACTGCGCACAAATCTGCCCTTTGGCTTTGATGGAAGTGGTGACTTTATTACCGCCATCCATTTGCCTGCCAATAATCCCTTTGTTAACTATGACATCGCCGTCTGCTTCTAAATGTGCTGAGTCGACAAAACCCATAACTGTGATGTCGCCGCTACTTTTAACCTGCATTCCTTCATGAACATCGCCAGTGATCAGAACACTGCCCTTAAAGTTGACATTGCCATAACCAACATCGACATCTTTAATTTGCAGAACATCGTCAACTTGCATGCCTTTTGCTGTTTCAACTGGCTGACCAGCTGCTATGGCGATGAGTTCATTAGGGTTGGTTTCAGATATGGCAGTGCCATTGCCCGCAGTGAAATTAGCGTCTTTTCCTGGTTTGGCTTTAAGCTTTTGTCCATGAATATCATAGCCGTGCGTGCCTTCGGTGGCGGGGGTTTTGCGCATTAATATATCGTTAGGCTTGACCATGATGACAGAGCCTAGTTCGCGCATGTCGACTTTTCCGCCTTCCTTTTCTTGGGGGATGAGTAGTCGCTCCCTTGCTAGCGGAACTTTACGCTCTATCTTTGCGTTTTCGCCATTGATGGGAGCCTTGCCAGCTGCAATAACAGTTTTACACTCCTCACCTGGCTTGAGGCGAATGAAATAGCGCAAAAGATTCTCTAGGCGCTTTTTCTTAAGTCCCATAGCGATTTTATTCGCTTTCAGCGCTTTTAAAATATCTGGCATTGAAAGGGTTTTACCGCCCCAAGCGGCTGTGAGCTGCGCTTCTGCACTCATCTTATCTTTACTGATGATAATTTCTATCTGCGCATCTTTGCGTTCGGCTAATAGATAAAATAGCTCTGTTTTACCTTCTTCGGTATCAACGGATTTATTGACTTCTGCGACTGCCTTTTCAATAACAGGCATCATGGGGAAGAGTTTTTTGTAGTCTGGGTGTTTGAGAAGTTCTAGTAAGTCAGTCGCGGTAATAGGACCATGCTCATTAGGGATGATTCTTAGTTCGACATTTTTATTGTCGCCACTTAATTTGGCCAACTCCGGAGCTAACATCTTTTCCCCTGCAACTTCATAATAATTCTCATATTACGTCAATTGAGTATAACAGTTCATTCTTTATACTTTATATACTTTTGTCTAGTCATTTTTTAAACATGCTAGGCCAGTTATCATTCTAAATATAAAACGATAACCAGCCCTTAGTTTATCGGCAGTTTTGTTTGATGCTTTACTTAGCTTTAAGTCGATAGAGAACAAAATAGGGGCAAAGCCCCTATTTTTGTGATCAATACAACTTATTGGAGTGGCAGTTGATGGTTATTTATTCACTTTATTCGCGTAGATTTTGTATTTGTTATTTTCGGCTGGCGTATTAAATTGGCCAAAATGAGTTTGTATTGTATCAGAGTATGGTAAGTGACGATTGGCGACGATTTGCCATATTCCATCTCGAGTGAGCATTTTCGCACTATCTTTGACGAATTGAGTAGCGATATCGGTTGTACTTTGTAATCCATCATGAAAAGGCGGATTAGAAATAATGGCATCAAAACTCGATGTTTGCGTAGGAATACCGTCGCTGGGGTAAACTTTGGCGTTAAGCTGGTTAGCTTTTAGTGTTAGTTCACATGACGCTAGCGCCATCGCATTAATATCGACACACTCAATATTCAGCTCAGGTTGCTGCTTGAGTAAAGCCGCGGTAATAACACCTGCACCACAGCCAAAGTCCAATACTCTGCCTTTTAGCTGGGGTAAATGGGATAATAGTAATTCGGTACCAGCATCGAGCTTCTTCTCACTAAATACACCGACTAAGTTACAGATAGTGATTTCACCTTGAGGTGTGGCTAATTGATATTGGCTATACCAGTCACTTAACTGAATCTCTTTAACTGGTGAAAGTAACTCACTGACATAGAGTGCGCAGTGTCTTGCACTATCAACTTTATTTGCTGGTTGGAAGTAACTAGGAAGCAGCTTATTAAGGGACTTTATTCCACCTTTGTTTTCACCTACAACCAACAGTTGCCCGTTAGCTTTTAAATGGTAAGCAGCCAAATGAAGTAGATAGGGGGCTAAGCTCTTGGCTTTGGGGAAGTAAATAATGACAGAGTCAAATTTATCATGGTGAGCTAGTTTGTGGCCAAAATGAGCGGTTAACCGACTCGATTCATGGGCTTGTAGTTGCAAATGGTGATTATAGTCCAGTGCTAGCGCTTCTACTCTTGAAGCATTTTCTAACAAATGTTTTGCCAGTAAATCACTTTCATAATTGAGGAGTAAAAGGCTGTGATCTTTGACTAATTCGTTATTGCGAATAATGACTTGGGAGGGATTTGTTAGCACGTGCTTGTCTTCATCAATGGAACTTAAGACTTATTATATCCGATCAAGATTAAATTACTGCAGCATAAATTAGGCAGGAAGTTTTTATTTTGCCTACTATTGATGGTGACTAGGCAAACAAAATCATTTGGATGTATTGAGCTACTGGTGTTTGGCCTAGTTATCTATTCGAATAAAACGTAGGGAGAGCGTTGATGCGTTTTTTGGTTACAGGGATGTTGGCACTCTATCTTTTTGGAGCTCATTCTTCAGCTGCTCAAGTCATAGTTAATGAGTCGGCTGCTAATTTTGAGATTCCCCCGCAAGAGTTAAGACTCATTTTTTCAAAGCAGAAGCTGTTTTGGCCCGACGGTCAGCCTATCGCTGTGTTCATCTTGCCTCCCGATTCACGTGTTCATAAAGAATTTTGTGTTCAGCAGCTAGATCTTATGCCTTATATGCTGCATAGGCGTTGGGATCGGCTTGTGTATTCAGGGACAGGAGAGAGACCCATAGTGGTTGAGTCGGAGGCGTTAATGAGGGAGCGAGTAAAAATGACCCCAGGTGCTATTGGTTATATATCGGATCCAGTCAGTGTTGCAGGAGGTCGATATGTTCAAGAATATTAAGATATTGAAGTATATATGGTTACTGACGGTTAGCTTACTTACTTTCTCTACTAGTGCGTCGGATTGGCAGTTTGATGGCTTTGTTAGTCAGGGCTATTTTGCTGTCGATGATAGTGCGTTTATTGTGGGAGATGACGATGACACTTGGTCGATAAATGAGGCCGCAGTGGCAGCATCTTGGAAAATTAATGAAGAGTTTAGATTAGCGGGCTCTTTGAGTTACCGTTATTGGGGAGAGCTGGCAGAGTCTCGATTGTCATTTGATTACGCCTTCCTTGAATATAGTCGGCATTTTGGAACCAACAAATACGGTATACGAGGTGGCAGGTTTAAAAACGAATTTGGCTTCTATTCCAGTACTCGAGACGCTTCGTTTACTCGTCCTAGTATCATGCTGCCCCAGTCAATTTACCCAGATTACTTTCGAGATACTCAGTTACATTTGGATGGCTTAGATTTGTTTGGCTTCCATTATCTGTTTAATGGAGCTCTGGATTGGCACCTGTCTGCTGGCGATACCCTTGTTACAGACGACCTGATGATAAACGTCAATGGTGACACTGTCTTTGGGGACTATGATAGCGAATCTTTTTACGCTTTTGATATGGATTATCAATCGGATCAATTACGTCTTGGTTTGAGCTTCTATGATGGCGGAGTCGATTTTTATCGAAACCCCGAATATTCAGTATTTACCGATGGTGATATAGCGATTCAAACATGGCTGTTATCTTTGCAATATCGGTGGAGTTGGTTTGAAGTCACCGCAGAGCACATGTGGTCTACCACTAAGATTAATGAGATCTATTATCCCGCTCAACTCGGTGAAGTGGATTTCGATAGCACAGGTTACTACATAGATTTAAGAGCCTATTTACCCTATAGCACAGAGTTATTCATTCGATACGATCAGCATATTGCCGATGTTGATGATAGGAATGGCACGCGATTAAGCATGATGTCAGGTATTCCATCTTACTACGGCTATACCTATGACTGGACCGTAGGAGGGCGCTGGTTCATCTCTTCAAATTGGATGTTAGCAATGGAATATCATCATCTTGATGGTGCATCTTGGACAACGCCATTAGCGATACGCAATCCGCTCAGTCAAAAGCAAGATTGGTCAATGTTCGCCTTGCAGCTTTCTTATCGATTTTAGGGGTAACGCCTGTGAAATTAGCTAAGGGACGATTTTTTATTAGCTTAAGGTGGAAGTTGGTTGTTGGTGTGGTGCTCTTACTTAGCTCTATTGGCTTAATACTTGGAGCATTTACCTACAATCAGCTTATCGATCAGCAACGCCACCTGTTAGGTAATCAGCAGCAGAGATTAGCTCAGAACCTAACGACCTCAATACGCTTGGCGATAGATAGAGCTAGCTTGGCGGCCCTGCAATTAAGCTCTTTACTAGAAAAGTCGACCAATAGTGCAAATGAGAATGTCATACCAGACAATGACTCAACCTATCAACGCCTCAATGAGTTATGGCCTGATTTGCAGTTATTCTGGGATCTGCATTCGATCACCATTATTAACCCAAGTGGGCAGGTCGATGTACATGTGGGGGCTGCATTAACTGAAAATGATTATGCATGGTTTACTCAGTCTTTGGATGTGCAAGAGCCCAGCTATCGATTTCACTGTGCTAATACTTGTCACTTGCAAGTATTAGTCCCCACCATACTGTTTGGTCAGATGCGCTATATGCTACTGGAGTCTGGGCTAACGGATATCTTAAATCGGTTTAGAATTAACGATGAATTTGAGTTAGCAATATTAGGGCCTGCTCAGGCCAGTAATGCCATCAGCGATTTCAAAACCCAGTATTGGCAAAGGTACCTTTATAGCTTAAGTAACAGGCTGCAGACGCAATCGGTTCTAGAAGATGCGGCCAAGCAGTGGCCATGGCAAGATTTGGTTAAAGGTGACGGTGTTTATTCAATAAATAGCCAGCCTTGGGCACTATGGATATTTCCCTTTGAGCAGGATGAAGACGCATCTCCAGTACTTCTGGTGTTGTCCAATATCAGTAATTGGCATGCTTTGCTGTATCAGTTTCAGCAAAACTTACTCGGAACCCTGTTATTCGCACTTCTGCTCTGTAGTGGATTGATAATGTCCATGGTGTGGTCGCCAGTAAGACGTCTAGGGCAGCATGCCAATATGCTGCCTTTACTAGCTGAGCATAAGTTTGAAGAGCTTCGCCAAGCTTTGCCAAAAAAGGGGAAGGGCGTCATTGATGAAGTGGACTTGGTTAACCAAGCAACCCACAGACTCGCTGACAGATTAGAGGGACTAGAGGAAGAGGTCGATAGTTACACCAAGGAGCTTGAGCGACTGGCTATGTTAGATACTCTAACGGGTTTACCCAACAGAGCCATGTTATTGCATGAGTTGAATAAAGCCATTGCCTGTGTGGGGCGTATCCACAACCAAATAGCCATTATGTTTCTCGATTTAGATGAGTTTAAACGTATCAACGATACTTTAGGTCATTCGACAGGTGATGAGCTTTTGAAAATCGTTGCTGCGAGACTAGGCAATAGCGTAAGAGCCATGGATACGGTTTTTCGTCAAGGAGGCGATGAATTTATCATTTTGCTAAGGGGCATGAAGAATCACCAAGATGTACGTAAAGTCATCCATAAGATATTTGCTTCTCTTCAGCAACCTGTGGTGTTAGGGAAAAGTCGCTTAACGATTACGACCAGTATCGGTGTCGTGTTTTGTAAATCGCAAAATGTGAATGCTGAGGAGATTATTAAGCAGGCCGAGCTTGCCATGTATCAAGCGAAGGAAGGCGGTAAGAGTAATTATCGCGTCTTTACCCAAGATATGATGCAACAAGCGACCAACCGTTTGATGGTTGAGCAAGATATAGGTCGTGCAGTTGAAGATCATCAGTTATCACTCTTTTTACAGCCCATAGTGGCATTACCTCATGGTGAGCTGAAAGGGTTTGAAGCTCTGATAAGATGGTTCCATCCAGAGCGAGGCTTGATTATGCCTGGTAACTTTATTCCTGATATTGAGCAGAGCGATGCGATTATCGATGTGGGAAATTATGTATTGGCCCATGGCGTAGCCATACTTGAGCGGCTACGTAAGGAAGGCTATCAAGATATCTATTTGGCGGTTAACCTCTCGGCAAGACACTACCTAGCGTCAGGATTAACGAGTTATATCAAAACCCTGCTACAACAGCATGCAGTCCCACCTGCTTGTCTGCTATTAGAAGTGACAGAGGAAAGTGTGATTCAGGAGCTAGATAAAGCTCTGGTTGTGATGCGCCAGTTAAAGGATCTTGGTGTGAGAATTGCCATCGATGACTTTGGTACAGGTTACTCATCCCTGAGTTATTTGAAGCAATTGCCCTTTGATGTGTTAAAGATAGATCGCTGTTTCACATCAGGTGTACTCGATGGTGGTGTCGATACTCATATTGTGACTACAGTTATTGACCTTGCCCATAATATGGAGAGAACTGTGGTGGCCGAAGGGGTTGAGACCCAAGAGCAGACAAAGTTTCTTGCGCGAGCGGGCTGTGAGTTAGCTCAGGGCTACTACTATGCAAAGCCACAACATGAAGAAAAAGTGTTTGAGATTCTGACCAAGATGGAAGCTGATAATGTGTGGCCAAAAGATGAGCCGATACTCTCTCCGGTACGTCAGCTAGGAAGCTAATTTACCGGAGGAGAAGGCTTATCATAGGTTAGCGGGTCGCAGCGAGTACTTTATTGAGTTTGTCAGCGATATCCGTATTATCCATATGACCATTAAATAGCTGGGCTTGTTGGCCCGCCGCAAAAACCTGCACATCAACACCTGTATGGCCCAAGGTTGTCCAGCCAGTGTTAGATCTCAAATCAATCAATCGGCTAATACCAAGAGCAAGCTCAAATTGAAGCTCATAGGATGTTTTCTTGTTTGCGGACACTGTGTTTTCTTTAACTATTTGTGCCTTTATTTTTGCCAATGCCTGCGCTTCTTTCGCGACGAGTTTGAATCCTAGCCCTGCTTCGAGTTTTTGTTGCCAACTATCATTATTCAACACAATGTCGGCTAGCTTATCGGGAGTTGCAGTGACCTTTTGTATTACCTCTGGGTGCCAAGCATAGTCATCGTTGGCGCCTATGGTAAGTCCACCTGTGCTGTGATCGGCTGTGACAACCATAAGTGCATCAGAGTGTTGCTTAACAAACTGCTCGACAATGGAAACAGACTGAGCAAATTCATGCATCTCGCCCATGGCTGCAGTAATATCGTTATTATGGCCGGCCCAATCAATCAAACTTCCTTCTACCAATAACACAAATCCTTTCTCATTCTGGTTGAGTAATTCAAGGGCTTTCTTTGTCAGTTGAGATAGTCGCCCTTTAGGAGAATTTTTTTCCCAAGGAAGCTGCTTTTTGGCAAACAGACCGATGACAGGAGGGCTCTCAACACTTGCCAGTTGGTTTAGGTCAGTAAGGTGGCGATAACCTTTGGCAGTAAATTGAGCGAGTTGCTCTTTGGAGAAATACTTTTGGCCACCACCGAGCAGCACATCGGCATTTGATTCAAGGTAGCTTTGAGTAAGCTGTTTGTAGTTGCGCCTGCTTTCGTTATGGGCCAAAAAAGCGGCCGGTGTAGCGTGATTTATTTGCACTGTGACGGCTACGCCGATTGCCATTCCTTGCTCTTTGGCTGTCTCCATTAAGGTTTTTATCGGCTTCTTATGGGTATCGACTGAGATGGCGCCGTTATAGGATTTCTCGCCAGTGGCTATAGCCGTCGCCGATGCCGCCGAGTCAGTAACATAGCCGCTTTGTTTTGCGGGATAAGTGCTTTGCATGCCAGTTAGAAGGCGATCGAACACAGTTGTTTCGACGACATCAGTACTAGGGTCGTCCATATAGTAGCGATAAGCACTGGTATAGGCTGGCCCCATGCCATCGCCTATCATAATAATGATTTTATTGGGCGCACCTGAAGGCGCCTCTTGCGTGTTCGCGACAATCTCTGCGTTTGCGTGAACGAGTAGGGCAAAGAGCAAGCCCAGACCTAAACAAGCGCGCAGTGAGTTCATGCGTAAACGACCCATGGGGCAAGACTCCTTTATGACTTCTTGGTTCTGGACTCGATGGCATCCATTAGCATACCTGTGATATCTACATCAAAGGCGGCTTCAATCTCTTTAATACAGGTCGGGCTAGTCACATTGATTTCAGTCAGTTTATCGCCTATCACATCGAGCCCGACAAAAATAAGGCCGCGTTTTTTCAGCTCTGGACCTATGGCTGTGGCAATTGCCCAATCTGAGTCAGATAAAGGCTGAGCTACACCTCGGCCTCCTGCGGCCAAGTTACCTCGAGTTTCACCATTTTGAGGAATACGAGCAAGAGAGTAAGGCACAGGTTCACCATCAACCACCAAAATACGCTTGTCGCCAGAGGTGATATCGGGAATAAAGGCTTGAGCCATGGCATATTGCTGACCATGATTAGTGAGCGTTTCGATAATCACACCTAGATTGGGATCTTTCTCTTTAACGCGGAAGATAGAGCTGCCACCCATACCATCGAGAGGCTTAAGAATAATATCCCCCTTTTGCTGGTGGAAGTGACGGATTCGTTGCTCATCGCGGGTCACTATGGTCTCTGGGGTAAACTCTGAGAACCAAGCGGTAAACAGCTTTTCATTGGCATCACGTAGACTTTGCGGCTTATTGACGATAAGTGTTCCTTGCTCTTCCGCGCGCTCAAGCATATAGGTGGCGTAGACAAACTCGGTATCAAAAGGAGGATCTTTTCGCATCAATACCACATCGAGATCGGCTAGCGGTGTGTCTTGGGCATCGCCCAGCTCATACCATTTCTCAGCATTGTTTTCGACAGATAGAGAGCGCATAGTGGCCATCGCTTTGCCATTGACCATGGCGAGATCTTGCATCTCCATATAGTAGAGCTGGTAGCCTCGACTTTGCGCCGCCAGTAACATGGCAAAGCTAGAGTCTTTTTTGATATTGATGTCGCTGATGGGGTCCATCACTATGCCGAGCTTTATCATTTTCTTTATCTTCCTGTTTTGTTGCGACTGAGTTGTACTAAGAGGCTCTTTATTGCCAAGAGCCTCAGTCTAACCAAGATCGCCAAATTTGAGTTGTAGCGCGCTAAGGGTGGTGAGCGCGGCGGTTTCTGTTCTAAGGACTCTTGGGCCTAATAATATTTCGGTGAAATCTTGAGTCTCTGTCATGGCTATCTCCTGAGGAGACAGTCCACCTTCTGGGCCAATCAACAAGCGAATACGAGAACCTTCCAAAGTTAAGCCATTGACGCCAAATGCGGCTCTGGGGTGTAAATTAAGCTTTAAGGCTGAGGTTTGCTCTTCACACCATTGGTTTAATGCCATCGCAGGACGAATGATAGGGACGACACTACGACCCGACTGTTCGCAGGCGCTAATGGCGATTTTTTGCCATTGCTGAACTTTCTTCTCTAATCTTTCGCCGCTCAATTTGACTCCGCAACGCTCAGAAAACAGCGGTGTAATGGTATTGACGCCAAGTTCGACAGATTTTTGAATGGTAAACTCCATTCTATCGCCTCGTGAGATCACTTGCCCCAAATGGATATTGAGCGGCGATTCGCTATTATTGTCGCTTGATGACAATACCTGCACGCTGACTTGTTTTTTACCAGCGTTGATAATCTCACAAAGGTAATCTTTACCGTCACCATTAAACAGGCTTATCTGCTCACCCGATCCCATTCGCAGTACACGACCGACATGACCCGCAGCTTCATCCTCTAATTGGACTTGCTCTCCCTGATTGAGTGGAGAAGAATGATAAATTCTTGGGATTCTCATGCTGTTTTATACCTTAAATTAAGCCATTGGGTTTTACGTAAACTTGAATTGAAGCAAGGCATAATATCACCTATTTATCTTGCTCTGCACGGGCTGCTGGTTTTAGCCTTTGTTGGCAGCGACGACACTGATATTCACTCTGCCTCCTGAGAACCTTGTTATGGCGGCGCAAACTGAGTTTTACAAGGCCACAGTGGCATTGATAGTCAAAATATTTTCCGGCCACAGATTGGGTGTCAAAGCTATGGGTGGTGTTAGCACTAAGGCCATATACCCCTTGCATTAAGCTTTGCCATTCTTTGCCGTGGGGGCGCACCTTACCGAATAGTTGGTGGCATAATAGATGGCAGATCTCATGGGGTACGACTTCATCGACAAAAGCCTGTTGATTCTCTTCTAGCAGTACCGGATTAAATCTGAGTTTGTTGAGCGCTAAGTGGGCGGTACCTGCACTCTTGCCCCTAAGCTTAAAATTGATTTCTGGGCGCGGAAACGAGCGTGAAAAGCAGTTTTCAGCTTTCAAGTAACAGGCTTCAATTGCTGAAAGTAGCTCAGCTTGAGCCGAGGTTTCTGCTTTTAGCGCTACAGGAGCGGCAACGCGGCCATTAAGCCGCGTTGAAAATAGATTTGCTAATGTCTTCTTCATTGTGCTGTTGGCAGAGATAGGTACTGCTTATAGAGTTTGAGCCGCAGCCTCTAGCATCTGCTTTATCTGCTCCACTATCGCCAGCTCAGTCTCCTTATCATAGCCTTTGACTCTTGGAGTATGAATATGACCCACAGAAATCGTGCTTTCAAGTTGCTGTTTCAATAGGATAGAACGATAGGAGATCTCATTGGAGAGATAGCCGCCACCAGAGCCTTCCACTGAGGTTGCATAGCGTAGCTCATTGAGTGAGTTTGCTTGAAATTCACCTCTATCTTTAGTGGTGACTGTGTGATTGTCATTGACTTTCCATCTACCTTGCACTGATTGCATCGCCTTTACAGGTAGGGAGAACTCGACAAATTCAGGGCCATTGAGGGTTTTACCATCTAGCATAGGGGCAAGAGGCTTATCCTTACTGGCACCTGTATAGACATTGAGGTTGCCCGGGGCCTTAGCACTGCGATTGCGTCCAGGAAAGCGCTCTAGATCAAAATCGTCTCGTCCCATGGAGACAGTGGCCACCATATCGATACTGTTTTTCTTAAACACAGGAGTGAGCATGGATTCAATGATCCCTTGATCAAAGTCGGCGAAGCGCACTGGGATCATAGCGGTTTCTACCTGAGCAAGTTTGTCACCCACCTTAAAGCGATAGCCATCTAAGGCTAGAGCGGCTAAACCTGATGGGTTGCTCTGGCCGATATCACGATCTAGGAAGAAAGGATCAAAGCCAGTCAGTAGAATTTTAATATCGGCGTCGTCACTATAGTGAATATCGCTCAATCCGCGAGAGGCGGACTCAATCGCTTTAACGAGAATGCCTCGTTGCCAGTCGGCAATCTTAAATTTAGGGTTAAGTTGTTTTACCTCGGCGCGCATCTTGAGGCGGCTCCAGTATAGCGGTCTATCATCAGCGCCCCCCGACTGCACATCGCGGGTAGCTTGCTGCCATAGGCGTTTGGCTTGCATTGCCGCCATCTGGGTGACCTTAAGCTCATCGTTACTGAGCTTATATTTGTCGGTTAATCCATCCACCATGGCTTGATAGCGCGAGGTAACTTGAGGAAGCTCGGCCTCTGCCTTAGCAAGTCTCGATTCTTCAACGTCGAGAGCCAGTGGTGCTGCTATCACTTGAGCGCCAATACTGGCGGCAAACAGACTGACTGGGAGAAGTCTAGATATCGCTTTAGTGACCATGTCGTGCTTCCTTTATGGTAAAAATAAGCCTGTAGTGTCGATATAAGGCGTGAGCGGTATTAACTCATTTTAGCCAATAATCATCATGTTACTCTATCATAGCTTTGAATCAGATGGACTAGATAAGTCAATCAAACTATCACAGCTATATAAGCTTATTCTTTAATCTATATAAAATTTGTGATTTCTGCGCTATCCCATCAAAGATTGTAGTGATTCTTGGCTATTAAAGCGCTTAGTGAAAAAGTCTAAAAACACACTGATGTTGGTCGCCAGTTGACGCCGGCTGGAGTAGACGCCGTAAACCTTAAAGGCTTCTATGGGCCACTCCTGTAATATGGGAACTAGACTGCCACTGGCTAGCTCATTCTTACACACAGCATTAGACAGCATAGCGATGCCAAAATCATCTAGCGCCAGCTGCTTGACCATAATGGCACTATTTACTCTCACTTTCCGCTTAAAGTTAGCCATGGTTTTCATATTACCTTTACCCAACGGCCAAATAGGCAGCGAGCGTGATGTGCCAAGCAAAATACCTTGATGATTTGATAACTCTTTCGGGGTGGCGGGTGTACCTTGGTTTTTTAAGTAACCTGGACTGGCCACCAAAATAGGCTGACGCTCAAACAGTAATCTTGCCACTAGGTCGGAGGATTGCAGTGGTCCGTACTTGATCGCGATATCATAACCTTCGCCCACCAGACTCACTTCACTATCGGTAAATTGCACATCCAGCTCGATATTAGGATAGAGACGCATAAAGCCGCTACACATATTAGCGATCAATTCCTGACTAAATGATACCGGAATGGCGATACGTAATGAGCCCGAAACATCATTATGGGTATTTTCGATTGTGGCCTTAGCGGCTTCGATTTCATCGCCGATAACACTGCAATGTTGGTAGAAGAGTGCTCCGACCTGTGTCAGTGAAAGGTTGCGAGTATCCCTCTGTAAAAGGCGTACTCCAAGCTGTTCTTCTAGCTGTGCAACCTTGCGGCTAATGGTCGACTTAGGTAGCCCTAAGTCCCGTGCAGCCTGAGAAAAGCCCTGAGCACGTACTACCGCTGCAAACAGCATCATACCGTTTAAATCTGCCATCTGTTTCTTCACTGTCTCAATAATGGAACAAAGCGTCTACGGCAGTTTAATAGTATTTTGATGCATAACAAAGTTATATTTGGCCGTTGTAAAATTTTAAGAGGCTAAGCAGAGGATCTTTTTGATGACCAGCAATAATCAGCCCGTAAACACGACTCAAGTTCAAACAGCCGATCCCTTGTTTTTACAAGCGGAACATCTAGCCAAAGATTTCTCTCTGTTTCCAGAACATAGCAAGCAGAGTTTGTCCGACGAAGTAAAAGGACTACTAGGTGAAGATGAGATTCAGGCGAACTTAAAAGATCTAGCTCAGCTAGATGTCGATGGTTACGTGACCAAAGTCATTCAGCCTACTCAGGATAAGAATCGCCCTGGTGCAAAACGCATCATCGCCGACCTGAAAGGAAAACTCATTACCGAAAACCACCAAGGGCCTTTTTATAGTGCCGAGATCGAACTGAATTTTGGATCTCGTACTCGCCGTGTGGGTTTCGTTGCACAAGAGCGTACTACTAGTAATGGTGCATGGATGCCTGAGCATCACATCGCCTGTTGTGAGGCTGTGCGCCATTTTGCCGAGCTGGCAATGCCAATCATCTACCTTATCGACACTCCTGGTGCCGATGCGGGTGAGATTGCCAATAGCCAAAACCAAGCTCACTCTATTTCGAAAGCCATTGCCGAAAGTGCCAATGTTGACGTACCAACCGTAGGTATCGTTATCGGTGCGGGTTACTCAGGTGGTGCGATTCCGTTAGCGGCAGCGAACATTCTATTGTCGCTACGTGATGGTATCTTTAATACCATTCAGCCACAGGGTCTACAGAGCATTGCGCGTAAATACAACCTGTCTTGGCAGGAGTGTGCTAAGTCTGTGGGTGTTTCTCCTGAGGAGCTATACACTGCTGGCTGTATCGATGGCATTATCGATTTCTCTCCTAATGACAGCGATGAGCGTCAACACAATCTGCGCCGTGCTATCGTGAGCAGCATTGAAGCCGTAGAGAAAGCAGCTGTTGAATTCGTTCGTGACTCTGATGACTTGCGTGAGCACTATGATCGCAGTTTGACCCGCTTCCTGAATCCTTCACAGGACCTAGTTGCCCTTGAAGATCAGGCGGAGCTTGCGGTTGCAGCTAACCCAACTATGCACCTTAACCTGTTTGGTAGTGCCTACCGCTATATGCGTTACCTGACGCTACGTAGCCGTATCCACTCTATCTCGCAAGAGCAGTATGGTCGCCTATCTAAGGTGAGCGTACCTGAAGGTGATCTACTCGATCGTATCAGACAAGAGCAAGATAAGATCTTCCAGTCTTGGTTATCTAATCCAGATAAGCTGGTTTATGATGAAGAGCTGAATAAGCTATGGGGTAACTTCATCGCTAAGCGTGATGAGATCTCTACTGAGCGTAATGTGTTGACTCGTTTGATTTTGGGTGAACCAAAAGAAAACTATAAGAAAGCTCGTAAAGCTTTGATGTTCAATATCGCTTGGTCGCTGTTCCATCGCTGGAAAGGCAATGCAGCTAACAACTTCAAAGGCTTGATCAACTATCTTGAGACGCTGCCACCTGAAGTCACTCAGACCGACTGGCCTGAGCTAAACCAGATGACAGTATTGGATGTGATTGTTCATGACGAGCTGCGCGAAGACTTTATCTGGCAGTGTCATAACATTCTTATCTTTAACTCGCTTTACGACGGTGTTGTCGGCAACCTAGCATCTATCGCGAAAGAAGCGATGATCTCTAAGAGCCTATCGCGTAACTCGGTTGATAATTTGCTACATACTTCTATCGACCGTGCATTGTCGTCACAAGACACGCTGAACGATAAGAGCAAGTTCTATAAGTGGCTGAAGTACTTTATGTCTCAGTCAAACCGCGCCGAGCTACTGACTCGTACCGAGCAGTGGAAGAGTGTTGGTTTCCCACAATTAAACGACAGTTTATTCGTGGTAATGACGTACTTCTTCGAGCGTCTACTACCTGAATACTTCGACAGTGAAGAAGACACCACTAAGTACACAGGTGCCATTAACCCAGTGCGTATCGGTCGTCGTAAAGACTTCTGGAACCGTTTGACTATGGGTTACCAAGACCTTCTGATTCAGAAGGTTCTGCGCGATGAAAAACGTGCGGGTAAGATGACTTGGAACAACATCATCGACAAGTTCTTTACTCAGTTCGATGAGATCAATGGCGACAAGATGTCGGCTAACCAGCTTAACTTCCCTGGTTTCCGTCTCTCTATCGAAGATGCAATCGATAAAGGCATTCGTCCATGTGGCCTAATCACAGGTCTTGCAGACTTTGACCATGATGGTAAGAAGATGCGCGTGGGTGTTGCTGTTTCTAATACAGCTTTCCAAGCGGGCGCCTTCGATATGGCCAGTGCCGAGAAATTCAGTGACCTACTTATCGAGTGTGCTAAGCGTAAGCTACCTGTTATCTGCTTTATCAGCTCTGGCGGTATGCAGACTAAAGAAGGTGCGGCAGCGCTATTCTCTATGGCGGTAGTGAACGACCGTATTACTCGTTTCATCCGTGATAACGAACTACCAATCATGATGTTTGGTTACGGTGACTGTACCGGTGGTGCACAGGCGAGTTTTGTGACTCACCCACTGGTTAAGACCTACTATATGTCAGGCACTAACATGCCATTTGCTGGTCAAATGGTGGTACCTGCATACTTGCCATCGACGTCGACGCTATCTAACTACTTGTCGAAAGTCCCTGGTGCGATGAATGGCCTAGTCTTTAACCCATTTGCCGACAATCTAGATGACAGATTGACCAGCATTGACCCATTTATGCCACGTGCAACCGATAACATCGAAGATGTCATCGCCAATGCGGTATCGAGTCTTGCTCCTGAGCAAGTGATCGTTGAAGACGAAATTGTTCAAGACGACCCTCGTGCGCTAATGAAACCAATCGACAAGGTATTGGTTCATGCTCGTGGTTGTACTGCGGTTAAGCTTATCCGTAAGGCCCATGACAACGATATCAACGTGGTACTTGTGGCGTCAGATCCTGATATGACTGCAGTTCCTGCAGAAATGCTTAAGGAAAACGACAAGCTAGTGTGTATCGGTGGTAACACTTCTGATGAAAGTTATCTCAACGCTTACTCAGTACTTAAAGTTGCCGAGTATGAGAAAGTTGATGCACTTCACCCTGGTATTGGTTTCCTATCTGAGAGCCCGCAGTTTGCTGCACTATGTGTGAACAATGGCGTTAACTTCGTTGGTCCAAGTGTTCACTCTATGACTACCATGGGTAACAAGTCGAATGCGATTAAGACGTCTCAGTCGCAAAGCGTACCTGTAGTACCTGGTTCTCACGGCATTCTAAATAACGCTGAGCAAGCGGTGAATGTCGCGAGCGAAATCGGTTATCCAGTGCTGCTTAAAGCGGTACAAGGTGGCGGTGGTAAGGGGATTCAAGTCGTTGAACGCCCTGAGGATATGATTGGTCTATTCCAAAAAACCTCGACCGAAGCGGCTGCAGCCTTTGGTAACGGTGACCTGTACCTAGAGAAGTATGTGACTTCACTACGTCATATCGAAGTACAGTTGCTACGTGACAAGTTTGGTCACACTAAGGTTTTAGGTCTACGTGACTGCTCAGTACAGCGTAATAACCAGAAGGTGATCGAAGAGTCTGGTTCTACCATGCTACCTGAAGAGCTTAAGCAACAGGTGCTTGAGTACACTAGAGCCCTTGGTGATGCGACCGATTATATGGGCGCAGGTACTGTAGAGTTTATCTACAACCTAGATGCTAACGAAGTGTACTTCATGGAGATGAACACACGTCTTCAGGTTGAGCATCCAGTTACCGAGGCAACATCGGGTATCGACATCGTGAGTGCTCAGTTTGATATCGCAGCGGGTCGCTCAATTGAAGCGCTAGAGCCAAAAGAGCAAGGCTATGCGATTGAGGTTCGTGTAACCGCTGAGAAAGCTGAGCTTGATAGTGACGGCATACTACAGCTGATCCCTAACCCTGGCATGATCACTGAGTGTGTTATGCCTGAGCGTGACGATATGGAGATTATCTCTATCGCTTCTAGCGATAAGGAAGTGTCGCCATACTACGATAGCTTGATCGCACAGATCGTTTGTCGCGGTAAAGATCGTGAAGATGTAGTGGCTAAGCTTTATGACTACCTAGATAACGTAGTGATTAAAGGTATTGCGACTAACATTCCATTGCTTAAGCGTATTCTGAAAGATGGTACCTTCAACGAAGGTGTGTACGACACTAACTACCTGCCACGTCTAATGGCTGAGTTAGACGTACCTGAGCTTATCGCTGAGATGGAAGCTGCTGCAGAGACTCAAGGCGTCGATATGGCCTCACTACGTGTTGGTGAGAGTAACGAGCTGAAAGTATTGGCACAGGGCGCTGGTATCTTCTATACCTCTCCTGCACCGGGCGAAGCCGACTTTGTTAAAGAAGGTGATATCGTCAGAGCGGATCAGACGCTAGCACTGAGTGAAGCGATGAAGATGTTCTCGCAAATTACCCTTGCGAGCTACAACCGTAAAGGCGCTGAGATCTACCCTGAAGATAAGCAGTATCGTATCGAGAAGATCATGAATACTAATGGTCAACAGGTCTCGCAAAATGACTTACTGTTTGTGGTAACACCACTGTAAGGCGTTAAGTTCAGTCAAAGCTGATGTTTGAAAATACCCGCTACCTTAGCGGGTATTTTTTTGTTTAGGGGAAACTAAACAGGTTTCTTATTTCTATCTGGTGCTTGGAGCTAAATTGCAGGGCTCCACGGCGTTAATTCAAGCGCAGCTTGAAATAGAGTTAAATCCAAACGAAGTTTAATTATCCTCTATTGCCGAAAAGGCAAGAATACTCATCACAATCCATCAAATTCATCCAAACGAAGTTTGGAAATATCAGCTGGCTATGGTCTGAATGACCAAAGAAGAAAAGGTTTGGTGGTCGGGCAATATAAAAAGCCTAGAAGCTCTTAAAGGGGTGTTTACAAGGTAAAGAGGGGAAAAGCTCTGTCAGCCACTCTGTTTGGTATAAAGTGGCTGACAGGGGCTAAGCGGGCCTTATAGCGAGGCTGTGAAGGTACGCTTAATAATGTCTTGCTGCTGCTCTGGTGTTAGCGAGTTAAAACGCACTGCATAACCAGATACACGCACTGTTAGCTGAGGATACTTCTCAGGGTGCGCGATCGCATCTTCTAATGTTTCTTTTGTCATTACATTCACGTTTAGGTGCTGACCACCTTCGCGTTCTAGATCATTTTTTACCGCCACTTCGCGATATTCGATCTCACCTAGATCTGCCAGACTAACCACTTTTTCTTCCTGTGCTTTGTCTTTGGCGCAAATGCAACGAGCTTGCTGTTTTTCTTCATCTAGAAGCCAAAATGAGTTCAAAAGGGCTTCTTGTTCAGTTTTCGTAATTTGGATACCAATCATTGTACTACTCTCCCAGTGAATGAGTTTCTATTTCTATCAGGTTTCGCTGGTGATTTCTATGCGTTAGATCAAGTTTTGAGGTTGAATTTTGTTCATCTTTAATACAAATTTATAATTAGATTTCAGTGGTTTAGTGATGGCTTATTTAGTGTCTTTGACATTTATCCCTTTTGTTTGAGTTAGAGTGTCAGCTGGTAGAATGGCTTTTTTGAGCATTAGAGGGCCGATTAATGTTGTAATGGCTATAATGACAACTAACAGGGCAAACTCGCTGGGGGCGAGTACATTCAGCTGGCGACCTATCTCTGCGAAAACTAAGCCAACTTCACCCCTAGGTACCATGGCTGAACCTATTGCAATTCGTTCTCGCCAGTGACGGCTTGCCAACATTCCCGATAACAATTTAGTCACTATGGCGAGTAGGGTTAACCAAGCTAGGATCAGTAATCCGGTGAAACTCAGATCTAGCTGGCTAAGATCTATGCTGATCCCGACGTAAACGAAAAAGACAGGTGTAAAAATGTGTACTAGGGGTTTGCTGGCATTTTCCAGTGACTTGGTAAAGGGGAAAGGGTTTTTAAGATACTGATCGAGTGGTGAGATAAAATGGCGGGATAGCCCCATGCCCACAGCAAAGCCGCCAAGAATTGCAGGTGCACCAACAAAGTGGGCGAGCCATGCAAACAGGGCTATCAGTGTCATGACCACCAGTGGTTCATAGCCGGGAATTTTTACATAGTGTTGTAGCCAACGCGCAAAATACACAAGCCCCCTGGCAATTGGTGGGCTAAATGCTACAAAGCCAGATATCATGGCTATAAGAAGGAGTGTTGGGCCGATAGCGATTTCACCGGATGCGGCAAAATGAAACAAAATACTGAGTAGGGCGACGCCAACAATATCGTCAATGACTGCAGCACCTAATATCACTTGCCCTGTAGGGCTTTGATCTTGGCCATTGAGTTTAAGCACATGTACTGAAATGCCTATGCTGGTAGCGGTTAAGGTGCAACCAAAGAAGAGTGCGCCAAAGGCGGAAAGGGATAGCCAATAGGCGCTAGCTAGACCCATTATTGTGGCGGGGGCTAAAATTCCGATAAGGGCTACCCAAATCACTTTAGGTCCAGCGTTGAGCAGCTTCTTGATGGAGGTTTCGCAGCCGATATCAAACAATAAAAGAATAACGCCAAGCTCGGCGATAATAGCCAAGGTTTCATGGGGTGTTACCCAGCCAAGAAGGGATGGGCCTATCAATATGCCAGCGGTGACTTCGCCCACTACACTGGGCCAGCTAAAACGAAAACTGAGCTCGGCCAACAGCCTACCTATGACTAGGATTAACAGTAGCGACATAACAAAACTGTCGATTGCCATAGGTGCCAGTCCCTATAAAAGCTAAGCCTTTGCTAAATGGGGCTAGTTACACCAATGGTACTCATTTGGGTTGAATACTCGTTGGCGTAGTAAGCCGTAGGTTAGGTGCATGACTCAGGTCATTTGTGCTTAGTTTGAGTGTAGTCGACTATGACCTATTTTGACGGTTTGTCCTTGACTCTGTTGATGAAATCTCCTCAAAGACGGTTTTCATTTTACTGCTATAACATATTCCTAGTGATTGCTTGATCGCGATCATTTTTGACCTCGATTCTCAGGCATGAAAAGCCGCCCCTGACTAAGCTGAAAGTATCAGTTGCTCACGCTGTAAGGAGGGAGGCTATGGATAAGGTTTTTATTATTGCGCAAATGGAGCAGGCACACACAGATGCTGTGGCTGCGGGCATTAAACTGGCTAGATTGATGGATAAGCATGCCGAAGTGTTTTCATACTCCTATGCCTATTTCAGTGGCGCAGAGCGTTACAATCCGAGATTGGCTGGGGTTGCTCAAAAGGAGTTGATGAATCAAAGGCAAACTCAACTGCAACAGGAACTCTCTTCTTTGGGGGAAGATAGTATTCCTTTACATATGATTTGGAGTAAATACCTGTTCGAGCATGCCTGTCACCATTCGATGCGTCACGGCTTCGATCTTATGGTGAAAGCCGTGCACCATGCCGATCATTATCTGCCCACCGATTGGCAGTTGATTCGACATACTAAGATCCCATTATTGCTGCTAACCGATAACCCATTGCATAGGGGCAATTGCACCTTGATGGCGGTGGACTTAGGAACCCATGACCCCATTAAACAGCAGCTTAATGAGGTGGTTATCGCCCATGCAAGAGAGCTGGCCGATGCCACAGATACTGAGTTGCACCTGGCCTATGTGCTACGAGTGCCACGCATACTACGAGATATGGATTTACTCGATACTCGCACCTTAGTGAAACAAGCCTATAAGGAGCATCAAGAGGAGATAGAAAGACTCAATATGCCTGCCGAACATGTGCATATTGTGGCCGGAGAGCCAGAGCTGTGTTTGTTTGATTTAGCTTGTAAGCTTAAGTGTCGTTATCTGGTGATAGGCGCTAAGCAAAGGCAAGGATTACTTGGTCGTATGATAGGTAATACCGCTGAGTCGGTATTGGGCAGAATGCGCAGTAATGTGTTGGTGATCCCAGCCGATGATCAACTGCTGGCGCCCCTTACCTGATCTGTCGCACTCGCCAGTGCTTTTTATGGTATTCATCAACCAAAATAAGTACCGATGCGGTGGCGAGCAGAGTTAACCATTGACTTAAATCTATGGGGGTTAGCTCAAGGGCTTCTCGTATGCCCGGGGTATACATGGCGCCTATATGTATGCCTTGGGCGATGCAGATCCCCACTAACAAAATGGGATTACTAAGCCAAGGGATCGCAAACAGGGAACGGGATTCGCTACGGCTATTAAGTGCATGAATATTTTCAAACAGTACCATCAGCATTAGTGTAAGGTTTCTCGCTTCCGATTCCCCATAGCCCCATTGTAGAGCGAGGCTAAAGAGGATAAACGCCATGACTCCCATCACGCAGGCATTGATGATAATCCTCTCTAGCATTAAGCGATCGAAGATGGGTTCTTTTGGTCGTCTCGGAGGGAGAGAGAACTCATCCCCCTCTGCTGGCTCAAAAGCTAGCGCTACATCTTGAATACCATTGGTCACTAGGTTCAGCCAGAGGATCTGTAAGGGGTAAAGCGGGATCGGCAGGGCAAATAATACGCTTAGAATAAAGAGCAGTATCTCAGCTGCCCCAGTACTGACGAGTAAAAAAATCACCTTGCGAATATTGTTGTAGACAACTCTGCCTTCTATGATGCCTTTGACTATGGAACTGAAGTTATCATCGGTAAGTACGAGTGCGGCATTTTCTCTGGCGACATCTGTGCCGCGTTTGCCCATGGCAATACCTACATGGGCATGTTTAAGGGCGGGAGCATCATTGACCCCATCACCTGTCATAGCGACAAACTCACCTTGGCGGATCAGTGATTGGGTTATCTGCATTTTCTGCTCGGGTTTAACCCTAGCAAATACTCTGTGCTTAGCGATTAGAGCATCAAACTTTGCTTCTTCCGATTGCCAAGCATCGGCAAGCAAGTCACCTGTAAGGGCGGGTTTATCACTGCCTTCAAGTTTGAGTTGCTGGGCAAGGGATTGAGCGGTGACAGGATGATCTCCTGTTATCATGGCCACCTTAATATTGGCTTGCTGGCATTGAGCGACGGCCTCAATGGCGTCCTGCCTTAAGGGATCCCTCATGGCAACCAGTCCTAATAGTTCGAGATCTTTAAGTGCCATATTGCCCATGTTTTCACCTTGAGCGACGGCTAATACTCGGTAGCCGTGGCGAGCCATCCAGTGCATCTGCGCTATCACTTGGTCTTGCAGCTCAGCCGATATTTGGCACATAGGCAGCAGTTGTTCGACAGCGCCTTTGACTGAAATCATCTTGCTATGCTCGAGCTGATTTAGGCTAGCACAATAGCCTTTTTCTGATTCATAGGGGTAGAGCTTGAGCTGTTTAGGTGGCTGCCAAGGTAAGAGTCCTAGCTTATGACCTAACACTAGAAAGGCAAGGTCGACACCATCACCATCGGCCTGAATGCCATCGCTATAGTCTAGATGCGCTTCGTTGGCGAGAACCCCTGCTTGAGTCAGCTTAATCAGCTTAGCTTCTAGCGGGTAGTGCAATGTATCTGCTTGCCCCTCAGCATGGATCCCTCCCTCTTTGCTTAACCCTTCTCCTTCAATATGGTATTTGTGGCCATTGGTTAACCAAACTTGGCCTATGGTCATCTCGTTGACTGTTAGAGTGCCGGTTTTGTCTGAGGCGATAAAGGTGCAAGAGCCAAGTGACTCCACTGCAACTAGTTTTCTAACAATCACATTGGATTTAGCCATACGTTTCATACCTATGGCCAGTGCAACTGTGATTGCCGCTGGTAGCCCTTCAGGAATGGCCGATACGGCTAATGCCACACCTAATAGGAAGATATGGGCTAGCTCGGCACCCCGTAATAGGCTAAGGGCAAAAATCAGCACTATGATGATCAAAATCGCGATTGCGATAACTAAGGTAAAGCGCTCGATTCTGAGTATTAGTGGTGGTGTAGTCGCTTTGCCTTGGGTTACTAGTCCTGCTATTTGACCGATTTCAGTGCTGGCGCCAGTTGCTATCACTTCGCCTTCCCCGCGGCCATGGGTGACCATAGTGCCCGCATAGGCAAAGTCGCTTTTGCTGATAGAAGCCGACTCTCCAGTAAGCGCCGATTCATCCACTTGAAATTGATTAACCTGCTTGAGTGAGATATCGGCAGCAATGCGATCTCCCGAGCTTAATAGTACCCAGTCTCCGGGAACCAGTTGGCTGCTATCGACCGAGGTTGGAGCGCCTTGACGTATCACCCTCGTCTGTTGCGGCACCATGTGGCTAAGAGCATCGGCGGCCTTTTGGGCTGAGTACTCCTGAATTGCGCCTATTAGTGCGTTAATCAGTAATACGGCAAAGATAAAAATGGCGTTAATAAATTGATTCAGCAGTAGGCAGACGATAGCAGCTATGAGTAGGACATAGATAAAGGCATTGGCAAACTGTGTCAAAAAGAAGCGGATAAAGCTTATCCGCTTGGCTTTAGGCAAGCGGTTTTCGCCATATTGGCTTAATCTGGCAGTTGCTTCTTGGTGAGAGAGTCCCTTTGACACAAGCGTGAGTATCCTTAAATAATCAAACGCCTTGCTTATTATTTATAGTCAAAATGCCACTAAACGCCTGCCACAAAGGACGATTTATTGATCGGTATCAAATAGGTGAAAATATGCAAAAGTGCTATGCCATTTTTTCATAATGGCATGACCGAAAATCATGGATAGATCCTAAGATCTTGGGTTTTAAAAAGACCCACAAAATGTGAGCTAATTCAATGAAAACACTAGAGTCTCTCGAGGATCGTTATTGAGAGTGAATTTATTTTTTGGTTAAAAAATGCGCTAATTGTTTGTTGTATCTATCTATTCTAAATTGGCATACAGTAAATTTAATTTCTTCATTATACCTGTGTCGATTATCAGGATATCGTGTTAACCATCATCATTGCCTGACCCCATTGATGAAAAGGTTTTGAGCTATTGGGTTATCGCGATACTGAAAAAGGATAGTGCTGAACGGCATATTTGGTTCGCTAAGTTCCCCAATAGCTATGCAAGGAGTGCTAGCTGGTTCGTCATCATCCCAGCAAAGCCTTGCACCAGTTTATCTTGGTTGCGTTAAATTGATTAGTTGGCTAGAGGCTATTAGATACCTCATTCGCCCCGTGCTTTATATAGCACGGGGCTTTTTTATGTCTTGAGATTATGGTTCTGGCTGAGGATATATTTTCCTGCCTAGTTCCAGAAGGGCTTTTGCTGCAGGGGTGAGAGGCAGATTGTTACGCCACATTAGGGCAATATCCCATGTCATTGCCGGTTGCATCTGCTTATAGGTGAGCTTACTGGGCTCTAGGCGTTGGCAAATGGGCTCTGGCAGCAGGGCGATTCCCATATTGGCTTCGACCATGGCGGCAAGGAAATCCCATTGGCCACTTCTAAAGGCGATATTGAGCTTGACCTGATCGGCTTTCGTTAATCGGGAGATAAGCTTAGCCAGTGAAAAATCTTCGTTGTAGATGATAAAGGGGAAAGGCTCGATATCTTTCCATGTCAGGGCTTCTTGGCTGATTAGCTCATGTTGATCCGGTAGACAGGCCAGTAGCGGATAGCGCACGAGTAGCTGACTGGAAATCTGCTCTGAGTGAGTCACTGGCAATGCGGTAAAGGCGATATCTAAGGTGTCGTTAAGTAGCGCCTGCTCACAGCCAAAACCACCAAATTCCTGCATTTGCACCTCAACCCCAGGATACTTCTCACGAAAAGGGCCAAGCAGGTCGATAATCATGCCGCTCATCATAGGACAGACTCCCAGCCTAAGTAGACCTGTTTTGAGGCCTGTGAGGTTACTGATATCTTCCTGAAGTCTGTGCCACTGGCCTATCATCTGATGGGCACTGTGTTGAAACAGTACGCCAGCCTGAGTGAGTTCTACTTTTTGATTGTTACGTATCAGTAATTGCTGACCTAGGTTGTCTTCTAAACGCTGGATCATCTTACTGATAGTCGGTTGGGTCAGGTATAACTGCTCGGCAGCGCGAGTAAAGTTACCTGTCTCCACTAGAGTCAAAAAGCATTGTAGGGTCTTTATTGGTATATTCATGCGTTTTATGAATCCATACTATCGAATAAATTCATTTTACTAATTATATGCCTTAGCTTACCGTGAGAGAGATCCGAGCTGGGCAATTTGTTTGCCGATAGTCTTAAGATTTTTTCAACTTGATGCTAATTGACCCTAATATCGAGTTGAGTCATCACCATTCTTAGCATAAATAAAGGGCCGAAAGAGCCATAACCTTGTTGTGCCTACACTTTAAAACGAGCCTTAGTGCTCGTTTTCTTTTCCCTATGGTGTGAGTTTTTAGTCATTCCAAAATGGCATGGCAAGCATGGAATAAATTCATTTCTAAAGTGTTAGCCGAAGGAGTATTGTGAACTACATCAGATATGAGCGGCAATATGGTAGGTCACATATTGTAATGATTTTGGTTGGTCGTTTAGCTCATTATCAGATCTGTTTTTAAAGTTTAGTTGGCTAGACGCTCTTGTTTGACGCTTAAGATGTAAGACGTTCAAACTATGACATCTATTTATGCCCCAGGTGTTTTGCACTTGGGGCTTTTTTTGCTTGCTTGGTTATTGCAATAGCTCGTGATCGTCAGGTAGTTGCTTGGCTATCCAAACCACGAGTCTGTGCTTCATGCCGGGGCCATCTTCTTTATCATGGGGAAGGGGAGCGATAAGCTTATCCTTAACCAAAAGACGATAAATACATTCGACTTTATCTTTGAGAGAGGTGCCGGGTTCAAATGAGCTATAACCCCGTTTTACCGCATAGCCTGCACCAATTTCTACGGCCAGTTTAATCAGTTGCGCTTCATGCTTGTGTTTTTTCACTGACGAACTCCTTATGTTGCATGACCTAGGCAGTCTAGCTGATATTGCCTACGGCAAGCTGTACTATGAGCAAATAGAACATGTCTAATGCGTTGGTATTAAAATAACCTAAATAGGTGTTATAGCAAATAAAAAGCCACTCAAATGAGTGGCTTTTTCATGGAGTTGTCGTGTTTAGTTGGCTATTAGGTCGTGTCGATCTTTCAAGCTTGTTTTTGCAGCAGTTTACAGCGTGCTTAGACAAGGCAGAGCTTGTGCTGTGTAGTGATTCTACATAAACAGGCGATAACGCAGTAAAAGTGCGCTGTAAATGCTGCCCTTAGGGCGCGATTCAATGGCATTTTCTCATTGTTGAACGAACATTTACTTAGATTGCTAAGCTTCATTTCGTTCGCCGCGATAAAATACCATTGCCTGAGCGCAAAAATTAAGCAGCAAAGATCTACACGCCCTAATTAGTTGAGAATACGTTCTCTACAATAGCTTGCTTGTTGTCAGCTTGAGGTACATGGCACTGAGTACAGAAGTAGTTCTGGCCATTAAGCTTACCTTGTGCGTTAACAACGTGAGACTTAGCCACTGGAGTCGCCTTCATCTTCTTGGCTTTATCCCAGCTGTGACACGTCATACACTTGTTTTTGTTCAGTGAAATTGAGTAGTCCGCTCTATGTGGAATAAGCGGTGGCTGCTCAATATAGTTACGCTCGATTGATTTACCGCGCTTAGGGTAAGTCGGCATAGCATCGGCTGGGCGCACATCTGTGATGGCAGAATTACCAGCTAGTGAAGTGACATTTACAGGCTTAGCTGGTTTATCAGCTTGTTGGCCTGAGCAAGCGCTTATAGCCAGAAATAATGCGGCTAAGGTGAGTACTTTTTTCATTGGTTGTTCTCCGCCTTTTGGGCAATTCGATTCGACTCTTTATTGGAGAATCGGTTTTGATACTGGAATACGCGTGGAGCACAGACATCGATACATCGACCACATTGGGTGCAATCACTGTCTAGAATGATGGGCTGTGAGCCTTTAAGTGCAGGTTTAAGTACCTGACGCTCTGGGCACACAGTGAAACAATCCATACAGTTGTTGCAGGCATCAGCATTGACCGCGGTCACTTTTATCGGACTGGTTTTACCTATTAACGCAAATAGGGCGCCAGTGGGGCACAGGTGGCTACACCAGGCTCGCTCTGCAATAAAGAGATCGAGCAAGAAAATAGCCGCTAGAATCCAGAGTCCAGAGCCTGCACTGAACAACAAGGCGCGATAGATAATAGGAACTGGGTTAACCCATTCCCACACCGTATAGCCTGTTATTACTGGCAAAATCAGCACAAGAGCAAGCAGGTAGTAGCGCAGGTTATTGGGCATCTCGCTGGCGCGAGGTAGCTTTAATTTACGCCTTAGAAAACTTGCTGTATCTGTGATGACATTGACTGGACAAACCCAGCTACAAAATACTCGGCCACCAAGTAGCGCATAAAATAATGCAATAATGACGGCGCCAAGTATCAGTGTCATTTCCGGTAAGTGCCCGGCAAACAACACCTGTAGCGTTGTTAGAGGGTCGCTTAGTGGAATAACACCAAGTAGCTCACTAGACGAGAGGTTTCCTTTAAGGAGCCAAAGGCCAAACCAAGGACCAATGGCAAATAGGGCCAGCACAGACAGTTGAGATAGACGTCTTAGTAGCAGGAACTTGTGCGCTCCAAACCAACCGAGTTCATCTATTGAAGCTTGAGCAAAACGCTCTTGGCCATGTGTCTTTGTGCTGTTGATTGTCTTATTCATATCGACAGCCCCTTATTTAACATCTCTAGTGTGGTTTCTTCTGTGTTGATATAAGTATCGTGTGTCGCTGCTTTACCAAGAGCCACTTTAGGCGGCAGCACTTTAATGACGGCTTCTTCCATTACACAGGCGCGTTCACATTTACCACAGCCGGTACAGGTATCACTGTTGACTGTTGGTAGAAACATGGCGTGATGACCACTCTTGTGATTGCGCTGTCTTTCTAGTGTGATGGCATTGTCGATTAACGGACAAACCCGGTAACAGACATCGCATCTTAAGCCTTTAAAGTTAAGACAATTTTTCTCATCGATTAATACTGCAATTCCCATCTTCGACTGATCGATATCTTCAAGTGAGTGATCCAGTGCACCGGTCGGGCAGACCTTTACACAGGGAATGTCATCACACATCTCACAGGGAACATCTCTTGCAGTAAAGTATGGGGTGCCTGTGGCCGCGCCCTCAAACCAGCGAGCTAACTTGAGTGTGTCATAGGGGCAAGCCTCGACACATAAACCGCAACGAACACAGGCCGACAGAAAATCATCTTCCGCTAAAGCGCCAGGAGGACGAATAGCAAAGGGGTCGCGTTGACTGGACTGGGTCGCAGTCGCCGTCAGCCCCATACCTACCAGCCCCATTACACAGCCAGCTTTCGCTGATGTGGCAAGGAACCTACGACGGTTAGCGTCGGCGGCTTTACTGTTAGGTTTGCTATTGTTACTCATGGTCGACTCTCTTAGTTACTGTGCAACTCGAGTGTGTAGGCTTAGGCCTTCATCACTTTTACTGGACACTTCTTAAAGTCTGTCTCTTTTGACAGAGGATCGGTCGCGTCGAGTAGGAGTTTGTTAACCAATTGGCGCGCATCGAAGAACGGCATAAATACCAGTCCAACAGGCGGCTTGTTACGGCCTTTGGTTTCCACACGGGTACGAACTTCACCACGAGGCGAAGCAACGATGACTTCATCACCACGCTTGAGGCCACGCTTACGCGCGTCATCTGGATGCATAAAGACTTGGGCATCAGAATATGCGCGTTGTAGCTCAGGTACACGAGCCGTCATAGAGCCTGTGTGCCAATGCTCAAGGATACGACCTGTGGACATCCATAGATCGTACTCTTCGTTTGGTACCTCTGCTGGTGGCTCATAAGGTAGGGCGAAAATAACAGCCTTACCATCTGGCTTACCGTAGAAGTTAAAGTCTTGGCCAGGCTTAACATAGGGGTCACCCTGTACAAAGCGGCGTAGGGTTTCTTTACCATCAACAACAGGCCAGCGTAGACCACGGCCAGCGTGATAGGTATCAAAATCAGCAAGGTCATGCTTATGGCCACGGCCAAAGGCGGCATACTCTTCGTATAGACCTTTCTGTAGATAGAAACCAAAGTGCTCGCTCTCGTCGTTCATCTCACCTTTACAGTCAGAGGTTGGGTACTTATCGACGACGCCGTTAGCAAATAGGACATCATAAAGTGTCTTATCAGCGTACTCAGGCTTCTTAGCGATAAGCTCAGCAGGCCAGACTTCAGACACTTTAAAGCGCTTGGAGAACTCAACTAGCTGCCATAGATCTGACTTAGCACCTTCATGTGGCTTAACTTGTTGGTGCCACATCTGAGTACGACGCTCAGCGTTACCATAAGCCCCTTCTTTTTCAACCCACATAGCGGTAGGTAGAATCAAGTCAGCAGCGGTAGCTGTGACTGTTGGGTATGGGTCAGAAACAACGATGAAGTTTTCTGGGTTACGGAAACCAGGATAGATCTCATCATTGATGTTAGGACCAGCCTGCATGTTGTTGGTACACATAGTCCAATAACAATTTAGCTTGCCATCTTTAAGCATACGGCTTTGCAGTACGGCGTGATAACCCGGCTTAGGTGGAATCGTACCTTCTGGTACCTGCCATAGCTTCTCAGTGATATCACGGTGTGCTTTCTTCTTAACAACCATGTCTGCAGGTAGACGGTGTGCGAAAGTACCCACTTCACGAGCGGTACCACAAGCAGAAGGCTGACCTGTTAGTGAGAATGGGCTGTTACCAGGAGTCGAGATCTTACCTGTTAGTAGGTGAATGTTATAAAGCATGTTGTTAGCCCATACACCACGTGTATGCTGGTTAACACCCATGGTCCATAAGCTCATCACTTTGGCATCAGGATCGGCATAAGCTTTTGCAAGCTCGATGAGGTTTTCTTTTGGTACACCACTCATCTTAGACGTGTAGTCTAGAGTGTACTGACTAACATGCTTAGCAAACTCATCAAAGTCGATTGGCGTAGACTTACCATTACCTGGGTTCTTCGCTTTCTTCTCTAATGGGTGATCTGGACGCAGACCATAACCAATGTCAGTGGTACCTTTCACAAACTTGGTGTGCTTCTTAACGAACTCTTTGTTAACGCCACCGTTTTGGATAATGTAGTTGGCGATAAAGTTAAGAATGATCAAGTCAGTTTGAGGCTCGAAAACCATAGGGTTATCGGCTAGCTCAAAGCTACGGTTCTTAAAGGTAGATAGTACGTGAACTTTAGCGTCTTTGTTGCTTAGACGGCGGTCTGATAGGCGAGCCCAAAGGATTGGGTGCATCTCAGCCATGTTAGCGCCCCAAAGCACGAAGTTTTCACCGGCTTCGATATCGTCATAACAGCCCATAGGCTCATCGATACCAAAGGTACGCATAAAGCCACCAACAGCCGATGCCATACAGTGACGAGCGTTAGGGTCGATGTTGTTGGTGAGGAAGCCTGCTTTATGAAGCTTAGCGGCAGCATAACCTTCCCAAACTGTCCATTGGCCAGAGCCGAACATACCAACAGAAGTTGGTCCTTTGGCTTTTAATGACGCTTTCCACTTATCAGCCATGGTATCAAGTGCCATATCCCAGCTTACTGGGGTGAACTCACCGTTCTTGTCATACTTGCCATTTTTCATACGAAGCAGTGGCGAGCTTAAACGGTCTTTACCATACATGATTTTTGATAGGAAGTAGCCCTTAATACAGTTAAGGCCTTTGTTTACAGGGCTTTCAGGGTCGCCCTTAGTGGCAACGATTTTGCCTCCCTTGGTTCCAACCAGTACGCTACAGCCTACGCCGCAAAAACGGCATGGTGCTTTGTCCCACTTGATGTTGTCTTTCTGCTCAGCGGCTTCAACGACCTTAACTGGCAGAGTGACTCCAACTGTGGTTGCAGCGGCAACTGCAGCGTTGGCTTTTAGAAACTCGCGACGGCTAATGCTCATGGTGTTTCCTCACTCTCTTGTTCTAATGGTTCGGCTTGGTGGTAGATCAAACTATTGGATAACACCCCTTTAAGGGCGTTAATTTTTTCGACGTTATCGAGAATGGCTTTTTGTGTGTCGCCTTCTAGGGTGACAATAAATTTGCCTTCCTCGGTAACAGCGTGAATATCTGTGCCTGCTAGGGCTGCAATATCGGCTTTGACTTGCTCAACAGCGTCCGCGGTAACATGTACCACTAGGCTAGTTACATGGTATTCCTGAGTCATCTCTTTCTCATACCTATTCAATGATCAATCACTGTCGAGTTAGCTTAGATGGCAAGCTTGATTTAGCAGGTGCTAATAAGCATAGTCGATAGTATTTGGATAACTATTGAGTCTAGACCTCACAGATTTTGTGGGTATACCTCGCAAGAGGTATTGGCGGCTTTTGTAGATCGAGATCAAAGTTTTTAGCGTGATCTAAATCTCAGTTTGAAATTTAACCAAGTGCTTTCGCAAAGCCTTATTTAGTATGCACTTTGTATCTAATATGAAACATCTAAGTTACATGTTTGTAAGCTGGTAGGGTAATGAGAATTGTTATCATGCTTGTGCTACTTTAGATGTAGAGGTTTAGCATTTTTAGAGGGCAAGTTTTCATTAAGCTAATGTAGAAGATTAGCTGTTACTTAATTGTTGTGTTTATGTTTCGGCTTTTACTGTTTCATTGGGAGTGGGTCTAATATCCGGTTAACTCCATGTATCCTTCCCCTTTATAGGTTCCTTGTACTTGAATTGGCCCTTCCCAGTACTGAGTGGTGAGTGACATCTTGGCTTTTGGGTTTAATGCCGATAGTTGCAGTTTGATGTTATCTTTGGCTAACTCAAGCTGCCAAGAGGTTGGATAACGAGTGTCGTCCAAGGTGTGCCACTGGGTCGGCGTGAGCGTAATTTCGTTTGAGTTGTAGTTGTAGCCACTACCATCTTTAAACATGCGTCTTGCACTGAAAAAGGTTTGGCTCCCTCTTAATTGAAATAGCATTAAGGTGCTCATGTCGTCTAATCTCAAAGCAAACCAATCCCACCCTTGCTGATCTTGCTTAAGAAACTGTGAGCTCCACTCTCTATCTAACCAGCCATGGCCTGATACATTGACTGACTTGCCGTCGACATTGACCTTGCCAGTGATGGCGATAAAAGGCTGACTGTAGTAGTAGGAGGCAACCTGGCCATCTTGGCTTTTTATACTGTAGCCGTTCTCACCTTGACGTTGATAAGGTGCATCTGTAGTGAGCTGAAGTTGATAGCTAAACTCTTGGTTGGCACCATCGACGTTTAGCGTTGCGGGAAACAGTGACTCTTTGCTACTGCTTTGCCAGCGCCAGTTATCGAGATAAACCGCAATCGGTGAGCTATCTATACCACTGAGCTTAGGGTGAGCTCTTGACCATTTTTCTTCGGTGAAATGCTGTTTTTGTGTCGTTACTGCGGCATGGGCCATATAGAGCTGATTACTGGCCCAGTCGTTGTTTGCACTAAGTGATTCTTTTGCTGCTTCTTTTGCTTTAGTTGGCGGTGTCATCGCGATACGAAATTGAGTCCATTGCAGCCCTAGTGGCTCACCTGTATCGGTTTTCAGGTTAGCGGTGAGATACCACCACTCAATCTTATAATCAGGGTGGGCGAGATGATCACCTGGAAAGCTAAGGGCGCGCTCTGGCGTGACTTTGGCATAGCCTTGCTGATCTTGACCTAATATTTGCCCCATGTTCGATGATGGAGCCTTATCTGGTGTGCAGGCTACCAAAGTGAGTGTCAGTATAAGGCTGGGGATCCAATAGCTGATTTTCATGGTTAGAGGATCTCCTGTTGCAAACTTGAGATAAGGGGCTTTCGTGTCTGCCAATAGAGGGGCAAGGTGATAGCAAGGGCGCCGGTTATCAGAGCTAATGCTATGAGTTTAAAGCAAGCCCACCAATCCCAGATGATAGGAATCGTCCAGCCAAAGGCTTGTAGCGTGACCTTATTGATTAGCAAGTGGCTTAGCAATGCACCTGTGGGGAGTGCAATAAGGCTAGTGAGAAGAATGATGGTCAGCATCTGTGTAAATACGGCGAACCTGAGCTCGAATCGACTGAGTCCAAGTGCATAGAGTCGAGCAAGGGGCGCTTGTCTGGCACCTGTTAGCATAACAAGCGCACTAAAGAGTCCTATGGCCGCGACCAGTAAAGTTAAACTATTGAGCACACTGGTGATGGCAAATGTTTTGTTAAACATCTTGATCGCTTCGACCTTGATCTTCTTTTGGCTATAGATATCGGCTGCAGAAAGACCAAATTGATTTTGGATTTTTTGGCTTAGCTGCTCAAGATCGGCTTGCTGAGTATTGATAGCCAGACTTTTAAAGCTAGCGGTTCGTTTTAATGACAGCCAAAGGGGCTTATTCATCAAAATTTCCCCCATAGGGTTGCCATAGTCGAAATAGATTCCACCTATGGTGAGTTGTGTCGAAGCAGCTTGTGAGGATAACAGGGCATTTGAGGCGGCTATTTCACCGAGCTTTATAGTGTCGCCAAGATTCACACCGAGTTTGACTGCCAGAGGCTCACTTATCATTACGCTTTCGCCTGCAAAGAAGCTGGGCCAAAAGTTATCTATTTGGCTTTTCATTACGCTAGTGTGGCGTAGTGAATAATCATCCCTTGTGGTGAGGTTGGTGGGAATATCGCGAAACCAAGTGGATACATTCCACTGTTCATAGATGCCGCTAATATTGTTCTGTTTCTCGAGATAGCTTTGCACTTGGCTGTATTGGTCTAGACTGGGCCTGAGATAAAGCTCTGCATGTAAGCGATTACCTAACCACTGTCTTAATGTGATATCAAAGCTGCCGACCAAGGTGTTCATGGCAATATTGGCACACAATGCCAGTAACATGGCCATCATAGCGAGAGACAAAGGAGCGATAAGCTCCCGTGTTTCATTCAATATATAGCGATTGAGAAGCTTAGCTTTGGGGGCTAAAGGCAGTTTGGTATTGATTGTTTCCAATCCTCTTGCTCCCCACTTCAGGCTCTGAGGTAGTAGTAGAGGAATGGCAATAATGACTAGCCCCATCAGTGCTAGGCTGTATTCATATTGAGTGGTAAAGGGGCTGAGTATAAAGGCAATTAACAAGAGTAGGCTTGCCAGCTTAAATATTTTAACGCCGCTTTGCTCGGCAGTGACTTGCAGTTGAACTCGGCTGGCACTGCGAGCAAGAGGTTGACGACAGAGGGAAAAATAAAGGGGAAGACAAGCACTCGCTGCCGCAAATAGGGTGAGTAAGATCGCTTGTACTAGCCAGCGCCATTGAAATACGCCAGGTAATAGCCGAGCGCCATAGAGCTGCTCAAGGGTGATGGCAACCATAGGTTGCAGCCATTGGCTGAGCTGCAGACCAAAGATAAAGCCTGCAAAGCTGCCAATGATGACTAATAACACTAGCTCATAGCATAGAGCTAACATGAGCGCGCGGCGTGAAAGACCAAGTTGCAGCAGTTTGGTGATCAGCCCCTGACGCTTCAATAAACTATAACGGACACCGTTATAGGCGATAAACAGGCCAACAATGAAGGCCAACAGGCTCATCGCATTAAGGTTTAAATGAAAGCTGCGTGTCAGTGCGGTTAGGGCTTGGCCCTCATCTTTTTTAAGTATTCTTATGTGCTGAGTATAGTGCTCGCCCAGTACTTGCTTAAGCCTGTTATCGAGTCCCTCTTTAGTACCAAACAGAGCGATATAACTGAGTTTACCTTGGGCTTTTAGTAGGCGTTGGGCTAATGAGATATCACAGAGAATACGGTTGCCCAGTCCTAGCTCATCATCGAGTGCTATCACCTCATAATATTGACCGCTAATCCGGATTTCACCTTGGGGAGCAACTCGTTGAGCTTGAGTAGCCGACATTAGCAAGATTGGCTCGCCGATTAATATTCGGGAAAGTGGTAATGATTTTGGAAAGGTAAATTTAGCTGTACTCTTAGCAGTATTTTCTGATGGCTTATCCGTTTGCTTCTCTTGAGCTAGGCTAGCGCTCAGGGCGGCAATAATATCACTGCCTTGTATGGCTAAGCGTCTTCCCTGAGTATCTTCAACATTGCCTGAGATAACCGCCAAAGGCGAGTCGAAGCCGCTTTGTCTTAGGCGAAAGTACCAGCTTTCATCCATTCGTCCTTGGTTCGCTAACAGCAGAGCACTGGCTCTTTGACTTAGCAGCTCGGTGGACTCACTATAGCTGCGAATCGCATTATCATTGGTGGCTCTGACACCGGTCAGTAGGGTGACGGCCAAAATGATGCCCAATAAGATACCTAATGCTTGCAACGGCGAGTGACGATAGTGATGCAAAAATACCTTAAAGCTCTGCCAGCTTAGTCTCAATGTGGTCATTAAATTAGTGTTACCGACCTCCTTAGGCTTAGAGCGAATACCCGGCTCACTCATGAACTTGTTACTCATGAATTTGGCCTCTTTCTAGATGCCAGCGGCGCTGCATATGGTTCGCCGACTCTGGGTTATGAGTCACCATCAATATGCTGGTATTGGCCTGCCTACTGAGCTCGCAAAGCAGTTGCATCACTTGTTCACCCGCTTCTTGGTCTAGATTACCTGTTGGCTCATCGGCCAGTAGCAGTGCAGGTTTGTGAGCCAGAGCTCTTGCTATGGCGACTCGCTGCTGTTGACCACCTGAGAGCTGTTCGACCCGCCTATCAAGTAGGTTTGTTAAACCAAGGGATGTCACTAGATGATCGCACCATGTATCCCAGCTTAGGTTTAACATGGCTAAGGGAAATTCGATGTTGGCTTTAACATTGAGTGGCGTGAGCAGATTAAATTGCTGAAACACCATGCCTAAGTGTTGGCGCCGAAATTGACTCCATTTATTATCTTGCCAATCTTGAGTATTTTGACCGAGAAGTTGAATTTGTCCTTTGTTGGGATGCTCAAAACCTGCGATTAGGTTCAAGAGTGTGCTTTTACCAGTGCCGCTAGGGCCTGTGAGGGCAACTGTATCGCCACTATGGAGAGTCAGTTCTACTCCGCTCAGCACAGAGTGCTGTTGCTCACCATCGCTAAAACTCTTTTCTACTCGATTGAGATGTACGATTTCATTCGTCATGCTACTTCCTTTTAATTAGAGTCTGACAGCGAGAAAAGAGTGACTTTTATCAGCATATCAAATGTTTGTGATAAATCTAAACTGATATTCAGTTAATGCTGATAAATGAACTGCAACAATCTAAAAGATCCCAACCAAAGCTGACAGAATCATGAATTACTTTTCCATACACTCATCTTAATAGAGATAACTACGAGGTTGCCGAGATGAGTGAAAAGGCAAAGCTATTGTTACAGGAACTGCTAGTTGAAGTGGGTTTGGCCCCGCAAGATATCAATATCGACGGTCATTGTGCCTTTATGGTGAATGATGACTATGCAGTGAATATTGAGCTTAGAGTTCAAGAGAAAAGGCTATTTTTTTCTAGCTTAGTGTCAGCTGTTTCAGGGAAGGGAAAAACAGCTTTATTGGCTCAAGCTATGGAATTAAACCTAGCCTTATACAAAGAGTTGGGTATGAGTTTAGGTCTTGAAAGTTATAGCAATAGTCTAGTTTTGTCTCAGAGTATTAGTGTTGATGAACTTAGTATCTTTGAGCTTCAAAATCACTTGGCATGCTTTTTAGAACAGTCGGAAAAATGTCGCTGTCTATTTGAGCAAAATAAATCACAACCTGAAGTTCACACCATACCTAACCCGAGTATGTGTGTGTGATATGGACTCACTAGCTAAGGAGGCATTCTATGTCGATACAATTACAGCAATTTCTTAATGTAGCTAAAAGTAGTAATGTGACCATTAGCCAAGATAAACAGGGCGATGTAGGCCTTAAAACGGGGCGCTTTCAAGGTAGAACCCTGTCGCCATTTAATGCAGATAAAGCCGTTCAGAAAGAGAAAAACCTGCAAACAACCGGGCTGTTTCTTAATGCGCTAGCTAAGGAGTATGGTAGTGATATCGCATCGAGTTTAGCAACCAAGCTCGATCTGAAATCAGGTAATAAGCCGCTGAGTGGCAAAGTGATTCAGCGTGTGGTCGACAGTGCTAATGCCCTTAAGGCTTTTAATGCGCAAGCGGTTAAAGACTATATGCAAGCACCAAGTGGTGCCTTGAAGACTCTCGCTGATAACGGGCATATGAACTGGCTTAATTTAGAAGATAGGGTCGAAAATAAAGGCTTTGCAGCGGGTAAGCAGTTTGTCACGCTATTGCAAAAGGCTTGTCAGGATGTGGGTCATCCTCTTACTCAAAAAGAGATTGCTCAGCTAGCCGAAGGAGTGATCGATAATATTCATCGGCTTCCGAAGGCGATTGAGCAAGGTTTTGCAGAGATTATTGATGCTTTTAAAGGTGAGGACCATTACCTGATTTTGCAATCTTTGGATGCCAATGCCGATAGGGTGGCTCAGTTAGGTCAGTTCCATTTAGCCGATGTGGATAGGGAAAAGCTAGGAGCGGACGACCAAACCAAGTATCAACAACAACTTATAGCCGATGTTGTAAATAAACAGTCGGTGAATGAAGCCGCCGAGTTGTTGACCCATTTACAGAGCCATTCGACGAGTAAAGAGTTGTTCGCACTTTTAGGCTCATTTGAGTTTGCCAATGATGTATCGACAGCTTTGATTGAAGCAGATCTTAGCTCAGAGGAGATTTCCTATGAGTTAAACAAGCTCACAAGAACTAAGCCGTTACTCGATGCTTTAATGACAGAGTTGGATAAAAGAGCCCATCAACAAGATAGTATTTCGGAAGATTATAGACAGTGGCTAGGCATTTATAGTCAGGCTGACCATGGCGGAAACTTGAATGCTGTCGGAGCCGACTTTGCTAAGAGCTTCCTCGCGATTGTAGCAAAAGCGGGGGTTGATTTGCGCCAAGCAGGCTTGTAGAGGCTAAAGTTCATTCCAAAACACGTCAAAGCGACCGTATAAGGTCGCTTTGCTATTTTTCTATTTGATAACCCTTGTGGCCTTCTATACTTATTTCATGGTGCATTAGCTGTGATGCGACATGAAATTCTGGCTTTTCGTTCTGGTTTATTTTCTTTCCTCTAGCTTATTTGCATAGACTGTGAAATTTGCTTTTTCCTCAGGAAAACCAATTCCCTATGTCATTGATTCACAGTCGGGTCTAGAGGTGGAAATAGTTAATGAGGCTTTTAAACAAGTAGGCATAGAGGTTGAGGCCGTTTGGCTTACCTATAATCGAATGTCCTTCATTCAGCAGTTAGATATCCATGGGCGTGGTGTCACTAAAGCGCGGGTTTCTGATGGGTTATTTTATTCAAAACCTTATATTTACTATCAAGATGTGGCGTTGACCAGAGCTGAATCGGATATAAAGCTTGTAGATGTGCAAGATATGGCGGGTTACACCATAGGCAGTTGGCAAACCGCTGCACAGGATATAGGTGGCAAATTTGGCTATATGTTTGGTGAAAAAGGTCGCTTTAGAAATGACTACTTTCCGGTATTTGATGATTATCGTAGGGTGAAGATGTTTTGGGTTGGCAACCTAGATATAGTCGTGATGGATTTAGTTATTTTTGACCATTTTACCCAAAAAATCGCGATAGAGATGGGGCAAACGCTCAATTATGATGTGCATTGCCTTTGGGGGGATAAACATTGGTTTCAAGCTGCCTTTAAAACACAAGAGTACAGGGACTTGTTTAATATGGGCTTGTCTTTGTTACAAGCAGAAGATGCCTATCAAGCTATCTATTCAAAATATACTTCAGGAGTAAAGACACATTGCGCAGCTTCATCGCCTTAACCCCTTTCCTTATTTGACTGACATTTGATGCAGTAGGGGGCTGTTGGATGAATCTTTAGCCTCGCAAAGCCTATTGGTTCATCACATTCAAGACAAAATCCATAATCATCAGTGGATTGTAGAATCTTTTCTATTCTGAGCAGTTGGCGCTTTAGTTGTAGCTCATTGGCCTGAGCCATTTGTTGTTGCTGAATCGCATCGATACGTGAAACTCTACCTACGGCTTGTTGATCTAAGGTAACAGGTGCACCTCGTTCATGGATAGAGTCCAACTGCTGTTTAAGCTCATGATAGCTTAGTGTTAGCGCCTCTAGCAGTTGCTGCTTTTGCTCTTCGGTTAACTCTTCAACAGGTTTCGATTGCATAGTATTCAATAACTCTATGAGCCTTTTGTTTTGCCAATTAACCTTAAGGGTATTTTTTGCTTAAATAAAGAGCAGTTAGTGTCGATTCTAGAGGATTTGTGATCTATTACACTTGAGCCATAGTCAATCAGGATGGATAATTATGCAGTTTTGTGAAGTTAATTTGCAAAGCTTCGGATGAAGGTAGCAGGAGAGTGGAGAATCAACTTCACACCGACGAGGCAACTCTTTTTTTAAAGAGCACTCTTTCAGGTGCTAGGACTATCCTCAGGATAGCTCAATAGCGTGGACTGCTACTGGACGACCCTCTGGAGAGATCGACAGGCCAATATCAGGATGTCGGCGCCGAAGGCGAAAATACAAGTCACTCTTGTGTGAAACGCTCAGGCAAAAGGACAGAGGTGTGGAATACTGCATAAACCTAGTACTAGTCTAGTGGCGCGCTTGTGCCATGTTCTTAATTTGGAAAACAGCTATTTCTTTTCGTCCTCCGTTTATTAATTTTGTTGTTTAATAATCGAGGATTTTCATGAATTTCAACGAGCTTTTACAGCCGATTATTGCCCAGGCTAATGCCATTGTCTGGGGGCCTCTTACCCTTTGTTTGCTTGTCGGCACAGGTATCTATCTTACGGTTAAACTCAGATTTATTCAGATCTGGCGTCTGCCTATGGCCATAGGCCTACTGTTTAAACCTGCACAGGGTAAAGGCGATCTTACTCCTTTTGCTGCACTTTGTACTGCGCTGTCGGCGACCATAGGTACAGGGAATATTGTTGGTGTGGCGACCGCCATTAAAATTGGTGGCCCTGGTGCCCTGTTTTGGATGTGGATGGCGGCCTTATTTGGTATGGCAACTAAGTATGCCGAGTGTTTGCTAGCGGTGAAGTATCGCACCACAGATAGTCGCGGCCAGATTGCCGGCGGGCCTATGTATTATATTGAGCGCGGTCTTAAATTACCTTGGCTTGCTAAGCTGTTTGCCACTTTTGGTGTGGGTGTTGCCTTTTTTGGTATCGGTACTTTTGCTCAGGTTAATGCCATCAGTGATGCCATGGTGATCGCCTTTGATGTACCGACTTGGGTGACAGCCTTAGTACTTACTATTTTGGTTGCTTGTGTCACCTTAGGTGGTGTGAAGCGTATCGCTGCTGTAGCGCAGAAGTTAGTGCCCACTATGGCGCTAGGCTATGTGCTTGCATGTCTATGGATTTTAGCTAGTAATAGCGAGCAACTTCTGCCAGCGATTCATCTTGTGGTTGAGTCTGCCTTTACCCCGGTTTCTGCTGCGGGAGGATTCTTGGGCGCCACTATGGCTCAAGCTCTGCAAATTGGTATTGCCCGCGGTGTATTTTCCAATGAGTCAGGTTTAGGTTCTGCACCTATCGCAGCTGCAGCGGCAAAGACCAATGAGCCTGTAAAACAAGGCTTAGTCAGTATGACGGGTACCTTTTTCGATACCCTAGTGATTTGTACCATGACAGGCTTAGTATTGATTTTAACCGGTGTGTGGCAAGGTGATGCAGCGGGGGCTGCGATGACAAGCGCGGCCTTTAGCCAAGGCGGCGCCTCTGTCATAGGTCAGTATATGGTCACCATAGCACTGGTCTGTTTCGCCTTTACCACGATTTTAGGCTGGCACTACTATGGTGAGCGCTGTTGGTATTACCTTGTGGGTGATAAAGGTCGCAGAGGGTATCAGTTTACTTTTCTGGCTTTAATTGCCGTGGGCGCCTTTATTCAGTTGGATCTTATCTGGCTGTTGGCCGATACAGTTAATGGTCTGATGGCGATTCCCAACCTGATTGCGCTCGTGGGGTTAAGGCATGTAGTAGTGGCTGAAACGCGAAGCTATTTTTCAACACGCCTTAGCCATAACGGCATAAAGGTTCCGCACTAAGTTTCTTTACTCTTATCGCAACACTATTTAACGCAAAACCATGGGGTTAATCCTATCCTTAGATAATACTATTTAAGGATAGCCATGGTCTTTGCATGGAAAAATCTAAATTACACACGTTTCGTAGCCGAATATTACTCTATATCGTATTGCCCCTTATCGTCATTATGGCGATTGTCTATGGGGTTAATGGCTGGCTTAATTACAAAGATCAAAAGGTGTGGCTGTTTGCCGAGTTAGAGCAGAAAGCCGACTTTGTAGCGACTCGTATGGAAGGTTTACTTCATGCGGCGCGCATTGATACTCAAGCTCTAGCCGATGACCTAGCTAATCTTGTCGATAGGGATAAATTACGCGATAGCCGTATTTTGCAGCAAAGGTTAGCAAGACGCCTGCAGCGCAATCCTGATATTTTCGGCTCTGCAATTGCGTTTCGTAAAGACTATTTTCCCCACCAATCCTTATTAGCTCCCTATGCCTTTCGAGAAAATGGTGTTATCCAAACCATGGATATAGGCTCCGATGGCTATGACTATACCGATGGTAGTTGGAGTTGGTGGACCGATGCTATCGGTCGAGCTGGCGGCTTCTGGTCTCGGCCTTACTTTGATGAAGGGGCGGGCAATATTTTGATGCTGACTTACTCCTATGCTTTTGGGCAAGATAACCAAGATGGGGTTGTGACCTTAGATATCGCTTTAGATAGTTTGCCCGAGCGTTTAGGGGCCGTGAGTGAAGAGCTAGCGATAGTCGATGGTAAAGGTAGAATGATCTATCACCCAGATCCTAAGCTGTTGATGTCCTATAGCGTAGATCAATGGTTGGCGGAAAATGAAAATAACGCCAAGGTGCTTGAGCGAATGTTGGCGGCCAATGCCAATATTGCGGGTCAACGCCAAGCGATGATCAGTGACAAAAGCGGCAAAGACTATCTCGCCAGCGTTGCCCATATTCCTGCTTTAGATTGGTGGATCATCATAATGACTCCAAAGCAGGAGTTGTTGCTGCGTTTTCTCAATGACTTTTCAAAGCTCACGTTGAATTTAGCCGTTTTATCTTTGCTGTTATTTGTCACAAGCGTCTGGGTTGCTAGACGACTCACTCGGCCTTTAGAGAAACTGGAAGAAGGGATAGTTGCCTTTGGTAAAGGCAATGATCTGAGATTAGCTGAAGATAGCTCAGCGGTAAAAGAGTTGGCCACGCTAAGTGCGAGCTTTAATCGTATGGCAGACTTGTTAGCTCAACGGGAGCAAGCACTACTCGACTCCAGAGGTAATCGTTTTGCCAGTTTGATAGATGGTATGAGTGATAAATCTTTCTATTGTTCCTTAGCTCCCAGTGGTGAGATAGCTCAGGTTAGTAGCGGAGTGAAGAAGGTGCTTGGCATAGCGCCAGAGCTATTTAAGCGTAAGTATCAAAGATTATTCTCCGACAATCTAATCAATGAGAAAAACTGGCAGTACACAGATGAAGCCTTGCTCGGGAAGACTGTGCCGCCCCATCAAGTTGAGATGGTCGATGGTGAAGGCAAAATTAGGCGCCTAGATGTTTTCATGCAGCCCTTGATGTCCGATGAGAAAGGAGTGATGTCGGTTGAGATCCTATTTAATGATATTACAGAGCAGTTCTCTGCAGCGGCTTGGTCAAACGCCGTGTTAGAGGCGGCGCCAGAAGCCATGCTTATTGTTGATACTAAAGGGAAACTGGTCTTTAGCAATACCCGCTGCCAAGCACTATTTGGTTATAGTGGCAAAGAGATGCTCAATATGTCGGTAGAGAATCTGCTACCTAAACCTGCCCGTCATATGCATGTTGAGGCGAGGGAGAGGTTTCTGCAACAAGGGGTTGATAGGCCCATGAGCCAGGCTCGAGACTTAAAGGCACTTAAGGCTGATGGCACAGAGTTTCCTGTTGAGATTGGCTTAAGCATTTTACCGCAAGACCATTTAGGCCAGAGCCAGGTCGCAGCATCGATTAGGGATATGACGGTTAAACTGGCTACCGAGCAGAAGATTCGAGATAGTGAAAGCCGCTTTCGCGGCCTAGTGACCAATATTCCCAGTGCTGTTTATCGCACTCGTATTGGTGATACCTGGATAATGGAGTATGTCAGCGAAAACATTGCCCAGATAACCGGTTATCCTGCGTGGCATTTTATTGAAGAGGCTAAACGTAGTCTGGCGAGTTTGATTCTAAAAGACGATCTTACTCAGTGTCATGAGGTGATCAATAGGGGGATTGAGTCTGGGCAGACCTTTGAGGTGGATTATCGTATTCGTCATAAAGATGGAACCGAGAGGTGGATCCATGAGAAAGGTCGTGCCAGCTATGATGAGACGGGAACGGCTCTCTATTTTGATGGCAGTATTGATGATGTCACCGAGAGTAAGCTTGCCCAAGATAAACTGACTGAATCACAGCAGCAGTTAGAAACCATTACTGACTCCATACCCAGCACTGTTTATCAGTTGATTTGGCATAGTGAGAGTAAACGCCGCTTTAGTTTTCTCTCTAGTGCCGCGACCTTGACCTTAGGAGTTCAGCGTAAAGAGTTGTTAGCGGATTTTGATGTGATAGCTAGCCGCTTCTTTCGCAGTGAAAAAGATAAGATTATTGGCGCTCTGTCGGGGACGAGTCATAAATCTCTGCAGTGGGTGGAAGAGTTTAGGTATAAACATCCCTATGGCGATGTACGTTGGCTACAGGCCGGAGCCAGAGGGACTCGTCAGGCCGATGGCGCTATCGTATGGAATGGCTATTTGATGGACATTACCCAGCGAAAGCAGATAGAAACCGAACTTGCTTTAAGTGAAGCCCATTTTAAAGCCCTGTTTGATGGCGCAGGCATTGGCATAGTGAATACCGACCCTAAAGGTTGCATCATAGATGGTAATGAACACTTTGCTCAGTATATTGGCCTGAGTATAGATGAGATGAAAGGGCGATTATTTAGTGAGTTAGCTCACCATGAAGATCGCAAAGCCTTATCTCAAGTCATAAGCCAGTTCAGTGCTCTTGAGGTTGAAAACGATCATCTACAATGCCGAATCATAGATAGAAAAGAGCAAACTATCTGGGTGGATATCAATTTCACCGCCTTGTTGGATGAGCAGCAAGTTAGTTCTTTGGTAATCACTCTTGCCGATATTACTCAGTCTAAATTGCTTTCAGATCAACTGCAGCAGGCAAAAGAGGTGGCTGACGCTGCCAGTCAGGCTAAGAGCGATTTTCTTGCCAATATGTCCCACGAGATCCGCACCCCAATGAATGCCATTATCGGCATGTCTCAGCTTTGCTTACAAACAGAGCTAGATCCTAAGCAACTCAATTATCTCAATAAAATAGAGCGTGCTTCTAAGTCATTACTCGGCATTATTAATGACATTTTAGACTTCTCAAAAATTGAAGCGGGTAAGCTAGATATAGAATTTGTGCCGTTCCAACTCGATACGCTGTTAGAAGACTTAGCGGATATGTTTAGCGTGAAAATAGCGGAAAAACCGCTAGAGCTTATCTTCTCTGTGGCGCCTAATGTACCGAGGAAGCTAAAAGGCGATCCTTTAAGGTTGAGTCAGGTTCTGATTAATTTGATGAATAACGCCATTAAATTTACCGATAGCGGAGAGATTATTCTGGCTATCTCTTTAAGCTCGGCAACCGACGATATCGTCAAATTGACTTTTAGCGTCAGAGACACAGGTATTGGTATGACGCAGGAGCAGCAGGCTAAGCTGTTTGAGTCATTCAGTCAGGCCGATAGCTCAACAACCCGCAAGTATGGTGGTACAGGTTTAGGCCTTGCCATCAGTAGGCAACTGGTTGAACTGATGCAGGGGGACATTCATGTTGAGAGTGAAATTGGTAGAGGCAGCTGCTTTTATTTCGAACTTAATTTTGAGGTGCTACAGAGCCCAAGGTTAAAGCTTGCCAATGAGCTAGAAGGCATGCCGATTTTAGTGGTAGATGACAATGCCAGTGCTAGGGAGATAATGCAGTCTAGTTTGCAGACCATGGGCTTTATGGTCGATGTGGCCAAAGATGGTCAACAGGCTGTTCATCTAGCAAGTGAAGCTAAATATCGATTGATATTGATTGACTGGAAAATGCCCGAGCTTGATGGCATAGCGACAGCAAAAGCCATTATGCAGAAACAACTTACTACTCAAGGTGAGCAATCGCCATTGATATTAATCGTATCGGCCCACGCTAGTCCTAGCTTGATGACTGAAATAGAAGAGCTAGGTTTAGCAGGCTTTATCAGTAAACCTATCAGTGCATCACGTTTGTTAGATGGTATTTTGGCTGCCCTTGGCAAGGAAGAGGGGGTGCCTATTCGCCGTCAAGGTGCTCAAGTCGACGCAAATCTGCTGCAATACTTGAAAAACAAGCGAGTACTTCTAGTTGAAGACAATGAAATGAACCAAGAGGTGGCCTGCGAATTTCTCGAGCAAGTTGGCGTGCAAATTACGCTCGCGGGCAATGGGCGTATTGCGCTAGAAAAGCTAATGCTTCAGCATTTTGATCTAGTCTTGATGGACTGTCAGATGCCAGTGATGGATGGTTATGAAGCCACTAGACAGATACGTAAGCTACCTGAGTTGGAAAATCTACCTATTATCGCTATGACGGCGAACGCCATGATGGAGGATAGGGATAAGTGTCTGCAAGTGGGGATGAATGCCCATATAGCTAAGCCGATAGAAGTTTCGGCCCTTTATCGCGTCATGTTACAGCAACTTAGTATAGATGTGAGCTCGAGTGAACTTACAGCTCATGAGCCTCACGTAGACGAGATAATGTCTTGGCCTGAGCATACAGATTTAGACGTTGACCGTGGTTTAGCCCTAGTGCAAAACTCGGCGAGTTTATATCGCCGCATTCTGCTTAGATTTGCTCAAGGTCAACGGGACTTTGCCCATAAGGTGAAAGAGGCGATGAAGGAGGGGCGAGTGCAAGATGCGGCGCGCTTCGCTCACACCCTTAAAGGTGTCGCTGGAAACTTAAGTTCTAGCCGCTTAGCGTTATTGGCTCACTCACTCGAAAGTCAGCTAGAGAAAGAGCAGGCCTACCAAAAAGAGTTAAAACAAATTGATGAGTTAGTTAATAACTTATGCGCTGTGATTCAAAGTTGGCAGGCGCAAATGAATGTTAGTGATAAAGCACCTTTAGCCAAGAATGAAGATGAGGCGCATGAACAAAGCAAGGGGTTAGAGCACCAGCTTGATATTGAGCAAGTGAATCGCCGCTTGCTACTTATGTTTGAAGAAGCCGATGCTCAAGTGATTGAATACCTCTTCCAGCTAGAGCGAGAACTCACACAGGAACAATGGCAGCAATACTCGCCCTTAGTATCACTCTGTCAGCAATATCGCTTTGATGATGCGAAAACCCTGTTGATGACAAAAATCAGTCCTAATCGGCGTCTATAGTTAATAGGTGGTCTTTGGTGAAATCAACTGCTTGAAGAAAGGAGTGAGTTGTGGATAAGGCAAAGATATTGGTTGTCGATGATACCCCTGAGAATATCGATATCTTGGTAGGGATCTTAGGGGAGGAGTATAAGGTGCTGGTGGCGCTCGATGGAGAGAAAGCGCTGGAATTAGCGCGAAGAAACCCGCCGGATCTAATTTTACTGGATGTGATGATGCCAGGTATGAATGGTTATCAGGTCTGTGAAATCTTAAAAAGCCAGGCCGTTACTCGTTATATTCCGGTGATTTTTGTCACTGCATTATCGGAAGTGGCCGATGAAACTCAGGGGTTTGCCCTTGGCGCTGTGGATTATATTACTAAGCCTATCAGTGCCCCTATAGTCTTGGCGCGAGTAAAGACTCAGCTCGCTTTGTATGATCAGAAGCGTCTACTCGAATCCCAGGTCAAGGAGAGAACCAAGGAGCTTGATGAAACTCGCCATGAAATTATTAAACGCTTAGGACGTGCTGCCGAGTATAAGGATAATGAAACAGGCCTACACGTTGTAAGAATGAGTTACTTTGCGCGTTTACTCGCTCAAGAGGCTGGATTGCCAGCACACTTTTGCGAGCTGATTTATAGTGCTGCTCCCATGCATGATGTGGGGAAAATTGGGACCCCCGATGCCATATTGAAGAAGCCTGATAAGCTCGATGATAAAGAGTGGTTAGAGATGCAGCAACATGCTGTGATTGGTGGTGAGATAATCGGTGAGCATTCAGATCCTCTGTTGCAGATGGCAAGAAGAATAGCACTAACACACCATGAGAAGTGGGATGGTAGTGGTTATCCCAATCAACTTGTCGGTGAGGCCATTCCTATCGAAGGACGAATTGTTGCCATTGCTGATGTGTTTGATGCTCTGACTTCAGTGCGTCCCTATAAACAGGCCTGGTCGGTAGAAGAGGCGATGGAGTTACTTGAGCGAGAATCGGGTAAACACTTTGACCCTAACTTGCTTGTGCATTTCAAGGCTGTGTTGCCAGAGGTGACTAAGGTGATGGCGCGATATCAAGAAAAAGAATGAGGCTCACCTATAGCAGTTATGAGCCTCATGTTTATGCTCTAATACTTGATTTATTCAGCTTCTTCTAATGAGTACGGAAGAGGCTGAATGGTGAGTGTTGACAGTTCATCATCGGCAAAGCGCAGTTTTGCATCTAGGGGGGTGTCGTTAGCTAATACTGCCGTTAGCAGGATTTGGTTATCTCTTTGTACCCACTCGATTATATTGCCTGCTTTTTTAAAGCCATCTTCTAGGGCGATTTCAAGTTTACTCTCTAGGCCTAGATGCTGAGCATATTGACCTTGAATGATATACATGGCGCGTTTGTTACCGCCACGATACTTCATGCGAGCCACAGTCTCTTGCCCCATATAGCAGCCTTTAGTAAAGCTGATGCCATCAAGCGCCTGTAGGTTGCACATTTGAGGCACAAATTGATTTGCGTGTTCGGCGCTGAGGTTAGGGTAGCCTGCCGCTATCTCGACTTGCTGCCACGCACTTGAGTCATATATGGTTTGCCCTTCAAGTAATGAGGCGTGATTGTCACCATTAAGCATCAAGATAAAACGCTCGCTATCTTTGATGATAAAGCCTTGCTCTATTGGGGTGATATTTTGGGAAATGGCGCCAAACTTCTGAGTTATCCAACTTGAGGCATCTGTGCCAGCAATACCATAGAGCTCGAATTCAGCGCTGGTGTCTTTGAGTTCGACTTTGCTAAATACTGCATATTTCTGAAGCTGAGGAAGATCGACGGCTAAGGCGGATCTTGGTAGTAGCATATGTACAGCCTCACCAGCTTTAAAGGCTCTAAAACTTGCAAGCATTTTGCCTTTGGGGTCACAGTGAGCACCCCAACACCAAGCGTTGTCATCAAGCCCAGTAATATCGGCGGTAACTTGGCCATGAAGGAAAGACTGAGCTTGTTCATCTGTGATAGTGATGGTGCCCATATGCGACAGTTTGCTTATCACTAGCTCTGGCAAAGTGCCATCGAGAGGCCAGTTTGGCTGAGAAATCGAAATAGTCATAGAAAATCCTGAGCTTAAAGAAGAGTGATGGCTCGATTGTAGCTCACTTTAACTAAGCTAAAAAGCGACCCTTATCTGAATTAGTCGATAATATGAAAAAGCAGCCCAAGAAGGCTGCTTTTATTGATGAGCAAACTATGTTGATTAATACAATAAGCGAGTGCGGATTGTGCCATCAATAGCCTTAAGCTGATCAAAGGCTTCGTCTGCTTGGTGGGTTTCCACCTCCATCACAACATAACCAATATCAGCGGTCGTTTGCAGGTATTGAGCCGCAATGTTAATACCTTTCTCGGCAAAGGCTTGGTTAATTTTTATCAAGGTACCTGGGCGATTATGGTGAATATGAAGCAATCGAGAGGTATCTTTATGTTGTGGTAGGGATACTTCAGGGAAATTCACTGCAGAAACAGTGGAACCATTATCTGAGTATTTGGCGAGCTTACCAGCGACTTCCATACCAATATTTTCCTGAGCCTCGGCAGTGCTGCCACCCACATGAGGGGTCAAAATGACATTGTCGAGTCCGCGAAGTGGGCTGATAAATTCATCATTATTTGACTTAGGTTCAACGGGGAACACATCGATTGCCGCGCCGGCCAAGTGAGACTCGGTTAAGGCTTCAGTCAGCGCTGGAATATCTACCACTGTGCCACGGGACGCATTGATTAAAATACTGCCTTGGCGCATACACGCAAGCTCAGTTGCCGCAATCATATTTTGAGTCTGAGGTGTTTCAGGCACATGTAGGCTGACAATATCAGATAATGAAAGTAGCTGTTCTAATGAGTGAACTTGCTGTGCATTACCGAGTGGTAGCTTATCTTGGATATCATAGAAGATGACTCGCATACCTAAGGTTTCAGCCAGAATACCTAGTTGGGTACCGATATGACCATAACCTATAACACCTAAGGTCTTACCACGAACTTCATAGCTGCCACTGGCACTTTTTAGCCAGCCCCCTCTGTGTGCATGGGCATTTTTTTGAGGAATGCCACGCATCAACATGATGATTTCTCCTAACACTAATTCGGCTACGCTGCGCGTGTTGGAGAATGGAGCATTGAATACTGGGATCCCTAATTTCTCAGCTGCGGTCAGGTCTACTTGGTTAGTACCAATACAAAAGCAGCCGATACCGACTAACTTTTTAGCTTCAGCAAGCACGGCTTCAGTTAACTGAGTCCGGGAACGAATACCAACAAAATGAGCATCTGAGATGGAAGCGATAAGGGCTTCTTCACCTAAGGAGGCCTTATGGTATTCAATATTGGTGTAACCCGCTCGTTTGAATACATCTACTGCAGATTGGTGAACGCCTTCTAACAGCAGGATCTTGATTTTATCCTTGTCCAGCGAGTGCTTCGCCATGTGTGTTTACCTTCTCGTCTATGTTGTGAATTCGTGCGCTAGGTCTCATTTGGATTCGGGCAATTTGCGAACATATCACACAGCCTGTTGCAGACTGAATGATAGCAACCAAGCATGAGCTGCTTGTTGCACTGTTTGCCTGAAAAGACACTCAGTCAAAGTAGCATTTTTTTTGCGCTCTGTGGAGGGATAGATGGCTAAATAATGTGAAAAATTTCTATGTTAACGATTGATGTGGAAGTGTGTATGTCAATAGGCTTGGTGTATGAGTATGTATTTTATGTTTTTTTTGGCTCCTTTAGGTAAAAAGTGAAAAACTATTCAATATATGTCGCTGCTAACAGATATATCTTATTCATCACCTCTACTATGAATTTAAAATCATAGTTTCTTAGCGGGATTAACTATACTGTTTCTATTTTATAACGATTAAAGTGGTGCCCTAAAGTATAAATACAATTTAGTTTTGTATTTAATTTATACAGTTTGGAAGGCTGTTTTCTCCTGAAGTTCATTAGTTTTGTTTTTCTTTTTTGTTTTGATTAGAGAATAGTGTTGGGTGTTGAATGTTTGATAAATGTAACAAGCCTTGTTAATTAAGGTGTTTTCTTTATCCTATTATTGAAACACATGTAGGTTTGATTAAGTATGCAATTGCGTTTTCTGGCTATTTTTATAAAAAATAAAATTTATAGCCTTGTAAACATTGATATGGCTTTAACCTAATTGTCATTAAGCCATGCTAAAAGCGCTTTCTATAGGGTATGGCGTTCCATATTTAAGCTTTTAACATTAATTATTTTTGAAAAAACCTTACACTTGTTTTGAGTATTTATTCAGTTGTTGGCGTGCACCATTCACTTTCTTGTTGTGAATGATTATCTGTATAGATTATTAAACTATTTATTTCATGCTGTTACGTTTGATTTAGTTGTTTAGGTTATACATTTTAATGTTTATTTTTTCACTATTTGAAGTGATCGTTATCTCTCTAGATAATAGTAAAATGTGATCAACCCCCTTCTATTTGCTCAATATCTTTGCAACAATCCTCGCGGACGTTAATAAAATTAACGGCAATATTATAATAATGGGGTTGAATATATGAAATTTGTAACAAAGCTATCGGCGATTTCGCCATCAAATTCTCCACCTACCTGAGCACTCTACGGCTTAAGATTTACTAATAAACATTTTTAATTTTTATTTCAGTCTATTTAAGGCTGACAAATTACTAATCGGAAGTAACAGCAATGTTAAAGAAATCAACTATTGCAATTGCCTTAGCGACTATGTTTAGTGCTGGTGCAGTCAATGCTGTAACCCTAGATGGTGCAAGCAAAGGGGATCATGTTCGCCTATATGGTGAAGTAGGTGTAGGTGGTCATTTCGAGACTAATCCAGATTACAACCATGACGAGTTTTGGGATACCAAGGGCTATGTGGATGATAGCTTCGCAACCATGGGTGTAGAAGGTCAGCGTCAACAGTTTACTTACCGCCTAGAGTTAGACTATCAACGTCGTAACTGGCTGGGTGGTGATGGTGAGTTTGAACTTGCTATCGATAAAATGTACGTGGGTTATAAGTTCACTGAACAGCAGTGGATTGAGTTGGGCCTAACTGATACGGCATTCGACGATTTTGATCACTATGGTGACTTCACTTTCAACAAATCTGTTGAAACCGGTGAAGCGGGTGACCAAGAGAACACAATTAAGTACCAAGCTGATTTTGGTGAACTCATTTTCGGTGCTTCTTATTCTTATGATGGTGAGCATAAGAGTGGTGCGGCTCAAGGCGATATCATTAACGGTTATGTTGGCTATATGTCAGACCTGTTTTCTGTCGTCATTGGCCTAGAAACACGTGGTGGTTCAAATGGTGTTTCTAAGTATGGTGAGCAGGAGCAGATTGGCTTTGGTGCTCGCTTAAAAGTGATGCCTGAATTGGTTCTAGGTGTGAACGGCTTTATCGAAGACGAAGATTTAGCGACTCGCAAGAGTGGTGAAGTTTACCTAGATTATCAAACTTTCCGTAACAAAGGTTTGACCGTAAGTGCTAAGTACGATCTGACTGACCGTTGGGAAGTGATCAGCTCTGTCAACCATGAAGAATACGAAGGCTGGGATCTTATTGGCCCTAACTACGACTACTCTAAATTGCCTCCAGAGTATGGCAAAGAGCGTCGTTGGGCTAGCTTAGGTGTTAACTACCGTCCAGCTCGTGACATAGTGCTATCTCTAGAAGGCCGAGTGGGTGAAGCGCCAGAAGCCGCCTATGCCTATGCACGTATGTACTTCTAATCCGTATCGAATTTTAATTTTATCGAGTTTGTTATGAAAAAAAGTATTCTTTCGCTGGCTATAGCCAGCACTATCAGCATGGGCGCCTACGCTGGCGTAGAAGATTTGCTGATTACCGAAATGACTCAAAGCTCTGACGCTAAAATTGGTGCTATCGAAATTACCAATACTGGAGCTGACGCTTATACGTTTACCGATGATGTCACTGCTTTTCAGCGTTCTAGCGGTAAGTATGATAACCAACTGCTAAATGCTGACGCTAAGCCGCTATTAACTGGTGTCACTATTGAGCCTGGAAAGAGCTTAGTTATTGTTAACAGCCGTTCTACAGATGATTTCCGTAATGCTATTGCCGCACAAGGTGGTAATGTCGTTATTTCAACTTACGACAGTGCAAATAAATATAACAACCTTTACATGACCAGTGATGACGGCTTCTTCCTGAAAAATGGTGATACCGTCATTGATCGTGTAGGTGGCGCAAATGATGGTAGTAAATGGGCTCCAAATACCACTTTACGACGTAAGCTGGCTGCCGATGGTAGTAACCCAGCTCAATCAGGTACTTTTGATCTTACTCAATGGCAAAGCATTTTGCCGCTTAAAACTGACACCTTAGGGGAACCTAACCTACCTGCAGCAGATGCTGAAGACATCATGGATATCTTCACTTGCCCTACTGATGAAAATCTAATTCTGTCTCCTAGCCAAGTTCAGGGTACAGGTTTCACTTCGCCACTGATTGCTGAAGGTAAAACCGAGTCAGACGAGAGAGTGGCGGTACAAGGTATCATCTCTGAGATGGGCACTATCCCTCATCGAGGTTTCTATCTTCGTAACATCACGCCAGATGGTAACCCTGAGACCTCTGATGGTCTTTTCGTTAGCACTAGTGCTGCCGGTGACCTAAAAGTAGGTCAAACCATCTGTATCGGCAGTAAAGTTTACGAATTTGGTGGTCAGACTCAGCTACAAGCAGATACGGCATTTGCTTGGAACGTAACAGATACCAATATTAATCCAACAGAAGCTATCGACATCCAAGTTATCCCTTCTGACAATGGCTCTTTTGATAAGACGTTAGAGCGTTACGAAGGTATGAAGGTTATCTTACCTGAAGATTTAGATGAAAATACCGAAGGTAAGCAAGATATGCGTATTACGCGTAGCTTTAGCTTTAACTATCTGTTCGATAGCGGTAATGCTCGTAACAACATGGTAGCGGCGTATAAGCGCCCTAACTTACAGCCAAACCACTTGCATGTTGCTGGTAGCCCAGAGTCTAAAGCCGCTTTTGAGCAAAACAATGACTATCGTTTAGTGATTGAAAGTGCTACTAAAGCCAGTAATGATGTCCTGCCTTACTACCCTGGCTTTAACAGCAACCCGCACACTAACTATATCCGTATCGATGATAGTCTAATTAATGCGCAGGGTATGATTAGCCAATATGAGACTGAGTTAATTGCAGGTACTGATAAGTTCGAGCAAGACTATAGCTTAACCATCACCAACGACTTAACGAGTGATAACTTCATTCATAACTTGCCTCGTACTGAAACCCCTGATATCAGCACTGAAGCAAAAGAAGATGAATTTGCTATTAAAATTGCAAGTCAAAACCTGTTTAACTTCTTTAACTCTCCATTTGGCGGCGACAACAACCGATTTGGTCAAAGCCGTGGTGCTGAGAGCTATGATGAATACATCCACCAAAGAACTAAGCTAGTAGAAATTATTCGTGCTCAAGATGCTGATGTAATGGCATTTATGGAAATCGAAAACAACGGCTTTGGTGATGAAAGTGCGATTGCTGAAATTGTAAACGAAGTGAACGTACATTATGTCGATGAGCGTGCTCGCGACTATAATGGTCCGACTTCTACTGAAAACCGTTATGTATTCGTTGGTTTTGACAATAACGGCAACCAAATGCTGGATAACCTTGATGCGATTGGCTCTGACGCCATTGCAACAGGTATTATCTACCGCCCAAGTAAGTTGAGCATTGAGCGCACTCGCGTTATTCCAATGCCTCAGCAAAAAGCACCGACAATCGTTAACGATTTAGGTGAAGTGGTTAAAGATCAAAACCAAGAAATTCTTGAAAATGGTCAAAACTATCACCGTGATGCTCTAGTTGTTACTTTCATTGTTAACCAAACTGGTAAGCGTCTAACTCTAGCTGTAAACCACCTTAAATCAAAAGGCTCTACCTGTTGGGAAGAGTGGCAAGGTGTTGAGTTTGGCGATGCAACGTCTTGGAACAACCGTAATGCACCAGATGCTGACTACCAAGGTTCTTGTGCTGAGTTCCGTGTTGCCGGTGCTGTTCACTTAGGTGAAGAGATGGAAGACGTACCAGGCGATAAGATCATTCTTGGTGACTTAAACGCTTATGGTAAAGAAGATCCTGTTCTAGTTCTGACTGAAAACCCACGTAACAAGACTATTGTTACTGCTAGCCACACCTTCTTAGGGCCTAAGCCTCAGTTTAACGAAGATGGCTCACCAGCTACCATCACTAAGACCTATGGTTACATCGATATTGTTGGTGAAAAGTTCAAAGAAAAAGGTAAGACCCCTTGGAGTTACTCTTTCAGTGACGAAATTGGCTCGCTTGACCATATCTTAATCTCTCCATCGCTTAAAGATCGTGTGATTGATGCTACCGACTGGCATGTAAATGCAGGTGAAACCAGTCTGTATGACTACAAAAACCAATATAAAGGTTCTATCGATGGTACTGGTGCGCACAAGTTCTACAAGCCTGATGTTTTCCGTGCATCGGATCATGACCCTGCACTACTAACCTTAAGTTACAAGCCGGGTGATGCAGATGCTGGTGTGCCTCTATATCTACCTAAGTTAAGAAAGCTTCTTACGGTTCCTTATCAAATCCCTGCAGGTGTTTCTGTTCAAGCTGGCGATGTTGCGACTGTTAGCATGAGCCCAGAAGATGATGAACTGCGTTTAGATATGACTCAAATGGTACTACCTAATGTCGTTATTTCTGATCCAGAGACAGCATTAGTGAACTTAGAAGTATTTGGTGCTCCATCAGCTGATTACAACGTTACTGTGCAATTAATGCGTAACGGTGAAGTGGTTGAAGGATCTTCAAAAACGTTTGTTGCAAAAGTGTCTAACCGTGACGGCTTAATTCCTGACATTGTTAAGGAACAACCAGATGAAACAGGTGGTAACGGTAAAGCTGGTAGTGCTGGCTTTATCAGCTTGCTATCTCTGTTTGGCTTAGCAGCTATTCGTCGCCGCAACCGCAAATAAGAGTTGATTTCTATCGATAAGCGCCTGCCCTAGGGCAGTGCGCTTCCTTTCATAGACCTGAAAGAGATTAGATTATGAAGATTAAAATGAATGCAGTTGCTGCGGCCACTGCAATGGTTTTAGGCGGCCTGTCGACGGCTGCTAATGCAGATTTATTGATTACTGAATATGTTGAAGGCAGTAGCAACAATAAGGCTATCGAGCTTTATAACTCGGGAGATGCTACCTTATCTCTTGATGGCTATAAGTTAGTTCGCTTTAAAGATGGCGCAGAAAGCTCAACAGATATGGTTGACCTTGCTGCACAAGAAATACCTGCTAAAAGTACACTGATTGTTAGGCATAAAGATGCGGTACTTAACCTTAAAGCGGGTGTGACGTCCATTATTGGAAGTCTTTACCATAACGGCGCAGATGCTGTTGCATTGGTTAATGGTGATAAAGTCGTAGATATCGTTGGAGCTGTACCAACACCTGATGGTTGGGGTAAAGATGTTACGCTAAGACGTAAAAATAATGCGGGCTCTATGACCGCTAAAACCGCCTATGATGAAAATGACTGGGCTCCTCAGCCTAAGGACACTTTTGATGGTTTAGGTTGTATTGGCGAAGACGCTTGTGTTGATAAGCCAGGTGCGCTGTTAATTACCGAATATGTTGAAGGTAGCAGCTACAACAAGGCTATTGAAGTGTCTAACGTTGGCGGCAGTACGATTAATTTAGCTGATAATGAATATAAGTTAACAATCTACTTTAATGGTGCTACTGAGCCTTCAGATTCGACAGTTGCCACATTAACAGGATCTTTAGAACCTGGTAAAAGTTTAGTATTCCACCACTCTAGTGCAGCTGAAGCTTTTAAAATTGGTGATGCACATACAGTGGCTAAGTTCAGTGGCGACGATGCACTAGAGCTGACCAAAGACGGTGTTGTTATCGACCGTATTGGTAAAAAAGGCGAGAAGAAAGTTTGGACTTCTGGTGACTTCAAGACACAAGACGTGACTTTGCGTCGTAAGAATGGCATTACAGTTGGTGAAACTGATGTAGCCGCTGATTATCCTGCTGATGCAAGCCAGTGGCTTGTATTAGAAAAAGATACATCTGATGGCCTAGGTTGTGCTGGTGAAGAGGCATGTGTTGTAGAGCCTGTTGACCCTTGTACTGGTTGTGAAACTATTGATGCGGTAGCTGACCCGGCGACGTTTAACGCTGATGTTTACTATAATGACGTGTTGACCAAAGAGTATGCAACTCCTACAGCACTGAAAAATGCCTTGTCTGTTATTATTGCTAAAGATCACAAGCCTTTAACTTATAAGCAAGTTTGGACAGCGTTGACCTACGCTGATCAAGACCCTGCTAACGATAAGAATGTTATCGAGATTTACACTGGTGCTTCAATCTCCAAGCATGATAATCAAACTAGTGGTAGTGGCGCAGGTAAGTGGAACCGCGAGCACGTTTGGGCTAAGAGCCATGGTTTCCCAAGTGAAGATCAGTGGGGCTACACAGACGCTCATCACCTACGCCCAGCCGATCCAGGAATCAATACTGCCCGTAGCAATAATGATTTTGGCGCCTGTAGCGATACTGGCGAGCAAGTTCAGTTCAATGGTGTAGATACTGGTAACTACCTAGATAAGGCGATAGATTGCTGGGAGCCACGTGACGAGGTCAAAGGTGATGTTGCACGTATGATCATGTACATGGATACTCGTTATCAAGGTACAGATACGGCTATCACTAAGATGCCAGATCTTGTTGCTGTAAATCGTTTGACGACTACAGAGGAAGATGACAAACCATTAATCGGTACGCTATGTACTCTATATACTTGGAATGAGCAGGATCCTGTTAGCGACTATGAGAAGAATCGTAACAACCAAGTCTATAAGTACCAAGGTAACCGTAACCCATTTATCGATCGCCCTGAATTAGTTGAGCAGGTCTATGGTAAAGAGTGTGGGCCTAAGCTTGAGCTGACTTTCGACGTTAAGCTGCCTGAATCTGTTAACGAAGGTAATGCCTATGTCTTAGATGCTTCTGCTACTACGATTGAAGGTAAGACCTTAACTTATAAGTGGGAACAGGTTACTGAGACAGAAACGACGGTTGTTGGTAACGAGGCTGTATTGTCTCTAACTGCTCCTGAAATCAAAGCTGATGAAACCTATAAGTTTGTGTTGACTGTCAGTGATGGCACTTTAGAAGCTTCTAAAGAGTTCAATGTTACTGTGAGTAACGTACCTCTGACTTTGGATATTACCTTTGCTGGTAACACTGAAATCACTGAAGGTGAAAGCACTTCTATCACAGCTACGGTAGCGGATGCTCCAGAAGGTGCTACTTATACTTGGAAGCAGGTTTCCGGTGCTACAGCAACCTTTAAAGCCGATGGCTTGAAGCTTGATGTTACTTCACCAGAGACAAATATTGACCAGAACCTAGTGTTTGAACTAACAGCTACAGTTGGCGAAGAAAGCTTTGCTAAAACAGTTAGCGTAGCGGTTAAGAACAACGAAGAAACTGGTTGGGTTAAGCCTGATGGTGCCGGTAGTTTAGGTGGCCTAATGGTGCTATTGCTACCTCTTATGTGGTGGCGCCGCCGCGAGGCCTAATCGTCAGTGAAGCCTAATAAAAGCAGCACCGAGTTTACTCTGGGTGCTGCTTTTTTTCACTATACAGGCGTTGTCTAATGGTTTGTCTTGAAAGTTTAAGCTTCAAGAACAAATGGCAACCCTTATTTGAGAATATTGAAGGATTATTATGAATAATTCACTCCGTCCTTCTAGCCTATTACTTACCACCTCAGCGCTGGCGTTAACGTTAGCCTTGAGTGGCTGTGGTAAGAAGAAGGTGGAAGAGGCGCCTAAGGTGACAGCATCGAGAGCTTGTCAAGCCGCTGGCGATGATTGTAAGCGCTTCACCTTACTCCATACCAATGATCACCATGGCCGCTTTTGGCAAGGTTCAAGAGGTGAGTATGGTATGGCTGCACGCAAAACCATTCTCGACCAAATCCGTAAAGAGGTTGCCGAGCAAGGTGGTGAGACTTTGCTACTTTCTGGTGGTGACATCAATACAGGGGTTCCTGAGTCAGATCTTCAGGATGCCGAACCAGATTTTATCGGTATGAATCATCTTGGCTATGATGCTATGGCTGTGGGTAACCATGAATTTGATAACCCAAATTCCGTTATGGATAAGCAGCGTGACTGGTCTCAGTTCCCTTGGTTATCGGCTAACATCTACCGTCAAGTTGATGGCGAGTGGCAACGTTATTTTGAACCTTATAAGTTGTTTGAAGTTCAAGGTTTGAAGCTAGCCGTTGTGGGATTAACCACAGAACATACCGCTGAAATTGGTAACCCTGAGTTTGTTCAAAACCTGAAATTCACTTCTCCTCAAACAGAGGCGAAAGCAATTTTAGCTGAGCTTGAGCAAAAGCATAAGCCGGATCTTGTCTTTGGCCTAACTCATATGGGTCACTATGAAAATGGTAAACATGGTAGTAATGCGCCGGGTGATGTCGCCCTTGCTGAAAGCCTAAAACCTGGTCAGATACAGGCCATTATCGGTGGTCATTCGCAATTACCTGTTTGTATGGAAGGGGATACCGGTGAATACGTAGAAGATTGGGGGCGTGACGAGCCTTGTAAGCCCGATCGTAAAAACGGTACCTGGATCATGCAAGCCTATGAATGGGGTAAGTTCGTTGGTCGTGCCGATTTTGAATACTATGGTGGTGAGCTTCACTTAGCCAACTATGAGTTAGTGCCTGTGAATGCTGAAACCAAGTTCGGTTCATTTTATCCTCCTCATATGCTGACACCTAAGGATAAGGAAACATTAGAGTTACTGCGTCCTTATCAGCGTAAGGGCCAGCTCCAATTAAGAGAAGAAATTGGTGTTGCGACTGATGAGTTTGTGGGTAAGCGTAAGGTTGTACGTTACCAAGCGACACCTTTGGGAATTATGATTGCCCATGCGCAAACTCAACTGCCTATTCCTGCTGACTTCGGCATAATGAACTCTGGTGGTATTCGCGCCACGATTAAAAAGGGGCCTATCCGTTATCGTGATGTACTTAAGGTGCAGCCATTTGCTAACAGTGTCACTGTGACAGAAATGAAGGGCCAAGAGCTGAAGAAGTATCTGTCTAAAGTCGCACTTAAAACCAGAGGTTCGGGTGGCTTTGCTCACTTTAGTGGCATCAAAATGGTCGTCGATTGTAAGGCAAAAGACGTTGATATTAGGTCGATTGCTGGTAAGCCGTTTAAATTAACTGATAGCTATCGATTTACCCTGCCAAGCTATAACGCTGCTGGTGGTAACAAATATCCTAAGCTAAAGGAAAAGGCGAGAGATACAGGCTTTATCGATGCAGATATGCTTTATCAGTTCATTAAGAAGCATAACAAGCTAGATCCAGCGACTTATGATAAAGGATCCGATGTGAGGTACATTAACTCAAGAAGCCCGCTTGGCTGTAGTTAATCCACACTATCAGATAGGGTTAGTTAACTGACCCTTCAACCCCAAGGCAAAGCCCATCCGCAAGGTTGGGCTTTTTTTATTTTTCTTTTGGATTCTTTAGTTATCCATTTCGCTTGCAAAACTTGTTCTTACTTTTAGCGCGAGTACAATGAGGCTAATTTATTGATATCGAGTGAGTGTGATGCACGTACATATACTAGGGATCTGTGGCACCTTTATGGGCGGCATAGCGATTTTGGCTAAGGCTATGGGACATAGGGTGACAGGCAGTGATGCTAATGTTTATCCACCGATGAGCACTCAGCTCGAGCAGCAAGGCATCGAGCTTATTCAAGGCTTTGAACCGTCACAGCTAGACTTTGTCGATGCTTCTGGTCATAAGACGGCGCCAGATTTGATAGTGATAGGTAATGCTATGAGCCGTGGAAATCCTTGTGTTGAAGCCATCTTAAATCAAGGACTTAATTATACTTCTGGGCCTAAATTCTTAGCTGAATACATTTTACCCCAGCGTTGGGTATTGGCGGTTTCTGGTACCCATGGCAAAACATCGACTTCGAGTATGTTGGCTTGGATTTTACAAAGCACGGGTTATGAGCCGGGCTTTTTGATTGGTGGGGTGCCACAAAACTTTGGTGTATCGGCGCGTCTGGGTAATTCGCCCTTTTTTGTGGTTGAGGCCGATGAATACGATAGTGCCTTTTTTGATAAGCGCTCTAAGTTTGTGCACTATCAAGCCAGAACGTTAGTGATAAATAACCTTGAATTTGATCATGCGGATATCTTTGACGATCTTAAAGCCATTCAGCGCCAGTTTAACCATGTGATCCGCACTGTACCTAGCCAAGGCAAGGTGATTTGGCCAGCTACGAGTGATGCGGTAAAACAGGTGATTGATATGGGCTGCTGGAGTGAGCAAGAGCAGTATCATCACACGCCGAATGCTCAAGGCTGGTATGCCAAACTTTTAGCAGACGATGGTCACCATTTTGCTGTCTACTTTGATGGCGAGCTTCAGGGGGAGGTGAATTGGGACTTGATTGGTCAGCATAATGTAGAAAACGCCATTATGGCGATTGCTGCAGCTCGTCATGTTGGCGTTGCTCCGCAATTAGCTATAGAGGCTTTGGTCGAGTTTTGTCCGCCCAAGCGACGTTTAGAGTTATTAGACACTGTCGATGGTGTCGCTATATATGATGATTTTGCTCATCACCCTACCGCTATTGCTTCGACTTTGGCAGGTATTAGAGCCAAGGTGGGTGATGGCAAAGTAACTGTGATTCTTGAACCAAGATCTAACACCATGAAGTCAGGTGTCCATAAAGAGACTTTGGCAGCTTCTCTAGATTTAGCCGATGAAGCTTTGCTTTATCAAGCGGATAATGTGGCATGGGATATAGAAGAAGCTATGACTCAAGCCTGTCTGCCAGTCACCGTCTTTAATGACATAGAGTCAATTATTGCTCAAGTTGTGGCTAATGCTAACAGTCTAGAGACTATAGTGATAATGAGTAATGGTGGCTTTGAAGGTCTGCACCTCAAGCTTATTCAAGCCCTTAAATCTCAGCAAGAGGCGTAATCATGGCATATGAAAAATGGCAGCGTTCTATTAGCCTTGCTTGGACTGGCGCATCGGGCGCTCCCTATGGTTTGAGATTGCTTCAACAGCTATTGGCGGCAGATTATCAGGTGTTTTTGATGATATCTTCCGCAGCTAGGGTGGTGCTGGCGACAGAGCATGAGCTTAAACTGAGCGCCGATTCTGCTAAGGCTAAGCAGCAGCTGCTCACCTATTTTAGTGAGCGCTATGGTCTTGCCGACAAGGGGCAATTACAAGTATTAGGTAAAGAGGAGTGGTTTTCTCCGCCCGCTTCTGGTTCTGCGGCACCTAAGCAGATGGTGATCTGTCCGTGTAGCACAGGGACTTTAGCTGCTGTCGCGACGGGTATGAGTAATAATTTGTTGGAAAGAGCCGCCGATGTAGTGTTAAAGGAAAGAGGACAATTACTACTGGTGCCAAGGGAAACCCCTTTTAGCGCCATACACTTAGAGCATATGTTGTCTTTATCTAAGTTAGGTGCGACTATCATGCCGGCTGCACCTGGGTTTTATCATAATCCCAAATCGATACAAGATCTGATAGACTTCATGGTTGCCCGCATACTCGATCATTTAGAGATTGAGCATGATTTAACACGTCGTTGGGGCTACGACAAACACCCTACATCCTAATTGGAATATAAATAGAATTATGAAGCACACTATAGAAGTGATGATTTCTGCCGAAGAGATCAATCGAAAGCTACTTGATATTGCGCAGCAGATAAATGACCGCTACCAAAATGGTGAGCGCTTACTTATGGTTGGCCTGCTAAAAGGTTCTGCAGTGTTTATGGCGGATCTTTGTCGTTTGATTAAGGGGCACGTAGAGATAGATTTTATGGCCGTCTCAAGCTATGGCAACGAGATGACGAGCTCAAGAGATGTGAAAATTATCAAGGATGTGCAATCGGATATTCAAGGTCGCGATGTGTTGATCGTTGAAGATCTGATTGATTCGGGTAATACCCTAAATAAAGTACGTGAAATGCTACTGTTACGCGAACCAAAGAGCTTAGCTATCTGTACTTTAATGGATAAGCCTGAGCGTCGTGAGGTTGAGGTACCTGTTGACTTTGTGGGCTTTAGTATTCCTGATGAATTTATTGTTGGCTATGGTATCGATTATGCCGAGCAGTATCGTAATCTTCCTTATATCGCTAAGGTTGTGCCGTTAGACTAAGGACAAACTTGTCTTAGATACGACGAATAGGGCCTCGTTACAGAGGCTTTATTTTGTGCTTACTTGCCTTAATCATCTCTTTTTATCTCAATTTTTTTATTTTGTATTAATTTTCATATTAGTTTTTAGGTAGTTTTGTATGCAAAATCAATTGCCTGCTTTAGCGATCACTGATCTTAAAAAGACCTATAAGGGTGGTGTGCAAGCGGTGAAAGGGATCACTCTTAGTGTCGAGCAAGGAGACTTCTTTGCTCTGCTTGGGCCCAATGGCGCAGGAAAGTCGACCACGATAGGGGTTATCAGCTCTTTGGTGCAAAAGACTCAGGGGCAGGTCGAGGTGTTTGGTCATAATATTGATACTGAGTTGGAGCTGGCAAAGTTAGAAATAGGTCTAGTGCCTCAAGAGTTTAACTTTAACCAGTTTGAAACTGTGTTGCAGATTGTTGTTAACCAAGCGGGTTACTATGGTGTGCCTAAAGCTGTGGCCTTAGAGCGAGCAAAAACTTATCTAACTCAACTGGATTTGTGGGAGAAGCGTAATAGTCAGTCAAGGCAATTGTCTGGGGGGATGAAACGCCGCTTGATGATTGCTAGAGCCTTAATGCATCAACCTAAGCTTTTGATACTCGATGAGCCAACTGCTGGTGTTGATATTGAGCTAAGACGTTCTATGTGGGACTTCTTAACCGAGATAAACCTGCAAGGGGTGACTATTATTCTCACAACCCACTATCTAGAGGAAGCCGAAATGCTTTGTCGTAACATCGGCATCATAGATAAAGGGGTTTTAGTTGAATGTACTAGCATGAAAGCTTTGCTCGCCAAGTTAGATGTTGAAACCTTTGTTTTTGACCTAAGTGAAGATATTCATCATGAGCCTAGCCTAGACGGCGTGACTTCACGCTTAGTTGATGCTCATACCCTTGAAGTGGATGTGGCGAAAAGTCACAGCCTTAATAGCGTCTTTGCTCAATTAACTGAGCTCGGAATAGAGGTTCTGTCGATGCGAAATAAGGCGAATCGTTTAGAAGAGTTGTTTGTTGGCTTAGTAGAGAAAGCAAAATCCGAAGAGAAAGCTGATCAAACTGTGCCGTCATCAACAGGGAGTGAAAAATAGTCTTATGAGCGTGAATATGAGAAGCCTATACGCTGTGGCTTTTAAGAGCATTCTGACTAAGGAAATCAATCGCTTTACTCGTATTTGGGTGCAAACTTTAGTGCCTCCTGCGATTACCATGACTTTGTACTTTTTGATTTTTGGTAATCTAGTGGGTAGCCGTATCGGACTTATGGGTGGCGTTTCCTATATGGAGTTTATTGCGCCAGGTCTGATTATGATGGCGGTGATCACTAACTCCTACTCTAATGTTGCCTCTTCATTCTTTAGTGCCAAGTTTCAACGTAACCTTGAAGAGTTGATGGTGGCACCTGTACCACATTATGTGATGATTGCTGGCTATGTCGGCGGTGGTGTATCCCGTGGATTGTTGGTTGGATTAATTGTTACCAGTGTGGCTATGTTTTTTGTGGATCTATCGCTGCATCACGCAGGCCTTGTCGTCTTGACCGTTTTACTGACATCGATACTCTTTGCGCTAGGGGGCCTAATTAACGCAATTTTTGCCCGTAGCTTTGATGATATCAGTATCATTCCTACCTTTGTGTTGACGCCTCTGACCTATCTCGGTGGTGTCTTTTACTCGTTGTCCCTATTGCCAGAGTTCTGGCAGGGTGTCTCGGCACTTAACCCAATTGTCTATATGATCAACGTATTCAGATACGGCTTTTTAGGCTTTGCCGATATTAGTGTGCCTTTGTCGATTGCTGTGATGTGCGGTTTTTGTGTGGGTTTATATCTGTTGGCCTATTATCTGGTGTCACGGGGAATAGGAATGAGAACCTAGTTGTGAAAAAGGCGCTAATTTAAGCGCCTTTTTATTATCTATGCTTAATAATCTTGTGGACTGAGTCACGTATAGCTTTTGGTTTGAGTGGTTCAAGCTCAAAATTGCTGTGTTATCGACGAATGGTTCTTTTTATGCCTTAAAATTGTGACGTGGAAGTGGATGTAGATCAAAGGATTAAGTTAATTGTGCGCGGTGATTATCTATTACCTCCCAGGATAAACTTAGGGTGTGAAATGCTTCATTTAATTAACAATTCCTTGGTGAGAACATCTCATCTAATGCCACTTTTTGTGCTAACTTTCTTATTACATGTGAGTCATGATACTGGTCTTATCAGGTAGTTAGCTCGATTCAATCTAGGCTGCTATGTTCGAGATCAATGTTGTAACACCAGATTGTGGTACTTATAACAAGTGACTATCGGTTAAGTATACGGGAGCATTATGGACAGTCCAATTCTGATCACTGGCGTGGGTAAGCGAATAGGCTTTTATTTAGCAAAACAGCTTACCGCTGAAGGTTTCACCGTTATTGGGAGTTATCGGACTCCCTATTCCGAAGTGGCAGAGCTAGATGATCTAGGTATCGAATTACATCAATGTGATTTTACTGATGATGTGCAGATCCGCGAAATGGTAGAGAAAGTACGTCAAGCTCACCCCTATTTGCGCGCCATTATTCATAACGCTTCCGACTGCCTGTCAGATGATGAGCTTTCTGCTCCTGAGACTCTCGAGCGCATGATGAAGGTCAATGTCAGCGCGCCTTACCAGATTAATCTCGCTTTAGCCGATAGACTCAAGGGATACGATCAACAGGTTAGCTGCGATAGAGAATCAGAGGGAGATGTTGGCGCTGCCGATATTATTCATTTGACTGATTTTGTGGCTAAAAAAGGGTGCAATACCCATGTTGCTTATGCCGCGAGTAAAGCAGCGCTACACAACATGACCCTGTCTTTTGCAAGTAAACTTGCACCTCAGGTCAAGGTGAATTCCATTGCGCCAGCGTTAATCATGTTTAATGAGCAAGATGATGAAGCCGCGAAGCAAAAAGCCTTGGCTAAAACCCTGTTGCCAGTTGAAGCTAATCAAAATGAAATACTCGAGTTAGTGAAATACCTTCTTGGTAGTCGTTATGTTACAGGGCGCTGCTTTAATGTCGATGGCGGTAGACACCTTAAATCTTATCAAACTTGCTGATAGTCGAGCATTTGCGGTTTCATCAGGGCGCCAATTAACTTGGCGCCCTGACTGTTTGTGATGCAGTCCACTTATACTTAAGACAAACCGTGTTGTCTCGATGCCTTTTGATATAATCTGTTTTCCTTAAGTATGGCGATGGCCTTATTTGTTCTTCTGTTTATCTAGTTGAGTCTTTTGCCTATGAGTAGTGTGTCCTATTGTAATCCTAAGACTATGGATGACGCCTCTATATCAAGCTTATCTCAGTCAATTGAACTGCTTGCTCCGGCTAAAAATCTAGAATTTGGTCGTCAAGCGATTCTTCATGGTGCCGATGCAGTTTATATTGGTGGACCAGCTTTCGGTGCTCGTGCAGCTGCCGGCAATAGTATTGAAGATATTGCCGAACTAGTGGAATTTGCCCACCTGTATCATGCTCAGGTTTTTGTTGCACTGAATACTATTCTTTCTGACGCAGAGCTGACTCAGGCCCAAGAGATTATTTGGCAGATCTATGAGGCAGGAGCCGATGCATTGATAGTGCAAGATGTGGGAATTCTAGAGTTAGATCTTCCTCCTATCGCTTTGCATGCCAGTACACAGATGGATAATCGTTCTATCGATAAGGTGAAGTTTCTCGAACGAGTTGGCTTTTCTCAAGTGGTGCTGGCGAGGGAGCTAAACCTAGAACAAATTAATGAGATTGCATCGCAAACTAAGGCTAGAATTGAGTTTTTTATTCACGGTGCATTATGTGTGAGCTACAGTGGCCAATGTTATATCAGTCATGCATTTACCAATCGTAGTGCTAACCGTGGTGAGTGTTCTCAAATGTGCCGTTTACCTTGTAATCTGACGACAAGACAAGGTGAAGTGCTTGCCGAAAATCAGCACCTGCTGTCATTAAAAGATAATAATCAAACGGCAAATTTAGAAGCCTTGATTGATGCGGGTGTACGCTCTTTTAAAATAGAAGGGCGCTTAAAGGATTTAAGCTATGTAAAGAATGTGACGGCCCATTATCGTCAGCAGCTTGATGCCATTATCAAACGGCGCGAAGGATTTCACTTTTCATCCCATGGAGAATGTGAACACAGTTTCACTCCAAATCCTGATAAGAGTTTTAATCGCGGGAAAACGGATTACTTTGTGAATCAACGAAGTCATGACATTGCCGATTTTCGCTCGCCTAAATATTTAGGTGAAGTGGTTGGAAAAGTAATTAAAGTGGCGAAAGATCACCTTGTTATCGATTCAAAAGTCACCTTTAACAACGGTGATGGGCTATGTTACTTCGATCCTAAGTATCAAGGTGCAAAATTGTCCGATGATAAGCTTAGAGGTGTCAGGATTAATCGCGCTCAAGGTAATCAGTTGTTTGTTGCAAAAATGCCAAAGGATCTCAAACCTGGAGTCGTGGTTTATCGCAATCATGATCATAGCTTTGAGTCTGTGTTGAGTAAGGATTCAGGAAAGCGAGTATTAGCTGTCGACATGCAGCTTCGCGAAGTGAATACAGGCTTTAATCTCACCATTAGTGATAAGTTTGGTTACCAAGGTAGTGCGAGTATTGAAGTTGAAAAAATACTGGCTCAGGATTCGGCTAAGACGTTAGCTTCCATAAAGAAACAACTTTCTAAGTTAGGAAGCACTTACTTTGCTCTTGATGATTTAGATGCGTTAAGTGTTCAACAGTATTTCATTCCAACATCCATGTTAAATAAGCTAAGGCGTGATGCTGTTGCAGCTTTATTGGTTGCTCGTCATCAAGGCTATCGGCGACCAGAAGCATGGAGAAAGGATGGGAATATTCCCTATTCAGAGCGGAGTTTGAGTTATTTAGGGAATGTCGCAAATAGTCAGGCTAAAGCATTTTATCAACGCCACGGTGTGATTCAAATTGAAGATGCCTATGAGATGAACCAGGTCAAACAAGATGCTCCCCTGATGATCACTAAACATTGCCTGAGATACAGCTTTAATCTGTGCCCAAAGGAAGTAGAAGGGATTAAGGCGGAGCCCATGGTGTTGGAGATGGGACGAGATAAGCTCAAATTAATCTTTGATTGTTTAAAGTGTGAGATGTTAGTTGTGGGAGCCAATAAACAGCTTTAATAGTTGTTTACTATACTCAAGGGCTGCTGAATATTGTGTTGCACTATTATGTAGATCATCTAGGCTAGTTGAAGAGTCACTAAGAGATTAAAAAGCATAAAACAGGGAGAGAGTTATGGGTCTATTAGATGCGTTAATTGGCAATGCTTCTGAAGTTGACTTAGAAGAGTTAGCGTCAGAGCTAACCCCTATCTTGGCAGATAATGAGCAGCTAAGCTTAGCCTATAAGCTTGTTCGAGATATGTTTGTATTTACTAACAAGCGCCTTTTACTGATTGATAAGCAAGGAGTGACAGGTAAAAAGGTAAGCTATCACTCTGTTCCCTATAAATCGATTACTCATTTCGAAGTGGAAACGTCAGGCCATTTCGATATGGACGCCGAATTAAAAATTTGGATATCGGGTCAAGCCCAACCTTTAGTTAAAGAGCTAAAGTCGGGAACTGATGTTGTGAGCATTCAAAAGACAATTGCCAATTATGCCTTTGGTTAGTGAAAGCTGACTCTGTATCAGTTACCAAGTCATCTCGTTGTACCTTACTCGCAGCGTGTTTTAGCTAAGCGTGGAGAAATCAAAGATGAAATTAATTTGCAGCTGTACCAAATTTGTTTATCTCTTATGTTTCATTTCTTTATCAGCGACTTGCGGCGATAGAATTGTAGTGCGTTCCTCGGATCAACCTTTTGATGCTTTTGCCGTGAGAGACCAGATCCTTAGGGAACATGAGTGGCAAGAATCCTTGAGACTGCAACAACAGATTCGCATTTCAGAAGCTCTGCCACTAGGGTGTCATTTTTTCACTTCTCCCTATCATTATTATGTCTGTGGTCAGGATTATTTTCGGCCTTATACCATGCGGGATCAGGAACTCTTTATACAAATCGATCCAGTAAAAAAATAAATGTAGCAGCTTTAGAATAGTTGTGATGGTGTTAATGTTTTGTAACTTTTAACGTCAGCAATTCGACTGGGATTAGTTTATGCTCAGACTAAGTCTGAGTGTTAATGAGGTTGCTATGGGGCGAATATTTTCGGTGATTTCTGTTCTGAGTGCTTGTTTATTGCTTTTGGCTTGTCAGACGACACCAAGCTATCAATCTCGTCAACCTGTAGAAGAGCTCTTTTATGATGAGCATTACGATCAAACCCTAGAAATTCCCCAGCCAGATAGCCTGTTTGCACTGTCTCCTAAAGTGGTTAGTGAGGTACGTCGAGCCTTTGAAAGAGAGACTAGTTTACAAGGAAATCATATTGGTGCTCAGAAATGGTTGGCGAATTATCTGAATGCTGCTGATGGTGGCTTTGTTTATCGGGATAATTATACTCGCATCGCAGGTGATACCTATCAAGATAGAGCAGGAAACTGTTTGTCCTTAGTGTTATTAACCGCCAGTTTAGCCGATATTCTGAATGTGCCTGTTCAGTTTCAAGAAGTGGATGTTCCACCTGTATGGGATAAACAGGGAGACTTTTATCTAATTAATGGCCATATCAATATTAAGCTTCACCCTGCCAATTCAATGAAGTCGGTTAATATCAAGGGAAGTTCAATTCTAATTGATTTTTTACCAGAGCGCTCCGTAAGGGGCTATTCGAAGAAACGCATATCAAAACAGACAGTTATTGCCATGTTTTATAACAATATGGCAGCAGAGGCTATGGTTGCTAAGCAATATGATAGAGCCTATGCACTATTAAAAATGAGTTTGCGTCATAAAGAAGACTTTTTGCCCGCTTTGAATAATCTAGCTATCGCCTACAAGTATACCGGGCATGGTGATAATGCTGAAAAAGTATATCGACATGCTTTAAGTATTGAACCTGAAGATCTTAATTCCCTTTATAATCTAGCGATTTATCTTGGTGAACAGGGGCGTTTAGATGAGTGGGCGGATGTACATAAGGTCTTAGAGCTCGCGAGGATTAATAATCCCTACTATTACTATGATATGGCGCAGCAGGCATACTTTGATAAAGAGTATCAGAGCGCATTGACTTGGTATCGTAGAGCATTAAAGCGAGCGGATTATCGACATGAATTTTACTTTGGTCTTTCCAGAACCTATTGGGCTACAGGTGACCGTTTGAAAGCCAAGGCTAATATGGAAAAAGCGCTCAAATTAAGTCGTGATGATGTTAACCGTAGCCGTTATCAAACCAAGCTTGATGCGATGAAATCCCATTAGGTTATTGAGTAGAGTTAGGTATTAACGAGACTTTTTCGAGTATGGATTGATATTCTTTTGAACTTCTAAAGCTTGCAATAGCTTGGTTGAGGCGCTGGGCAATTTGTGGACTTTTACAGGCAAGTTTACGTGGAGCAGGAGCAAAGAGTGGCCACTCTTTCACCAGTTGAGAGGTATCGACTCTATTTTTGAGTAAGCGTCGATAATGGGCAAAAATCTCTCTTTCTAGCACGACTGCCTGTACTCTTTTGGTAAACAACATCACAATTTGACTCTGCTGATTGGTGACCTCTGAATATCCTTCGTGAGCTCTCGCCATTTCAGCAAAATCTTCGCCTAAATAACGAACTGCATTTTGAAATCCAAGTAGGGTCATTTGATTTAGGCTTGCTATCGAACTGATATTGAGTTGCTCGCTATCTAACGTAAACACACTGTTTTTATACTCATTTAGGCTTTGTGTGTAATGCAAGCTGGATATACCTTCGGGAGCATTGACTAAACAGTCTGCTTTGCCTGCTAGAGTAAGACGCAAGGCACGCTTATTTGGTGCCAACTCAATATGAGAAATGTGCATATTACTATTTTCGAGGGCATGCTTAAGTAATTCATATTGAATGCCTCCGGGCTGCTCCGGATAAAAATAGGGTGCTATGGTATCGCTGGCGGCGAAACTGATGCCTAAACTGACTTCTTGGTCGACTTGGCTGTTATTTGATTCCGCAGGCCAGCTGACTAGCGTGGAGCATAAAACCAAGAATAGATAGAATTTCAGCACTTGCTTCAAATTTGACTCCGTTTGATCGGTATAAGGTTTATCTATCCCCATTTACTATAAGCCTAGCTGACTTTGTTGGCTTTAGATATCGGCCGGTTTTTGTTGATTATTAGGGCTAATTTTCAGATTTAGCTTATTGTTTTTCTGTGTTATGCCGTTAGTTTTAGATGAAACGGGAAGAAATATATAAAAATTCAATAACTAGGTGAGTGAACATTATAGTTATTATAAATTTACTTGTAATCACTCCTTTTTAAAACAGTGTGTTATGAGTTTTTATGTAGATTTTAATGATTTTAATTGCAATCCTAGGGAATGCTAGCTAGATTGAAAGCAGTATTGCTGTTGAGAGTACCATTAAACTTATTTACGTTAGCTGGAGGGGTTTAGCCCTATGTATTACCAAAATGATGATGTTCGAATTAATGAAGTTAAAGAGTTATTGCCACCTATCGCAGTATTAGAGCGATTTCCGGCGACAGAACAGGCATCGGCTACCGTGTTTAATGGTCGTGACAGCATTCATAAAATCCTTAAAAAAGAAGATGATCGATTATTAGTGGTCATTGGCCCTTGCTCTATCCATGATCCTAAAGCTGCGCTTGAATACGGTGAACGACTCGTTGCTTTGCGAGAAAAGTATAAAGATCAATTAGAGATCGTGATGCGGGTGTACTTTGAAAAGCCAAGAACGACAGTCGGTTGGAAAGGCTTAATTAATGACCCCTACATGGATAATAGTTTTAAACTAAATGATGGATTACGTACCGCCCGTAAACTATTACTCGACTTAAACCATGCCGGTATGCCTACCGCGGGCGAATTTCTCGATATGATCACCCCTCAGTATGTGGCCGATCTCATGTGTTGGGGCGCTATCGGTGCTCGTACTACTGAGTCTCAAGTTCATAGGGAGTTGGCTTCAGGGTTATCATGTCCAGTTGGCTTTAAAAATGGTACTGATGGCACGATTAAGGTTGCCATTGATGCTATTGGTGCTGCGAGTGCGCCTCACCATTTTCTTTCAGTGACTAAAAATGGCCATTCGGCAATTGTTTCGACAAAAGGTAACCCCGACTGTCATATCATTTTGCGTGGCGGAAAAGCACCTAATTACAGTGAGCAAGATGTTGCTGTTATTTCAGAGCAATTGGATAAAGCCAATTTGCCGCAAAACATTATGATTGATCTTAGTCATGCAAATAGTAGCAAGCAGTATCAACGTCAGATGATAGTTGGTGAGGACGTGGGAGCGCAGATTGCAAAAGGTAATCAAGCCATATTTGGCATTATGGTTGAGAGTCATCTCGAAGAAGGACGCCAGGATTTAGTAGGTGGTAAAGCGCTTAAATATGGCCAGAGTATTACTGACGCCTGTATCGGCTGGTCTGATACTGAGTTGCTGCTGTCCAAGCTCAACCAAAGTGTGCTTGAGCGACGTAAGGCCGCACAATAGAAATTAAAAAAGGAGCATTATTGCTCCTTTTTATTTTCAATTAGCATTATTTGCTAAATATTCATTAGCCTTGGCTAGACTCCCGAAGGAGGCGATAAGGTTCATTCTACCTTTTTCTTGTATTTCAGGGTTCCCAGATTCAATCATCATCCATACCCAAGTTTGAATAAGAGGCAATGGAGGGTATTGGATCTGCTGTGAATCTAACATTCTATACTTCCTTAGTTTCTATTTTTCTTTTTATATTGCAGGAATTGGTTGGGCTCTCATGTTGGGCTTTATTCCTGTATTGGGACGTAGAATAGCAAAAAATTGTCCAATGTTTAACCTTTGAGCGATAAGCCTTTAGTACTATGGGTTGAGAGTCATGAGCGCAGGCATATTAATCAACAGAGAAGGTCTTTGGGAATCGCTACCTAGAAACACAAAAGTTAGCGTATGACTTGTTTTAGCTCAGCTAGTCGAGATAGTAATATCATGTTGTTAATAAAGATTTTATCCTTTTGTTGCTCTTGGGCTGGTACAATTCCAATATCACTCTCAAGAGCCTAGCTAAATATGCGTCCTTCACTATATTTCGACGGTCCAATAGACAAGTTAAATTGGCAAGTTATTAAGTTGCTATGGCCTTATCTTTTTGAGTTTAAAGTACGTATCGGCTTTGCTATGGCTTGTTTAGTGGTGGCCAAGTTAACCAGTGTTGCACTGCCCTTTGTACTTAAAGATATTGTTGATTCCTTAGATGCAAATCTACAGGCACAACTTATTAGTGTGCCACTCATGCTCGTCATCGCCTATGGGAGTCTGCGCTTTTTGACAGTGATTATCGGCGAGGTTCGTGACACTCTGTTTGGACGGGTTACAGAAAGAGCGATCAGGCGCCTTGGCTTAGCCGTGTTTGAGCATTTACATAGATTAGACCTAGATTTTCACTTAGAGCGACGAACGGGTGGTTTATCTCGAGATATAGAGCGTGGAACTAGCGGAGTCAGCTTCTTAATGCGCTTTATGGTGTTTAACATAGTGCCAACCCTGTTGGAAATTGCACTGGTTGTCGGCATATTGTTGGTTAACTATGGCTGGCTATTCGCGCTTATAACCTTAACCTCCGTTATTTGTTATGGTCTCTTTTCTGTAAGGGCAACAAAATGGCGCACAGAATATGTGCGTCAAGCCGCCAAAGCTGATTCACTTTCTAATACACGAGCTATTGATAGTTTGCTTAATTATGAGACGGTGAAGTATTTCAATAATGAGGCCTATGAGGCTAGGCAATATGATGAGGCATTAGCGAACTGGGAGAAGGCCAAACGTAATAATCGGTTATCCTTGCTGGTACTTAACGGAGGACAAGCGTTAATTATCGCTCTAGCGATGACGGCTATGATGGGGCTTGCAGCGTATCAAGTCAGTCATTCGCAGATGAGCTTGGGTGACTTTGTGCTGATCAATGCTTTTATGATGCAGCTATTTATTCCACTAAACTTTCTTGGCTTTGTTTATCGTGAGATTAGGGGAGCTTTGGCCAATATCGAAAGGATGTTTGGGCTAATGGATAAGCTTCCTCAAATAACCAATTGTGAGGACCCTGTTTCTCTTCCTAGCATTGAAGGCAAGATTGCATTTGATAAGGTTGAATTTAGCTATGACACTCGAAAGATCTTAAAAGGCGTGAGCTTTGAAGTACCCCAAGGAAGTAAAGTGGCTGTGGTGGGGGATAGTGGCGCAGGTAAATCGACTTTGGTGAAGTTGTTATTTAGATTCTATGATACTCAAGCTGGCTGTGTCAGGCTGGATGGGCAAAATATCAAACAGTTAGATCAAGATTCATTGCGCCAAGCTATAGCCATAGTGCCTCAAGATACCGTGCTATTTAATGATACTCTATTAGAGAATATTCGCTATGGCAGACCATCTGCCGATATGAAAGAGGTTAAGGATGCTGTTAAGCTAGCGCATTTAGATACCTTCATTTCATCACTACCTGAAGGTTGGAATACTAAGGTTGGGGAGCGTGGTTTAAAGTTATCAGGTGGTGAAAAACAAAGAGTTGCAATAGCGAGGGCGGTATTAAAGGGATCACCAATTTTGGTGTTTGATGAAGCCACTTCTTCCCTTGATAGCCGTTCGGAGAAAGCGATTCTTGATGCACTGCGCGATGCTGCTAGGGGACATACAAGCCTAGTCATAGCACATCGTTTATCGACAATTACCGATGCTGATAACATTATTGTATTGAGCCAGGGTGAGGTTGTAGAGCAAGGTACTCATTCTTCATTATTAGCTAAACAGGGTCTGTATGCTAAGTTGTGGCGTATTCAAAATGAGTATGAGCAGTAGATGGTCAGTTGTTTTAGCTACAAATATAGATTTTGCTAATGCAATGATTTGTTAGTTCAGTATAGGTTCAGTTATCCCATCGCATAATACAACTTATGGTTGAGATGACTGGGCTTTGATATGAAAAATATAATGTTGAGAGTTAGCATAGAAGGTATGCCAGAGAAGGTACTCACTGATTGGAATGCGACTTGCGCGATTTTAAAACAGCGCCATTATAGCCCGAGTGATCTAGAGCAGTTGCATGCTGAACTCGATGCTGGGTTATTAGTGACAACCCGAGGTTTAACTATCGCTAAAGCCCATGTCGAGGAAGAAGTAGAAAGTTTTATTAAGGCTCCAATGATCACTGGAGTTGAGTATGTGGGAAGTCAGATTTAAGGAATTGTCTTGGCGTAAGTCGCCAATTACTTTTGAAGTGAGTTCTTCCCTTGCCAACCTTCACACAATAAATTTAGCCCTCTTGCACTCTCAGGCTGCTGAATTAGCTTAAAGATCTTACCCTGACGAAAGCACACTGTTTCACCTTCAATTTCGGCCAAACGATGGCAACTGTGACAGCTTGAGCTCAGGCTTTTTGTGCTCGGCTGTTTATATATTCTATCTATATTGGGTAACTCTGGTTTAAAAATTGACATTTTTAACGTGCGCTGTAGTGCTCTTTGTCATGTATTCTAACCATTTTGTGATACAAGTACAAAGCAATACGACTATCGAATGACTAAAAATTCATAAAAGCTTCATTTAATAATACCCCTTTACTACTTCTTTTCTTCGCCAAAACTCGTGATAAGTAGATCACTTGGGTTGTGAAACGGTATGCTCAATATATAGACCTTTCCGTATTCATGTTCAGGAATGGCGGGTATTTTAGGTCCACCAAAGGCCTCTATGAGCATAGGCACTGTATTGGAGTGACCTGCGATTAATAGGTTGCCCTGAGTCGATGCTAGCTGTTGTTGCATAATATGTATATAAGATGCCAATGGACGTCGAACGGGAATGATTTCAGTGGTAATTGCTCTTTGCTGTGATATAGGGGCTAAGGTCGCCTGGGTGCGAGTATATTGAGAAGCGATCATGCGGGAAATTGGAATATCGCCTAGCGTTTCAATAAGTGCTTGAGCCCGTAACATACCCTTAGGCGATAACTGGGGATCTTTTATTGGCTGCTTAGCTTTTTCGGCATGTCGAACAAGAATAACAAGGCGTTTGGGTGAATCAGCTTGTGTCTCATTTGACTTACCATGGGCTAAGTTGAAGGTGCTACAAATGAGTAGGCCTAGTGTTAACGTTAGATAATGTCGTAGTTGACCCTTCATGGTTAATTCCGTTGTTGTCCATGTGATGCTTTCTGAGAATGAAGCTAGTGTGAATTATGTAGTGTTAAATAACAATCTTTACTAAAGTTGTTTAAAAAATGGTCGATAATTAGGTTGTGGCAAGTTTTAGCTGAGGCATAGTAAAGATGGAAATTCATAATCATGGCGCCGAGGTTTCTCAGGTGGCCAAGAATAAGCAAGCCGATGGTCGCAATCATGGAGAAGCGGTATCGGAAGTCGCTAAAGGTAAGAGCGCAACCCAAGCTGCTAAAGATATGACTAATGCTACCTTGATGACTGCGATGGAAGAGGTCAGCTTGAGTGCGGGTCAAGAGTCTTTGGCTTTGCTGTATCGTGCAGCTGTTGAAGCGATTGATGAACATTTAGCGCCATACTTGGGTGAAAACTCTACTCAAAAAAGCTTAGATGAGGGAGTCGATTATTCTCCTGAAGCAACTGCAGATCGTATTGTGGGCTTTGCGACACAGTTCTTTAGCATGTACCAAGGACAAAACTCGAATCTCTCATTTGATGAGCAACTTGATGGCTTTATGAATATTATTGGTGATGCCATAGATTCTGGCATTGATGAAGCTAGAGGTATCCTAGATGGCCTACAAGTGCTTAATGGTGATATCAAGGATAATGTAGATAAGACCCAAGCGTTAGTACATGAAGGTTTGCAAGCCTTTAGAGATAGTTTCTATCAAGATGATCCAGTGGAAGAACCTGTAGAGGCTTAATGACAGTTTCGAGTAGCATAGTTCAAAGTGTAAAGACCCCTCCTAAGAGGGGTTTTTGTTTGGCTAAAATGGGCTTATGCTAGGAGCTGTTGATCTTTGCTGATTATTTTTTGCGCTCAGTCAATGGCATTTTCTCGCGGCGAACGAGGTTAAGCTTAGCAATCTAAGTAAATTCTCGTGGGGCAATGAGAAAATGTCATTGAATCGTGCCCGAAGGGCAGTGTTTACAGCGCACTTCTACTGCGTTATCGCTTATTTATGTAGAATCACTACACGGCACAAGCTCTGCCTTGTTTAAGCACGCTGTAAACTGCTGCAAAAACAATCTTGAAAGATCAACAGCCCCTAGGTAATTAACTTTATTGATGGCGTGAGGTTAGTATGTGGACTACAGGTAGAGTCGTTGAACGTATAGGCTGGAATGACAAGCTGTTTACGCTAAAGATTGATGCTCAGATTGCCCCTTTTATTCCTGGCCAATTTATCAAACTAAGCCAAATTCGAGATGGCAAACGAGTCGCCAGAGCCTACTCCTTAGTTAACTCTCCAGACTGTGATTATCTTGAAGTGCTAGCTGTCGCCGTTGATGACGGTCAACTCTCCCCTGACTTACATGCGCTAAAACTAGGTGACGAAATAGAGGTCAGCACTAAAGCCGCAGGTTTTATGGTGTTAGATGAAGTACCTGTGGTGACAGATAGACCCCAAGATATTTGGTTTTTGGCTACAGGTACTGCTGTGGGCCCCTTTATCTCAATGATGAGAGACAGAGCGCTGTGGCAAAGGTTTGAGCATATCGTTTTAGTATATGGTGTGAGATATCAAGCAGATCTGGCTTATCTGGAAGAACTACAAGAGTTTGTTCAGTCCAATGGCGCTCAGTTTAAGCTGGTGTTGTCCATTACTAGAGAGAGTCATGAGCTGGGTTTAGATTGTCGAATTCCTGAAGGTATTCGTTCTGGAGAAATAGAAGCACAAGCAGGTGTCGAGATTAGTCCTCAAGCGAGTCAAGTGATGATTTGTGGCAATCCAGATATGGTAGAAGAAGCTAAAATAGCACTACAAGATAGAGATTTAGTCAAAAACCTTCGTCGTGCACCCGGTCAGATAACCGTGGAAAAATATTGGTAATGACTGTTTTTAAAAAGCAGAGATAAGGCAGCCTTCATAGGAAGAGAAAATGAAACTATATTATTCTTCAGCTTCCCCCTTCGCTCGATTAGCCAGGGTGATAATTCGTTTGCTCGATATCAAGACTGTCGATGAGCTTGCAATTAATCCCCTTGAGAACCCTGAAGTTTTACTCGATGCCAACCCTTTAGGTCAGATACCTTGTTTAATACTAGATGACGGTGCACCCATTTATGATAGTGAAGTGATAGCTCGCTATTTGGATGCTGAGTTTGGGAGTCATGATCTATTTGACGTGAAAACGGCTTGTTGGGTTAATCGAAGCCAGTTTGCTCTAGTCAAAGGTATGTTAGATGCGGCCGTACGTTTACGCCAAGAGCATTTGAGAGTGAAGGAGAAGGCTGACTCACTCTATTGGCGTGAGAGATATGAGCAGGCTATTTTGCGTGGTCTTAAGGAGTTTGAGCGTTTAGGTATCGCTTCTTATCAAGATAGGAGCGCAACCACAATCGCACTCGTGTGCTTGTTAGAGTATCTTGATTTTCGCCATCCTAAACTACCTTGGAGAAATGTGGCTCCCGGACTAGCCTTATGGTTAACTAACGCCTCTGCCCATGAAGCGTTTTTAATGACTCGACCCGAGTAATACTCAAAGTGGCATGTTTGAGCCTAGAGATTTCATCTTTTTTTTGAGCCGAAACTATGCTCTTGGCACTTCTATCTCGTTGAACTGTATAATCTCGTTTCATATCTATAGAGCCAGTTTTATGCTGGCTGTTGTAGCTGATTCTCTATTCGTTATTGTGAAGAAAAGAAAGCTTAAACTTGCGAATAGGTGCATGCACTGCTATGGTTGCAATTGAAAATCATTATCATTTAGAATTGTACTCAGTGGAGAAAGTGATGAAATTGTTCAAGGGAGCGCTACTTGCGAGTTTAGTGTGTGCCTCATCAATAGCCAGTGCTGCAGATAAGCTAACTGTATATTCTTATCGCCAAGCTTTTTTGATTGAACCGATTTTGGAGAAATTTACCAAAGAGACTGGCATAGGTGTCGATGTGGTGTTTGCCAAAAAAGGCTTAGTAGAGCGCATGGCCAGAGAAGGAAGGTTATCTCCTGCTGATCTGGTGCTGACCTCTGATTTTTCACGCTTAATGCAGCTGGTGGATAAAGATCTTGTTACTCCCGTGAACAATAAACAGATCAATCAAAATATACCCGCTGAGCTTCGTTCCCCTAATGGTGATTGGTTTGCATTAACTATGAGGGTGAGAAATCTTTACTCCTCTAAAGAGCGTATAGGCAAATTGAACCTAAACTATGAAGATTTAGTGAAGCCTGAATACAAAGGGAAAATTTGTATGCGCAGTGGTAAGCATGCCTACAACGTTTCTTTAGTGGCTTCTATGATTGCCCATAATGGTGAAGCCAATACTAAAGCTTGGCTGCAAGGGTTGAAAGCGAACTTGGCCCGCAAACCTCAAGGCAACGATAGAGCTCAAGTTAAAGCGGTGAAAGAAGGACTTTGCGATATTGCCATTGGTAATAGTTATTACCTAGGTAAAATGATCAAAGATCCTAAGCAGAAGACTTGGGCTGACGCGGTAGTTATCAACTTCCCCAATCAAGAAAACCGTGGTTCACACATCAATGTTTCTGGTATGGCGTTGGCAAAATATGCTCCCAATAAACAAGATGCGATTAAGTTGATGACATATTTATCATCGGTCGATGCGCAGAATGATTATGCAAAAGTGAATATGGAGTATCCGGTTAATCCTAAAGTATCGCCTTCAGAATTAGTGGCATCTTGGGGTAAATTTAAAGCCGATAAACTGCCTATTCAAAAGCTAGCAACAAATCACGGTACAGCGGTTAAGTTACTGGATGAAGTGAAGTTTGATCTCTAGCTTTCTGATTTATGCTAATCTGAAAAAGTAAGCCAGAAATGGCTTACTTTTTAATTTTTTAGGAGCAAAAATTGTATATCCCATGCTTTTAGGTCTCTCGCGTTCTTGGTCTTGGGCCGGTTACGGCCTTACTTGCTTATTGCTTTTACCACTGCTAGCGATTTTTGCTCAAGCCCTTGTTCCTGAATCCAGCGTATTTCCTCATTTAGTTGATAGCGTTTTACCTACCTATATTGCTAATAGTGTCGTACTTATTTGTGCTGTAACCATAATAGCTGCGGTCATCGCCATTCCAGCTGCTTGGCTTATTGCTCGCTGTGAATTTGTCGGCCGGCGAGTATTTCAATGGGCCTTATTATTACCCTTAGCCATGCCTGCCTATATCCTTGCCTATGTGTATACGGATTTATTGGATTATGCTGGGCCTGTGCAGATAGCCTTAAGAGATTGGTTTGGTTGGCAGTCTCAATCTGATTATTACTTTCCTGAAGTCAGAAGCCTATACGGTGCTAGCTTAATGCTGGCGCTGGTGCTATTTCCCTATATTTATCTGTTAGCGCGTACTGCTTTTAGCGAACAAAATGCGAGCCTGATGCAAGCTAGCCGTATTATGGGCGCAACTTCCTGGCAAAGCTTTAGGCGGGTGTCCTTGCCTCTAGCAAGGCCTGCTATTGCGGCTGGTATGGCGCTGGTAGCCATGGAGACTGCTGCGGACTTTGCAACTGTAAATTACTTTGCTGTTCCGACGTTAACCACGGCAATTTACGATACTTGGCTTGAATATGGCAGCCTGAATGCGGCGGCTAAACTATCTACCATTATGTTGTTAGTGATTTTTTGTTTGGTTTCGTTAGAAGCCTACGCTAGGCGTAGACAGAGACTCTATTATAGTGGGCTGAGTGGTGAGCCGTTACCTGACTATCAATTGTCTGGAACGAAGGCTGTATTGGCTTTTAGCTACTGTGCATTATTATTGATATTGGCCTTTATTATTCCCTGTATGGTGCTAATGGACTACGCCATAGATTATTTTGCTCAGAGCTGGCAGCAGGACTTTTGGCTTCTAGGTTTCAACAGCTTCTTGGTGGCTGTTCTGGTTGCAGTATTGACTTGTTTCGCAGCGTTGCTATTGATGTTTATTGGGCGAGTAAGCCCTAGACAAGTTGATTCTTGGCTTCCTCGCTTGGCTGGAACTGGGTATGCCATTCCCGGCACTGTGCTTGCTATCGGCTGTTTAGTGCCTTTTGGTTATGCCGATTTTGCGATTAATGATTTGGCAGTATTGATTGGGTTTAAACAACCTGGCTTGTTACTTTCTGGTAGTTTGGCTGCTCTAATTTTTGCTTTTTGTGTGCGCTTTATGGCCATCGCATTAGGTGGGCTGGACTCAAGCTACAAACGGCTATCAACTTCCCTAGATATGGCGGTGATGACCATGGATAAGCGTGCTAGCAGGTTGTTAGTACAGGTACATTTTCCGTTACTAAAGCGAGGCCTATTAACAGGTTTTTTGCTGGTTTTTGTAGAGAGCATGAAAGAGTTGCCAGCAGCCTTACTGCTTAAGCCCATAGGCTTTGAAAATTTAGCGACCCATGTTTATCAGTTTGTCTCAGATGAGCAACTTGAACATGGTGCTTTGGCTGCCATGGCGATAGTTGTGATTGGACTAATACCATTAATTTATATTAATCGCTCTTTGGAGTTAAAAAGCTGATGTCGACACTTGAAGTTAAGGGCTTATATAGCAGTTACCAAGGACAGGCTGTACTGAAAGATTTGTCTTTAACCGTGGAGCAGGGGCAAATAACCGCGCTATTAGGCCCAAGTGGCTGTGGTAAAACTACCTTACTGAGAAGTATCGCTGGGCTGCAGGCTATCACTCAAGGTTCTATCACTATCGATGGCGTTCTTTGTTCTGGCGATCGTGTGTGTGTTGCCAGTGAAGATCGTAATCTAGGAATGATTTTTCAAGATTATGCTCTATTTCCTCACCTTGATGTTGCAAGCAATATCTTATTTGGAGTCAGGGAGTTAACCACAAAAGCACGGCAGCAAAGATTAGCTGAAATGCTAGCGTTAGTGAAACTGGAAGGTCTTGCAGAGCGTTATCCCCACGAGCTGTCTGGAGGACAGCAGCAGCGGGTGTCTATTGCCAGGGCGCTAGCGTATAAACCTAAGCTATTGCTGCTTGATGAGCCGTTTTCTAATATTGACGCTCAAGTTAGGCAAGAGCTTATGATTGAAATAAGAGATATTCTTAAGCGTCAAGGGGTGACGGCATTGCTTGTGACCCATAGTAAGGATGAAGCCTTTGGTTTTGCCGATACCATAGCGTTATTCGAAGCAGGAAAGATTGCACAACACGCTCAAGCAGAAACCTTATATGCAAGTCCCAGTGATAAATATGTGGCGGAGTTTTTGGGAGAAGTAAATTATCTCAACTGCAGCATGATTGACAGTCATAGAGTCAATACGGATATAGGCATAGGTATAAGCACTAATGAGATTATCTTATCTGCAAATGAGCGTGGCGACTTGTTGCTTAGGCCTCAGCAAATCAATATGACCCCCAGCTCATCTGGTATCGCAAGAGTGATCAGTCGCCGATTTCTTGGCTCCGGCTGTTATTATCAGGTGGCTATGGCAGAAGATGAGCTTAAAGTTTATAGCCCGCAAACGAATATTGAAGTCGGCATGCAAGTTAGTTTAGAGATAGTTTCTCATCCATTAGTGATTTTTCCATCCTCAGGTTAAACTTTATAAATTTGTGCACCAGTTAATGCCAAAAGCCGTTAAAGTTAACGATAATATGGCCGAAATTAATAAGTTAAGGGTCTTGACCAATGGATAACCAAACTATGCCTCGTGAACAGCTAGGAATTTGCGCAGAAGGGAATTTACATAGTGTTTATTTGATGTTTAATGCTGCCGAAGGTGCAGAAGCTCAATTGCGCCCTTGCTTAGCCAACGTGGCTCATTTTATCTATGAGTTGACGGACCAATATGCCGATAGTGCTTTTAATGGTTTTGTTGCTATCGGGGCTAATGCGTGGGACAGTTTATATGCTGATTCTCGTCCTGCGAAACTAGCGCCTTTTCCCGCTATGGAGGCTGATACTCGTAATGCGCCTGCGCTTGAGTATGATCTTTTCGTTCACCTTCGTTGTGATAGATATGACATTTTGCATCTAGTTGCGAATGAAGTGTGCCAGATGTTGGAAGGCCTGGTTGAGCTCAGTGATGAAGAGCGTGGTTTTCGCTTTATGGACTCAAGGGATCTGACAGGTTTTGTTGATGGAACTGAAAATCCTAAAGGGCGTAATCGTCAAGAGGTGGCGCTAGTCGGGGAAGAAGACGAAGCGTTTGTTGGTGGCAGTTATATCCATGTGCAGAAATTTGCTCACAACCTAAGTAAATGGAATCGACTTCCGGTAAAACAGCAAGAAGATGTTATTGGCCGTACTAAGCAGGATAACATTGAGTATGCTTCAGAAGATAAGCCATTAACCAGTCATATTAAACGAGTGAACTTAAAGGACGAGCAGGGACAGTCATTAGAGATTCTGCGTCAAAGTATGCCCTATGGCTCAGTAAAAGAGCAGGGGTTGATGTTCATATCTACTTGTCGTACGCCAGATAACTTTACTCAAATGCTTGAGAGTATGGTGCACGGGGATGGCCATGGTCACCATGATCACTTGATGGATTTTACCCAAGCATTAACTGGATCTTCTTTCTTTGCTCCTTCCCTAGATTTTATGTTGCAATTTGAGGCAAAGTAACAAATTGACAGGAAACAAAAAAGGCGCCTAAGGCGCCTTTTTAATGTTTAAACTCTGTTATTCAGAATAATTAAACAGAGACTTTACTGTCTCAATGGTATCTTCAATATCTTGAATGCTCGATGGGCAGATAAAGATGGTGTCATCACCTGCAATCGTGCCTAGAATCCCTTCAGGCTTACCGATAGAGTCAAGTAAACGTGCGATGAGTTGCGCAGCACCTGGGCTGGTGCGAACAACAATCATAGATTGGTTCTGATCGACATCTAATACTAAGTTTTTCAATGGGCTACCAGCCGTTGGTACGCCTAGCTCAGCAGGAAGACAGTAAACCATCTCCTGTTTAGCGTTACGGGTACGAACAGCACCGAACTTACTTAGCATACGAGACACTTTAGACTGATTGATATTGCTAAATCCTTCAGCTTGAAGTGCATTAACGATTTCACTTTGAGAGCCAAATCTTTCTTCTTTTAGTATTGCTTTGAAAGTTTTAACTAACTCATCTTGATTTTTAGTAGTTGGCATAGTTTATTCAGTTTTTTCTTATTCATAAAATCTTGGATATTCTGAATAGCGGTGGCTAAAAAGTCAACAAAAACCGAATATTTGTGAATAAAAATGCACTAAATGCAGGTGTAAATAAATTTGTACGATATGGTGATAAGTTGAACAAAATTCATCTAAATCGCTACAAACCTGTCGAGACAACAAAAAATAGTGTTAATAACCATAAATCGCGACTAAGGGATAATTGAAATTATTGTGTCGATACAGTAATGTTGCGCCATCAAGGAATAAGATCTACATCACAAATATCCGAGAAATGACGGAGATAACTATGAAAGTTGCTGTACTTGGTGCTGCTGGTGGTATTGGCCAGGCTCTAGCCCTATTGTTAAAAACTCAATTGCCTTCAGGCTCTAAGCTGTCTCTTTATGATATCGCTCCAGTGACACCTGGTGTAGCGGTTGATTTAAGCCATATCCCTACTGGCGTAGAAGTAAAAGGATATGCTGGTGAAGATCCAACGCCAGCACTAGAAGGTGCTGACGTAGTACTGATTTCTGCTGGTGTGGCGCGCAAGCCTGGCATGGATCGTTCAGATCTATTTAATATTAATGCGGGTATCGTAAGAAACCTGATTGAAAAAGTCGCCGAAGCTTGCCCTAAAGCATTAGTGGGTATTATTACTAACCCAGTAAACACTACTGTGGCTATCGCTGCTGAAGTGTTGAAGAAAGCGGGTGTTTATGACAAGAACCGTTTATTCGGTGTTACTACCCTAGATGTGATCCGTTCAGAAACCTTTATTGCCGAAGCTAAAGGCCTAAAGGTTGAAGATGTGAAGATCAATGTGATCGGTGGCCATAGTGGTGTGACTATTCTGCCACTGCTTTCTCAAGTAGAAGGTGTTGAGTTCAGTGATGAAGAGATAGCTTCACTGACGACTCGCATTCAAAACGCGGGTACAGAAGTGGTTGAAGCTAAAGCCGGTGGTGGTAGTGCAACACTATCTATGGGCCAAGCTGCATGTCGTTTTGGACTGTCTTTGGTTAAAGGCTTACAGGGTGAAACAAACATCGTTGAGTGTGCCTATGTTGATGGTGGCAGCGAGCATGCTGAGTTCTTCGCACAACCTGTGCTACTAGGTAAGAACGGCGTAGAAGAAGTACTAGCTTATGGTGATGTTAGTGAGTTTGAAGCTAACGCTCGTGACGCTATGCTAGATACGCTAAAAGGTGACATCAAGCTAGGTATCGACTTTGTAAAATAAGTTAGCCTGTCATCTACATATTAAAACGGAGCCAAGTGCTCCGTTTTTTGTTTTCATTCTCTGAGTTAGTAGCTCCATCTGAGCTGGGCAAAGAGTTGAGTGTAGGGGGCTTGTCCAAATTGGGAAGTTTCGCTGCCATCAAATCGTTGAATTTGTCCTGTCAGTAGCCAGTTATCGCTAAGGGAGTGAGTCAGACTTAGGCTAGTAAAATAGGAGTCATCCTGATAGTAAATGCCTGTAACCGATAATCGAGTCAGTGAGGTGATATCGAAACTGGTATTAAGATAATAGCTCCAGGAGGTGAAACTGAGCTCTCGACCTGTTTGGATACGGCTAGTTTGAATATGAGCCGTTTGAATATGATCCGTTTGAATATGAGCATTTTGAATGGAGTCTGCTTGAGTCATACCTCTGCTGACACTATGTTCACTAGGCTTGCTGATATAGAGGGCTGCAATGCTAGCTAAGGCGTTACTAGAGCCGCTAAAGCTGTAATCTAACTCTATACTGGCGCTGTAGCTATCCTCAAGAGCGGGTATATTTTGACTGCTTTGCGATGAAAAGTGAGATATTTCCCCTCTAATTCCAGCGCCGTTAATTTGGCCTGCAAATCCGCCACCGATAACTCTGTCGTTAAAACTCTCTGCCAGTATGAGTTGCCAATCCCAGCCTTGATAATGACTGAGATATCGCATTCCATAGTCTTGAGCCACTAGGTCGTGCTGTGTTTGTCGCAGGCTATAGACTAAGTTAATTTCAGTGGCAAAGCCTAAATGATAGCTTAAGGAGAGTGCATCACGGCCGGGTTTCTCATCATAGTCAAAATCATAGAGTGAGTAACTGTTAAAGATATCATTGGGATTCCAAATGCTATTCATCGACCAGTTAATTCGAAACCGTCCTACCTTGAGGTGCAAATCGTTTGGCCGCCACAATAGATAACCTCTATCTATGCTGGTGTTGAAAACTTGGTCATTGTGTTGCCAGCTTTTGCTGAGATCCCAATAGCCGGTATCTTGGCTGCTAAGCTCGGCAAGGTTTGAGTCTAATTGCGAGCCCATAAATAGACGATTACGCATTCCAAGGTGTAAGTCGACATTGGATAAAGCTTGGTAATCTAAGTTGATGCGATTGTGTAGCAGGTGCTCAGTGACACTTTCTTGGTTATCAACTCGATAGTGACTGGGCATAGCTTTGATATAGCCGCCAAGCTGCCAGTCATCCTTAGCCTGCATACCAGGTATTTGGCCTAGGCAGTAGGGAGCCACTAAGACTGCAGTGAGTACAAATCCCTTTGTTGTAATGCTTGGAGCCTTAGTTTTGAATTTGAATTCAAGCATAGCCAAGATCACTAGGCGGATGAGGTCGAGTCTTGGGTTAGCTTGCCATCTTCGATAACGATAACTCGTCTGGCGCGCTTAATGACTCTTGGGTCGTGGGTGGAGAAGATAAAGGTGGTTCCCTCTTGTTGGTTGAGTCTTTCCATAATATTCAATAATTCAGCCGTGCTGTTGGCGTCGAGGTTTGCCGTTGGCTCATCTGCCATGACGATTTTAGGGTTAGGTGCTAGAGCTCTGGCTACGGCGACCCTTTGTTGCTGTCCACCTGAGAGCTTAGGCGGTCTTTTATGCGCTTGCGACTCTAGACCAACTTGGGTTAATAGCTCGGTTGCTCTTTGGCTACACTGGGCTTGCGTTAGACCTTGTAGTTGCATAACAAACTCGACATTTTCCTGAGCAGTCAATACGGGAAGCAGGCTATAGTCTTGAAAAATAAAGCCGATATTATCTCGCCTAAAGGTAATTAACTCACTCTGTTTCAGTGACGTCATATCCTGGCCATTAAAGCTAATTTGGCCTTGAGTTGGCCTGTCTAAACCTCCCATCAAGTTGAGTAAGCTGGTTTTGCCTGAGCCCGATGGCCCCATGATGGCAATAAATTCCCCTGCCTCTATGGTGAGATTGATATCCTGCAGCGCATGAACCGGATACTCTGAGTCAGTGTGGTAGGTTTTACTGATATGGCTAAGGATTATGCTCATAATGCTCACTACTAATGTTTTTCAGCCATCGCCTCGATGGGGCGGCGCTTCAGGATAAGATAGGCGGGATAGCATGCTGCGAGCATGCTACTGACAACCAGTGATAGCCAAGTAATCATATATTCTTTGTTGCCGACCTGTGGGTGAATATGGCTATCTGTGCCTAATGCCGCTAGGCCGTCTGCGAAGTGAGTTAGGGCGATGCCAGTATGTCCCAGTACTTGCATTAGCCCCATGGCGATTAAGACGCCGAGACTCGCTCCCACACAGCCTAAAAGCGCCGCTTCAAGCAGAATAAGGCTAAACACCTTGTATTTCTGCATACCTATGGCCATTAATACTCCAAGCTCTCGCGTACGCTCAAAGGTGGACATCAAAATCACATTGATAATGCCTAAACACATGGCCAGCATATAGATGCCTAGGATTATCAGGTTGCTGGTATCACTTTGACTGACTATGGTCGCAAGCAGCGGCTGAATCTCTCGCCAGTCTCTGATACGGTTTTGAGAATCAATCTGCTGGCTAAGTTGCTGCTTGATGTGAGTAAGGCTGTCATTGTCTCTTACTGACTGGTCTCTTGATTTAAGTTTAAGGGCGATTTGATGAAAGCCTTTGATGCCAGCGAGCTTAGTTATATCTTGATAGCGTACATACACTTGGCGTTCATCTAGGCTGCTGATGGGCGATTGATAGATACCTGTGACTCTAAATGCGCCGCCAGTGACATCGCCGTGGACATCGCTAAAGGTAATGACTAGTTTAGAGCCGAGCCTTGCTTCTAACTTGGTGGCTAACTTTTGCGATATCACTAGGCTATGTCTGCGGTTTAGCCATTCTCCCTGAGTGATATGACCCAGGATAGGCGTTAACTGGGCTTCATGCTTTGGCATGACACCTAAGATTTGCACTCCTTTACTGCTGCGAGCCGAAGCCAGCATGCCATTGACGATAAACCTAGGTGAATAGCTGATACTCTCTTTTTGTGCTGTTAGCTGCTCAATAATGGTCTCGCTATCGACAAGCGTTTGCTTGATATCTGGATGTTGTAGGTAGGCTTGGTGACTGATTTGTATATCTTGAGTTTGCCAATTAATGGCATTTTTTATCATGGCTGAATACATGCCACTGAGAAAGCCCATGAGGCTTATCACTCCAAGTAGACCAAAGACCATGGCAGCTAGCATGCTGCCAGTTCTAAGCCTATTGCGCCAGAGGTTACGCCATGCGAGTTTAAGTAGCATGTTGGCCCCCTTTGAGTGCATCCACTAGACTCAGCTTTTGAATGCGCCATATAGGATAGCTCAGGCACAATGTGAGCAAGGAAAGCATGATGAGGATCTGATGGCCAATTAACTCAGCACTGACTTTGACAGGGATGATAGGGTCCCAGCCCATGGACAGCAGCATTTGTGCCGCGTCGCCAGTTAAGCGAATCGGATAAAGGTGAAGCAGAGCTAAGCAAGGTATTGTGATTGATAAACCTATAATGACGCCTAGCATGGCGATAAATATTGATTCTATGGTGAGTAAAATCTGAATACGAGCTCTGCTCATGCCTGTCGCGAGCATGACGCCAAACTCTCTTTGACGCTCCAACATGGTCATCATTAATGTGGCAAAGAGGGCAAAGCCAACTATGGCGTAGAGGAGTAACATCATAAATTGCCCTCCTGCCTTATCAAGCCAAATTTGCTGTGCCATTTCAGGCGCAAGCTGTGGCCAATCCCGCACTGCAAGCTGTGGGTAGAGCTCTGTTAACTCATCTCGAGTGCGATTTAAAGCATCTAGGCTGGAGAGATGAATCACATGGTGAGTCACTTTATCGCCCGTACTAAAGAAAGATTGAGCCAAGGTGAGAGGGAGATAAACAAACTTATCATCTAGCCCTGGAGTGGGAAAGCTTAATATGCCTTTGATGGGATAAAGCCCTGCTGCGGTTTGTCCGCGATAGCCTTGGCCATAGAGGACTAAGTCATCACCCAAGTTTAGCTTGAGATAGTCGGCTAAGCCTTGACCTATCAATACTTGTTTATCTTGGCTTTGAATGAACTCGCCTTCGACTAGGTATTTAGTTATTCCACTGTAATCTTGCTCTTTTCCTGGAATGCCAGCCATTACCATGGCTGCTTTCGATGAGGATTCTCCTGCCGCTAAGGCAAAGGATTCGATGCGTGGCAAGAGGTGAGTGATGGCTTGTAGCTGCTTAGCCTTGGCAATAAAATTATCATTGCTTTCAACTAGGTCATCTATGCTACCAGTGTGATGAAATTGAGGATGCTGAAGTTGAATCAGTCCGGTAGCAAATCGAGCGGCATTATCTATGTTGTGGCTATAGGTTCCTTCCTGTATACAGCGAGTGAGCAATGACAAGAATAGCGCTAAGGCTAACGCCGAAGCCGTTAGCAGGCTGCGACGCTTTTGTCGCCAAAGATTACGCCAAGCTAGCTTGAAGAGCATTGAAGGTTAATCCTTTAGTGAGCGCATCTGCTGCTTAGAGAAAAAATCATCACCTATCTCAAAGTCAAAGGCTGCCTCGTGGGTTTCAATTAAGGTCTTATGTCCGAGCTTATTGGCAGGTATCATCTCTGTTTTAGTGGGCATCAACCTGCCACCCATAGATTGAATATCATAGCTTTGCAGTGTGTTGATAAGTTCATCAAACTCATCATAAAACTCAACTTTGACCTGAATATAGCTTGTTTTTGCAATCCACAACCTCACCCTCGACCAGACAACGGGCGCATCCTCTTTGGCAATGGCATCGATTACCCAAGTCTCAAGGCCATCGAATTGCTGCTCTTTGATGATTTGATGCTTGTAGTCCACGACAATGGAGGACTGGTTAATAAGATCGTCATTGGTAAAATCTGATCCCATCCAAGATTGGCTCAACATAGATGGGGCGATCTTGATGACCCGATTGATACTCGGAACCCAGTTCCACATATCCCGATAACGTTTTAATGAGCTGCTGCCTCTATCTTTTGCCGGCGCCGTGACCAGTACCATGGAAAGGTCGAGTCCCTTACTCCAAGATTTCATCTCCATGGTTCGAGTCCAATCGGGCCTTATGATCGACATGGTGAGGCGAGTATAGCTAGACTCACCATGCATCTGTTTATCTGAACGCTCGACAATATAATAGGCAGACAAAGGTTCACTTGTGGCAAAGGCTGCCGTGCTAGCTAGCAGTAAGAAAACGAAAAGCAGGCGAGTAGGAATGGAGCGAAAACGAGAAAGAGGGATTTTTTCCATGGCTAATAAAACCTTATATACTCCAGTAAATTAACTATATCCCGCCCACAGTTTGCAAGCAAGGCTAGGTATAACTCGTGGACTGACAAGGAAGGTGGATGAAACAAGCAGTCATTATTTTACATGGTTTAGCTCGAACCAGCCGGGCGATGAATGCTATGGCCAAAGCGATTAAAAACCAAGGTTATCATTGTATTAATCAGGGTTACCCTTCAACAAAAATGAGTGTTGAAGTCTTGGCGCCCTTGGCTATTGATGCAGCATTAAAGCAGTGCAGTGATGCAGAGAGAATCCATTTTGTGACCCACTCTATGGGTGGTATTTTGCTACGCCAGTACTTAAGCCAAACCCCTATCGATAAGCTTACTCGAGTGGTGATGTTAGGGCCGCCAAATCAAGGCTGCGAGATAGTCGATAGACTGAAATCCTGGCCTCTATTTCGCTGGTACAATGGCCCAGCAGGTTTGCAGCTAGGCACAGATGAGCTAAGTATTGTCAAGCGCCTAGCTGCTATAGAAGAAGGTGTTAATTATGAACTTGGTGTTATAGCAGGTTCGAGAAGCTATAACCCACTTTTGTCATCTATGTTGCCGTCGCCCAGTGATGGTAAAGTGTCTGTCGCTAGTACTGAGTTGATAGGAATGAAGGCCCATATATGCTTGCCGGTTAGCCATACCTTTATGATGAGCAACAAGCAGGTTATCGCTCAGACACTATACTTTTTGCAGCAAGGTAGGTTTGATTAGGCTTGACTATAACTTGCAGACTCGATTACGTCCTTCATGTTTGGCTTGGTAGAGGGCGCTATCGACTCGCTCAAGTAAAGTGCAAATATCGTCATCAGTTTGATAACTACTTACGCCAAAACTCGCCGTGATTTGAATATTCTCCATAGGTGTTAAGGCTATGGCTTTTCTTAAGCGTTGTGCGCATTTAACTGCAGTAGAGAGCTTAGTGTAGGGAAGAATAACCAAGAACTCTTCACCTCCCCATCGCGATAAAATATCGGCTTCTCTGAGTTCCTGCTTTACCCTATTGGCGCACTCAACCAGTACTTTATCTCCCGTCAGGTGACCATAGGTATCATTGACCTGTTTAAAGTGATCTAAGTCCATCATAACAAGGGAGAATATTTCGTTTTTCTTTGCGGATTGCAGCAAGATTTGATCTAAATATTCTTTTACTTTGTGGCGGTTAAAGGTATTGGTGAGAGAGTCTGTGACAGCCTTGTTGAGGGTCACTTCAAAGTCTCGCTCTAGTTTTTTATAGAGTTTCTTCAGATATTTGGTTTTCTTTTCTACCGCCTTGTTGATGATCTGGTTTACAAGTTTAGTATTGTCTTTATGTTTCTCCTGTAGATACTCCAAGCGCTCTGTGAGTTGCCTTTCTTGGTGTTGTTTGTTGAGCCAAAGCAGTTTTAGTTTAAGTACTTGTTTGATAGCGGGCATTATTGGTGTCGCGCTTTCAAAGATACCGGCATAGAACTCAGTGCTGGTGGCAAAAAGCTCTCCTTCACCGACAGTCAGTTGAAATTCTTTTTTCACGGCTAATTTTTTTGTGGTTACAGCTAAAGTTTGTTGCTTGATATTACGGTTAAATAACAGCTCTCCTTCACGATAAATGGCGTAATTGAGACTGCGGCCAAACATACTGCTTATCTGTATTTCATCTTGCTCATCGAGGGAATCTTGGGCGAGTAACACAAGCAGATCATTAACCAGAACCCTTCGAGCCTGAATTAGCTCATTGAGCTTATTCTCTTGTTGCACCTGAATAGTGACGATACGTTTTAGCAGAATAAGCGTGGGGTAGGGGACAGGTTTATCACAGAGTAAATAGATATTGTCTCCCACTAAATAGTTGTAAGAGGCGGAAGAGTCACAGATATCAGCGCTGATACTGAAGCTGTTGTCTGGCATTAATTGAGTAAATAGCTGCTCGAGTAAATTAATCATTAACCATGACGAGTCGGGTGAAGCTATCCTTGTCAATTTCGGCTCGGTAATACCCTTCTTCAATTAGATTTGATAGGAATATGGGCTCAATTAAGGGCTCAAATTTCACAGCGTCCAAACTGCGAATGACCTGAGGAAGTTTTGCTAAATCCTGTGGGTTATATAAGAAGGTGGTAATGAGATTAACTTCCCTTGCCAGTACTGCCGCAGGTACAAAACTCACAGGGTGAAAATAGGTGCCGACATTGATTGCTGTGCCACCGGGCTTGGCAAGATGCAGGGCTTTAATTATTGCTGAATCATCTGAATCTAGGTTTTTACCAGCGCAGTCGATGATGATATCAAAGGTATCGGCATCCACTTCGTCACAGGTATTGAGCCCAAGTAGTTTAGCTCTTGAAAGTCGTTGTGGTAGCTGATCTTGAATACTCACTTTGGCATGGAAATGATAGGACCAAACACAAGCCATGGCACAACCCACAGCGCCAGCACCTATAACTAAGACTTTTTTGCCTGCGATCTCTTTTCCATATCTTTGGGCGGCATGAATGGAAACCAGAATTGGTTCGATGAAAGTGAGTAGATCTTCCCGCTCACAGGGATAGAGGTTATCTTTATCAACGACTGCATATTCTGCAAACCCGCCATGGGCGCCCAGTAGCCCCATATAGGCCACTTGTGAACACAGGTTATTGTTGCCAGAAGAGCAGGCTGGGCAATGACCACAACTCAATAGTGGTAGGACTGCGACTTGCTTGCCAAGCCAGCTTGCATCTAAGTTACTACTTAGTTTATCAATTTTGCCACCAAACTCTTGGCAGGGGATGATAGGAGCCCCTATACCTGTGAGGGAGTGAGCTTGAGTGTTGATAATATATGGCCCCTCAATAAACTCATTGACTTGGGTTTGACTGAGCCCTGCTGCGGTAATTTTTAGACGAACTTGGTTGTCCTTGAGGGGTGGGATGGCTATATCGTTATGGCGAAGATCCCTTTGATTATGAAAAAACAGTGCTCTCATCATTCCCCCAATAGCTAAACCTGTGACTAAAAACCATTGATGTAACAAGGTTCAGCTTTGTTGTTGAATGATATAAGAATAGACCCTAGAGGCTGAAATCGCATAGGGACCTTAGATGAATATTGTTAACGTCCCATACTTCTATGTTGTTGTCTGCGCTGAGTTTGAAGCTCATCCAATTGTTGGCCAAGTTTATTGATATATCCTTGTATCTGGACTAGCGCATCATCTTGGGGGAGATCTGTCTTGTTAGCATAGAGTTTGGCGAGTTGTATGATGAGGTGTTCTGCTTGGTTGAGGTTATCATGCTCCGCTTGCTTTACGATAAGCAAACGGAAACAGTCAAATAGAATGGCGAGCATAACAGCATCGGTAAAATCTGCATCTTGGTGCTCGCTGTCTTGCTCGCTATACGCCATGGCAGCAATAAGGTTAGCGACAGTTGTGATATTAGTTGCACCCACAAACAGTTGGCACACCTGACTATCCTGTTTTAGTTGTTTGGCTATCTTCTCAGCAAATGCCGATTTGTGCCATTGCTCACCAACTGCAGATATAAAACTCATATGAATATCAATTTGCTTTAGTTATGCGCTAATTATATGGGGTTAGCGAAATAATCGCGCTGACACAGGTACAATTTTTAGCATGTGGCTGAGTTGATCAAGATAAGCTTGGGTCAATATCGCAAAGCCTTTGTAAAAGTCTGTTTGTGCATTTTGCTCCATTAGCGTTAAACAGCGAGAGGCCCAAGGTAAAAGGTGTTGTTGCAACAATATGGTTAAGGTGTTGTTGATATCTTGGTTCTCTTCTTTAGCCAGTTGACCCAGCATGGGATCCATTACGGCAAAAAATAAACCAATATGGTCTACAGGCTGATTTGAGTCGAGTTCGAAGCTCACTCCTTGTTGCTGGTAGAAGGCCATTAAGGCTTGAGTCGACTCTCCGTTAAGTAATTGCTTCTCTTCTAAATAGACCGAGCCCCATGGCACAGCGCTTGGCTCGCCAGGTCCATAAAAAAGTTGTCCATAGTCAAGCTTTAAGCTCAGAGCCTTATCATTTTTCCAGGCATGCAGGTAGCCTTGAATTTGAGCTTTGGCATCGACTTCTGCTTGGGAGTCAGAAAAAGTAGGCCAACTCTCTATGACTTGGTGCTCAATAAAATTCTCAATGAGATCTGTCGTCGGATCGTAAAACAACACATTATGTAGAATTCGAGCGAGACCTTGCAATTCATACATATTGACTTGAGAAGATGGTGACATAAGCGCCTCTTTGATTAAAACCTATTATGACAATGGACAACAAAAAGAGATAGGCACCCCTAAGGGTGCCAAACAGGGGTTAAACTTCTGCGTGGTTTAAGACCTTACCATCAGCGCTCTCGCTTGGGCGAGCATGACGGTTTGGCTTCACCAATAAGTTAGGTGTTGTCACGCTGCTGTTAGGCATAGGTGCGAAGTTAGGCTGCACTGCATCTGGGTACTTAGCCTTAAGCTCATCCATAGTGCCAAAGTCGATAGCACGCATTGGGCAAGACTCAACACAGCTTGGTTGTTGACCTTCGGCTAGACGCTCAAAGCAACCGTCACACTTAGTCATTACCTTACGTTCTTTATCGATTTGTGGTGCATCGTAAGGACAGGCGCGAGCACAGCTTTCACAACCAATGCATAAGTCTGAAGCGACATGCACTAGACCATCTTGCTTACGCTTATGCATAGCGCCAGTAGGACATGCCTTAACACACACAGGTTCGCTACAATGGTTACAACCTAAAGAGGTGTAGTAGGCAAATACATCTTGGTTGATACTGCCGTCAGCATTTTCAGTCCAAGTGCCGCCACCATATTCATAGACGCGACGCCAGTTGATGCCTACAGGTAAGTCTTTGCGATCTTTACAGGCAATCTGACAAGTTTTACAACCAGTACATTTACTTGAATCGACATAAAAGCCGTATTGAACATTATTACTCATTGTTAGCTCCTTTAGGCTTTACGGATTTCAACCAGGTTAGTGTGTTGTGGATTGCCTTTGGTTATTGGCGTTGTTCTATGGGTAGTCAGCACATTTAAGCAGCCACCTTTATCAACGTTACCGCCTGGCTGGAACCAAGCACCTTGGCCTAGAGCGGTAACCCCCATCATGATGCGTGGTGTTACCTTAACTTCTACTTCAATGGTGCCGCGGTCATTAAATACATGGACTTTATCGCCCGTTGCCAGACCTCTAGCCTGTGCATCGACAGGGTTCATCCATACTGCATCTTGAACCGCTTCGCGTAGCCAAGGAACATTGTGGAAGCTTGAGTGAGCACGACCTTTAGTGTGGTAACCCGTTAGCTGTAGAGGATACTTTTTCTTCATTTCAGTATCTTCAAAGCCTTCCCAAGTAGGCACATACTTAGGCAGAGCTGAGATCACATCACCTTCTTTTAGCTTCCATGTCTTAGCTCTTTCAGCTAAACGAGAAGAGTAGATCTCAATTTTTCCTGAAGGTGTACCCAATGGGTTGGCTACAGGATCTTTACGGAAGTCTTCCAACACAATATAACTACCATTTGGTAGATATTTACGGTGAATACCTTGTTTTAGCATCACCTCTTTTGAAGGTAGTTCTGGAGTTGCAGCTTGTGCCGCAGCGTAGAACTCGTTTAGCCAATCTTCACGGGTTTTACCTTCAGTAAACTCAGACTCAACTCCCATGCGCTTAGCAAGGTCGACACAAACTTCATAGATAGGGCGAGATTCAAACATAGGATCTACGCCAGAGCTCATTTGTACTAGCGTCGCAGTATCGCCAGCGGCATAGCTTTGGTTGACTAAGTCTTCAGATTCCAACCAAGACACGTCTGGTAGCAAAATATCGGCATATTTCGCGCTTGGAGTCATCCAGTTGTCGACAACAAGAATGAATTCACACTTAGTTTCGTCAGCAATGATCTTCTCGGTTTTATTGACATCAGAGTGCTGGTTAATTAATGCATTACCACCATAGTTAATGATAGCTTTGATGTCGTTACCTAGTTTACCGTCGCCATCAGCATCTAGCTCCACGCCGCGAACACCATCGGCGAGTACTGTCATGTTCTTACCGTCTTCAATTGCTTGAGTAAAGGTAAAGAAAGAGATGGCTTTCTTAACTGGGTTGGAGCCAGTAGGCATTAAAGGCGCTGTCATTGAGGAGCCTTTACATAGGCCGCCACAGTTAGTGCCAGGTAGGCCTAGTTGCCCTAAAAGAATCGGTAGCATGTAACCAGCACGAGTGTTGTTTTCACCCGCAGCTTGACGGTTTAATGATGCTGCGATTTGGATAAATGGTGCTTTTGCTGCGGCCAGCTCTCTTGCTAGTTCAACAATCACATCTTCGGCAACACCTGTAATACCAGCTGCCCATGCTGGAGTTTTAGCGTTTGCACCAGGAGTGAGATCGCCCACTGTAGTGTTATCAAGAATGTAAGACTTGTAGCTTTCTTCATAGCCAACACCAGCTGGCATGGTCTTTTCATCGTAACCGACACAGTACTGGTCTAGGAAGGCTTGGTTAACTTGATTGTTAGTAATCCACTCATAGGCCAAAGCTTCAAATAATGCTGCATCTGTACCAGGGCGAATCGCAATCCACTGATCTTCCTTACCTACAGCTGAGTCTGTATAGCGAGGATCAATAATGATTGTTTTAAACTTCTTAGTTTGTTTTAGGTGTAAGAAGTCATAAGCCTCACCTGAACCACTCATACGGATTTCAGAAGGGTTATAGCCAACCATTAATACCAAATCTGAGTTTTTCATCTCAGATACAGAGCTACCTTGCCAACCTGGTCCAGCAGAACCATAGGTTTGGCCAGCTGCTTCATAGATTTGTGACCAACTATAGTCGCCATAAGCATTGAGGTAACCGCCTTTAAGGTTCATTAGGCGGTATAGACATTGCTTACCAGAGAAGTGGTAACGAGCACCCGAATTATAGGTAAAGTGGACTGACTCATTGCCATAGTTGTCGATAGTGCTTTGTAGCTTTTCAGCTACGATATCTAAGGCTTCATCCCAAGTGATACGCTCAAATTGGGCGCTACCACGAGGACCAACACGCTTCATTGGGTATTTAAGTCTATCTGGTGCGTAAACACGCTTACGTAGTGAACGGCCACGAGGACAGGCTCGTACGTCATGATCGCCGTATTTATCACTTACAGTAAAGTTAGATTCGATACGAGTAATAACACCGTCTTTAGAGTAAACACGAACAGGGCAGTTAGAGCCGCAGTTTACTAGACAAGAAGACCAGTTCATCTGCTCGCCTGCCGTAGGCGGCGTTGGTGGTGTAGGTGGTGTTACTTCAACATCGCTAGAGCTAGAGTTACAGCCAACAACACTCGCTGCGCAGCCCATAGCGGCACTCATTTTTAAGAAACTTCTGCGTTCCATTATCATTTCCTCATTGCAGTTTTGGTTAGCCGCTGGCATTAGCGCAGCTGATAGCTAAACGACAACATCACTTGGTGCGCGTTATAGTTATGGTTAAGTTTGCCAAGTGTGGTTAACCCATTGATGGCACTGACATCGACCTGCGCATTGTCGGTGTCGTAATAACGTTCGTATTGATAGCCCAGTTTCACGCCTAGCTGCTCACTTACCTTGTAGTTGGCGTAGAGCTCAGCGCTGTGACGGTAGGAGTAGTAATCACCTTGTGGCTGACTGGTCATGTAAACCACTTGCTTATCGCTGTTGGAGTTAGCAAACAGGTAATCGAGTCCTAGGCTAAGCTTGTTCTGCATTAGGCCTGCGTAGTTCACCCCTAAGCCTAAGTTGATAAACTCATCCTCAACGTCCGCTGACCAATCAGCGGTACTAAAGCTTTGGCTACCGTTTTGCTTAGATTCAATCCACTGCTGACCTGCAAAGGCGTAGCCGGTGAATTGCTTAGCAAACATTAGATCGAGGTTCAGGTTGTAGCTGATATCTTCGCTTGCCGTTAAACCTAAGCTGGTGTCGCTATAGTCATCGTCGGCATAACGGCCGGTGAGGCTGACGTTAATCCAGCTAGCAGGTGCATGGCTGAATTTAGCTTCAAAGGCCAATCTGTCACGGTCTGCAAGGTAGAACTTGCGTAGCAGTGGGTTTTCAATGCTAGAGGTCAAGCCGCTTGCCTGGTATTGGCTACCATCACGTTGACCATAGCTGGCTTTAAGCTTGAGCTTGCTGTTAGCAATGCTGCGAACGTTGAGTTGAGTCCAAAGTTTGGTCTCATCGGTTTGCTCGCGGTCAGAGTAGCTTCGCTCTAGCTCTTTGCGGTCAATACCCGCCTGCAAACGATAATCGCTGTCGATGCGATAGCTTAGGTTGAGCTTGTAAGTGAGCTTTTCACTATCGAGCAGCACATTTTGCTTAAAGGCACCGCTGATACCGTCAGATTCCAGCTGAGCAAACTCCCAAGTCGAGCTCTTATTATCACGCTTGGAATAACTCACACTTGCGCCAAGGCGTAGGCGGTTGCTCACCATAGAGGTGATATTGAATTTGCCGTCTGTAGTATCAATCTGGCCGTCCCAGTTTTGAATAGGGTTGCCAGTGGTTTGAATCACAGCGGCATCTTGAATCATGCGACCTGTTGCGACCAATGCACTGATTGCTGTGCGGCCATAGAGGTAGTTACCCGCAAGACTGAGCTGGTAAGCACTGTTATCTGGCGCAGGAGCATAGACATCGGCAAGGTATGGCAGGCTCAATGAGTCGATTTGGTTATCGTATTCACTGTACTGATAGTTAACTGTGGTTAACCAGTTTTGACCACTGACGCTAAGTCCTGAGCTGAACTTATCTGTGGTCGCATCCACAGGCAGACCAAAGTGAGTCGGACGTGGACTGACAAAGCTCGATGCCTTGTAACCTGTCTTTTCTTCTTGGCTGTACTTGGCAAAGACTTGATAGTCTTGCTCGCCAAATTGGTGCTGAGCCGATAACCCCATTCCAATTTGCTTACGCTTTAGCGATAGCTCTTGAGTTTGCACTTGGCTGCTTGGTGTTAAGGTGCCATTGGCATACCAAAGCTGGCTTTGGGCATCATCATGTTGATATTGGCTAAGCTGACGATAATCTAATTCGGCGTTAAAGCTTGCCGTCTTACCCGCTTCAAGATGGGCTCGGCTATTGGCCATACCAAGATTAGTGACCACGGCTTTAGCTTGGTAGCCTTGCTCACCACGGTATTGAATATTGGCGTTCAGTACCCCTGTGGTGCCATCTTCATTGTTAAAGGCGTTGGCACTGTGGATATCGTCGCTGTCGCTATAGGCCACACCTAAGCCGAGTTGACCTGTGTAGCCTGCGTTATCTGGACAACGCTTACATTGATATTTGTCCATGTTCACGCTGGCAGTGTTGGCATTATTCACACCAAAGTCAGCTGCTAGCAGGGAAGTGGACATCATCGAACCTGAGGCAGAAATCAGCGCTAAGGTGATGAGGTTTAATGGGTATCTCATAAGAAGACTCCTCAATTAGCGCTGCAGCTTGCTGCCAGCAGGGTGATTAGAACCATGGATTTGGCTATGGCAGTTCAAGCAGCTGTTGCCACCACCGAATGCATCTTGACCATCTTGCTGTACCACGCGACTAGCATGACCATCATCCATATGACATTGCTGACATAACTGAGGTGCACGGCTGTTAAGTAGTGATTTATTCACGCTACCGTGTGGGTTATGACAGGTGACACAGTTTTCGGTCACAGGGGCATGTTCCCAAAGGAAAGGACCACGCTTTTCTTCATGGCAGCTATAGCAAGTGTCGTTGACAGTGAGCTGATTTAGCGCGCTTTCGCCCATAGAGCCGTGAGGGTTATGACAATCGATACAGGTCATCTGGTCCCACTGCATAGGATGAGATGAGCGCTTGTTCATTGCCGCTTTGGCATCTTGGTGACAGCTAGTGCAAGTGTCATTGACGCTAAGCTTTTCCATCACTGGGTCTTTGGCTGCATGTATGGTGTGGCAATCGGCGCAGGCGACTTCATCAAGGTTATGACTGCTGCTATGCCAAGCCATCTGCTTAGGGTCGTTATGGCAGGCCAAACAGGTGCTGTTTTGGCTGGCAGCATCGAGCTTGCTGTCTTTGCCAAAGGCAATCATTGGCTCCTTGCCGCCTTTATTGTGTTTCCCTAGGGGGCCGTGACAAGCTTCGCATTGTAAGCCTGCCATAGGTGAGTCTTTATGGGAGTCTTGGCCGTGAACGCCATCAAATAGCGCCATGACAGTGTCGTTTTTCTTGTGACACATAAGACAAGTATCAGCGCCTTTTTTAGAATATTTGCCTTCGGCAAATTTCTGCTCCAGTTGCTGCGTGAGTTGCTCACCATCAAGTTGGTTCCAAGGGGCCGCGTGTGCTGAGAAGCTAGCTAGGGTTAACCCAACTAGTCCGCAGAGTAGATTAGCGATACGAGATTGCATCATTATCCTGGCCTTATAGTAATTTATTTTATGGGGTGGTAACTGGCTTGTTAAATTAAGCCACAAATAAATTTTAAGACTGGATTAAGAATATATCTAAGTAGGTATTTTAATTTTGAGAATAGGGGGTCAAAAATAAAATAAAGCGTGATCTAAACCTTGATTTTTATAAGGTTATGTACTTCAAGTTGTGGCTTTTTATTAATGTAATAACATTGTGGTGGCAATCTATCGCCTTGATTTTAAAGTGTTTTTGTGTTTCTTTTGATTGGCGTTTATTAATGGGGCGTAACTATGAAAAAAAGGTAATAATCCATTTATATTATTATCTATTATATGTAATGTTTTTTTATGTTTTTATGTTGCTTCATATTTTTTCATATTTACCTGCTTTTATTAATTTTTAATATTAATGTTTATTTTGAATAAATATAAATAAGTGAAATTGTAGGTGCAGTCAATAATTATTATCATTTAGAGTGTCGATAATCGTTATTGGAATCTCTCTATAAATCTTTATTTCGGAAAGTGTTGCTTAATTGATTCTAATGCTAGTTTCACTGCTAAGGGGAGTGTCGTACCATAATTATGGAGGGCGTAAACAGGGTTTAATATGCATTGGTAGCTTGGGAAGGCGGGAGCAAGTAAACCTGCTTTATATAAAGGGGTAAAAATAAAGTCTGGAATAAGCGCTAGCCCTGCTCCTGACTGTGCCATTGCAACTACTCCAGCCAGTGAGTTGGAGAATCGGGTTGCTGTAAAAGTGAGTTCAACTTGCTGGCCACTGTCAGTGTGAATTAGATTATGGCGAGGCTTTTTTCCCTGCCAGTGGTTAGCAATATAGTCGCAATTAACCCTTTGTTGTGTGCCTGTTTCTTCAGTAAAACTTATTTTGTGTCTACTGAGAAAGCTTGGGTGAGCACAGAGCACATCTCTGAAACTGCCTAGCTTTTGTTGGATCATATTGGAGTCGGCTAACTTTCCCACTCGAACCACAAAGTCCAGTTCTTTAGATAGTGTATTGACCTTTAGGTCTTCTATTTCAATATTAGGCCTAATTAACGGGTGCTCTGAGCATAGCTTACCCATGGCTGGAGCGATTATATCGGCTATAAAAGCGTGGGGTGCGCTGATATTAACAGGACCTGAAGCTAAGCCCTGGGTTTCTTGAGCTTGTTGCCAAGCTTGATCTGCCAGAGTGATTATTTGTTGGCAATTATGATAAAAGTCTTGTCCTGCTGGGGTGAGTTGTTGTTTCCGCGTGGTGCGTTTAATGAGCGCCACTCCTAGACTATCTTCGAGTGTCTTTAGATGTTGGCTTATCACAGACTTGGAGACATCTAACTCTGCAGCGGCAGCGCTGATTGAGCCTGCGTCAACAATTTTGCAGAATATTGCCATATGGCGTAGGTGCTTTTGCATCATATTCGAATTACAGCTTAATAATGTTGAATGACTGTTAGCCTAGCAGCCTGTATCTACATGTCCTATTAACGGCGGCTCACCATTAGCAAGATTGATATAGTAGGCAAAGCAAGCCTCAAGTACAAAGCCTTTGGGCCAAAAGAATACCCCTGTTCCACTGGTAAACCCATCGATATTTGGCAGACTGGTATCTGTATAGGGACGGTTACCAACGAGGCAAAAATCTGAACCTTCGCAGGGAACCGAACTCCAGTTAGGTGTCCAAGTGGCAGAAGGCAGGTTCATATCAAGAAGGTGGCGCATCTGAGTGGCATCGGGTCTTGGGTAACCTGCAATGAGTTCAATAGTATTGCCATTATAGGTGACACTTGTGGTGGCAGAGTCAATCTGGGTCTTAGCTTCAACAAACCGCATTGCACTATCTAGATTACCACTGATATTGCCTATGATGGATTGGTGAGCATTGTCTCTTAGATTGAGAAAACGAGGAATCGCCAGCGCGGAAACTAGTCCAAGGATGATGATAACAATAATTAACTCTATGAGGGTAAATCCTTTACTGTGACTCATGGGCTTTATATCGGGAGGTTGGTGATTTTATTCTAGGGAGCTAGCAATAAAAAAGCCAGTCACTTATGTGACTGGCTTTTAGTTATCTATCTGATTTTACTTTACAGTTTTAACGCCTTCTGGACTACCAACGAGTAGAACGTTGGCACCACGATTTGCAAACAAACCGTTGGTAACGACACCCACGATGGCGTTAATTTGAGTTTCAAGCTCTTTTGGATTGATGATTTTTAGATTATGCACATCCAAAATGACATTGCCGTTGTCTGTGACTACGCCTTCACGGTAAACAGGATCGCCACCTAGCTTAACTAGCTCACGAGCCACATAGGAGCGAGCCATAGGGATCACTTCTACTGGCAGTGGAAAATCCCCTAAAATGTCGACCTGTTTTGTGTTGTCGACGATACACACAAATTTATCTGCTACGGCAGCAATAATCTTTTCGCGGGTAAGGGCCGCACCGCCACCTTTGATCATATTCATATGGCCGTCGATTTCGTCTGCGCCATCAACGTAGACAGAGAGTTGGTCGACACTGTTTAGGTCGAAAACAGGAATGCCCAATGATTTCATTTTTTCTGTAGAAGCTTCAGAGCTTGATACGGCACCTTCGATATCGGCTTTCATCGTCGCCAATGCATCAATAAAATGGTTTACCGTTGAGCCAGTACCTACGCCGACGATACTGTCTTTCTCTACATATTCAAGCGCTGCCCAGCCAGCGGCTTTTTTCATTTCATCTTGGGTCATAATCAAGCCTTTTACAGTGAAAGAATAAATTTTGTCATTATTATACGTGTTTTTAGCCTAAGCCGTGGCGATAAGTTCACAGTTTTTGATGATGCGAGGGCTAGATCGGGACAAATTGAAAGTAAGTTGCAGTTTATGCTTGAACCTTGTCGTTCGATTAAGTGATAAGCTCAGAATCTTTTCAATACTGTCAGCTGGCTATCTTACTTCTGAAGAGCTGCTGCGGTAGATGATGTTTTATTTAAGTGTTTAATTTAGTGCTTTGGATGGTCGATTAGTGCAAAACACTCTTGAACGATCAACAAGTCCTAGGGCTGCTTTTCTTCGAGTGTTTCTTCTATTGCTTCAATAGATTCACTCTCTGTCTCTTGATTAATTTGAGTACGCCTTTGATCCAGTTGCATTATTGCATTTTGATTCACTAACACTAGGCCATCGAATCTATCGTGAATCTCTGAGAGTTCGGCTACATATTCGGGATCGCTTTTATCTTTAGTATGCCAATAACGTTTGCGCTCAAGCTTTTGCAATTCGCTTGAGCGAAGAATCTCATAATAGCTGTTTTCTTGCTTGAGGCGATAGATCTCGCCATCGAGTAGTTGCAGTAACTTCTCTTTTGAAATCGTGCGTTTTTTGAGTAGTGCCCTTAGTGGATCGACGATCTGCTTCTTTTTATCTGAGTCGGTTTCTGTAGTAATGCCAAGTTGATATTCTATCTTGTGCTGTCGAAATTCTTTTGGACAGACGTCCTGACTAAAGACGACTTTATCTTCTTTGATGCACTTATAGATAACGTTAGCTAAACCTGTTTGAGGTAAGCTAAGAGATAGAATTATCAAGACGAGTCTTGTCATGCAGTTACACATCCCTTTGCACAATAATAAAAACCAGATTATGGGCTAAACTCAGGCCAAACTGGGTAAATCAATTTACCTTAAGTGTTCTCTAAGCCTGCTTAAATTTAGCCTCTAATACTATGACTCAAGTATTGAAATAACACCAGCTTTTTGACGTATGTTAGATACTTGGCGTTAATTACTTAATCTTAAGCCAATGAAAAAGCCCTCGACTTAGGCGAGGGCTTTGTTGTGAGTGGGCGTGGCTAATTTAACTCAAAGCAAAGGTTGTCAATTAACCGCGCCTTTCCTAGATAAGCCGCAGCGAGAATCACTAGCTGCTTATCTGATGTGGTTGCTTGAGCTAAGCTTTTGGCATTGCGAACTTCAAGATAATCGGGTTGTAATCCATGAGTATCAAGCTCTGCTTTAGCTTGAACAACGACCTCATCGATTGCTTGGCCTTGCTGAATTTTTGCTGCCAGTTCATCCATGATGCGTTTAAGGTTAGGCGCGATAGCTTTCTCTTGGGCGGTGAGATAGCCATTGCGTGAGCTCATGGCCAGACCCGAGGCTTCGCGTATTGTCTCTATACCAATAATCTCGATAGGCATAGAAAGATCTTCAACCATATGTTCAATTACCATAAGCTGCTGGTAATCCTTGCGGCCAAAGAGAGCGACATCGGGCTGAACGATATTAAATAGCTTACAGACAATGGTTGCGACACCACGAAAATGCCCTGGTCGAGTTTCACCACAAAGAGTGTCAGAGATCTCTGGCACTTCGACATAGGTCTGCTTATCTAAGCCTTTGGGATAGATGATATCCGGTGTTGGCGTAAATAGCAGCTCGCAGCCAGCCTTGATAAGCGCTTGCTGATCATCGGCTAGGGTTCTTGGATAGGCATCTAAATCTTCGTTTTGACCAAATTGCATTGGGTTCACGAAGATGGAAGCGACCACATGATCGGCACGCTTAACTGCTTCTGTCACCAGAGTGATATGGCCTGCGTGCAGATTACCCATAGTTGGCACAAAGGCAACGGTTTCCCCTTTTAGGTGCCAAGCCTTAACTTGTTCTCTGATGGCTTGGATACTGGCAGTGGTTATCATAGTGAGCCCTTAATTAAATGTATGCTCTTCGGCTGGGAAGCGGCCTTCAGCAACTTCTTCGATATAAGCACGTACAGCAGCACGAATTTCACCTGTCTGCGCTAGGTAGTTCTTGGAGAAACGCGGAATATAGCCGCTAGAGATCCCTAGTACGTCGTGCATTACCAAAATTTGGCCATCAGTGTCTTTACCTGCACCTATGCCTATGACAGGAATCGACAGCGTTTCGGTAATGGTTTTGGCGAGGGCAGCTGGAATACACTCTAATACTAATAATTGAGCGCCCGCAGCTTCTAGGGCTTTAGCTTCATCGATAATACGCTGAGCATTATCGCTATCGCGGCCTTGAACTTTAAAGCCACCAAAGACGTTGACAGATTGAGGCGTTAAACCTAAGTGAGCACAAACAGGAATACCACGCTCGGTGAGCTGAGTGACTGACTCTAGTAACCAATGGCCGCCTTCGACTTTGACCATATTGGCGCCAGCTTGCATTAGCGCTGTAGCATTAAGTAGAGTTTGCTCGACGGTTGCGTAACTCATAAAGGGCATATCGGCGATAAGTAAACAGCGCTCGATGCCACGACGTACACAACGGGTATGGTAGGCGATATCTTCTACCTGCACTGGCAGGGTATCGCTATGGCCTTGAAGTACCATCCCCAGAGAGTCGCCAACTAAAAGGACATCGATTCCTTCGCTATCAAATGCGCCTGCAAAGCTGGCATCATAAGCGGTTAGCGCAGTGAACTTCTTACCTTCCTGCTTGAACTTGCGCAGGGTTGAACTAGTAACTTTTGACATAATGGTTATCTTCAAAACAAAAAGAAAGTGGATTTATAAGTCAACTTAGCCTTGAGTTCAGTGATCTAGGCTGACTTGTTGTAACTCGGCACGCATATTTGTGTCTATTAAGCTTTGAATTGAGGTGTTACAGGGCAAAACCAGCTCTGGTGCGATATCGGCAAGGGGCACCAACACAAAACTTCGTAGCTTCATGCCGTAATGGGGGACAATTAATCTGGGCATCTCTATTTGCTGGTTGCCATAGAGTAATAGGTCGAGATCGAGTGTTCTCGGCCCCCAACGTTCGATACGCACTCGCCCTTGATTATTTTCAATTTCTTGAAGTGCATCGAGTAGGGCTATTGGCGCTAAAGAGGTGGAAAAGCTCACCACAGCATTAATATAGTCAGGTTGTGGTACATCGCCCATAGGTGTCGATTGATAAAATGGCGATACAACAAGCTCGTGACAGTCATCCATGGCTTTTAATGCGGCAACTGCACTTTGCAGTTGAGCGAGGGGCTGCTCAAGATTAGCCCCTAAAGCGACAAATACCTTCTCCATAGGTCTATCTCTTTATTCCGTTATTTTAGGCTTTTTATTGGCCGGACGACGACGGCGTCTGCTATTGCTGCGGTGACGATTACCATTTTTGTTATTGGCACGTGCGATAGCGGTTCTTTCATCCTCATTAGCATCGACAAACTTTTGCCACCAAGATGCAGTTTTAGCCACGCTTCCACCTTCGGCTTTACCCCGAAGCAAGAGTAGATCATAGGCGGCGCGGAACTTAGGATGCTCAAGCAGTTTAAATGCACGTGTGCCTTGGCTGCGCTCAAAGCGCAGTTGTAGCTGCCAAATATCTTTAGCTGGCGTGCTAAAACGCCTCGGAATCGAGATGGTTTGACATTGTCTTTCCATCACATCGCCCATGGCCGCAAAATAGGCGTCGTAATTACTTAAGCCACTTTCTAATGCAATTTCCTCTGCACGCTCTCTTAGGCAGTACCAGAGAATGGCTGCATAGAAAAATGCTGGTGTCACAGGCTTATCTTTGCGGACTCTTTCATCTGTACTTTTCATCACCTCGACAAGCATTTTAGCCGCTGGGCCATTGGGCTCACCTTTAATTAAGGTATGAATTTGAGGAAAGAGTGGCGCAAATAAACCAAAGTCACGCATCATGTCATAGTTTTCTGCGGCTTTACCTGCAAAAAACAGTTTAAGCACCTCTTCATACATGCGCGCGGCTGGAATATCCTTTAGCAGGCCAGCCATAGGTTTAATTGGAGCACTGGTGACTTCGTCTATGGCTAAATCGAGCTTAGTGGCAAAACGAACAGCCCTTAACATGCGCACAGGATCTTCGCGGTAGCGGGTTTCTGGATCGCCTATCAAACGAATCACACCCGCTTCTAAATCCTGAACACCGCCGCCATAACTGTGAATTGAATAGTCACTAATATCATAGTAAAGGGCGTTGATGGTAAAGTCTCGACGCTCAGCGTCCTCGTCGATATTGCCGTAGACATTATCCCTTAATAGACGGCCTGCTGAGTTAGACTTAGAGATCTTGTCGTTGCCCTCGACATGGTGACCCCTAAAGGTGGCCACTTCGATGATATCTCGACCAAAGACAATATGCGCCAACCTAAAACGTCTGCCAATTAAGCGACAGTTGCGGAACAGACGTTTAATCTCTTCCGGCGTGGCATTGGTTACAACATCAAAGTCTTTAGGCTCCATTCCAAGCAGGATATCCCTAACCCCGCCACCGACAAGATAAGCCTTATAGCCAGATTTGTGCAGTCGATACAGCACTTTAAGCGCGTTCTCACTGATTTGTCTGCGGGAAACCTTATGGGCGCTTCTTGGTACTATTTCCAGGGCTAACCCTGTTTCTGTGGTCTCGATATGAGATTCATTAGCAGTTTGGTTCTCTTCAAATAACTGCTTACAGAATTGGCTAATGCGGCGAAAAATGGGACACCTCGAACTTAAATCTAGAGTCTGTTAAAAAATCTGGCGCTTATCATATACCAATTGTTCCCTAATGAGTAATTTAGCCTTAATTGGGATGGTAAAGTTGCGAGAGCGGCAGCTTATTCTTACTTCAACAGCCCCTAGCTGATGAGTATCTCTTTTTGCTTGGGGACGCTTTCTAAATCAAACTGTGCGACAGCTTGAACTAACATATCTGTCACTTTCGCCGTGGGAGTCACAGTATCTTGTCCTAAAAAGCTCAGAGCAAGGTTAAGCCCAGACTGTGGGTCTTTGCTGCTAATGGCTTTAGCATGGTTTTGCTTAGACAGCTTACGTCCGGCTTCAATACTGGCTAGCGGAAGGTGAAGATAGCTAGGTGCATTCAATTTAAATTGCTGAAATAGACTGAGTTGTCGGCAACTGGCTTCAAGTAGGTCACAACCTCGTACCACTTCAGTTATGCCTTGATATGCGTCATCTAATACTACGGCGAGTTGGTAAGCATAAAGGCCATCGCTACGCTTAATAATAAAGTCTTCACTAGCAAATGCTGAATCTAAGGTGATTTCGCCCATTTGGGTGTCGATAAAGCGATTTACTGGATGCAGATTATGAATGCGAATCGCACCGCTGGTATGGGATGGTATTAATGTTCGACAGCGTCCATCATAGAGCCCACCTCGAGACTGTATCTGTTTGCGAGTGCATTGACAGTAGTAGGCCTGTTGTCGCTCAATGAGTTCATCTATCTTGGCTTGATAAGCTGAGTGACGCTGACTCTGGTATAAAACACTATCGTCCCAATAGAGTCCAAACGCTTCTAGGGTGCGCAGAATGTCATCGGCAGCACCAACAACTTCCCTTGGTGGATCGAGATCTTCCATTCGAACTAACCATTTTCCACCCAGGCTCTTAGCTCTAAGATAACTGCCCAATGCGGCGACAAGGGAACCAAAGTGTAATGGTCCAGAAGGAGAGGGGGCAAAACGGCCTATATAGTTTGAATTTGGAACTTGTTGAACTGTCATTAGGTTTTGGCCCAGCCCGAGGAAGACTAGATAAATTTGAGCCGATAAAGGTTGTCACCCAGAGTGCGAGGTCTGTGACGTCGCACTTGGTTGATACTTGTTTGGCATTGCTTGACTTGAATCTGCAATGCCTGCAAGAAAGATTAGCCTGCTAATTGCTTCTCTTTGATTTCAGCTAGCGTCTTACAATCGATACATAAATCTGCTGTTGGACGTGCTTCTAAGCGGCGAATACCGATTTCAATACCGCATGATTCACAGAAGCCAAAATCATCTTCTTCGATATGCTGTAGTGTCTTTTCAATCTTCTTGATCAACTTACGTTCGCGGTCACGGGCTCTGAGTTCTAAACTGAACTCTTCTTCCTGTGCGGCACGGTCAACTGGATCCGGGAAGTTGGCTGCTTCATCTTGCATATGACTCAGAGTACGATCTACCTCTTCGCGCAACTGATTGCGCCACGCTTCAAGGATCTTCTTGAAGTGACTCAGTTGCTCGGCGTTCATATATTCCTCACCCGGCTTCTCTTGGTAAGGTTCTAAACCTGCGATAGCGAGTACGCCAAGTTTTTTATTGCCTTCAGGCATAACGCATCTCCTGTAATTGTTTGCGTTTTAGGGCGATTTCAAGAACGGCCGCTATCTATATCAGAATCTACGAACCTAGGCAAATATTTTGCCATACCCTGTGCCCTTTATTTGACTATGTCTGTTTCTGCTTAAATTTTCAAATTTATCGCACTCACGGGTAACGACTTGCTTACTTTTGCTTCGTTTGGTGACATTTTCACCGAATATGCCAGCATTTCTACTCCAGATTGCTGGGCTTGAACAAAGAGTTCTGCATAGTCTGAGTCGATATGAAAGGCGGGTGAAACTTTTTCAATACCAGAGTGTTGAACAATAAAAAGTAGTACGGCTCTGCAGCCCATTTGTTTCATCGCCATAAGCTCTCTTAGGTGCTTCTGTCCGCGCGTAGTAACTGCATCGGGGAAAAATCCAATACCTTGCTCTAACAGGGTGCAGCTCTTTACTTCTATGTAGCAGTTTGGCTTATTTTCGTCGGTTAGCAGTATATCTATTCTGCTGTTTTCATCGCCATACTTTACCTCTCTTTTTAGATGCTGATAGCCTGCTAGTTCAGAAATCACCCCTTGTGTTATTGCTTCCTCTGCTAATGCATTGGCTCTGCCTGTATTGATTCCTATTAAGTGGCCAGCATCGGTTTGTGCCAGTTCCCAAGTGTTGGGGTATTTACGTTTAGGATTTTCTGAGGTTGAAAACCAGATGCTCTCGCCAGGAAAGAGGCATTGCTTCATTGAGCCAGTATTGGGGCAATGTATAGTGATGATAGAACCATCATCGAGTTCGACATCGGCTAGAAAACGTTTGTAGCGTTTGATGAGTTTAGCTTGGGTGAGTTGGGGCAGTTGCATATGACTTTATTTTTATTCGCACTGGTAAATTTGCGTTACAGAATAATGGAAAATGCTTGTCGATGGCACTTTTAAACTATCAATGTGCCAAGTACACTGATTGATTACTGTATTGGTGAGATTGATGATTTAGGATAGATGATGACTCAACAGATGAAAATTCGCTTAACTCAAGAGCCTGCTCCTGCGCTTTGGGGAAAGGCCGATATTAGCTTTGATAGCACGCATGCCTGTATTCACTTAAAAGGCCAAGATGACTTGCGTCAGATCCAGATGGCTGCACGTAAAATACGTGGTCAGGGAATAGACAAAGTTGAGCTCGAAGGCGAGATTTGGAACTTGGATAAACAGTGGGCATTTGCTCAAGGCTTTGCTACCGCTAAACCCGGCTATGAAGTGGTATGGTGTGGTGATGAAGCCACTCAAACTCAGTTGCAGCACAGATTTGACAGTGCTTATTTTGCTCGACAATTGGTCAATGAAACGCCAGAAAATCTCGCCCCCGTTGAGCTAGCCAAACAAGCTGCTAATTGGCTACAAAGTATTGCCGGTGACAAGCTAAGTTACCGCATTATTGAAGGTGAGCAGCTACTTGAGCAAGAGTGGATTGGTATTCATGCAGTAGGTCGCGGCAGTGAGCGTCCGCCAGCTATGTTAGAGCTAGATTATAATCCCCTTGCTGAAGATGCTCCTGTCTCTATCGCCCTTGTCGGTAAAGGCATTACCTTTGACTCTGGCGGTTATAGCATTAAAAGTTCAGAAGGCATGCTAGGCATGAAAGCCGATATGGGCGGTGCTGCAACGGTTACGGCCGCGCTAGGCCTAGCGATTAAGTCTGGTCTAAATAAGCGAGTGAAACTTTTCCTTTGTTGTGCTGAGAACTTGATTAGCGGTCATGCCTATAAACTTGGCGATATACTGACCTATAAAAATGGCGTTTCAGTAGAAGTTGTGAATACAGATGCTGAAGGACGCTTAGTATTAGCCGATGGCTTACAAGCCGCCTCAGATACGGGCGCTCCCTTGATTATCGATGCAGCAACCTTAACTGGCGCTGCAGTGATGGCGGTAGGCACTAACTATAATGCGATCTTCTCGCCGAGTAAGGCGTTGCTGCGTAAAGCAGAAGAAAAGGCGGAATCTGTTGCCGAGCGCGTATGGCCTTTACCTTTAGATCCTTGGCACAAAGATATGTGCCCATCAGCCTATGCAGATACGGCGAATAGTCGCCCAATGAAAGGCGGCGGGGCTGGTGGTGCTTCTAATGCTGCTGGTTTCCTATGGCGTTTTGTGTCAGATGACGCCGATTGGTTACATATGGATATCGCTGCTGCCTTTGAGGACTCTGCGTCAGCTATGTGGGGAGCTGGAGCAACAACCCATGGTGTGCTAACCATAGCGGCGCTTTTGGAAGAGTAATAACGCTTTCTTAAAGCCTATCAAAATGGTTACATCTCAAATCGGCGCTCAGGGGAGCGCCGATTTTGTTTTGAATTTTTTAAGGAATAATATGGAAATTAGAAAAGCGTCTAGGCTGGATGCACAGGTCGCCTTTGACATTCGCAATCAGGCGATAATGGCTGCTTGCCCTGAGAGTTATGAACTCGAAAAACTAAAGATATGGACATCGGGTGAGTTGACTGAGCAGTTTACTCGATTCGTTGACGATTACTGTTATCTAGCGCTAGTGGATGGTGAAATAGCTGCCACAGGCATGCTAGATACTCAGACCAGTAAAGTCGAAGCTATGTTTGTGGCACCTAAGTTTATGGGGTGTGGAGTCGGTAAGGCATTGCTTGAATTTCTAGAGTCTCTCGCTAAGAAGCTAGGTATTGGTCAATTGACATTGGATGCCACGCTTAATGCTGCCCCTTTCTATCGCAGTTGTGGCTATAAAGGCGATGTAATCGAGCCCTATTTTTCACCTAAAGGTGTGGTGCTGGATTCTATCGTAATGACCAAGGTATTGGAGTAAAAATAATGGCTTAACCTGTGATTGACTCTAGTGGCCAGCTTTTGAGAATATCGTATCTGACTCCCTGCTCTGTACTGACCGAGTGATATAAATGAATCTGCTTCGGAGCCAAGGTTATAGGCAGTATCTCATACTCAGGACATAGCTTAGCCTTTCTAAATAAAGTGATATGTGGTCTAAATTCATGTTCATTGGTATGAAGGGACAATGTTTCAGCTAAGGTTTGGCAGTCTTGGTACAGCCGATTAAGGGCATGATTCTGGTTACTTCCACTAATGCAAAGTACCTGAGGTTTGCGCCATAGGGTTAATTGATCAAGTGTGACCTCAAATCGAGGTTTATGCAGTTTATCGAGTTGATTGCATAGTTCTGTGCGCTGCTCCGATGAGCTAATACCTAAGAAAGCTAAAGTCATATGTAAGTTACTCAGCTTTACCGCTCTTGCATTGGCCGGGAGTTTAGATTGCAGTTGTTGCTGTATTGCTGCAATTTGAGTCGATTGCCAATTTTCTGGCGCAGTGCCAATAAATATTCGTTGATCCATAAGACGATAGTGTTAGGATTCATGGCCGATTTGACCAGAATAGCTGGACTTAAAGGTGATTGCCAAAATTTGTGTTTTTCGTATCCGATTTTGGGGATTAATAAAACTATTGTGTTATTCCGCCTATACTTACTTTGATTTTATTTTTCGGCGTTGTAAGGATATGGCTTGTATATGCCTGAAGGACTGATGAATCAGCTACAGCAATCTCTGGTTAACATTTTTAGTGACGCGCCACTTGTTACCTTAGAGCAAAATGTAGATCGTGCTCTTGAAACCATCACTATGCAATTAGAGTGTGATGGGGTTTTTGTTATTAGTGCTCATTCAGGTAGCGTGCGACCTAAGGCGCGTAATCTTTACCTTAAACCTCAATTCAATACTGGCTATGGTGTTCGAGATTGGCCGTTGGAAAAAATGCCTTTTTTCCGTTCTCTTATGCGCCACCCTAAGCTGGTTAAACTTCAAAATATTGATGAACTACCTAGAACGGCAACCTCTGAAAAACTATTACTCAAACAGTGGAAGGTAAAAGGCCTTCTCGTAATGCCTCCAGTTGTATTTGGCAAGACTCGTATTGCCGTTGGCGCAGTAAATTGTGAACAGATAAAACCTTGGAGTGACGAGGTTGTTAAAGAGCTTACCCATGCTGCGGCTATGATAGGTGCAGCAATGGAGTTGACTCGCATTGCTCAAGCCCTGTTACAGAGTGAACATAAATACCAAGAGTTGTTTTTGCAACTCCCCCTTGCTTGTTGTTTGGTCGATAGCAATAACCAATTAACCATGCTTAATAGTATCGCCGAACAATCCCTTGAGGCGAATGAAGGCAATGATCTTATTACCTTAGTTCGAGAAGAAGAGCGGCCAGTTATACTCGAAACCTTGGCTGTCGTGCGTGATGAGATATTAAGTCAAGCTTGGTGTGAAGTGCCCTTATATGCCAATAATAAATTCAATTGGCGCAAGCTCAGCTTTAGTCGTATGCGGGGGGATGATGACAAGCTGGTGATGATGGCTGAGGATGTGAATGAGAATCACAGGCTCGCTGATGAGCTGTCTTTCCATGCTAATTATGACACCTTAACCGGCCTGCCAAACCGCCCTCATTTTGAAGCCTTATTGAATAAGCTTATTGATGTGGAAGGCACACCGACTTGCATTGCTTTTCTCGATTTAGATCAATTTCAGGTGGTTAATAATGTCAGTGGTCATAAAGCTGGTGACCGTTTGTTATGCCAAATTGCCCTGAGATTAAAGCAGTTAGTGCGCAAAGGGGATATCGTGGCGCGCTTAGGTGGCGATGAGTTTGGCATACTCATGCATTATTCTAATCTTGAGTCGGCTCAGGTGATAGCGTCCCGTATCTGCTCGCAACTGTTTGAACATGAGTTTACTTGGGATAAGCGCAAACACAGTGTGAGTGTTAGCATGGGGATTGCTCAGCTCGACAATAGTGCCGATGATATCTATACGGTAATGAGTCAAGCCGATGCCGCTTGTCGTTTGGCAAAGGAGCAGGGGCGTAATGGTTGGCATGTGTACTCAGAAGACGATCCTGAGATGCACAAACTCTTTACCGAAATGAACTCTTCGGTCGATATTTTAGGAGCATTGTCTCTTGATTGTTTTGAGCTGTATTTTCAGCCCATAGAGCCATTGCTTGCTAATGAGCGGGGCTTGCACTTCGAGGTCTTGTTGAGAATGTATCAGGAAGATGGTTGTGTGGTGTCACCAGCTATGTTCTTACCTGCTGCAGAGCGCTATAACCTTGCATCTCGTGTCGACCGTTGGGTGATAGATCACCTCTTGACTTGGGGAGGTCAACACCTAGAGATCTGGCGTGATATCTCTATGGTATCAGTCAATCTATCGGCGACCTCTATTGGCGACCTTGAATTTATGGCTTGGCTGGAAATGCGCTTAATGGCAGAGCCAGAGCTAGTGAGCAAGCTTTGTTTTGAGATCACTGAAACAGCAGCGTTAAGCCAGTTAGAGCAGGCGGAAAACCTGATTAAACTGCTTAGACCCTTAGGCTGTAAGTTAGCTCTTGATGACTTTGGTTCAGGTTTTTCCAGTTTTGCTTATCTTAAACGCCTCGATGTGGATTTTGTCAAAATTGATGGCCAGTTTGTACTTCATATGTGCGACAACCAATCCGATCAGGCTATCGTCTCAGCTATTTGTCAGTTAGGTCGTGATATGGGATTTTGCACCATAGGCGAGTTTGTTGAGTCTGAGGAGATTGCATATCGACTTAAGGCATTAGGCGTTGACTATGCTCAAGGATACGCCATCTCTAAACCTTTACCTCTAAATCAGCTTACATCGGGTAAGCATAAGCCCTGGCTGGTCACAGATACAGGTGACTTTGCCCAGTCATTTATATAGACTCTAGTGCCATTATCATCATCCTAACTAGTTATACTGGCGCTTTTGAATCAACTACCTATCCAAAGCCTGTTTGAGCCGCTACAGCAGGCTTTACGCTCCCATCAGCAAGTTATTATTCAGGCTCCTACCGGGTCGGGAAAATCGACAGCGCTGCCTTTATCTTTACTCGATTGGCCTGAACTATCTGGGCGCATTCTTATGCTGGAACCTAGGCGTGTGGCCGCTCGCAGCATAGCCCACTACTTGGCAAAGTGTCTTGGCCAGAAAGTAGGAGAAAAAGTCGGTTACCGAGTTCGCGGAGAGTCCCGTGTCAGTGAGAGCACAAGGCTAGAGATAGTCACCGAAGGTGTATTGAGCCGTATGATCCAGCAAGATCCAGAGTTAACTGGAATTGAACTGGTGATTTTTGATGAGGTTCATGAGCGTCATCTGACAACAGATTTAGGTCTTGCCTTGAGCATAGAGGTCCAAGGGTCATTAAGGGATGATCTCAAGCTAGTGATCATGTCTGCGACCTTAGAGGATTTGCCATTAAAGAGCTTAATGCCTGATGCAGTAATGCTGGAGAGTGAGGGGCGAAGTTATCCGGTTAGTCTTGGCTATCGTGGGCCTAAGCCATCTCAAGATTGGCTTGAGTATATGGGGCAGCAGATTGTTGCGTTAGTGCAGGGAGAGGCGGCCGATCATTTCGAGTTAAGCGAGGCGATACGCCAAGGGACAATATTAGCTTTTTTGCCGGGCCAAGGTGAGATTAAGCGCTTACAAACTTATTTGAGTCAACGTTTATCTTCAAATGAGGTTGAGCTGTGCTGCTTGTATGGTGCTCTCAGTGCTAAGGAGCAAGATAGAGCGTTAGCGCCTTGTGAACTGGGACGGCGTAAAATTGTACTGTCTACCAATGTGGCTGAGTCGAGTTTGACCATAGATGGCGTCACTATGGTGGTGGACTCTGGGCTTGTGCGTCAGGCGAGTTTTAATCCTAAAAATGGCGTGACTCGGTTAGGCGTTAAGCGTATTAGTCAGGCATCATCAGTGCAGCGTGCCGGGCGTGCAGGACGTATCATGGCAGGCTTCTGCCTGAGATTATGGCCTCAAGAAGAGCAAGGGCGTCTGGTGAAAGCTCAAGCTCCAGAAATTGAACTCTCAGAGCTGACTTCAATGGCGCTGGATGCGGCATTTTGGGGAGTAAAACAGTTAGGCGATTTACCTCTGTTGACCCCAGCCGATAAAAGCAATGAGCAGCAGGCATGGCAGTTGTTAAGATCATTAGCACTCATAGATAGCCAGCATAAGATTACCCCTCAAGGACAAGCCGCCTATCGATTAGGTTGCCACCCGAGACTGGCTCATATGCTGCTCGAAGCATATGAGCATGCTCAATTAGAAGAGCGCCCTGAACTATTAGCATTAGCCTGTTTAATCGCGGCCGTACTAGAGGCGCGAGGCTTGCCTAAATTGGGTGTCGATATCAGTCGCTATTTGAGCTTTGCTTGCCAAGGAACGAACTTAGCTCAGGCAAAGGTATGGCTTCGCAAGCTAGAGGTTGAACAGCCGAAGACACTAAGTCAGCATATTGATTTCAAAAATATTGCCCATGATGCCAATGATGAAGATATTGCTTTTCTACTTGCGTTGGCTTATCCAGATAGAGTGGCTAAACGTCGCGGACAGAATGGCTACCTGTTGGCGAATGGCACTGGTGTTACGCTTGATGAAAGTGACGAGATGAATCGTCACTCCTATTTGGTGGTGGCCGATTTTCAAGAAACTCAGGGGAGAAGTGCTGGACGCGTATACCTTGCTTGCGCCGTGAGACCAAGTTTGTTTGACGAAAGCCTTGATTTTTTAACACAGAAAAAGCAGTTGCTTGGTTGGAATGAACTGCAAGGTAAGATTGAGGCACAAGAGCAGCAATGTATTGGTCAGATAGTATTAACGAGTCAAGCTATAGCCAATCCTGATGCTAGTTTGATTAAGAAAGCCATAATAGCCCATATCAGGCAAAAGGGGCTGGGGTTGCTCAACCTCAATGAGAAATGTATTCAGCTACAAACACGACTGGCGATGGCGAGGCAATTTCAAGCTGATGCTGCCTGGCCTGATTGGCAGGATGAGCAGTTGCTCTCCAACTTGGAAGATTGGCTTGAACCCTATTTAGACTCGGTTAAAAATTTGCAACAACTTAAGCAGATCGATTGTTATGACCTGCTCAAAAGTCGCTTAGATTGGCAGCAACAACAAGAGTTAGATCGGCTTTTGCCAACTTCTTGGCCAATGGCGACTGGAACTCGAGCCCAGATTTATTATGATGAAGCCGGTAGAGCTCTAATGCGAGTGAGATTGCAAGAAGCACTTGGATTAGCGCAGAGCCCAGTTATTGGTGCGGGAAAGTTAAAGGTAACAATGGAGCTGCTATCGCCAGCCCAAAGGCCTATTGCCCTGACTGCGGATTTAGCGAACTTTTGGCAAGGGCCTTATCATGAGGTCAAAAAAGAGATGCGTGGCCGCTATCCAAAGCATCTGTGGCCAGATGATCCCGCAAATACTGAGCCAACGAAATTTACCAAAAAACGAATGTTAAAAGATAACTAAGTGAAGATAGGCCTGTGACAGATAAACCTAAAGCCAGTGCAGCAAAGCCGCGCTCAAAGGCTGGAACCAGCTCAAAGAAAAGGGCCTCCCGCACTTCTAAATCATCCACTAAGAGCACTAGGGCCAAAAAAAATGCCAATAAGGGATGGCTTGGCCGCTTCTGGGGGGTATTTTGGAAGCTGAGCCTAGTCGGTGTCGTAGTGGTTGCCAGTTATGGGATTTATCTAGATCAGATTATAGCCACTAAATTTGAAGGCCAGAAATGGCACCTGCCAGCACAAATCTTTAGTCGTTCTATGTCCCTTTATCCTGGTGCAGCGGTGAGTCATAGCCAGGCTATGGCTGAGCTTAAGCTGTTAGGTTATCGAAAGGTGGCCAACCCTCGTCAGATAGGTGAGTTTTCGGCATCCAACACTCGAATCGAGCTATGGCGACGACCTTTTTTGCATCCCAAAGGGGATCAAGCGGCTCAAAGGGTGATGATAACCTTTGATAGCCAAGGTGTTAGCCGTGTTCAGCGTATGCCAGATATGCGGCAGTTGGCAGTTTTTCACCTAGAACCTGTGCTATTAGATCGCATCATGACAGGCGAAGGGGAAGATAGAATTTTTGTCGCCACCCAAGCATTACCTTCTAGCATAGTCGACGGCCTTATCCTTGTTGAGGATCGTAGTTTTTATCAGCACCATGGCGTCAATCCTTTTGCCATTTTAAGGGCGGCTCTGGTGAATATCAGTGCTGGTAGAACTGTGCAAGGAGGCTCGACACTGACTCAGCAATTAGCGAAGAATTTCTTTTTATCGAGCGAACGCTCACTTGTGCGTAAAGTGCGTGAAGCACTAATGGCCATAATTATTGACTATCGTTATGACAAGGATGAAATCCTTGAGGCATATCTTAACGAAGTTTATATGGGGCAGGATAAGTCTAGAGCGGTACATGGAATGGGTTTGGCATCGCAATTCTATTTTGGTCGCCCGGTCGCGGAGTTAACTATTGCTCAGCAGGCGTTTTTGGTGGCTGTGATCAAAGGACCTTCTTACTACAACCCCTGGCGTTATCCCGAACGAGCGCAGGCTCGTCGCGATCTGGTATTAAAGCTATTGCTGGAAGCGAATAAGCTAACCGTGGCGCAGTTTAAAGCCGCAGCCGAATCACCACTAGGTTTACGTAAATCTACTCGCAATATCCATAAGACTCTACCGGCCTTTTTTGCCTTGGTGAAAAATGAGTTGAGTGAGCGTTATGGCCCGGCCTTGTTGAAGCAATCTGGCGTAAAGGTTTATACCACCTTAGATCCTATCGCTCAGGAAGCCGCTGAGTTTGCAGCAAAACAGACGTTAAAGCGCCTCGATAAGTCAGGTAAAAACCTTCAATTAGGCATGGTGGTCACTGATAAATATACAGGTGGTGTAGCCGCAATTTTAGGTGATAAAAGAGCTGGCTATGATGGCTACAATCGTGCTCAGGATATACGCCGACCTATAGGCTCTTTGGTTAAGCCCTTTGTGTATTCCACTGCGCTGGCCTCGGGTAAAGATAGTGCTGGTGAACCGTATAATCTGGCAACGCCATTGGCTGACAAGCCGATTACCTTGAGCAACGGCAAGGGTAAAACTTGGTCGCCACAAAATGTTGATAAGCAGTATCGTGGTCAAGTCCCCTTATTGACGGCATTTAAGAAGTCGATGAATGTGCCAACAGTTAATTTGGGCATCAGCCTTGGTCTCGATGAGGTGGCCGATAACCTTTATCGAGCAGGCTGGAACGAGTCGATTCCAAATTATCCGTCTATGTTGTTAGGTGCTATTAATGGCTCGCCACTCATGGTTGCTCAGGTTTATCAAACCTTGGCTGATGGTGGGCGCTATCGTCATTTATCTTCGGTAACCGCTGTGCTTGACAGTCAGAATCGGTTAATTCCAGTTGCCAAGGTAGCTAGAAGTCAGGCTTTGCAGCCACAAGCTAATTACTTGACGCAATATGCCATGACACAGGTAGTCAGTTCTGGCACTGCGGCTAAGTTAGGTAAAGCGTATCCCAATATCAAGTTAGCGGGTAAAACAGGCACGAGTAATGACAGCAGAGACTCTTGGTTTGCTGGCTTTGATGAACGTAATGTGGTTGCCGTTTGGGTTGGGCGAGATGACAATGGTAAAACCAGTCTTTACGGCAGTAGTGGTGCAATGGCGGTTTATCAGGCGTTTCTCAAACAGCGTCCACCACTTGGATTAAGAATGACCCCAATTAATGGAGTGGTTCAAGGCTACTTTGATAAAACAACAGGCGTTGCTCGTCAGGCTGATTGTGAAAATGTCATTTCGCTGCCAGCTATTGCCGATAATTATCACCCTGTTGATAATTGTGGTAAACCTAAAAGCTGGTGGCAAAATCTGATGGGAGAGTAACTCTCCCATTCCTATTTGTTTTCCTTATTGTAAAGCATAACCATGGAGCGATATTGCTGTTGCAGACAAGGGACTAAGCTTGTTTTGTTCACTTCTCTATACTGATAGTTTGGTTATTTGTGCAGGTTACTTTCGTTATTTCAGGTGAACGGCTTGGCTTAGTTGACTGCTTAGTTGATAAATAGATAGCGCCTAAAATGGCGAGTGCCCCTGTGAGCTGAAGGGTATTTAATGATTGGTCGAGTATCAACCAGCCTAGCAGGCAAGCAGAAAGGCTGCTGAAGAAGCCAAGGAATGACATAGTGACTGCTGGCAGTTTTTCCAATCCTCTAAACCAAAGTAAGTAACCTAATACTCCTCCAACTAGGCTGAGATAGGCGTAACCGATAATATTAATCCCTGTTAATGAATTAGGTATGCCCTCTTGTACTAGCGTGAAAGGTAATAAGATTGTGCCTCCTAATGCTAGCTGCCAGCCTGTGAAGTTAAGCAAAGACATATCATCAGGCTTTTGCCATTTCTTCGTAAGTACCAGGCCCATTGCCATACTAAGTACCGCACCTAATCCTGCCATTAGCCCTTGCCAATTCAATGCTATTGAGGATTTCAGCACTAGTAAGGCGATTCCAATGGTACCTAGGATAAAGGCTGCTACCTGAGAACGATTGATGTTTGTTTTGAGTATCAGTGCACTGAGAATAATGACTAGCAGTGGCTGGCAAGACATCAGCAGGGCTGCTGTGCCGCCAGGAAGATAGTAGGCAGCTTTAAATAGGCAATAAAAAAATACGCCTATATTGAGAGTTGCAAGCAGTGTCAGTTTACTCCACCAATTTCCTTTCGGCATGCCTGGCGATAGCAAAAGGAGCAAGAGTCCCGCGGGTAGAGCCCGTAAGGTTGAGGCCATTAAAGGACTGTCTATGGGCAAAAGTTCCGTGGTTACTATATAGGTGCTTCCCCAAACAATAGGTGCGAGGGAAGTGTTAAAAACCATTAATAAATTGCTGATGTTGTTGTTCATGCTAGTTCTTATCTGGTCACCATATTTTGGCTTTAATAAAAGTATCTTTCCAAAAAGATATATGAAAGGTAATTGATCCTTGGCTTATATTTCAAGTATCTTTTTAAAAAGATATTCCGGTAGCCTTTGTTTTCGCCCATTGGGTAGTGAAATCGAGGTAGCTAAAGAGGTACAAGTGACAGCAGAAAAGTTAGATAAACTAGATAAAGTGTTAGCTCAGTGGGCCGAGGTAAAACCAGAGCTTGATTGTTCTCCTATGGGAGTCATTGGACGTATTAGTAGAGCCAGCCGTTTGATGGAGAAGCAGCTTGAATCAGTGTTTAAGCAACATGGCATTAGCAGTATTGAGTTTGACATTTTAGCTAGCCTGCGAAGAAGTGATGAGTCGCTAACTCCGACTCAACTTTATCAGACATTATTGCTCTCTTCTGGAGCCATGAGTACGCGTATTGAAGGTTTGGTTCAGCGAGGGTTTATTATGCGACTCGCTAGTGCTGAAGACAGACGAAGCTGTCGGGTGCAGTTGACAGATAAAGGCATCGCATTTTTTGATCCTATTTTAGAAGCTCACCTCAACAATGAGCAGCGAATATTGGCTGGGCTCTCAAAAGAGCAAACAGGTCAGCTTGCAACGATTTTACAGTCTTGGTTGAGCTTGCAGGATGATGCTTAGTAAGTTGGCACTAACTGACGTTTAGTTGTTGTGATGTGCCACTTATCGATGAAGTAAATTGATAAGTGGCATCGGGTTTATGCTGGCTTGTTGAAAGTAGCGATCAACAGTTCCTAGTCATCTTCAGTAAAAAGAGGCTGATTATTCATAAAGCCAACGCCTTCGGCTATGTGGCATGCCATGCAAGCGCCTTTGGCTTTTGTGAGTCCAGCAGCGGCTCGCTTAGGGTCTTTGCTGGCAAAGTCATCGGCAATTTGCTGCCATGTGGAGTTCAGCAATATGGCGTCGGCATTTTGTTTACGTGCAGGGCGTTTCATTAGACCATTATTGATGGTGGTCTTGATCTTTTTCCAGTGGTAGCTGGCAAGATCGTAATTCTTGTCTTTGATTGCATCGACAATGGATTCATATCTTTCACCCACTTCCCACATCGGCTGATCAAATCCTCTGAGATACTTCTCTAACCTTTGGGTTTTTACCTGTTCATTGGGTGCGTCTGCTAGCCAGTGGTTAGAAGCTTTCTCTTCTTCGCTAGCTTGGGTCGCAGGGGCAGCTAGGCTTGCTAAGCAACCTGCTAGGATCAGTATGGATCGAACCTTTTTACTTATCGTCTTCATATTATTGCTCACATCTAGGGTGGAAATAATGAGCTTAGTGAGTGTTCAGTGAATGAAATGTGTAGTGTCTAAATGCTCATACTTAAGAGTGAACTTGGCTATCGATTGCCGCGATATCTAGGTTACTTTTAAGCTTGGTGTGATGAGAATGATTCAAGAGCTAAAAAAATTTTAGACTTCTAGATGTCTAAGTGCTAGTTTATTTAAACTGATTAATAAATGGTCTCAAATTCTATTCATAGCATTGTGGGTAAACAGGAATGAGGCAGACAACAAGCACGCAGGAAGGCAAAGATGAAATTAGAATCTCTGGCACTACATCATGGATATACGTCTGAAGCAACGACTAAAGCGGCTGCAGTCCCTATCTATCAAACCACTTCTTATACCTTCGATGATACTCAACACGGTGCCGATCTGTTTGATCTTAAGGTGCCGGGTAATATCTATACTCGCATTATGAACCCGACTACCGATGTGCTTGAGCAGCGCCTTGCTGCGATTGAAGGTGGTATTGCGTCTTTGGCTGTGGCATCTGGAATGGCGGCGATTACTTATGCTATAGGTGCAATCACTCAGGTTGGAGACAATATTGTCAGTACCAGTCAGCTCTATGGCGGCACCTATAACCTGTTCGCCCATACGTTGCCAAGACAAGGCGTTGATGTGCGTATGGCAGCCTATGATGATTTTGAAGGTCTTGAAGCCTTAATCGATGATAAAACTAAGGCGGTTTTTTGTGAGTCAATTGGTAACCCTGCGGGCAATATTGTCGATCTGCAAAAACTTGCCGAGATAGCCCACAAACATGGTGTGCCATTGATTGTCGATAATACGGTGGCAACCCCGGTACTTTGTAAGCCCTTTGAGCATGGTGCCGATATTGTTATTCATTCTTTGACCAAGTATATCGGTGGCCATGGCACCACAGTTGGCGGCGTGATTATCGACTCTGGTAAGTTTGACTGGGTTGCGAATGCTAAGCGCTTTGCCCTATTGAACGAGCCAGATCCTTCCTACCATGGTGTCGTTTATACCGAGGCGTTTGGCCCTGCTGCTTTTATTGGTCGCTGCCGTGTCGTTCCTCTGCGTAATACAGGTGCTGCCCTTGCACCTCAAAGTGCATTTTTACTATTACAAGGCTTGGAAACTTTAGCCCTAAGAATGGAGCGTCACTGCGATAATGCTTTAGCCTTAGCGCAGTATCTTGAGCAGCATCCGAAGGTGGCTTGGGTGAATTATGGTGCATTGCCAAATAGCCCATTTAAAGCAAATTGTGACAAGACCACCTCGGGCAAAGCTTCAGGCATTATTAGTTTTGGCATCAAGGCGGCTGAGGGTGAGACCAGCAAAGAAACTGGCGGTAAGTTTATCGATGCACTGCAAATGATATTGCGCTTGGTCAATATTGGCGATGCTAAATCCCTTGCCTGTCATCCCGCTTCAACCACACATAGACAACTTAATCCCCAAGAATTAGCTAAGGCTGGGGTATCGGAAGATCTTATTCGTATCTCAGTGGGTATCGAGCATATTGACGATATCATTGCCGATGTTAGTCAAGCGATAGAAGCGGCTACTGCTTAGGCCGTTCGTTGCTATCAACATACCCCTAGAAGCATTCTAGGGGTATTCTTTTTGCTGTTCTCTTAATTCGCATCTGAGTATACTCTTGCTTCTTTAAATGGCTTTATTAGGGCTTGTCCTAGCCACATAGTCAGCGAACACCTGAGCTAATTTTAATTATGACGAGCCATTAGTTTGTTGATTCATTAGCCAAAATTAACGGAATAATAATATGAGTATTTGGTTTAGACCTGTCACCCTTGAAGATTGCGCTAAGTTAGATTTAGGTATGCATGGCAAGGGCACCTTAATGCAAACCTTGAATATCAAGATTACCGAAATCGGTGATGATTATATGGTGGCGACTATGCCTGCTTCGCCTGCAGTGCACAATCCTTTAGGCATAGTTCACGGCGGTGCTAACGTTGCCTTGGCAGAGACTGTAGCTAGCTATGCGGCAAATTTTGCTGTTGATTTCGAGCAGTTCTATTGTGTCGGCCAAGAGATTAATGCCAATCATCTAAAAGCCTCTCGTAATGGGTTATTGACCGCTACCGCTAAGCCAGTTCATCTGGGCAAGCGCAGCTCAGTTTGGGAGATCCTTATCCATAATAGCGGGGGGGATCTTTGCTGTATCTCCCGTATGACTGCGGCCGTGGTGAAACGATAAGCGAGAGCTTGTTGCAGAAATGAAGAGCATTGTTCAACACTGCTAGAGTAGCAGTATTTATAAAAATTACCCTGAAAGATCAATGCGTCCTAGTTTAGAGCTATGCTTAACTGAGTGGTCACTGATAGGAGATAAAATGGACACAGGCTTAATTTGGGAGTGGGTCGGATATCTAGCATCAGCCGTCGTCGCGTTATCTCTGATGATGGCCGATATCAAAAAACTACGCTGGTGGAATCTATTGGGTGCAGCCTTGTTTGTTGCTTATGGTATGGCGATATCCGCAATTCCCGTCGCTTTAGTTAATTTCTTCATTGTGATTATTGATATCTATTATCTGATTAAAATTTATCGAGAAGAGCGGCAAGCACAAGTGAAATAACCAGCTTCCTTGGTCAAGTTAAAAGCATCGCCGCATTAAGCCCCACTTTCACATTGGGGCTTTTTATTATCTTTGTGTTCGCTAAAGTAGATTGTAGTTATTTGTTTTAATCGTTTTTGTTTTGCGCGTTGTCTGGCTAATCTGAAGACATTCAAACAGGAGCTTGTTATGGCGACATTACACGACTTGATAGAAGACTGGTTGCAGCAAGCAAAATAAGCGCTGACCAATGAACTTAAACAGATAATAGGAATTCAAGATGACACAACTTCAATATTTAACCAGCCAAAATGGTGCGCCGGTAGCAGATGATCAAAACTCACTCACAGCAGGGGAGAGAGGCCCAGTATTACTGCAGGACTGGCACTTGATCGAGAAGTTGGCCCACTTTAATCGTGAGCGTATTCCTGAGCGTGTTGTCCATGCTAAGGGTACGGGGGCTTATGGTGTATTTACCCTCACTAAAGATCTGAGTGATTATACCCTAGCGGAGCATTTCAATGGTGTAGGCAAGCAGACAGAGACCTTTGTGCGTTTCTCCACTGTGGGTGGAGAGATGGGCTCTGCCGATGCTGAGCGAGACCCTAGAGGTTTTGGCCTACGTTTTTATACCCAGCGTGGTAATCACGATATCGTAGGTAACAACACACCTACTTTCTTTTTGCGTGATGGGATTAAGTTTCCTGACTTTATTCATACTCAGAAGCGCCATCCCCTGACTAATTTAAAAGATCCGCAAGCTATGTGGGAATTTTGGTCACTTAACCCTGAAGCCCTGCATCAGGTGACTATTTTGATGTCTGATAGGGGAATTCCTGCAAATTATCGTCATATGAATGGCTATGGTTCCCATACCTTTTCATTTTGGAACATTAAGGGTGAGCGTTTTTGGGTTAAGTTTCATTTTAAGACAAAACAAGGCATAGCCAATTTAACTGCAGAGCAGGCTGATAAGCTCAAAGGGATAGATCCTGATTCGTCCCAGCGTGATCTTATGGTTGCGATTCAAGAAGGTAATTTTCCTAAGTGGAGTGTGAATGTGCAGATCATGCCTGAAGCCGATGCTAACACCTATGGAATTAACCCTTTCGATTTGACCAAGGTTTGGCCACATGGTGACTATCCGCTGATTGAAATTGGTGAGTTGGAGCTTAACCGTCTGCCACAGAATTATTTTGCCGAGGTGGAGCAGGTAGCGTTAGCGCCCAGTAACCTAGTACCCGGGGTCGGTGCCTCACCAGATAAGATGTTGCAAGCACGTTTGTTCGCCTATGCCGATGCTCAAAGGTATCGTATTGGCGCTAACTATAATCAACTGCCTGTGAACTGCCCCCATGGAACTCAGGTAAATCATCATCAAAGAGGTGGTGCTATGGCAGGTAGTCAATGCCCTGTGACAGGTGCACAGGCAAGTGTGGATGGCGCTGTGCATCAAACGGGTGGCGATGCTAGTAGAAACTTTGGTCCCAATTTATCAGGGCAGTTTGTCGAACCAAGTCACTTAATTGAACCTCCTTTGGCGCTTGATGATGAAGCTGCGAGATACAGCCGCTACAACCAAGATGATTATACTCAGGCGGGAAATCTGTACCGTATTTTGCCCCAAGATGAACAGCAAAGACTGGTGAGTAATATTGCTAGCACATTAAGTCAAGCCACTGAAGAAGTACAAATTGCTATGGTTGAGCATTTTACGTTAGCGGACAAAGAGTATGGCGAGCAGGTTGCTAAGGCGCTGAAGTTATCATTGAATGTCTGATGCAGAGTCAGTGAGTAATAAGCCAGTAGCCTTGTCTACTGGCTTATTGTTGATAAACCAGTGTCGTGACCCCAAGAATAATAAATAGCAAGGAGCAGCCTCTATGTATCCAACTCAGCGGCAGCTTATCGGCGCTATAATGTCCGGCTATAACAACGGGCACATTGGCCAGCAACATACCTAAGGTTGTCCCCATGACCACAGCCGTTAAGTTATCGTACTTAGCCGCCATCACAACAGTTACCACTTGGGTTTTATCACCTATCTCGGCGAGAAAGAAAAGAATAAAGGTCGCTATCAGAGGGCCATATTGGTAGAGCCGGCTCTCCTGCGTATCTACCTTGTCTGGGATCAGCACCCAAACGCCGATAGCGAAAAACGAAGCGGCTACCAGATAACGAGCCAAGTTTTCATCTAGCCATGTCAATGACCATTGACCTATCCAAGCTGCGGCAAAGTGGTTGAGCAAGGTCGCCACTGTGATGCCGATTATAATGGCGGATTTATTTTTAAATCGCGTTGCTAATAGCAGTGCAAGTAGCTGAGTTTTATCGCCGATTTCAGCGATGGCAACAGATAAAGTGGAAGTGAGAAAGGCCTGCAATTTAACAAAATCCTAGCTTAATGAAGAACGAGCCGATGGAGCATCCTAGTCAATCAACTCAAATTTACCTTGTTTAGTGCATCCTTTGCCGGCGAGATTATAGGGTAAGTTTGCGATGAAAGTTTATGAGCTACCGCTAATTGTGAGCCATTGCACTTAAAATCGGCATATCTGTACATCGATTGACAGAACTAGCGGTAGTGATGTACTAGTTCGTCATTACGTGAAAAATATCACAGTAACTTATTCTCACTTCCCTTGCTCCTATTTTCAGGGTCTGCTACTGTCGTTACTCTATTTTAAGTGACTCGAGATGCATTAGTTGTGAATCAATTTTCGATTTTAGCCAGTCGTAGTGGTCGATTTAGCTAGCCTTAATGGCTGGCACTTAAGCTATTAAGGCTAATCAATAGAAATATACTGATGAGGTTTACAACTTAATATTCTGAGTAATACCTGCATATAGCAAACCCAGATTGTACCCATCGAAACAGATTAACCACCTTGAAAATATAAAAATATAACTAGGAAGATTTTGTGAATTTAAAAATTTTGGGCTCTATAGCCATTGTTGCTGGTACTGCTATTGGTGCCGGAATGCTAGCGCTACCTTTAGCGACCGCGGCACTCGGTATTATTCCTGCCATTGCTTTACTCGTCGTGATTTGGGGTGTTTCAGCATATACCTCGCTGTTAATGCTGGAAGTTAATCTTAAGGCGGGTGTCGGAGATAATGTTCACGCCATCACAGGCAAAACCTTAGGTAAAAAAGGCCAGTTTATTCAAGGAGCCTCATTTTTAAGTTTATTGTTTGCACTTACCGCAGCCTATTTAACAGGGGGCTCATCGTTATTGGTTTTAAAGGCCAAAACTCTATTTGATGTAGCATTAGATAATCAGGTCGCAGTGGTGGCTTTCACCTTAACTTTAGGTGTGGTGGCTGCATTAGGTGTGGCTTGGGTCGATAAGTTATCGCGGATTTTATTCTCGCTAATGATAGTGCTGCTAGTATTGGTGGTATTGTTCCTATTCCCTGAGGTCAGCATTGCTAAGATGGCAACGGGCGCACTAACCGACTCCATTGGTGATAGTTGGATGGCGGCCATTCCTGTGGTCTTTACCTCGTTCGGTTTTCATGTTTGTATTGCAACGCTAGTCAGATACCTTGACGGTGATAGCGTCTCTTTGCGTAAGGTGCTGCTGATTGGCTCAACCATTCCGCTAGTGTGTTATATCCTCTGGCTATTAGTCACTCTAGGTACCGTTGGCGGTGAAACAGTTCATGGTTTTGCTGGTTCGCTGCCGTCACTCGTGAGTGCGCTGCAAGATATTGCTGCTCAGCCATGGGTCAGCAAGTGTATTTCTCTGTTTGCCGATCTGGCTTTGGTGACCTCCTTCCTCGGTGTAACCATGAGTCTGTTTGACTTTATTGCAGAGCTAACTCGAGCTAAGAGTAACTTAGCTGGCAAAGTACAAACTTGGCTGATTACCTTTGTACCGCCTTTGTTATGTGCGCTTTATGTGCCAGAAGGTTTTGTGGCAGTACTCGGCTTTGCCGCTATTCCTTTGGTGGTGATGATTATTTTCCTACCTGTTGCCATGGCGATGGGGCAGCGTAAGCAGGCATCAACTAGTTATCAGGTATCTGGTGGCGTACCTGGTATGTTGCTGGCAGCACTTTTAGGTGCAGTGATTATCGCCGCTCAGTTGTGGGTTGCCTTGTAAGCAAAGCTTCAGTGGAACTGTAAGTTTTGTAAGCTTTGTAACTGAGTTTTTCGAAGCCTGTAGCCAATACCATATATATGATAAAGTCGGGCTCACGCTCGGCTTTTTTATTTGTGCTTTTTGCATTATTTGCGTTTTATGCATGGCTCAATGCACTAGTACATAGGTGGTTGTTTATTCCTGCCTATGTGTTTCCGAGTGCATGGGAGTATTGATTTCAACGATTGTGAAGTTACCTTCAAGTCGTGATGTATCCCAATAACAACAAATTGATTTATTCACTATTTTAATAAAATGGATTTAACACCATGAAAAAATGGCTACTTGTAGCAGCTGTTGCTAGCTCATTTTCTGCAACGGCTGACGAAGGCATGTGGCAGCCTTACCAACTTCCTGCTATGGCCGATGAGCTAAAAGCAAAAGGGTTGGAAATTGACGCCAAATCTATCTCTAAGCTAACCGAATTCCCAATGAACGCTGTGATTAGCCTAGGTGGCTGTACAGCATCATTCGTATCGCCAAAAGGCTTAGCTGTGACTAACCATCACTGTGCCTATGGCTCAATCCAATACAACTCTACGCCAGAGAAAAACCTACTTAAAGATGGTTTCTTAGCTAAGAGTTTTGCTGAAGAGCTACCAGCAACTCCGGGCTCACGTATCTTTGTTACCGAAGATGTGACCAATGTAACCGATAAGGTTAAGCAGGGTTTAGATAAGAAGAAAGGCCAAGCTTATTACCAAGGCATTGAGGCAAAAGAGAAAGAGCTTGTTGCTCAGTGTGAAAAAGAAGATGGTTACCGTTGTCAGGTTTATAGTTTTCACGGTGGCCTTGAGTATTATCTGGTTAAACAGATGGAAATTCGCGATGTGCGTCTAGTCTATAACCCAGCAGCTAGCGTGGGTAAGTATGGCGGCGATATCGATAACTGGATGTGGCCACGTCACACGGGGGATTTCTCTTTCTATCGCGCTTATGTGTCTAAGTCAGGTAAGCCTGCTGATTACAGCAAGGATAATGTGCCTTATGAGCCAAAGAGTTTCTTAAAGGTTTCTGCTAAAGGTGTCAGCGAAGGTGATTTTGTGATGGTGACTGGCTACCCAGGCCGTACCAACCGTTATCGCACCGCTAACGAAGTACAAAACCAGTTTGAGTGGGCGTACCCAGAAGGCAAAATGCTGCGCGAGCGCTTTATTGAAATCATCAAAGAGACTGCGCCAGAGGGCAGTGATGAGCGTATCAAGTATGCGAGTCTCATTGCTGGCTTAGCTAACTATGCTAAGAACTTCACCTCTATGATTGAGTTCTATGGTAAGTCGACCATGCTTGATGACCGTAAGGCCCGTGAAGCTGAACTGGCTAAGTGGATTGCAGCCGATAAGTCGCGTACTAAGCAGTATGGTAAGACAATGTCGAGCCTAGATAAGCTGATTGAGCAAAACCGTGAGAATCAAGAGCGCGATATTATTCTTGGCTATATCCGTTACACCACTATGGTGCCAATGGCGCGTAAACTATATCGTTTAGCTAATGAGAAGCAGCTTGATGATATGGCCCGTGAGCCAGGTTACCAAGAGCGTGATATGACTAACTTTAAGTCAGGCCTTGAGCGTATTGACCGCCGTTATGCGGCTAGTGTTGATAAGGCTGTATTACTTGATCTACTAAGCCGTTATGCACAATTGCCACAGGCTGAGCATATTCCAGCATTGGATAAAGCTTTTGGTATCGGTAAAAACTTCGACAAGGCTGCACTGAGCAAGACCTTAGACAAGATGTATGCTAAGACCAAGCTAGCAGATAAAGAAACTCGTCTTGAGTGGATGAACAAGTCTGTTGCTGATTTTAAAGCATCTAACGATCCTTTCATCAAATTCGCTGTAGCCATGTATGAGACAGATATGGCTGAAGAGAAGAAAGCCAAAGAGCTTTATGGTGAGCTAATGAAGGTGCGCCCTCAGTACATGGATGCCATCATTGCGTATAACCGTGAGCAAGGTAAGCCCGTCTATGCTGATGCTAACTCAAGCTTACGTGTGAGTGTGGGTCATGTTAAGGGTTACTCTCCTGAAGATGGTATGTATGCGGTACCATTTACTACTCTTGAAGGTATTCTTGCCAAAGATACTGGCGTTGAGCCATTCGATGCGCCTAAGAAGCAGCTTGAGCTTATCGAGTCTAAGACCTATGGCGATTACTATGTGAAGTCGCTGAACTCTGTGCCTGTGAACTTCCTTTCGACGCTGGATACTACAGGTGGTAACTCAGGTTCACCTACATTGAATGGCCGCGCCGAGCTGGTTGGTCTGCTGTTTGATGGTGTTTACGAGAGTATCATTGGTGACTGGGCTTATGATGATAAGACCAACCGCTCTATTCAAATCGATAGCCGTTATATGCTTTGGGTGATGAAGTACCTAGATAATGCAGATAACCTATTGAATGAAATGGAAATCGTTCACTAGTTCTTTTTAGTAGTACAACTAAAGTGTGATCTTGATATAAGCCCTGAATGTTCAGGGCTTTTTTATGTCACAAATCCTTGGTCATTATGAGCAGCTATAGTATCTTACCCACGAATTGGCTCTAACTAGTTGCAATGTAAACATTATTTAAAGTTTTCATGCTTGGTGATAAGCTAATGTAGTCATAATTAAACTTCTTACAAAAGGATTATTTGTAATGGGATACTTTATCGCCGCACTTAAAAAATACGCAGTCTTTTCTGGTCGAGCAAGACGTAAAGAGTATTGGATGTTCGTGCTTTTCTATATGCTCTTCTCTATCGTATTTAGCATCATGGATGCAGTGATAGGCACTTATTTCATCACGGCTATCTATGCCTTGGTTATGATCATCCCAAGCCTAAGTGTGATGGTCAGACGCCTGCATGATACCGGTCGTAGCGGCTGGTGGTTCTTTATCAGTTTCGTGCCTTTGGTTGGCGCTATCGTGCTATTGGTCTTCTTAGTCCAGAACAGTCATGATGAAAACGATTATGGTGTTAACCCTAAGCTGGCAGATGCTGCTGCCTAAGTTAATTTTTTGATTATCAAGCCCTGATTTATCAGGGCTTTTTTATACCTATGATTTAACGCAGTGGTTACTGAGGAAGTAAAGTGCGCTCTTGAACGGTCAATTGTCTTAGCTCACCACTGAGTAAATCCGTTAACTCTAGCTCACCAATAGCAACTCTTTGTAGATCGATAACCTTATAGCCGAGGGCTTGACTCATGCGACGTATTTGCCTGTTCAAACCTTGAGTGAGAGTAATCTCAAAGGTATCAGTACCTGTTAGAGCGACGCTGCAAGGTAAGGTGGTAACATCTTTATAGCTAACACCAATGGACATTTTCTCGATAAAGTCTTTTTCAATTTTACGGTTAACCCTCACTTTATAGCGCTTTGGGTGAACAAAACTTGGATGCATGAGTCTGTGATTGAGGGCACCATCGTTGGTGAGTAGTAGCAGGCCATGAGAGTCCTTATCTAGCCTGCCGACAGGGAACAATCTTGGTAGGTGTTTAATCACATGGTACAGGCTATTTTTATCTTCCGGCAGTAGTCGACAATCGATTCCTACAGGTTTGTTATAGATCCAGTAGGCTTTAGGTTTTGGCTTGTCTACTTCGATGCCATCACAAAAGAGCTCAATTTTTTCTGCATCAATATCAGTTATGGTATCTGTATGATTAGCAAGTCGACCTTGGAATTGGACTCGTCCTTGAGTGATCCTTCTTGAAGCCTCTTTTCGAGAGCAGAGTCCACATTGAGCAAGGTAATGGGCTAAACGCATAGGAAGCAACTTGATAGGAAAAAACTTATTTTACAGATTTTTGTGCTAGAACGACACTGTTAGCGATCGCTTTGTTTGAGTTGGTAAATCGATTCTTTTTGTCTAGATCTAGCAATATGACTGACAGTTAGGGCTAAGGTTACACACCAGAGTACAACTACGTTGACTTGCATCCACATATTAATCGCAACCCAGCATAAGCTGTGTGGACTATGGTCGCAGGAAGCAAAATCGAGTGTGCTCCAATCGAGCTGAATGATCAGTCCTGAAGCGCTGATGATACCTAAAGTGCTCAAGATAAACATAGGATTAGGACACAGGGATTGTCGATTAAATCTAGCCATTAGGCAAAGGGCGTGAAGTACAAAGGTGCCGATAAGAAAACCGGTAGAAACCAGTCTGTGCTCTTCTAGATAATTGATGGGAAAGATTCCCATCAAAATAATGGTTAGTCCAACCCAAGAGCCTACAACAGCAAGATAATTACTATAGGTGTCAAACCTAAGTAGATAAAGGGCAAACATCGCTAGCAGCATACAAAATCCAGCTGCAAGCTGCGCAATATTGAAGACGAATGCGAGGGGAGAGTTGATATAGTCGCCGAGATAATCGGCCCGCTCAAACAGAGGTTGTAAGCCATCCTGCTGAATTTGTGCTGCGAGTGCTGCAGAAACCCCTAAGGCGCTGACAAGCGCCGCCATCAAAGTCATGGTGACGACGAGTCTATGGAGATCATAGCTATTACTATAAAGGGTATCTAACCTAAGCATAATCAGTTGTTATTAGTCTGCCTTTGGTTGTGCCTGAGCTTCTAATCTATTGATATTCTGTGCTAATGAAAAAAGGAGCAGTGCATAACTACTCCTTAACTCACAGTTACAATATGTTAACACAATAGATGATATAGCACTTTTATATTATTTTCATTTTTTAGTGCGAAACTCGACTCCCTATTTAGTCGCAAAATGTTTCCTAGTCGCGCTTTCTCCATATCAAAATTGCGATAGCCACGAGCGCAAGTACAAAGCAATACCAAGCGTTGGCAACCGCTGCTAAAGGCGTAATAGTGAAAATTGAAGCTGCTAGTAAGGCTTGAGCACCATAAGGGATAATACCCTGAATAATACAGGCGAAAATATCGAGTACGCTGGCGGCACGTTTAGGACAGACATTGTGCTTTTGCGCAAGCTCTTTGGCGATATCACCAGTGACCACGATGGAGACAGTGTTGTTAGCTACCGCAGTGTTAGTCACAGAGACTATGGCCGCCATGCCAAGTTCGGCAGCACGTCCAGAAGCTTCACCTTTCTGCTTTGAGAAGCGAGTGATCAGCTTTTCAATTTGACGACTAACAAATAACAGCCCACCTTGTTGCTGCATTAAGGCTGCAAGCCCACCAACTAGCATGGAAAGAATAAAGATCTCTTGCATGTTGGTAAATCCTGCATAGATATCTTTACCCCATTGAATCACGCCATAATCCATGGTCGCAATACCTGTGATGCCAGCAAGTAGAATACCGATAGACAGCACAAGAAAGACATTGAGGCCGGCAACTGCCAGCACCAAAATGGTGAGATAAGGAATCACCTTGATGAAATCAATCTGTTGCTCGGCAACTTTAGCTTCGCCCTGAGCGGCTAAAGCAAATAGCCCAAGGGTAATGATGGCTGCTGGCAAAGCAAAGATAAGGTTCTCTTTGAATTTATCTTTCATTTCACAGCCCTGAGTACGGGTGGCTGCAATTGTGGTATCGGAAATAATCGATAAATTATCACCAAATAGCGCACCAGAAAGTACGGCGCCAGCCATTAAGGCATAATCAATTTGCGCTTCTTCAGCGACACCTAATGCGATAGGTGCAACCGCGGCAATCGTGCCCATTGAAGTGCCCATTGCGGTAGCAATAAAAGCGGCGATGATGAAAAAGCCTGGCAGCAATAGGTTAGATGGAATAAGAGATAAACCTAAGGCAACAGTGGCGTCGACACCACCTGTGGCCTTAGCCACAGAGGCAAAAGCGCCGGCCAATAAGTAGATAAGACACATAGCAATAATATTGCTGTGACCTATGCCTGCAATGAAGGTGTCTATTGTTTGGTTTAGCTTCTGCTTGGATAAAAGGATTGCTAATACAATGCCAGGCAAGATAGCGATAACACTAGGAAGTTGGTAAAAGGCAAAATCGACTCCCTGCGAGTCAAAATAGACCCCAGCACCAATGAATAGCGTAAGAAAAACGGCTAATGGTAGTAATGCAATGCCAGAAGGTCTGGTTGGAACTGAATTAGTTGTTGCTTGATTCAATGTAAATTCTCTTCAATTTAAGCGAAATAGTAAAACTGCGGTTATTTGGCTTTCCTTGCTTGTTGTCATGCAGCAATTTTATGGCGAAGAATAGTGAATTTTACAAATTATGTCAATCTAGACGTCTAGATGGTTTTGCGTCTGGCTGTCTTTTGTGATCTCAATAGCCCTTTAGTTTGAAAATGCAGTGAGACTGTTCAAGCTGCTAAAGATAGTGAATTGGTTAGTTAGTTATAAGTGTCTATAATGAGGCTAATTTTTTGTACTGGAGCGAATACAGATGCCAAAGGCAAGTGAAATTAAGAAAAATACCGCTATCGAAATCAATGGCGAAGCTTATATCGTAAGAGATATTGAACGTTCTGTCCCACAAGGGCGTGCGGGCGGCAGCATCTACCGTATGCGTATGTATAACGTGGTGACAAATCACAAGATTGATGAGTCATTCAAAGACTCTGATATGCTAAATCTTGCCGATCTCATTCGTCGTCCTGCGACTTTCTCATACACAGATGGTGATGAGTATGTGTTTATGGATACTGAAGATTACTCATCTTACAGCTTCAATAAAGAGAACATCGAAGATGAGCTACTCTTTATTACCGAAGAAATTCAAGGTTTGATGGTGATTATGGTTAATGATGCGGCTGTTGCCCTTGAGTTGCCTAGTTCTGTTGAGCTGGAAATTACCGAGACAGATCCTTCAATTAAAGGTGGCTCTGCAACTGCCAGAACTAAGCCTGCAACCCTAAGTACGGGTCTAGTCGTCCAGGTACCAGAGCATATCTCAACGGGCGATAAAATTAAGATTAACGTTGAAGAGCGTAAATTTACTGGCCGTGCCGATAAGTAATAGTAGCGTTATTAGATAGCGAAAAAACGCAGCCAGTGCTGCGTTTTTTTATGCTTAGGCCTGTTGCTATTTAGGATGTTTCGGCGCTTTTTGTTTATACCAGATAAGAAAGCCAGTACAGCAAACAAAGATGAGGCTAAGAGCGACTAAATCCATAAAGAGTTGTCCCGCCTTGCCAAAAAAGCGGCCGCTATGAAGGTCGAGTAACACTCGCTCCCAAGTAAGGTGAGCCGAGCGCGCCAAATTGGCGACTTGCTGATATTGTTTGTCACTTAGTGTCGGTGCTGCAATCCAGTCGACAGGTTTAAGAGTTTGCAAGGCTTGCCATTCAATTAGATCTTCATCGGCCTGATATTGGCCTAAGTCTGTTTTTAACCAGAGTCTATCTGAATCTATGCCAAGGGCTTGAATGTGATTTGGAAGCCCTGTGCTGATATCCTGTTGCTCTAGAATCTCGCCTGATTCCGACAGTAACACTAAGGCTTGCCGACTGGCTGCGACATAAAAGTTTCGGTATTTACCAACTGAGACTATAGCTGAGTCTGCTTGCCAAATCTGATGATGGTCGAGCCATAGAATGTTGTCTGTGATATTAAAGCTGAGCGTATGACCATCGGCGCTTTTATATTGATAAGCACCTAAATGCTTAGGTGTGTTAATACCGTAGTAATCCAGTAACCATGCCTGTTCGACATGACTGGTGTCTAAACTGAGATCATTGCTATGGTTGATCAGGATGCCCGATAAGGCTAGAAATAAAACAAACCCAACACCGAATAACCCGAGGCGTCTGTGCCAAGGTCTAAGTAATCTAAGTAGTTTCAGTCGTAAGTTAGCAGCGTTGCGGGTCATTATTGTTATTTTTAGCCTTAATATCTTGTTCTACTGTCTTATTTGACCATCTAGGTAGAGGGCAATCTGTGATAATTTTGTCAGTGCTCGAACCGATAGCGTGGCACCAGTAATGCCATCAATATGTTTATCAAGCTGATGATCTTGGGTGAGTTTGGCCGAGATAAACTGATCTGTAAAGAAGTCGTGTTTGACTTCTCCACCTCGACTTTCACGATAAACCAGTACCTTAGTTTTGACTATGGCGCTGTCATTAACATGAATACCAACTGTGATGGGAGCTTCTTTACCAATTTCATTCATCACCCAGACACTTTGGCTACCTTGTTGCCAATATCTGAGCCTAAATTTACTGAACTTGTGCTGAAGAATCGACTCAATGACGGCTGTTTGCTCATCTTCTAACCAAAGCACTTTTGCCTTAGGGATTTCACCTAGGGCCTGAGTAATAAAATCTTCCTTGGTTTGGTATACACCTCTAGCCTGTGCTGTTGGCACAAGTTGTCCTAATAAAACTAAGCAGGTAACAAGAGCGATTAGTATTTGTTTCATCATAATCATTAACTTTAGCATAGGCCGAATACAAAGAATGCCCTTAACGGGCATTCTTACTCATAAACTGTACGCGTTAGCGAAACAGCTTAGAACTGATAACCAACACCTAGGTTGAAGCCGTCTGAGTCTTTAGCACCACTTTGCTTTTCCCAGTCAGCTTTTAGCACTACGTGCTCATGTAGCCAGTAGTTAATACCTAGGTTAGTTTGCTTAACTTCGGTATCGTCACTGTTACCAGCGTTCTTGTCATACTGGTTGTAGCGAGCGAACACACCGATTTGATCGGTGAACTTGTAAGAAGGCTCGATGTACCAACCATTTTGCTCATCACGGCCAAGTGCAGCTGCTTCGTTACCGTCGATATCCCACATAGCGTATAGTGCACGTACAGAGAAGTCTTGGTAGTTATAGATAGCGTGAGCACTTAGTAGCATGGCTGAAGCAGTATCAGCGCCAGTACCTTGAGTGATGTCAGCTTGGTATTGTGCAGTAGCGGCAAGCTCTAGACCTGGCATAGCTGTGTACTTAACACGTGCTGTATAGGCTAGATTTTCACCTGAAGCGTTAGAAACTTTTTGACGACCTTTACGGATATCAAACTTAGCTGGGTCAACTTTTAGGCCAGAAGTGACGGCGAAATCAAAACCTAGACCAGGTGCAGCTTCATAGTTAAATGCAAGACCTGCTTCCCACCAAGTAGCAGGAATGATGTTCTTTTCAACTGGATTACGCTCAACACCGTAGAAAGTGTCAGGCTCGTGGGTTTCATTCATGATACCAACTGGTACTAGGAAAAGACCCGCTTTACCCGTTAGGGCGTCAGTGAAGTCATGCTCGATATAAGCTTGTTCAACTTCTACTTCACCGTTTTTACCTTCACCCGCTAGAGAGTGTTCAACTTCTAGCTCAGAGAAGAAACGAGTTTTGTCATTGAACTCATGACCAAAGAATAGAACGAAACGATGGAAGTCGAACTCTTTCTTGTCTTTGCCAGAAAGGTTGTCAGAGATGTTGTTATAGTGAAGTTCACCATAACCACCGATAGTGGTAGCACTGTTACCAGTTGCTGCAGTTGTTTCTACTACATCAGCAGTTTTTTCAACACGTTCTTCAGTTTGCTCAAGGCGTTTTTCAAGGTCAGCAAGTACTTTCTGTTGCTGCTCGATGATTTTACGTAGCTCTTCAGTTTCAGTCGATGCAACGGCTGTTTGGCTAGCAAACAAACCAACTAGGGCTGTAGCGATTAACGTCTTCTTCATCATTTCATCCAATTTATTGTTAGGGGTATTGAATCGCGGCGAAGTGTAACAATTGGGTTTAAAAATGCAAACCATTCTCATTACATTTATTGACATCGATCATGTTTTGTAAATGCAACTTTTGAACTGTTTTTGCAATAACCAATTGATATAGATTGATTTATCTGTAAATAAAAAATATTTACATTGTAAAATGGATGCAAAAAGTATTGACGATGGATTAATACCTCATTAGGGCTAGGCGATGGTATTACTTGTAGGATGAGTGAAACGGCAAATCTGAGTTAAACTCCTTGGCTAAATTTTTAGCAGTAGGACTCATACTCAAGTGGATACATTCTTAGCACCTTTTTTTAGCAAGCAAAACCAAGCCGTTAACGTTACTCCCCAGCAAGCTAGCGATTTTGCCAAAGGTGTGGCACAGGATTTCAACCCAATTCATGATGTGGATGCCAAGCGCTTTTGTGTGCCTGGAGATCTGCTTTTTTCACTTGTATTGGGTGAGTATGGCTTAAGTCAAAAGATGAGCTTTACCTTCTCAGGCATGGTTGGAGAAGGCGTCGAACTACAGTTTCCTGTAGAGGTTAACCAAGCTTTTGATATTCGTGATGATAAAGACAAGCTTTATCTAAGCGTTGAGCGTCAAGGCGATGTACGTGAATGTAAGGCGCAAATCGAATCTTTCATCCGTAGCTATGTGGCGTTTTCTGGCTTGAACTTTATTCATGTGCTTGTGCCTATGATGCAAGAGCATCAGGTGATGATTAACCCGGCACGTCCATTGGTGATCTATGAGAGCATGTCTTTTGACCTCAATACCCTAGACTTTACCCAAGTTGAGTTAGAGTTAGTTGAGAAAACATTGAAAGTGGACGGTAAACGTGGTGATGTGACTCTGCATTTTGAGCTTAAGAGTGAAGGTAAAGTCGTAGGTACTGGCCTTAAAACCCTTGTGATGAGCGGTCTGCGTCCATACTGTCATGAACAGGTCCAGGGTATGTGTGATATGTATGAAGCAAGGAAAACTCAGTTTTAATTACAGATGATAGCTGAGCGATGTTATGAAAGTAGGTTGGTAGAGTTTTGAGTCTACCAACCATACAGTTATCTCATTCGAGGCTCTTTGTAAGTTATTTAGCTGTGAAGCCTTAGCTGAATGTGAACTTTAGAGATATAAGCCAATAATTTCTTTAGTCCATAGTTGCTCTTTTTCTTTGGCTTCAGCAAGTTTAGCTTCTGTTTTAACTAAGAAGTTAAGTGCATCCGGTGTACCTATGTCACCTATGGCTTTTAAGGCCATAGCCTTATCTGACCAGTTGTCTGCAGTTGAATATATCTCCTTTAGCAATGGCATTTCGCTTTGAGCTTTTAAAATACCCAGTGATGAGATTGCTGCTAAGCGGATGTATTCAGACTCACTTTTTGTATAGTCAACTAAAAATGGAATTGCAGTGTCATTATTACCAAATCCTAATTGATACACATCCATATACGTTGCGCCATCATTTAAATTTTTGTTTATTTTTTCAACTAAACTTTTAACTTCGTCATCAGATATTTTCTTACCTTCTATAGAGCGGTTAAGTTTGGCTGAAAATTCTTTAACTAATAAGTCTAATGGCTCATTTAGAGTTGGCTGAATTATTTCGTCGAAGCTCCATACTGGTACTTTGCCACGTTTAATATAAGCGGTAATTCTTTCTTTTTTCCCATTTGCAGATACATCAGCGCTTAGCATGGTAAATGAAATAAACGGTGTGTAAGCATTCGTTCTATGATTGCGCATTTCAAACTTGTTAACATCAATTTTGATATCGCCAGCTTCTAAGATGTTAGCTTTAACACCCCTTGCATTGAGTTCTTTTGCTGTTTCTGTTTCTAGGAAGCTGATTGGATTGATAGGTGATCCATTAAGAATTAAATCTGCTTTAAGTACGCCATGGCTGAACACTTTTGAATCTTTATGACGCTTATCAACAAATGTTAAATTAGCTTCATTAGTACTTTGATTAGTATATGAAATCTTTGATGGTACAGGCTCTTTTACCATGTAACTTGATGGAGCACAGGCTTGTAATAGTCCCGATAGGCAAATAATTAGTGGAATTTGAAACTTATTTTTCATAGGTTATCCCTTATAACAGTATTTTATAACTCTAGTTGCTAGTCCATTAAACCTAGCTAAATTTTTATAAGGGCCGCAGACTATCTTTATTTACATGAGCTTGCAATCCTATGTTGATAACACAGTTTTTAATAAAACTTTAGGTTTATTCATATGATATTTTTATGAGCCTATGTTTTCAACGCTATTTGGGCTAGAACTGGATATGGTTTGCATTTATAATCTTGAACTGTGAATTAATATTTTATTGTTTTTATGTGATTAATGTAATCTTTAAATGTCTACTGTACGGTAAATGCGTGATCAATAACATAAAATTCCATGTTTATATAATTTGAAAAGTTTACCCTAATTTCATTGTCTTATAGCATGATTAAATCATAATTATTATGAAGCATGGTATGCCTTAATTAGAGGTAAGCATTGGCTTCTGACTTAACTTTCCATAAAACGCGTGAAACCAATGCTATGTTGTCATATATCTGGTATGGAAACTAAAATTCATTATAGAGTCTGTGTTGGGTTAATATGCCCTGGTCTTTTTAACTTTATGCCCATAGCTTACTAAAGTTGTAAAAAACGACGATGTAGCAAGGGGGTGAACGTTGTCGTTACTGTCATGGACAGTAAACTTTAGGTAGATAAATAGTCCTTTAGATATGCATCATATTTTATAAGTGTACAATAAAACGCCACAAATTGTGTTAAGGATCATCTATTAACACCTTAAAAACCCCTTATCCATAGAGCGCAATTGCCTAAGCTGACGCTTTCTATTAACTTAGTGACCTATTTGTTTTTAGGTGTTCGAAAAAACACCAAGCTAGCCCATGGGTTTCATTGCTAGTTTGAGGATTCGACACCTTGAGTTTGTTCGCGAAAGGATCCCTATGCCAAGCTTGATTCGAATTGTGTTGATCGACACTCATCTGCCGGGTGTGGTTGAACTCGCCTTAAATGGCCATACCAATATCTGTGGTACAAATGCCTCGGGCAAGACAACCCTGCAACGTCTGGTGCCAGTATTTTATGGTGAGTACCCGAGTCGAGTCGTGCCTTCTACTCGTGATAGCTTTGAACGTTGGTATCTGCCCCATGAGTCTAGCTATATCATTTATGAATATACCAAGGGCGATGGTCTCAAATATCAGGCGGTACTTGCTTCCGCAGGTGATGGCAAAGGGGTGAACTACCGCTTTATCGCTAAAGGCTTTGAGCTTGAGGATTATGTCAAATCTCAGCTCGGGGATAGCATCACCTGTCATACCATGGCCGAGTTAGGTCGTGAGATGAAGCGCGCTGGTGTGGCACAAACTAATCTGCTAAATACTCGCGAGTTCCGCGCCATCATCCAAAATGACCGAGCCCTGCTAAGTACGGGTAGCAATAGAGCTGAGCTTAGGAGCTATGCGCGTCAGTTTTCTTTATGTGAAAGTGAACACTCACTTAGACATATAGAAAAGCTTGCTAAAGCTGTGCATTCCAAAGAGGGCAAGATGGAAACGGTCAAGTCGATGATCGCCGCCATTTTAGAAGAGGATGGAGTGAACCCGCCAAGCTCTCGCATTAATCCACAGCGAGTTGAAGCTTGGATTAGAGAGAGTCAGCTTATTCAAGGGTTTGAGGAGATCCGCCCTGAGTTCGACAAACTAGAGCAGGAATTTAACCAGTTATTAAGCGCAGAGCAGCGTCTTGCAGGCCTTGCTCGCGGTTATCAACATGATGAACAGAGCGAGCTATCTCGCCAAGAGCTGAATCAAAGCTTATCAAAAGAGCATAATCTTGGCCTTAAGCAGTTAGATGAGAAATGGAAAGAGCGCCGCGATTACCTTAACGGTGAGCTTTCGGCAGCTAAGACTGATATCTCCGCCTATGAAGATGAACTAGATGCCATAGAAGATCAACATGGCGCCTTTCTCTATGCCAATATTGAACAGGCCAAGGCTGACTTGGAAAAGCTACCTAGTTGGCGCAGCGATTTAGAAAACCTGACCGAGCGTCATAAACTGCAAACCGAGCAGCATCAAGATGTTGAAGCCGCCTATAATGCTAGACGCTCTAAAATCGCTGAGCAGTTACATAGTGAGCTTGAAAAGCTCCATGGCGAACAAGAATCCACCCGTGAAGCAAGAGACAAACAAAGAGATACGGCGCGAGCCGATCTTGAGTCGCTCGCTACCCAGTGGCGTGAACAGGCCGATGCTGGTCGCAAACAGTTTAGCGAGCAAGAGTATCAACTTAAGCTAGCCGCCGCCGAACATAAAATGCAGGTAGATAACCTCACCTATACCAGTGATGAGAAGCTAGCCCTTGAGGTGCTCGATGAGCGTATCACTCATGCCGAAGAGGAGCAGCAAGCCTGTGATGCTAATGCCGAGAGGCTAGCCAGTGAAGAGCGTAAGCTTAGAGCCAGTCGTGAGCAGGCGAATGAAGCCTTGAGACTCGCTGCAAAAAGAGTGACAGAGCGTCAAGAGCAGCTTGATGAGCTCAAGCAGATGCTTTTCCCTCAATCCCATACCTTGCTGGAGTTTTTGCGTAAAGAAGCGCCAGGCTGGGAGCAAAGTTTAGGTAAAGTTGTCAACCCTGAACTGCTTTATCGCTCTGACTTACACCCGCATCTGATTAACGCTCAACAAGGGCAAGGCTCTCAAGAACAAAATCCTCAAGAGCTAGGCCTGTATGGCATAGGTATCGATCTTAAGTCGTTAAATGTGCCTGAGTATGCTCAGTCGGAGCAGGAACTGAGAATAAGCTATGCCAAGGCTGAAGAAGCGCTGGAAACGGCTAAGGCGCTGCAAACCGAGGCCGAACAAACTCTGACACAGGCAAGCAGTGAGCTGGATAAACTGAGCCGAGAACTGACCTTTGCGCGCACTGCCTACAAAAATAGCCGTGAAGATCTGCGCCGCCTGTTTGAAGAGAAGCGAGCCGAGAAAGAGAGAATCAATCAAGCGCTTAAAGCGCGCAAGCAAGAAGCAAGTAAACGTTTAGCTCAGCTCGATGCCGAACAAAAGCAGTTAAAGGCTCAACATCAAGAATGGCTTGAGGAGCAAAAAGAGCAGGAGCTTGAAGCGCGCATGGAGCGTAACGCTTATTGGCAAGAGGTCGTTGGGGCGCTGGATAACCAATTAGGTCAGTTAAAGGCCAATATCGATGAGCGCAGAGCGAATGCCAAGACAGAGCAGAAAGCCTGTGAGACTTGGTATAAGAATGAGCTTAAATCTCGCGGCGTGGATGAAGATAAAATTCTTGCCCTTAAGCAGCAGATTCGAGAGCTGGAAACAGCAATAAGCCACGCCGAGCAGCGCCGTAGTGATGTACTAAGATACGATGATTGGTATCAACACACTTGGATGCAGCGTAAGCCTAAGCTTCAGTCACAGCTCAGTGAAGTGAGACTAGCGGCTAATGAGCATGAGCAGCAGTTGCAGGCCGAGCTCAAGGCGATGAAGGATGAGCGCCAGAGATTAGAGCAGGCACGTAAGTTATCCGATGCGGTGCAAATCGAGGCTTCTGAAAACCTGACTAAACTGAGATCTTTGATGCGAAAACTAGCTGAGATCAAGCTGGGCAAAGATGCTGAGGAAGCTCAGGGAAGTCTGAGTGAGCGTCTGCGCCAGGGGGAAGACTTGCTGTTGCAGCGAGATTATCTATTGGGCTCGGTCAAGCAATATGTGGAGCATTTTGACTCGGTTATCGCGAGTAAGTCGGGTTCTAGTCTGTCTGAGTTTTGGGAGCGAGCTCGAGAAGAGGCGAGTCTGGTAAATGATAAAGGTATTCCGCTACTTAACTACCGCAAGCTAGTGCCTGCACTTGAGCAGCTGCTTAATGTGATGGTGCCTCAGTCTATGATGGCGCTGCGAGAGCAGGGGCGTATCTTTGGTGTCGACTTAAGTGCTTACTATGATGTACTGGCCGATATCGATAGACGTATTGCCACTCAAAGTGCGCGTATTACTCGAGAGGTGGGAGAAGAACTATTCCTCGATGGGGTCTCTGAATCTGCGGTGAAGATTCGCTCTAAAATTAGCGAGCTAGAGTTTTGGCCTGAGTTGGAAGCCTTTGTTAAAGCCTTTGAGCGCTGGAAGCGTGATGGCTATGAAGGCCTGCCCGATGAGGACTATATCAATAGCATGCGCCGCGCCTTAGATATTATCGGCCGCGCTGCGTTAACCGGTGGTATTGCCAAACTGCTGGAGATTGAACTGCGCCTGAAAGAGGGGCAAAGTGACCTGATTATACGTACCGACAGGCAGCTCAATGAGTCATCCAGCCATGGTATGGCCTACCTGATTTTGTGTAAATTCCTGCTGGCCTTTACTCGCTTGCTGCGAGGTCGCGCCGATGTCACCATCCACTGGCCTATCGATGAGCTAGGTACCTTACACCATGGTAATGTGAAGAAGATTTTCGATGCCTGTGAAAATAATAATATCAGTGTGTTAGGCGCCTTCCCTAACCCAGAATCTGAAGTGCTTAGCCTGTTTGCGAATCGTTATATCATTAACAAACAGACTCGAAAATTACAGGTGGTGAAACCTAAGATTAATCCCATTGCTGATAAGTTAAAGCAAAGAGCGAATCCAGATGCTAACAACACAGCCGCCAAATCAAGCCAAAGCCTAGGAGAGTCAGCATAATGTCTACTATTCAAGAAATGACACCGCTTGTGGGCACAGGCGCTTTGATTGAACGTCTACTTAAAGGTGAGTTTATTTGCCGCACCACAGACGAAGAGGGTTGGCGCGCATTGAAAAATGCCACTACCCGTGAGCGAGTGGAAGCCTATCTTAACCAAATTAACCGCACTGTCGCTTGTGCTGGCGAAGGTGATGTATTTTTCTGCGGCTATCAGCAACTTGGTGAAACTGAACGTAAAGTGATCTCTTCTCAATTTCGCGAGATCTGTAATGGCCTGATCCCACTGGTGGAGTGGCTGGTATTGGTACAGGAGTCCAGCGGTCAAGATGCACCATTAACCGAAGGAGCGGCGATTCGTTTAACTGAGCTGCAAGCTCGTATCGAAGATACGCCAGCCTTTAGGGAGCAGCTTGCTAAGCTAAGTCATTATCGTTTGTTTGGCTCCACCAGTAGTCAGAGTGATGCCCAATTAAAGCTGGTATTTAAGCGTCTGCTGGAGCTTGGATATCTGACTAAGCCCAATAGCGAGAAACAGATCTATATCGCCACGGGTAAGATAGATTACCTTTATGAAGTGATCCGCTTTATCGATGAAACCGAAGGCTTGAGTCTAGAAGCTCAAGCCGAAAGCGCTACTCAAAGGGACTTGATATGAGTAGTAACTTACATCAAGCCGGCGTTAAGCTGCTTAAACAGCTTGGGCGCCATGCCGATCTGATAATGGATGCCTATCAGGCAGGTTCTATCTCAGAAGAGGGGCGAGACCCTAAAGTACTGGAAAAGCTAAAAACTAGCGGCATTCTGTGGCGTCCTGAAGTTGAAAGTGAGCTTCGTTTAACCCGCAGCGTTAGAGCCATGTTGGAAGAGGGGTTAAGCGATGAGCGTAATCGTCAAATCGACTCGAACGTTGGCTCTGCATTAGCCACGATTAAGACGCTGGTGGATCATTATAAAGAAGCTCGTCATAACGTGGATTTTAGCGCTAGTGAAGCCTATCTAGCGGATCTGAGCGAGCATGTGTTTGCCTTTAGTGAAGGCTTAAGGTACTCGATTCGCGTGCTTTGGAGTCGTATCAATAACGAGTTTGGCTATGTGGGCAGTATCAATGCCAAAATTCGTGAAAATGAGCTGGCTCAGAGTCAGGTCACTGAGTTGCTTAATGGCCTTGAGATGTTTAAGTTCAGTGAGCTGGCGGAGCTTGCAGGCGACGTGCGTGAATTGCGCCGCTTATTGGTGACTAACCTGCAGGTGAGTTTAAGTGACTGTACTCAAGAGCTGAGTGTGGTACAGGCGCGTCTGTTGGAGTTGCTTGGTCGCTTTAGGCAAATTCGCGGTCGAACTCGCCTATTAAAGGGCTTTTTACTCTATACAGATCAGCATCCAGATTATCGCCCTGTGGATCATGTGGCCCATAAGCAGGTGCCGCAACTGTTTAATCGCGCAGAGCCAAGTATCGGTCCAGCCCATGTCGATGTGCATAATAGTCTACAGGAAAATGAGCTACTTGAGATGGTGGCGCGAATTAAGAGTATTGTCCGCGATAGCCAAACTCATACACGCGCTGAGCCGTCTCAGGTCTCTTTGTCAGTGGCCGAAGATTTCGATATTCCTGATAACCCGCTTAAGCTGGCGGTCGAGGATTACTTCTGCCGAGTGATAGATACAGGCCGTAGTCAGTCGGCACTGGATTACCATCAAGAGCATGGACTTGAGTGGGATAGCGAAAGCTGGCTGTATCAAGTGATAGGTGAGTTTGAAGGTTTGGCCGATGAGTATCGTAACTACTTTGAACTTGAACCTATTGGTGAACCTCACCCTATATATACAGGGAACTTTATCATTCGCGATGTGGAAGTGGGGCTGAGTTAGTCAGCCTCGTTTGCAAACAAGCTTAAAGGAGTAAGCTGTGATGTTTGAATTAAATCTACGCCAGTGGCAAGACATGCAAAAGGCAGTGCGTAATGAGCCTGTTAAGGTGAGTTATGCCAGTTGGCGACAAATTGCTCGTGAGTTTGAACTTACCGATATCGACGGTGCGAAAAAGTGGCTCTATTTATCTTCCGACGACTTTAAACTGCTGCGACAGGATATTAAAGCGCGTTATGGCTTAGATCTCTTATTTGATGAGGTTGACGGCAGTCGTATTGAGCTGGCGAATAAAACCTATAAAGAGAAATTGGCTCCGACTAAGCCTGATGATGACTATCTACTGTGCCGATTACCCACGGCTCACCCTATCAGCCAGTTGATGCCTGTAGCAGCAAGCTTAAGATTGCCCCTTGAGCAAGTGCTTTTACAGCTAAATACAGTGACCAGCGTTTTAGTGGTTGAAAACCTCGATATTTTTGACCAGCTTGAGTCCTGCCAATTACCACTGGATATGAGCTGCTGTTTAGTTCTGTACCGAGGTAGCACGATACACTCTCCAAAAGCGGTAAAGACGCTACTTGAAAATATCCCTGCTGATTGCCAAATTGTGGCATTTACCGATATCGACCCTGCAGGGTTACAAATCGCTATTAGCTTGAGAGCCAAAGCGCTTATATGTCCGCAGAATATGGCTGAGTTATTTGAGCTTGGGCAGTGTAATGATCCAGAAGATTTTAATAAGCAGTACAAGCAACTGTATTATCTGCAATCTTGCTTACAAGATGAAAATCTATCATTGGATATGATTCAACTCATTGAATATATAAATGAAAATAAAGTGAGTGTTAAACAGCAACATTTATTTGCTCACAATATTTCTCTTAATATGATCACTATACGTTGAACATTTGGTGGCTAATAAAACTGATTTGTTTTTGTTTTTCGATATTTATATCTGATTTTTACTATTCCATTGAACTATATAACTAGTAAATTAGCCGTGATTTATGTTTGCGTTTGTTGCGCTATGTTGCGTTTGTAAATACTTATGGTTTCTCTATTTTCTTCTTTTGTGGCTTAAATGACTTTGATATCAGGTTATTTTTCAATTTTGGAAGAATGTTAATAATATTTTTTCAATTAACTATTCACTTTTTTGATTGAAATTATTGCCAGCATGTTTCACTATCACAAGCTAAAAACAGATAAGAATAAAGCATCCATGGATTTTGGGGCGATCTATTCGATTGAAGCAAGGTTGTAGCAAATGGTTAAATCCCTCTCTTTTAGAATTTTTCTAGGTCTATTTTCTGGTTTATTAATAGGCACGATAATTCAATATTTTCTCGGTGATATTCAGTTCTTTTCCGGCACCTTAGTCGAGCTGGCAACTGGCGTAGGCACCATGTTCGTCAATATGATCATGATGCTGGTGGTGCCGTTAGTGTTTGTCAGCATAGTATGTGGTGTATGTGAGTTGAGCGACCTTAAGAGCTTTGGTCGCCTAGGTAGTAAAACCTTTGGTTTTTATATCATTAATACACTTGTCGCCATTGCCGCTGCTGTTAGTGTGGCAGTATTGCTAGAGCCTGGGCGCGGTGTCGATATGCGCGGCGCTGAAGATGCCAAGCTGGTTGCAACTGAGCTGCCAAATCTGATGGCGCTGATTGTAAACATAGTTCCTCGAAATCCAATCGCAGCCTTTACTTCGGGCAATATGCTACAAGTGATCTTTATGGCATTGTTACTTGGCGGCGTCATAAAATCCTTGGGTGATACGGTTGCGGGCGCGGTTTCAGGCTTTCAAACTGCCAATAAAATCATGATGAAACTTATTGTGGTGGTGATGCAGCTGGCACCTATTGGGGTGTTCGCCTTGATGTTAAAACTTGGCGCGACCTTAGATGCTGAAGTCTTTTACAGTGTGGTAGAGTACTTAGTGTTAATACTTGCCCTGCTAGTGACTTGGATTTTTGTGGTTTACCCCTTTGTCGTGTCTATGTTTACGCCAGTATCTGCCAAGCAGTTTAGGGAAAAAACCCAAGAGCAGATCCTATTCTCTCTTTCTACTGCCAGCTCTAATGCCACCATTCCAGTGACCTTAAGAACCCTGACCGATAAGCTAGGTGTCAATCGTGCCGTTGCGGGCTTTGGCGTGCCTTTAGGGGCAACTATGAATATGGGTGGCGTATCTATCTATATTACGATTGCGATTTTCTTTGTCGCAAACGCCTACGGCATGCCGATTTTGATGGAGCAGTTGCCAGCATTACTCTTTAGCGTATTTCTACTTTCTGTTGGTGCTGGTGGGGTTCCCGGTGGTGGTATGGTGATGATAGGTGTGCTTATCCATCAGTTAGGTTTACCAGTAGAAGCTTTTGCGATTGTGGCTGCGCTAGATAGACTTATCGATATGGTGCTAACGTCATGTAATGTGGTGGGTGATACCGCGGTATTGACCATAGTAGATCACACTGAAAAAGCACACCAAGAAGAAGCTGAATTTGAGACAGTAACAGGTAATAGCTAGGTTTAGCGCTTACTTTGGTTATTAGCGGGCCGTTCTATTTATAGGGCGGCCCGTTTTATTTGATTAGCAACTAAAGTGCAGCTCCATAATGGTTTCATCAAACTCATCTTGCTCTATCACCTTAAAGTTAAAGCGCTGGAAGAAGGTTTTCATTATGTCATGGCCTTCAACATAACAGATGGATACCGAGTCGATGCCTTTGAGCTGCTTTATTTCTTCAAGGAGTAATTCCATGGCTTTTGTGCCATAACCCTTGCCTTGTTGGGATATATCAATGATTAACTGGTCGATGAAAATTTCATTGGGTTTACCATCATCATAGTTGGGATAATACTGAATAAAGCCCACGGCCTTATTTTCTAGGTATATCCCTCGATTAACATAGTAGTCATAAAATTTAGAGGCGGCGATTGCTTCGGCAGGAAGCGAGACATAGTCTTCCTGCGCTTTGCTGATATCTAGGTCTATCATGTCGACCCAGTTCTCTTTAGTGATTTCCCTTAGATTTAATACCAAGCTGTGACTTCCTTTTGCCTTTACTCGAAGCCGAGCATTGTATTGATTGCTGGATTCGTGAGCAATACCTATGAGTATCAGAGTGTTACTTAGAGCAGTATTACTGAAATTATTCTCAGCCGCTATTTGTGCCTTATTAGAAAGCGCTGGAATGAATGTTAGTTTTCGTTGATGAAGGTATGAGTTAGATAACGATAGGAACAGCTATAGGCGAAGTGTTCTTGCCTATAGCTATATGTTTATTGCTGCTGTGAGCTTGTTACTACTCTTTCACTTCCTTAGTAATCCTTCTGCTAAGAGCGCTTTGGCTTATTCCTAGCAGTTGTGCGGCGGCAGTTTGGTTATTGGCTGTGCGGTTCATCGCCTCATCGATTAGGGCGCGACTCATTTCGGCCAGTGTCGGTAGTTTGTTAGGAAAAACAATTTGGCTGTCACTGGTATCAGATTTTTCCTTATGCTCATTGATAGCCTCCATAAAAGGAGAGATATTCAGAGCGACACCATCGCTGCGGCTTACCGCATCAAACACCATGCCCTTGAGTTCGTGAAGGTTGCCAGGGAAACGGTAGCTTGATAACTGTTTGGCCAAATCACTGGGTTGTAGTGGTGCTTCGAGGGACATCTGCTCTGCTGCTAAACCAATAAAGTGGTTGATTAGCATAGAGATATCTAGCTGTCTTTGTCTTAAAGGAGGCAGGTGTAGTCTGTGAGCTCTGAGCTGGTAAACCAGATCGCTTCTTAATTTTCCAGCTTGATTGAGTGCCAGCATATCCGCTTCTGTCGAGGCAACAATTTTACAGCTAATAGGGTAGGGACGATCGCTACCTAGTGGATAATACTGTTTGTGCTGCAGTATCTGTGCAAGCTTGGCTTGAGCTTCCAGTGGTAATTCGCATACTTCATTAAGGTATAAGAGTCCTTCTTCAACCTGATGTAAGATCCCTACTTGTGCTGCTTCATTCTCTTTGCCTAATCGACCAAAAAGTCTCAACTCAAATTCCTCTGTGCTGACTCCTGCGAGATCGATAGTCATGTAGGGCTCATCATGACAACAGAGTTTGTGGCAGGAGCGGGCAAACTCGCTCTTGCCTGTTCCACTTTCACCTGTAATCAGAATTGGTTCTGGACTGAGTGCCACAGCTTCAAGATATCTAAATTGATCGAGTAGCGCAGGTTCACAGGTCAAAATATTATTAAATGCTTGAGGCTGAGTCAGTGTCTTAGAAAGAAAGCTCTCTTTAATTCTCAAGTAGTTACGCTCAAGACCAACGACTTCCAAAGCGCGACGAACAGTATGGGCTAAGTCGTCTACATCCCCCGTTTTGATAAAGTAATCATAGGCGCCATGTTTTATACAGCGCACAGCGGTATCTACTTCATTAACCCCTGTGACTATGATGACTCGAGTATTAGGATGCTCGGCTCGAATGCTTTCGAGAATCTCTTCCCCAGAATGAAAGGGCATGGTGAGATCCAGTAGCACTAGGGAGTAATCGGTGACGCTCAGTCGGTTTAGAACTTGGCGACTATCAACACAGGAGTCGATCTGCGCCTCTGGCACTAAACGATTAAGGGTTATCGCAAGGCTTCTTAACCAAGAAGCTTCGTCATCGACTAAGAGTATATTTCTTGCAAGTTTCACGTTATTGCTCCAAAGGGAAAGTCAGTTTGATGCAAGTTCCTTTGCCTGGATGAGAAGTGATGAGCATCTGTGCCTGATGTTCTTCAAGTATACGGCTAGAAACCGATAGGCCTAACCCACTTCCGCCTATGGCTCTGCGAGTGGTAAAGAAAGGCTCGGTCACCCTAGATAAAGTCTGTTGTTTCATGCCACAGCCATTATCTGTGATGCGAATATAGGCATGTTTGTCGTCGGCCCAGGTATCCAGTTTGAGTACGCCTTGGGCTTTGTTTTTGTTTTCATGAAGATCTGAAGCCATGGCATTACAGGCGTTTTGGATCAGATTGATCATGACCTGTTGTAGTTGTTGGGCGTCGGCAAATATCATGGGAGCTGGACAAGCAAAGTCTGTGTTCACTTCAAAGCGCTTAATATTATTGGCTGTGAGTCTAAGGGATACCTGGACAACTTCATTAATGTTTGTTGGATTATGGCTACAGGTAATATTAGGCTGAGCGTAGCGTTTCAGATCGTTAACGATACGGCTGATGCGTCTAGCACTATCATCAATTGAGTGAGTCGCACCTTCCAGTTCCGTTAATGCAGTATCAGGTTTTAGCCCAGCTATCATCCAGAAAGGATTATGTTTCTGATAGTGGTCTATGGCATGTTTGAGATCGGCTAAGGCCTGACTGTAGAAGGCGATCGAGTGCAATATGATGCCTGTTGGGTTATTGATTTCATGGGCGATACCCGCAGATAGCTCACCCAATGAGGCTAGGCGACTGGCTTCATCATTGGCCTGTCTTAGCCTGTGCTCTTCAGTGGATTCCTCCAAGAAGATAACCACCTGATCTGTGACGATTGGGTAGACTTGGATCTGCCAGTATTGCTGCTTAAATACCATTTCTGCCACAATGGGCTGCTGCTCTTTAATGACCTTTTTGACGGTTGCGGCAAGGATAAAGGGATCGCCATTTTGATGAACAAAAGCTGCATTGCGCAATAGATCATTATTGTTATCGTTACTCCATAGGCATTCTATTTTATAGTTAAACAGGCTGACGCCATGGGGAATACCATCGAGTACAGATTGAAATTGATGTGAAAGGCCACTGAGCTTTTGTTCGGCAATTTTTCTTTGTTCCAGCTCTAAATCCAACAATTTAGTGCGCTTTTCTAAGCTCTTGCTGATCGATCGAGTGTAGATACTGACACCAGCAGAAATGAAGGTGATAACCAGTAGTGACCAAAGAATCTTCTCTTGGGTGCTGGTTAAGTCTACCTTCTCACGTCCTGTACCAAACCATTTGTTGACCAAGGCATCGTATTCACCTGAGAGTTTTAGCTGGCGAAGTGATGCGTTTACCTGGTTGATGAGCTTGAAGTTTCTCTTATTGGTGACAAAGCGAAATGCACCATAAATTAAGGCATCACTAGAGCTATGAACACTGGGATAAAGAGGTTGTAGTCGCCTGGCGACAAGGTTTTCAGCCAAGACAACATCGACCTTATTCTCCTCTAGCATCTTAAAGCCAGTTTCATAGAGATCGACATCTATGGGGGTAAAATGCTGATCTTTCCCCCTGATATAGACGTCGACAAAGGAGCCCTTTTTAATGGCTACTCGTTTGCCCGCTAAGTCTTGCCAGTTATGAATAAATACTTCGCCCTGTAAGGTATAGGCTTTGGCATGGGTGGTGTAAATCGGATCCGATTGTAATAGCAAGCGATTGACAGAAACCGGACTTACGAGTGTGATGATGTCAATTCCGCTTTGGGTATTTCTAATGTCAGCAACCAACTCCTGAAAGCTTTTGCGTCTAACGACTACCTGCTTATTCAGCATCTGGGCAATGCGCTGTAGTAGCTGGATGTTAAAGCCTTGCTCAACACCATTGTCCCGCCACTCTAATGGTGCAGTATGGGAATGAACCCCAAATACGATACTGTCTTGGGTAGACTCATCAATTTTTTTTGCCCAAGGGGTGGGAGATACTAGGAATAACAGTAAGCCTAGTAGGGCTGATAGTATACTTTTAGCCTTGAAGCCATAGTGCATGATGAGTCAGGTTTACCTTATTTATCATTAAGTTGTTTTGAAACTGCCCGTGTGTATTATTTGCGCTTATAGGCATATCTATGATAAGGCTGATTTTACCCTATTGTTAACATTTGGCACAGAGGGTTAATTTTTACTCTTTGATGGCTTAAGTGTTTGTATAATAATATTATTTACCTCGATTTGTATTGGGTTGGTTGCATATGCCTGTTATTTATTGTTCAGGATTTGGAATAGGATCACAGGGGGAAAAGTCTGTTGATCTGTCTCACTGCTGGCTATGCAAAAATGCATATTGATTTATGGGCTTATGCAGGGGTGCATGGGCTATTCTACCGCTTGTGATCTTTCCTAAGCTTTCGACATATCATTTTCTATCCCACTTGAGAGACCCATTAGCCAGGCAGAGAATGCCAAGAGATGGAAGGTTTAAATGTTTATTCCGCCATTAGCTAAGCTTGTTTAGCTGCAATGGTTACAGGATACCTAGCTTCCATATCTTTAAGTTTCAAGACTTACCTAATGAAGTACTCTGTAAGGAGATGGGATGAGAAATATAACTAAAGTCGCCTGTTTAGCGAGTTTTATTGGATCTATGTTCATGCTTCCACATGTTGGAGCTGCGGACAATCTTGCTGATTTTCATAATCAAAACATGGAGTGTGATACCTGCCACTTAGCCAGTGGTGAACTATCTAATGACAATTTAAGCCATGAAAATGAGCAATGTGTTTCCTGTCATGGCTCCATGGATGAAATTGCAGCCGAGACTAAGCGGGACCATTATAATGCCCATGATTCCCATTTCCCCGGGGATATCGCGTGTACTTCGTGCCACAGTGGTCATGAAAAATCTATGGTGTATTGTGATTCTTGCCATAGCTTTGAGTTTGATATGCCCTATAGAGGCCAATGGCAACGCCATGAGCCTAGCATTGCAGAGCTAGAGAAAGATGCCGCTGAGCGCGAGAAGGCATTAAAGGCAAAACCTCAAGCCGAGACCGATGTGGTTATTGTCGGCTCGGGTGGTGCAGGTTTCTCGGCTGCGGTTTCGGCCCATGATGCCGGAGCCAGTGTGATTTTGATTGAAAAAGAGCCTGTGATTGGCGGCAATGCCAAACTGGCTGCTGGTGGTATGAATGCAGCTTGGACAGATCAGCAAAAGGCCAAAGGCATAGAAGACAGTGCTGAGCTAATGGCTAAAGACACCATGAAAGGTGGGCGCGATCTTAATGATCCTGCATTAGTTGAAGTGTTAGTCGGCAAATCTAAGTCTTCAGTTGATTGGTTAACCAGCTTAGGTGCTGATTTAAATGATGTAGGCCGTATGGGCGGTGCATCGGTTAATCGTAGCCATAGACCGACAGGTGGTGCCGGCGTTGGTGCCCATGTGATTCAGGTGCTATACGATAATGCCATTGCTCGTAAAATCGATCTGCGTATGAATACTCGCGGCATTGAAATCCTGAAAGATAAAGCGGGTAAGGTTCGTGGTATTTTGGTTAAAGGCAAATACACTGGCTATTACTGGATTAAGGCCGATGCTGTGATTTTAGCAACCGGTGGTTTTGGTAAAAACAATGACAGAGTGGCTAAGCTAGATCCTAAGCTTAAAGGCTTTATCGCAACCAATCATCCTGGTGCCACAGGTGATGGTCTTGATGTGGCGCAAAATGCGGGTGCCGAGCTTATCGACCTTAAGTATATTCAGGCACATCCAACATTGTCGGTTAAAGGAGGTGTGATGGTGACTGAAGCGGTACGTGGTAACGGTGCGATTTTGGTTAACCGTGAAGGTAAGCGCTTCGTTAATGAGATCACTACTAGAGACAAAGCCGCGGCTGCGATTCTTAAGCAAACTGGTGGTACAGCCTTCTTAATTTTCGATGATTCAGTACGTAAATCATTGAGTAAAATTAATAAGTATATTGGTCTTGGTGTTGCACCGACAGATGCGTCCCTTGAAAAGTTAGGTCAGTCTTTGGGCATAGATGGTAAAGCGCTGGCTAAGACTGTAGCTCACTATAACCAGTTAGTCGCTGGCGGTAAGGATACCGATTTTGAGCGTCCTAACCTACCTCGCGCTCTTAATGAGGGGCAGTACTATGCTATCGAAGTGACTCCTGGTGTTCACCACACTATGGGCGGTGTGAAAATCGACTCTAAAGCCGAGATCATGAATGCTAAAGGTTTAGTGATTCCAGGTCTTTACGGTGCAGGTGAAGTGACGGGTGGCGTTCATGGGGCAAATCGTCTTGGTGGTAATGCGATTTCAGATATCGTGACCTTTGGTCGTTTAGCTGGCGCCAATGCCGCTAAGTATAGTAAACAAGATTAATTCGCCATTTAACGCTCGGTGGTGTGGGAAAGCCATGCCATCGAGCACATTGTTTTCTTCACTGATTTTGACTCACTTGAGGCCTAGGTGATCTGAGCCTTATTGAATTATGCGTTTATGCATATTTGGTCACTGCGTTATGCAAGCTTGCATCTTAGTTTTAATCAGATGTGATCCTAGTTTTAGTTGTCCCTGCCGTTAAAGAATTTCCCTTGAGTCAATTTCGCTCTATGTTCAATATCCTTCAAAAATTGCTAACGCTGATTTATCAATTTTGTATTTAACGGTAACTTAGTCAGTTATTTCAGCTGATTATGTTTTAGCAACCTTGGCTTGTGGCCCTAGAGTTTGTTGAGTGCTCATAGGGTTAGCAATAGCAAAATGGAATGGTTTGCCATAAGGCTATAAATCGATGTCATTTATTGTGCCTGATTGAGTAAATCTCCTGAGCCTATGAATTCAAGGTGTGCTGCTCTGCAGTTAATGACATGAATTGAAAACTTGTGCGTGTTAATGGCTTTTTTATGCACCCTTGTAACAGTGAACTAATAATAAAGGTAAAGATATCATGTCTACTACTTACGCCAATCCTGCTCCCTTAGGCTTGATGGGATTCGGGATGACAACTGTGTTACTGAACATTCATAATGCAGGTTTTTTCCCAATTGATTCAATGATCTTAGCTATGGGGATCTTCTATGGTGGTATTAGCCAGATCATAGTGGGCACCATGTGTTTTAAGCGTGGCGATACCTTTGGCACAACGGCGTTTACCTCATATGGTTTGTTCTGGTTAACCTTGGTTGGTTTGATTGTGATGCCTAAGATGGGATTGCCTAAGAGCCCTGAGTCATTTATGGGGTGGTATCTCGTGATGTGGGGTATCTTTACAGGCTTTATGTTCATTGGTTCGCGCTGCTATCCTTTAGCCAAACAAGTGATCTTTGGCTCATTAACCATACTTTTCTTCCTGCTAGCGGCTCGTGATTTTACCCATAATGAAACTATCGGTGTGATTGCTGGTTTTGAAGGTATCTTCTGTGGCGCATCCGCTATTTATTTTGCAATGGCTCAGGTGCTTAATAATGAGTATGGCCGAACCATACTGCCTATCGGTGAAAAGCGCGCTAAGGTAAAGGCTCAAGTAAAGCCTTTGTCTGCTGCAGCATAAGCGAGGTCAATCGGAGGAAGCTAGCTTACTCGAGTTAGCCTTGTGATAATAAAAGCCCTTAAGGGGCTTTTTTTGTGAGTAGCAGCTAAGCCATATTGGCCGATTCTAGCCAAGGCTACCGCGGTGAATTCTCTTGATAAACAGTGTGAGCCTGCCCCTGTGGGATTATGCTTATTTGCATAGCAAATTGGTATTTAATGCATCTTTGCATACCTCTAAATCTAAGATGTGATCCTCTTTTAAATTACTTTTCCCTTTGTTTAATTGTGCTTGAGCAGGATGCAACTTCTGCTCACAATTTAGTCATATAGCAAGTCGTTCAACACCCTAGCCAATGCGTTACTGGTTTTAAATATTAATCGAATAGGAATCGGTAATGGGGCAAGTGAGTAGGTTGTAATAGATGAATTAAGGGAAAGAATATGAAAATAATAAAATCTACATTATGCATGGCTACCGTTTTGGTTTCTGCTTGTCTTTCAAATGCGGTGATGAGTGCCGATCAGTTGCAAGCCGATGCAAAAGATGCTGTCGATTACAGTCAGTATCATCCTACATTATCTGCCCAAGGTGGGGTGATAGTTGCTAAGGCTATTCGTAGTAATGGTGCAATTTTAGTTAACCATGAAGGGCATAGGTTTGTTGATGAAACTGCGGCAAATGATAGGGCAACTGCCGCTATCATGAAGCAAAGTAATCAAAGTGTTTACTTGATTTTCGATGATGCGGTTCGCCGTTCATCTAAAAGTGTCGATAATTATATTGAACTAGGGATAGTCGCTAGCGCAGATTCACTCGAAGCGCTTGGAGAATCATTGGGAATCGATGGCAAGGTGCTGGATAGAACTGTGTTTCAGTACAATCGCAATGTCGGTAAGGGAATAGACTTCGACTTTGGTCCCTTGAAGCAAAGACGTAAGGATATTAGCCGTACTTTGAAAGGAAAGCACTTCTATGCCATAGAGGTCACTCCTGGTGAAGAGGGGATGCCGCTAGATATCGCTTTGAAGACAAGTGCTACAGCGACTAAGGGAGCATAGGGCAAGAAGATTGCTTTATGAGCCTGAATGTTGAGCTTAAATGATTTAATTTAAGCACCGAGTGTTGGCTCTAACTCATTAGCCAACTGATGAGTTAGTCCATATTATCGCTAGTTTTTAACTAGCGATTTTTTTATTTTTAATGATAACAAAGAGTAAAGTCATATAGTTAGTTAATCATTATTGTCTTTTTTTTGCAGTTACATTTGTTTCACATTGCCAATTTTAAACTCTACACATGTTTAATATTAGGGTGTAAAAATGGCACATTCTGTTAATGGTACGAGTTTAAATTTTACGCCTGAGTATTCAGTTGGGATCAGACGTAATAAACAATTTTACTTTTCAAGCATATTATTCTTTTTATTTATTAGTTTAGTCATAACGCTAAAGCCTAGTGTTAACCAAGAGTATTTTTACTTAATCAATGGTTTGAGCCAGATATTGCCAGATCAGCTAGTCGCATTAGTATCTGACTTAGGAAATGGTGCTGTAACGGCATGCTTTCTGTTTATTCTATTGTGCCTTAAACCCGATTGGACGCTAAGAGTGTTGTTTGCCGCAATTTTATGCACTTTGTTAACCCATTTGCTTAAAAACTACTTTGATGCACTGCGTCCTCCTGCACAGCTCGACCAGTTGCATATTATAGGTAAGCCTAGGCATTACCATAGCTTTCCTTCTGGACATACGAGTAGCATCTTTCTACTTGCAGGTATTGCCTTTCAGGCATTAACGCAACGCTTATGGCAAAGTATTATTTTGCTTTTAGCAGTATGTGTCGCGCTATCAAGGGTCTCCGTGGGGGCTCACTGGCCTGTTGATATTGCCTTGGGAGCAATTATTGGTTGGCTAAGTGCTTATTATGGATGTTTAATTTGTGGGAAAGGAAATATGAATCAAGGTCGCTGTATGTGCCTGATGAGTATTATTTATGGATTAATAGCTATTGCAATCTTTATTGGTAATGATGATTTTGAACAATATACAGAGGTTAGATTTGCTCAGTTTACCTACTTAATTATGATGACCTTGGCATTTTACTATTGGTTCATTAAACCTAGGTTTTTAAATAAAAAGAGCCGTTTGTAAGTTAAGCAGTATATCTCTTCATTAGTTGATAAAAGGGAAGATAAACTTCCCTTTTATCGTCATTAATTATAATTGAGGCTCTTGGCTGTAGTCCTGCTTGTGATATTCAAGGCAGGTTTCGACTTCATTCGCCGAGCCTAAAACCACCGCCACTCTTTGATGAATTTCGCTTGGCTCAATATCCAGAATATTTTCGTAACCCGTAGAAGCCACACCGCCAGCTTGCTCGACAAGCAGTGACATAGGGTTGGCTTCATACATCAATCTGAGTTTATAAGGCTTGTTCGGGTTCTTATTATCGGTTGGATAAGTGAAAATACCACCACGAGACAGCACTCTGTGAACATCGCCAACCATGGCAGCTATCCAACGCATATTAAAGGCTTTCTCTCTAGGACCTATTTTGCCAAGTAGGAGATCGGCGATATAGGTTTGCATAGGCGCTTCCCAGAAACGTTGGTTTGACATATTGATGGCAAACTCACCTGTGTCTTTGGGAATGCTCATGGCTTCATTGGTTAGTAGAAATTCGTTGGTTTCAGGGTGTAAGGTGTATAGCTGAACGCCTTGTCCTGTGGTCATGGCTAGCATGGTTGAAGGACCATAAAGTACATAACCTGCTGCTAACTGCTTACGACCAGACTGTAAAAAGCTTTGCTCATTAAGCTCGTCACCTTGGGCTGGAAGCACGGAGAAAATGGTGCCTACCAGTGAGTTAATGTCGATATTGGATGAGCCATCGAGGGGATCGAAGCAAACTAAATACTGACCATCTGCGCTAACTTCAACGACATCATCTTCCTCTTCCGAGGCTAAACCGCGTACATTACCGTCGGCTTTTAACGCGTCTTTAAGCATGTCATTGGTGATGATATCGAGTTTCTTTTGGGTTTCACCCTGAACATTTTCCTGCTCGGTTGCGCCAAGTAGGCCTGCAAGGGCACCGTGACGAACGGCTTGGCTGATCGCTTTTGAGGTATCGGCAAGAGTAAAAATAAGTTGGGAAAGTGAGTCGTTAACTTGTTGATTTTTTAACGTTTGGGCCAGGGTTTGCATTCTGCTTCCTTTGACAAGTCCTAAGATTGGAGTAATACCATACTTGGGCGCACACTATACCTGAGTTTTCAGTATTTTTCAGTGACCAATTGGCTTAAGTTTTGGATTTCTGTTTCTTTGATGCACAATGTTGGCCAAATCTAGTTGTACCTTTATCTCAGGAAATAGAATGAATAATAATTGGATCCGATCCGCATTGATGGTGGTACCTATGTTAGTTTCGACACAAGTTCACTCTCTATCACTCTCTCTGACTGCGCCTGAAGGGGGCAAGAAGCCATTGACCATAGAACGTTTGGTGGCGTCTCCTGCACTTGCTGGTACCAGTCCTAGGGGATTAAAGCTCTCTCCAGATGGACGCCGTGCCACTTACCTTGCGCCGCGAAAAGAGAATCAACATTTCTATGATCTTTGGCAGATGGATATCACCACAGGAAATAAGAGCCTGCTGCTTGATGCCGATAAGCTGGCTTCGGGAGAGTTGTCCGATGAAGAAAAGGCTCGCCGTGAGCGCCAGCGTATCTATGGTCAAGGCATCATGGAGTATTACTGGTCTCAGGATAGCCAAGCGATATTAATTCCCGCCAGTGGTCAGTTGTATTACTTTTCTTTGGCTGACAATCAGGCGCGACTGTTGCCGATTGGTGATGGCTTTGCTACGGATGCAAGACTCTCACCGAAAGGCCACTATGTGTCTTTTGTCAGAGATCAGAACCTGTTTGTGCTTGAGCTTGCGACTAACAAACTGACGCAATTAACTCAAGATGGTGGTGGCGCGATTAAGAACGCCATGGCAGAGTTTGTTGCCCAAGAAGAGATGGATAGGATGACAGGCTATTGGTGGGCGCCAAATGAGTCGGCAATCGCCTTTACTCATGTCGATGAGTCGGGTGTCGAGCTGGTGACTCGTAATGAGATCTATGCTGATGGGATTAAGCTTACCAAGCAGCGCTATCCCTACGCCGGTAAGGCCAATGTAGACATTGCCCTTGGTGTGGTAGAAATTAAAAACAAAAAGATAGCATGGGTAGAGCTTGGAAAAGAGAAAGATATCTATCTGCCAAGAGTGAAATGGCTTCCTGATAGTCAACACCTGAGTTATCAATGGCAGAGCCGAGATCAGCAAACCCTAAGGCTCAATGTGACTGAGTTAGGTCAGTTGAATAAATCTAAGACGCTGCTCACCGAAACTAGCGATGCGTGGGTCAACCTCAATAACAGCCTTAAATTCTTAAAAGGTAAAGAGCAGTTTATCTGGGCCTCTGAGCGTGATGGTTTTAACCATCTTTATCTGCTAAATAATCAAGGTAAGGTCATACGTCAGCTAACATCGGGAAATTGGGCGGTCGATGAGCTTGAGTTTGTCGATGAGAAAAATGGCTGGGTGTATTTTACTGGACGCAAAGATACCGCGATTGAAAAGAGACTCTATCGAGTGCCGTTAGCAGGTGGTGATATTCAGGCTGTGAGTAAGCGCTCTGGTATGCACTCTGTGGTGTTTGCCGATTCAAGCCCTGTGTATCTTGACTATTTCAATAGCTTAAATCAGCCACCCCAGATCAGCTTGCATGACGAGACGGGTAAAAAACTTAACTGGGTGGAGGCTAACTCAGTTGTTCAGGGGCACCCGCTTTACGATTATTTTGGACTTTGGCAACTGCCAGAATTTGGTGAGCTAAAAGCCGACGATGGTCAGAGCCTGATCTATCGCTTGTTTAAGCCTGCTGACTTTGATCCTAAGAAAAAATACCCTGTGGTGGTACGTGTTTATGGCGGCCCCCATGCTCAGCTTGTGGTGAACAGTTGGAGTAGCCATGATTATTACACTCAGTATTTATTGCAGCAGGGCTATCTAGTTTTTCAGCTCGATAACCGTGGCTCGGCCCATAGGGGAACCGAGTTTGAGCATGTTATCTATAAAAAGCTAGGTGATGCAGAAGTCGAGGATCAGAAAGTTGGTGTCGATTATCTGCGCTCTTTGCCCTATGTCGATGCTAACAATATCGCTATCTATGGTCATAGCTATGGTGGTTATATGGCGTTAATGAGTCTGTTTAAGGCGCCGAATTACTTTAAGGCTGCAATCTCAGGTGCACCAGTAACAGATTGGAGCTTATATGATACTCACTATACTGAGCGTTATTTAGGACACCCTGAGTCTAATGCCAAGGGCTATGAAGCTAGCAGTGTGATGCCCTATGTTAAAGGTTATGAATCTGGTCTGCTCATGTACCATGGTATGGCGGATGATAACGTCTTGTTTGAAAACTCAACTAAGGTATATAAGGCATTGCAGGATGAGGGTAAGCTATTTCAGATGATAGATTACCCTGGTTCTAAACACTCTATGCGTGGTGAGAAGGTAAAATTACACCTTTATCGCTCACTGACAGACTTTTTAGATCGTCAGTTAAAGTAATATTATCTGTACTTTTGAAAATTAACCGCTTCAATATGAAGCGGTTTTTTATTACTTTCGATTGATTGCGTACCAATATGAAACAGGTAAAATTCGAGCCTGATCACAGCTTGTACCATTTTTTCCACAAAGTTATGCACATTGTTGGATTTGGTCTAATCTTTAAGGTTCCCACGGAATAAATAGCGAATACTGTTCTGTAACATTGCTATTTTATGCTTTGGTTAAGGTTTGATTGACTTGTTAGCGCGGGGCGATCAAGAAATAGGGCCCCAGATAGTGGCGTAAAACTATCTGGGGCATGAGCTTCACCTTATTCAATCCTCTACTTGAGATAGCGAGTCGTGCGCCTGCATGAGATTGAGTTGCTTTATATTCCCTTTGCTCAAAATTGATATATTTTGGCTGAGGCATCAATAGTTGCAAGTCAAACTCATACCTTGCCTTCTACTTTTCTTTTTAAATTAGAGTTTTGTACTGGCTTGCTCTGATGCTGTCTCTATCGTTTCACTAGTGATCTTGAGTAGTGCGAGTAAGCCAGGCCAAGCGATCTCTTGTTCCAACGAAATCTGTATATCCGGCACAAGGCTGACGCCGGAAATGCGTTTGCCATTGGCGTTGTAGGTCAAGGAGCTGCTAAGTGTGACTTTAAGTTGGCTATTGGTGAGTTTAAATGAATATTTTCGAGCGATATCGCCAGAGGTTGGCTCACCTATCAGCAAGGTGTTTGGCCAGTGAGATGCAAGTTGAGCTAGCCAAGCACAGTCTTGTCTACATTGGGGGCCGATGATAAGAGCAAGGTATTTAGTGAGTGGCTTGTTCTCTGCATTACTGATTTCAGAGGCTTTTATATTGGCTATTGTGCGAGCAAACCAAGGACTAAAGGATTTTGGGTTGGGTACGAATATGCGCTGTGAGACCGCGTCCAGACTGCGCTGAATATCAGAATTAAAGCTATTGAGAGGGTGAAAGTTTATGGGATAGAGAAAATCATTTCTAAACTTAGGTGAAATCCGATAGTGGCTAAATCCCAGCAATTGCTCCTGTGAGGAGATATTGATTTGGTGCTGGATGATAATTTTTAAAAAGGTATCGCTATACCCCTTTGCTTGCCGCATATCTAATATGAGCAAAGGTTCTTGAGCGGCCTGCTTTAGCTCTGTTCTTAAGCTTGGTTCCGTTTCAAATTTATTGAGCCTAGTTAAGGTGAGAACCTTAGTATTGTTGGGGATATTAATGAGCTTAGGCAGTGGAGTGCTACTATCTTGCATCTCTTTTGTGGTTGCTAGAGTAAGGTGTTGGCTTTGTGCCTGAGAGTTACTCAGGGTCAGCCTCACTTCTGGTTTTATTTCTAATCCAATATCTTGGCGCAATAAGTCCAGTTGATGTAGCCATTTTACCAGCGCTGAATGACTGGCATTACTTTGGGGTTGATACTTCTTACTTTGCTCAACCCAGACCGACATAGGAAGACCATCAATATGAGTAATAAAGGGATACTCGCTATGTAAAGGAGTATCTTGGTTATCCAATGCCAGCCATTTTTCTCCCATAGGTCTCAGCTTTAACGGGAGTAAGTGTTTATTTGGCGATAAACTTGTGATGCTTGCTCCTGGATCGGCAAGTAAGGCGAGTACCTTAGTGATTTCGGGGGCTAGATTTAGGTTTGATACTCCTAAAGAATAACGGGACTTGAGCCGAGTTATCTCTTGCTTAATTTGAGCTTTAATTGGCTCTGGGTTTAAGCTGTAGAATGCTGAGTGTTGCTCTATTTCATCCAATAGTTGCAATAGATCTTGCTGCATTTCTGACTGAGATAAGGTGAGAGGTTGAATGGATTGAGGTTGCAAGAAAAGCGCAAGCTGAATGCTTGATAGGAGTATGACAAAGGTAAATAGCCCTATGATCCCCTTAAAACTCAAGTTAACCTCTCCATCATATTAACTGGCTTATCGTGATTAAGGGATTGAGTATAGCAATAAAAAGCCCATCAATTATAGATGGGCTAAGTGGATGGTTTAGAGCTAGGGAGTTATTAGCTTTTTCTATAAGATATCATTGATAGAAAAGCCGATTCCCACACGATTAACGCTATGGTTATAGTCAATTAAACTTTCGCCGTAACCATTAAAGTATTGAGCATAAAATCGCAAGTTCCCCTTGATGGGATAACTCCAAGTTAACTCGTAAGCACCTTTGTTTTCTGTGCGCAGGTTGTTGCGCACCATAAGGGTAAATCTGTGCTTGCCCACGCCATAAACACCGGTAAGCTCGATATTACCTATATAGTCGATAAGATCTGGGTTGTCGTCACCTTCTGGGTCACCCACAAACTCTTTTTCATCTTCAGGTATTCGCCACCAAGCTTCGGCCGACAGGGTTAATGGGCCATTATCAAATACCATAAAGCCATAGAGACGGTTCCAACTGCGGCTGCGTCCAGTGGCTTGGCCATTGGATTGGTGAGCTGCACCGACACCCCAAATCGAATTCGTAAACTCTCCTATTTTCCAATCATTGTTAAATACCATAAAGATCTCAGGTTCATGATTAGAGTCTCTAAATGGAGAGGAGATCTGTTTGTTGTACATCTGCCAATATGATTGGTTGGTATAAGCCAAAAATAGATGGCCGTTATCGCCAAAGATGTTGTACATCAAGGGAAATTTAAAGCTGATTTGGAATTTAGCTTCTAGCTCATCTATGATGCCGTTAGGATCTTGTCCTTCAGGAAGCTCGGCAAGAAAGGGATCGATATTAGTCGATGAGTTATAGGTTACTGGTAGAAAGTAGTTCACTTTATGTGGGGTGAGTACAAAAGGTAGTTCTGCGGTTTGATTTTCTTTATCGATTCTTTGCTTGAGTAGTGAGTCTTGCGCCAAACTGCTTGCACTCGTCAGTAACCCAACTAATGCGATAAGTAAGTGTTTTAGTTTCATCCCTTTCCCCAATAAAAGTGCTTGCCCATCATGATTTCAATATATGGTACCAGTAATTGACTCTTATGTAAGTGCGCCGTTTTCTATAACTTTTCACCATATGTTAGTTATTAATGAATGAGTTAACTTTACGGGTTGGTTTCTTAGAGTCTACTTGCTGGTCTTGAATTGAGCGTTAGCCGTCATATCATCATTTCTTATTTGTAATTCATAGTCTTATAGTGATTTACATCACGCTTTTCCTATTCCTGAGACAGTTGAAAACCGTTCTTAAATAACTAAAAGTTATAAAAACTAACTTTTATCTATTTATTGGGTAATAAAAAGCTGGCTATATTTTACTCCTGATTCAGATTTGCAGGGGCGTGGCATGGATATAGTGAGTTTGGCAACAAGGCAACCGGGAAAAGTAAGGCAGCCGGGAAAAGTGTGGCTAATCGGTGCCGGCCCAGGTGATGTTGAACTACTAACAGTCAAGGCATGGCACACATTGCAACAGGCCGATGTGGTGCTTTTCGATGCCTTAGTCAGCCCCGAAATTATGGCGCTAGTGCCCGAAAAAGCGGAGCGAATTGCTGTCGGCAAACGCGCGGGCAAACACAGTGCTGCTCAAGAAGAGATTAATCAGCTTCTCGTTACCAAAGCTTTTACCAATAGCAATGTGGTGAGGTTAAAAGGGGGCGATCCCTTTATCTTTGGCCGTGGGGGAGAAGAGCTTCAAAGCTTGGTTGCTGCCAATATTGAGTTTGAAGTTGTGCCTGGTATTACTGCCGCAACAGGTACCTCAGCTTATGCAGGGATCCCTTTAACCCATAGAGATTATGCTCAGAGCGTGACCTTTATGACAGGTCATTGCCAGCTCAAATCTAATCCAATCGATTGGAACAGTCATGCCAAGCCTAATACCACACTGGTTATCTATATGGGCATCCTTAATGCGGGCTTGATTGCTCAGTCTCTCATTCAAGCTGGGCGCAGCGCCAGTACTCCCGTAGCAATAGTATCAAAAGCGACGACATCAGAGCAGCAGCGCTTTGTTGGCCGATTAGATGAATTAGAAGAGCTAGCAAACCATCCTGATTTAGTGATGCCTGCACTGATTATTATTGGCGAGGTGGTTTCGCTGGCTGGCTCGCTTGATTGGTTTAAGCCACAACAGCGTCAGCAGCTTGAAACTGAAGAAAAGCTTTCTAAGCCAGAGGCTAGTCTCATGTTCGAGCGCTACTGTACATCGAGTTTATAAGTTTGGCGTAAGCAAATAGTGACAGCGTTAATGGTTAACGCTTGCAAGTTTAAGAAGACAAATGGAGACACCCATGACAGGGCAGAAATTAAGCCACCTACAGCAACTCGAGGCGGAAAGCATTCAGATTATTCGTGAAGTGGCGGCAGAGTTTGATAACCCTGTAATGCTGTATTCCATAGGTAAAGACTCTTCGGTGATGCTGCATCTGGCGCGTAAAGCGTTTTATCCCGGCAAGATCCCGTTTCCATTACTGCATGTGGATACAGGCTGGAAATTCAAAGAGATGATTGAGTTTCGTGATAAGCAGGCCAAAGAGTTTGGTTTAGATCTGCTGGTGCATATTAACCCAGAAGGTGTGGAGCAGGGGATTAACCCTTTCGATCATGGTAGTGCTAAGCACACAGATATTATGAAGACCCAGAGTCTTAAGCAGGCACTGGATCATTATGGATTTGATGCCGCGTTTGGTGGTGCTCGTCGTGATGAAGAAAAATCCCGTGCCAAGGAGCGAGTCTACTCTTTCCGTGACCGTCACCATAGATGGGATCCCAAAAACCAGAGACCCGAGTTGTGGCGTAACTATAACGGTGCCGTTAACAAGGGGGAAAGTATTCGAGTATTCCCGCTATCGAACTGGACAGAGCTTGATATCTGGCAGTACATATATCAAGAAAATATTGAGCTGGTGCCCCTCTATTTTGCTAAAGAGCGCCCTGTGGTGGAGCGTGATGGCATGATGCTAATGGTCGATGATGACCGACTACCTCTGGCCGATGGTGAGCAACCTAGTCTTGAGCAAGTCCGTTTTCGCACTCTTGGTTGTTACCCACTCACCGCAGCTATGCATTCAAATGCCGATAACCTTGAAAAGATCATTGAAGAGATGCTGCTGACCCGCTCAAGTGAGCGACAAGGGCGGTTAATAGATTCAGATCAGAGTGCTTCTATGGAGCTGAAAAAGCGCCAAGGCTATTTCTAATTAGGCGCTAGCCAAAGTAAGCAGAAATAGAAACGAATAACCGAGGAAGAGATTAATGGATCAAGCCGTAAATAAGACTGCCCTGATGGCGGCAGAGATACGTTCCCAAGGCGTAGAAGCATATTTAGCCGAGCAACAAAGTAAAGGGCTGCTCAGATTATTAACCTGTGGCAGCGTCGATGATGGTAAGAGTACCCTGATTGGTCGTCTGCTCCATGATAGTGCCCAGATCTATGAAGATCAGCTAGCCAGTTTAAAAAACGATAGCGCTAAGATGGGGACCACGGGAGAAGCGGTTGATTTAGCTTTGCTGGTGGATGGGCTGCAGGCCGAGCGAGAGCAGGGCATTACCATTGATGTGGCTTATCGTTACTTTTCCAGTAATAAGCGTAAGTTTATTATCGCCGATACACCGGGCCATGAGCAGTACACCCGTAATATGGCAACGGGTGCGTCGACCTGTGACTTGGCTGTGATTCTTATCGATGCCAGATATGGAGTGCAAACGCAAACAAGGCGTCATGCATTTATCGCCTCTCTTTTAGGCATACGCCACTTTGTAGTGGCAGTAAACAAGATGGATTTAACAGGCTTTGATGAGCAAACCTTTAATGAAATCAAACAAGAGTTTAATGCTTTTGCCAGTCAGCTTGGTGAACTTGATATTCACTTTGTGCCTGTATCTGCGCTTGATGGTGACAATGTGGTTGAGGCAAGTAGCCGCACCCCTTGGTATCAAGGGGCAACCTTACTGGGTCTATTAGAAACCATAGAGCCTCAAGCCGAGGCTGCAACTCAAAGTGCAAGACTGCCTGTGCAATATGTCTCGCGTCCTAATCTCGACTTTAGGGGCTTTGCTGGTACCTTGGCATCTGGTGTGCTTAAGGTTGGTGACAGTGTCGAGTCACTACCATCGGGCCAGCGCAGCCAAGTCGCACGTATTGTTACCTTTGATGGCGACCTTGAAACTGCGGTTGCAGGACAAGCCATTACTGTAACCTTGGAGGATGAGATCGATGTCTCTAGGGGCGATCTATTAGCTGCACTTAGCCAAGATAATGAAAGCAACTTGGTACTGACTAACAGTGTGAGCGTCGACTTAGTATGGATGAATGAGAATAAACTTGCGCTTAATAAACTCTATGATATCAAGGTCGCAGGTAAGAAGACCCAAGCCAAAATCGTTGCTATTGACTACTTGCTTGATGTCAATACGCTCAATAAAACGTCCGCTAGCGATGATGTGGAAATAGGGCTAAACAGTATCGCCCGTGTTCAGCTAGAGCTCACAGAAAGTTTGCCTCTATCTGTCTATGGGGATGTGAAAGATACTGGCGCCATGATCCTTATCGATAGGTTAAGTAATGCTACGGTTGCAGCGCTTATGGTTGTTGAGTTAAATCAGCCAAGTGAAAGCAAGGGAAGTTGTGAAGGGTTTAGCGAATTTGAGCTCGAGTTCAATGCTTTAGTGCGTAAGCATTTCCCCCATTGGCAAGCGTTAGATATTAGTAAGCTTGGCCGCTGACGGTAACTCATATGTGGGCTGATACCTGGGTGTTATCTATCATAGTTGTGGGTTTGATTGCATGCCTAGCCTTAGGCGTGGCTAAGCCTGCAACCCTATTTTTGATGGCCTGGATATTGACCTATATGCTAGGTATGGTAGAGCTGGAAACGGCGCTGGCTAGCTTTACCAATACCAGCTTAGTGATTCTTGTTTTGCTCGTGCTGGCGACGGCCGCATTGGAAAAAACCTCGTTATTTGGCCGTTTATCTATGGCTATTGGCAAGGGATCTTTGCCTGTGACTATGGCAAAGCTGGGAATGTCGACAGCCATTCTTTCCTCATTCAGTAATAACACTGCGGTTGTGGCATCGCTTATCTCTGTGGTGCGCCGTAACCAGCTTCATGCTCCGTCTAAGCTGTTATTGCCTCTCTCCTATGCCGCGATTTTGGGGGGAACCCTGACTCTAATAGGGACCTCGACCAACCTTATCGTCAACTCCTTTGTGGAAAATGCTGGACTCGAACCCTTAGGTTTTTTTGAGTTTACTCAAGTAGGCGTGGTGATAGTGATTGCAGGGATTGGGTTACTGGTTTTGTTATCCCATTGGCTACCCGATACATCTAAGGGACAAGATGAGCAGAGTCTGCCCTATCTGTTAGAAGCAAAAGTGGCAGAGCATTCGAGCTTAGTGGGGTTGAGCGTTGCTGATAATAAGCTAAGGGCACTGCGTCAGTTGTATTTGGTGGAGCTGGAGCGCAGTGGTATTCGAATCTGTCCTGTGCCGCCGCAATTGCTGCTGCAATCTGGTGATATTCTACGTTTTAGCGGTGACGTGGGCTCGGTGGAGCTACTGCATCAGTTTGATGGTTTAGAGTGGTTCGGTAAGCATCAGGCAAAAGGGCAAAACCTTGTTGAAGCCGTGTTGGCTCCTTCGTCATCGTTAGTGGGCAGCTCGCTCAAATCGAGCCAGTTTAGAGAAGGTTATGATGCCGCTGTGATGGCGATTCGTCGTGGACATCAGCAGCTAAAAGGTGGCCTAGGTGACATTGTGCTGCAAGCTGGTGATGTACTGCTACTCACACCGGGGGATGGCTTTAAATCGGCCGAGCTTAATAGTCGTGATTTTGCTGCGATTAATGGTTTGGCCCATAGTGTACGTCTCGATGATAGGCGCAGTCATTGGGTGATTTTCAGCTTTGTAGCCGTGATCGCTATGAGCGTATTTGAGATTTTGCCACTGGCTAAAGGTCTGATCTTATTGTTACTTGGATATTTCGCCATGGGAGCGGTAAGTTTGAGTGAGCTAAGGCGCCGCTTCCCATTAGAGTTAGTGGTGATAGTCGGCAGCGCTTTAAATCTTGCCAGTTTGATGCTGCAAACAGGCCTTGCCGACAGCCTCGCCATGGGGTTGTTGTCCCTCTTTGATAGTGTTGGCGTGATGGCGGCATTTGTGGGAGTGTATTTACTGACTTTGCTGTTAACTGAGCTTATCACTAATAACGCTGCTGCGGCGCTGGCTTTTCCCATCGCCTATGCCATGGCGCTGCACTTTGGCGTCGATGCTAAGCCTTTTATTTTGGCCGTGGTATTTGGGGCGAGTGCTAGTTTTATCTCCCCCTATGGCTATCAGACAAACTTGATGGTGTTTAACGCTGGTAACTATAAATTCAGTGATTTTATTCGTGTTGGTTTACCTTTATCCCTGCTGTATTCAGGCATAGTGATATTTATGGTGCCCCTTTTATTTCCATTTTAATAAAACGTCATTTTCGCATTATTGGCAAGATGTTAGGAGAGCTTGATGAGTGCAAGGTTAGCCAAGTCTAGATTGAATGAAGAGCAAAATAATATTGTCTGGCATGAGCATGCCATTAGCCAACAGATGCGTGCGGCTCAAAAAGGTCAGCAGCCTCTACTGCTTTGGTTTACTGGTCTATCGGGTTCGGGTAAATCAACCTTAGCTGGGGCATTAGAAAAGGCGCTGTTTGACACCGGAGCTCATACCTATCTGCTCGATGGCGATAATGTGCGTCATGGTCTGTGTCAGGATTTGGGCTTTAGTGAGCAAGATAGGAATGAGAATCTAAGACGGGTTGCAGAGGTAGCCAAGTTGATGCTCGACTCAGGGCTTATCGTGCTTTCTGCTTTTATTTCTCCCACCCGTGAAGAAAGAGAGAATATTCGCGCCATGTTTTCTCCAGGGCAATTTATCGAGATCTATGTGTCGACTCCACTTGCTGTTTGTGAGCAAAGGGACCCTAAAGGCTTATATGTGAAGGCAAGAAAAGGCGAAATTGGCAACTTTACGGGTATTTCTGCTCCCTATGAGGAGCCCGAAGCGCCCGAGTTAACCATAGATACCAGTAAGGGCAATATAGATAGTCAGGTAAAGGCGTTAGTGGATTACCTATCTGCCATAGGCGCTTTTGGAGTAAATGATTACCAAATTTGATTCGGTAGCCTCTATATAAAGTGTAACGCTTTATTTATTATAGTATTTTTACTGCTCTTACTTGCTATTCTATTGGCCGTCATAAATAGCACGTTGAGAAAAAGTAGTGATTGAAAGATATCAAAAGGCTAAGCATTCACTCGATTCTGGTGAGCTCTCGGTGGTTTATGATAGATGGACCACTAAGCTGACTTTGAGCTGGCAGCCTTTACTTGAGGCCGCAAACCTTAGATCAATTAAAAACGAGAATAAAGAGATTGGCGAAGATGATAAATCCGTGCTCTCTCAATCTAAAACCATACCGTCTTTCCCCGTGCTTGAAACCTATATGTTCTTAGGTTTTAAACACAAAAAATTTGAGTTAGCTGGGACTCAATATCACCTCAAAGCCTATTGGTTTATCCTTTGGGGCAGTCGCTTAAATAAAGGTGAGAAGGTGCAAATATTCGAGCTACTGCCAAGGCGCAGAGCCAAGTCTAAGGCGTTAGCTTGCTATTTTTCCGTTTTGTTAGCGGCACGTTTAGGATATCTGTTTTACATCCCATAGCCCTTTGCACTAGCCAATTTTAAAATCTTTTGCAAAGGAAGACTTTAGGTTGCGTTCATATTCGCTATCAGGCTTAGGAGGTACCAGTTGTGCTAACTCGTCGCCGATTGAAGTAAAACGATAGTAGCTAAAAAGCAGGTGACCATTTTTGGGTGTAAGTGTGATTTGATGATCGATAAAGTTGAGTTTGATACTCTCTTTACTACTAAGTAGTCCTGTTTCAAACTCGCTTCGATATAAGATACCTGCATCGACTAGGGTGAGGATATTAGAGTAGGGCATACCAAATTGTGATAAGGCTAAGTTCACCGTGTTGCTTTTTCTAAAAAATTGGCCGATACCGCCCGATATCTTATAGCCATTTATTAGCTTCAGCCTTTGCTCGCCATTGATTTTTGCCGCCATTCCCAGTGCCTTTTCAAGCACTAAAGCTTCTCTATGGGTGAGCTGCTTTAATGTAGCCAAGGTTCTGAGGCTAAAGTTACCTGGATTGGCGATTTCGCTGGCAAGAATACGTGCCCAGAGATCCTGCATCTTACGGTTATGGATCTGCTCAGCCATCTGAAAAAATTGGTGGCTCCAGTCTGGATCGAGATCCGCTCCAGTGACGTCAGAAGGCGTATAGCCAAGTGCCAGTTTATAGATGGTTTCGAGATTGACCTGATATTGATTATTCAGCTTCTGCTGGCGGTGCATACAACGCTCAGTGACAGAGGCATTGCTGGCTTTATAGGTTTCATCACTAGCCAGCCCTAACTGACGCCCAAGTAGCAATGCTTTTTTTCTGGCTGACACTTCAGATGTTTTGGGCTCTGTGGTGAGTTTAAATTCCTGTTCCATAGTGAAGCGTCTCTTGTTAATTGCTGATAGCGCTGGGTCTTGATAAATCTAATGGTGAGCTTAACTTATCTCGCCGATTAAGTTAATTATCGACAAGGCACCTTGAGTTCTTTATGACTAATTCACTACTGGGCTTTGTTTTCCAAACTTGTGGTGTTTTTCCACTCAGTAGTGAACTCATTGCCTGGTTGTGGTTCCATAGGTATCAGTCGGGCACAGATGAGCGAACAGAAAGCAAAGCCTGTTCCTATCATAAATACTGCTTGAGGTGAGTATAGCCATAGCAAGCCTAATAGCGCCGGAATAACGACTGCTGCGATATGGTTAATGGTAAAGCTTACCGACATAGTGGCGGCGACATCTTTTGGATCGGCAATCTTTTGAAAATAGGTTTTAATGGCAATTGCCATGGCAAACAGTAGGTGATCGATAACATATAGTGCAGCAGCTAATTCAGCCTGTTCAACCAATGCATAACTAGTAAATACTAACATCAGGCCGACATACTCTATGGTGAGAGTGCGACGCTCACCAATTCTACTGATAATTCGACCTATGGTCGGCGCAAAAAATAGATTGATAAGATAGTTGATTAAGAACAGGCTAGTGATTTCGGTTACTGTATAACCAAATTTCTCTACCATCATAAAGCCCGCGAAAACCATAAATATCTGACGTCGAGCGCCTGATAGGAAGGTCAGCAGATAGTAGAGCCAGTAGTTCTTTCGAAGAATGATCTTCTTATGTTGTGGCTGCTTCTGCTCAAATTGCGGAAAGTATCCTGCCATCAAGATGACCATAACAAGTCCGAGGCAACCGATAAGGCCGTACATCCAGATATAGTCGAGCTCAAAATAGCCCATCAGTAACCAGATACTGGCGTAGCCGCTTAACGCAGCTGCCGATTTCCACGCCAGTAGCTTCCCCATAAAAGGTGCAGTTTGCGCTTTATCTACCCATTGCAACGTCAGAGATTGATTGATGGTTTCGTAATAGTGAAAGCCGACTGACATCAAGATAGTCGTTAGATAGAGTCCGATGACTTGCGGAAAGACGCCGGTAATGGCTACACCTATACAGAGTAGTGCCAGTGAAATGAGTGCGAATTTTTGCTCCTTTAGTAACAGAAGTACAAAAATGGCGGTAAAAGCGAGAAAGCCGGGGATCTCTCTCAGGCTTTGTAAAATGCCGATCTGAGCACCGGTAAACTGAGCTTGATCGATAACAAAGTTGTTAAGTAAAACTTGCCAAACGGAAAAAACCAGCGACATGACAAAGGTCATAAAGAGGAGGAGAGTTTGAGGAGTCCTTTGCATCAGCTTTCCATGATGTAGGCTAAAGCAAGCATAGTATCATGGAAAGCGATTGAAGCTAAATTAAGCGGCCTTAATGTCTTCTAACTTGGGGGGATTCGATTTTGCCGTGGCAACATGAGTTACGCTGGCAAGTGGCTGTGGTGTTTCCTCAAGTTTAAATTGGTCGACTAGGGCTTTTAGATCTTGAGCCATATTGGTGAGGTCTTCGTTAGCAATAGAAATTTGCTCGACACCTGACACTACGGTATCACAGACTTGAGTTATATCAGCCATGTGATGAGCGATTTCATGACTGGCTAGACTCTGCTGCTCAGTGGCGACTGCGATTTGATTATTTAAGTCGTTCACATTTTCAACCGCTATATTAATATCTTGCAGTGATTGATTGGCCTGGGCTGTTTGCGACACAGAAGTTTCTGCTTGCTCCTCACATTCAGCCATCACGTTTGCCGCTTCTTCTGCGTCTGACTTAATGCCAGTAATGATGGTTAGGATCTCTTGGGTGGCATTTTGACTTCGAAGAGAAAGGGTTCTCACCTCATCGGCCACCACTGCAAAACCTCTGCCTGATTCGCCTGCTCTAGCGGCTTCAATGGCAGCATTTAGCGCGAGTAGGTTGGTTTGATCGGCAATGTTTTGAATCACGCCTAACACATCGCTGATATTTTGACTGTGGGTGACAAAATTCTGAATCACCTTTGATGCGTTATTCACTTTATTGGAGAGTTTAGAGACGCCTTCAATGCTTTGTGTTGTGGCAGCACTTCCATTAGATGACTTCGTATTGGCCTCTTCTGCAGCGGCTTTAGCTTGAGTTGTATGCTCTTTCACCTCATTAACAGTGGTATTCATCTCCTCCATGGATGCAGAGATTTGAGCGATATCTTGATGCTGTTTAAGGGTGCCAGACTTAAAGTCTTGCATTACGCAGGACATCTCTTCAGTAGTACTCGCAAGTTGATGCACTGATTGGGAGACTTGAGCCACTGTTGAATGAATTTTGACGACAAATTCATTAAAGGCCTGACCTAACTCTGCAAGCTCATCATTGCCTTTAGTGCTGAGCTTAACTGTCAGGTCGCCATCACCATGGGCAATATCTTTCATTCGTTCAATCAGTGTATTTAAACGTTGGCTAATGCTATTTGCAAGGAAATACAATAATGCTGCCAATACAATGATCAATACAGTATTAGTGATGATGAGTTCTGTTTTAGCTTCTTCTTCTATCGCTTTAATGCTCGCACTGATATTTTCAGATTCAGTTTTCAATATCGTTTCGGTGGATTTAATGCTGCTCCTTAATTTACCTAAAAGGCCTTGTTTTGGTGTTAATCCTCTTTCTTCACTTTTAGCGACAAATTGATTAAAGGCTTCAGAGTAGTCAGATATTAAAACGGATAGTTTTACCACTTCTGATGAGGAGAAGTGCTGCTCGATATTATCATTTAGAGATTGAATTCGGGTATTGAATTGCTTTACATATTTCGACTCATATCTCAGCATGAAATCTTTCTCATTGCGTCTAAGATATAGTAACTGTACTAATAAAGTCTCATTTGAACCTTGCTTAAAAGCACTTTCTAATTGTTTTGCCGCAGCTCTTAGTTGACCATATAGGCCTGAGGTTTTACTCAGCCCAAGTTGAGTTTCAATATCAACTAGTGAGTCAAATTCACTTTTATATTGACTAAAGGCATGGGTAAGCGTTTGTTTTTCATGGAACGAAATATTGGACTCGCTTAGTAACTGGCTTAGCTCACTCAAGTTTGCTACAAGACCCTGATAGGTTTCTCCAAATTGGCTGTGATATTTAATATCTTTTCTTGCCAGAAAGTCCTTCTCATGTTTTCTGAGCGTTAGCATTTGGGTGTTAAGTAAATCAGCTGAATGCTGAGCTTTTACGAGTTGATCAAACATATTGATAAAGTAGTTTGAAATACCCATGAGCAATAATAGCGAGGCGACTATTATCATTAAGATGGCTTGTAGTTTTCTTTGAATTGACATGTTTTCACCCTTAATCCTTAGGTGTTGCTGGTTGCATTATTTTTTAACAGCTCAACGGTTAACTTTTCGTTAACTCTTTATTTGTTTTGAGGATTTCTATATATCCCATTAGATATATTATTTCCAGAGCATCTAATATAAAAAGTACTGACTTGTGACGTTAAACTGCCAGTTATATTTATTCACATTTATTGGTATGAGAATTTATCCGTACGGGATGCTTAAAAAGCTATTTTTTCGCGAGTAATAAGAATTTCTATCTATTTTTCTTCTTTCGAAGAAAAATATATCTTTATTTTCTAGCTTTTGGTCTTGGGCTGTTGTCGTTTATTTGCTAGGGGAGGAGGGGGCTGTAGTGCACCTAACTAACAGGATAAATGGATAGTGACCGTTCTGGCATCTAACTTGGCTAAAGGTTAAATAATTGTAACTTCCGTTGCGTAAAAATTTTGTCAAAGTATAAGTCTCAAACCACTCTTGGTTGCTTCAACTTATAGAGACGCTTTCTTCTCAATTCACGTGAGCTACTTTTCTCTCTTTATGCATTTGAACCTAGTACTTTCCGCCTAACATGCGACAAGTGTAAAGATTAATGCGAATCATTCCTGTTCGTGATAGGGTTGCCGCGTTTTTACACGCTTGTCAGTTTTTTGTGCGCTAAATGTTGGTGAATTTGGGGAAATGTAAATGATTAAGAGAAGCTTATTAGCCGTTGCTATAGCAGGGATATGTGCAAGTGCTACCGTCGCCGCGGCCACGCCAGAGGCTCTGGAAAAAGCGATTGCTAAGCAAGAGGCTGAGCTGAAGCAATTGCGCAAAGAGCTGGCTCTACTGGCCCAAGCTCAAAAGGAACAACAGGCGGCACAGGCTAAGCAACGAGCTGCTAAACCAATGACTTCGGCTAAACACGAGACAAGTAAGCTAGATAAGTTTGTCTTTAAATCATACGGTAGCGCGGTGTATACCAGTGATGAAGTGTTCGATAACGTGCAAGATACTACCCCTAGTCGTAGGGGAAGGTTTGATCTAGAAAGAATCGTGACCGAATTTGGTTATCGGTTCAATAATCAGTGGGATGTCGAGTTTGAAATCGAGTATGAGCATGGTGGCGCTGGTGCCGCACTAGAATACGACGGTTTTGAAGAGTTTGGTGAGTTTGAAACTGAAATTGAGGCGGGTGGTGAAGTTGTTATTGAAAAGGCTCAGTTCAGGTACAGATATGATGATAACTTTGGTATCAAGTTCGGTAATATCCATGTCCCTATTGGTCTAGGAACCATACTGCATAAACCGGGACAGTATCTTACGGTTCAGCGTCATAAGAGTGAGGCTGCACTTATTCCAACGACATGGAATGAGTTTGGTATTGGTGTTTTTGGTCGTTTCAATAATTTTAACTACCAAGCTCAGGTGGTTAATGGCCTTAACTCCGAATATTTTCGAACTTACTCTTGGGTCGCATCTGGACATCAAAAGCGTTTTGAGCATGTTAATGCCGATGATTTCGCGCTGGTCGCACGCTTAGACTGGGGAAGTTTCAAACAGGAAGGTTTAGCATTAGGTGCTGCCTATTACTATGGAATGAGTGCCGGCAATCGCCATAAAGAAGGGCGGGTGGCGCAGGACGGTGAAGTCAATATTTTTGCGCTGCAAGGTGCTTATGTAGAAGGTCCTTGGATTCTGCGTGGGCAATACCTTTACGGCACGCTCTCTGATTCCGATGCCATTGCACAGGCGAATAAGACTACTCCTGGACTTAAGCCGGGCAACTTTGCTCAAGTTGGTTCGCAAGCACAATCTTTCTTCGTTGAAGCTGGTGTGGACTTAAATCATTTCTTCGAAATACCTATCACTGTATTTGCTAATGTCGATTACTCCAACCCCCTTAAGAAGGTGGAGTCGGGTGATGCCTCTAAACGTTTTGAAAATACTTGGACCAGCATTGGGGTGAATTACTCGCCTATTCCTAAGTTGGTGCTAAAGGCAGAAGGCGGTCTACATCAGGTTGCCGTTGCCAGTATTCCTGATACCAATTTCTTTGCCCTAGGTGTGGGCTACCAATTCTCGCTATAAACCTAAATGGATGTAATGATGAAAAATATAAATAAATCTCTGATTGCCCTAAGTTTGACTGCAACTCTCGCGGCTTGTGGGGGCTCTGGCTCTTCCGATACTACGACCACACCAGTTGATGATGGTAAGTTTAGCTTTGCAGCTACAGATATGATCACTAATCTTTCGGATAATGTGATTGTTGCGGGTTATGCGGATTTGGCGAGTAAAGCTGATGATTTGCATATGAAAACCCAAACTCTGTTGGCGACACCTACAGCGGATAACCTTGCTGCAGTGCAGATGGCTTGGAAGGCTGCGCGTCAGCCTTGGGAGCAGGGTGAAGCCCATATCTTTGGCCCTGTTGATGCGCTAAGTATCGACCCTCATCTTGATACTTGGCCATTGGCGACAAATGATCTTGCGACTCAGCTTGCCAATAACTCTGGTTTTGATGCTGCGACGGTTAAGACATGGAACGACAATGTACAAGGCTTCCATACCATGGAGTATCTGCTTTTTGGTGATGGTATTGCCGATAATCAAAAAAGCATAGGTGAAATGACAGCGAAAGAACGGGAGTATCTTGTCGCACTTGCCGAAGTGTTCCGTGACTATGCCAAAGACCTTGATGATGCATGGCAAGTTGACTTTAACAAGACTGATGCGGTGAGCTTGCCTTATGTCGATACCCTTAAAAACCCAGGTGTCACAGGTGGTACTTACGCATCACAGGTTGCTGTTATTGAAGAGCTAGTGCAAGGCATGATAGGTATTGTTGATGAGGTAGGAAACGGTAAAATTGCCGATCCATTCGGTGCAAACCTCGCCGCCGCTGATACATCTAAGGTGGAATCTCAATATTCTTGGAACTCCCTTACAGACTTTGGTGACAACATTATCGGTGTGCGTAATGTCTATCTTGGTGAACTGACAGGTGAGAAAGATCAGCAGGGAATTATCGATTTTGTCAAAGCTGCCGATGCGACTTTGGCTGCTCGAGTTGAAAGCGAGATCAACGCAGCGATCATCAATATTCAAGCGATTTCAGGTGCGACTAATATGCCATTTCGTCAAGCTATTTTAGATGCCGATGGTCGTACTAGGGTGCAAACAGCGGTTGACTCTCTTACTAAGCTGCAAACGAGTCTAGAGCAAGATATTAAGCCATTGTTATCTAAATGGCGTGGTCAGTAAATCATACTGACTTTTCAGGTATAGACCATGGACAGTCGGTGCAATCTGGCTGTCCATTTTTCGTTTGTTTAGCACAAGCTTAAATTAGAGCGATGATGATGAGATTTGAAAATAAGAAAATTTGGCTTACCGCTGTCTCAAGTATGTTATTAGTGTCTGCCTGTGGCGGTTCAGGTTCGAGTGATGAAACCCCTAAGCCGCCTGTAGTGACCTATCCTGATTACACTGATGTAGTCTTGCTTGGTGGAGCAACGACAGCGACCGATACTTCACAGTCGGGCCATGGCTTCTCGACGCCAGCTGCCAATTTAAATGCTGCAGATTTAGCTCAACATATCAGTGGTGATGCTGACTTTGAAGCGGCTTTTGCTACTGCTCCAAATAATGAACATCCTGAATTAGATGGCCTTGGGCCAGTTTTTAATAACACAAACTGCAACTCCTGCCATCAAAGGGATGGTCGTAATTCGACGCCAGCGGTACCCGATGGACAAGTGAGAGTTAAGCTCGGTTCTGGAGATGGGCTTTTCTTACGGATATCTAAGGCCAGATCTGAGCCGTGCACTCAAGCGACGCTTGCTAATGATTATTGCAAGCCGATTCCAGTGCCTAATTTTAGCGATCAGTTATTCCATCGTGGCGTAGCCCAAGCAAGAGACGACTGGCAAACCAGTCAATTTATCGGTCAGGCTGATGTGTATCTCTCCTATGAATACTCCACTGTCACTTATGCTGACGGAACTCAAGTAAGATTGAAGAAGCCGTTGTTTGAAGTAGAGAATCCCTATGATGCACCTGGTGAGACTAAGCAAAGTGCGAATATCACCTCTGAGTTATTACAAGATGATGTGCTAATGGGCTGGCGTAATGGTATGCCTGTGTTTGGTTTAGGACTACTAGAAGCGATTCCTGAAGCCGATATTATTGCCAATGTGGATCTTGATGATGCCGATAAGGATGGAATCTCAGGTAAAGCCAACTATGTTTTTGATGCCGTTAAAGCCAAGAACGGAAACCCAAATCCTGTTTCTTTAGGGCGCTTTGGCTGGAAGTCAAATACTCCTAGTGTGCGGACTCAATCCTTGGGTGCATTGCGGGGTGATATTGGTATTACTAACCCACTATTTCCCGATGAGAGTATTGCTGGTACTGAGTTGCATGACAGCTACTTAACTCGCACAGGTTTTGTTGATACTGGTACTGGTCCCGATGGCTTACCGGAAGCCAGTCAGCGCTTTAGTGACGATGTGGTTTTTTATGCTGAGACCTTAGCGGTTCCTGCTAGGCGAAATGTAACCAATTCTGAGGTAAGGGAAGGAGCGCGTTTGTTTGAGCAGCTTAATTGTAGTGGTTGTCATACGCCTAAGTTTATCACTCAATCTGATGGTGAACTCGGTGGTGTGGCAATGAGCGATGCTTTGAAAGGACAAACTATCTATCCATTCACTGACCTGCTACTCCATGATATGGGGGAAGGCTTGGCCGATGGTAGGCCAGACTTTTTAGCTAATGGTAATGAATGGCGTACTCGCCCACTTTGGGGCTTGGGGTTAACTCAGATTGTTAACCCGTTAGCGGGTTTTTTACATGATGGCCGCGCTGCAACCATTGAAGAAGCGATTCTTTGGCATGGGGGAGAAGCTAAGCAGAGTAAAGAAGCGTTTATGGCACTATCAGCTAATGAGCGTAAGCAGGTTATTGCTTTCCTTAACTCTTTGTAAGAGAGTAATAATCTTAAATCTTCCTTAATATCTGTGGAAAAAGTGACTCACTATGGTCACTTTTTCCATTTTGTGAGGCAGTTTCCAAACCTAATAGTTATCCTCAAGTGCACCTAAGCTCGTGATCTGTTTCATATAAAAAAAAACTAATATCTCGTACCATTAGGGTCGTAAATTAGTTTTTTGATTAACTTTGTGAGATATCAATGTCAGAGGTAAAAGGAAGCCAAACATTAATTGTCTATTCCAGTGTTCATGGTCAGACAATTAAGATTTGCCAATATCTTGAGCGTAAGCTGCAAGCGTTAGGCGAAACAGTTACCTTGCATCAAATTCAGGATGAAATCGATTTAACTGACTATGACAAGATCATCATAGGCGCAAGTATTCGCCACGGTAAGCACAACCCTGCGGTATATGAGTTTATTGAGCGTAATCAGGCATTGTTGGAAGAGAAGGTCAGCGGCTTTTTCTCTGTCAGTTTGGTTGCCCGCAAACCTGCGAAAAATACTCCGCAAACTAATCCTTATATGCAGGCGTTTCTCAGCAAGTCCAGCTGGCAACCTAAATTGCTTGAGGTCTTTGGTGGCAATCTAAATTATCAAGGTTATGGCGCGATGGACCGTAATATTATTCGCTTTATCATGTGGATAACCAAAGGTCCGACGGATCCTATGACCTGTGTAGAGTATACGGATTGGCAGAAGGTGGATAACTTTGCTATGCAGATCCATTCTCGCTAGTCTGAAAAACCTAAGGATAGACAGATGGTAAAAGCGGTTACACGATTTGTGGTTCAATATCAGCATCTAATACTCTTATTGCTGACCGCTTTTCTGATTATGACTAGTGGCTGGGTTGTATTAGGGCGAAGCTTGAGAGCTAATGCCAGTATCTGGGATCTTTGCCATGTCTATTTAGGGCTAGTGTCATCTGTGTTTGCCATTAGCTTTTTCATCACTAATTTAGCTAAAGGCAAGTGGCGCCAATACTATCCTTGGCTGATCTTAGATTTCTCTCAAATTAAGCAAGATCTAGTTGGCCTGCCAAAAGGCGAAATACCTGTCGCAGGAGGGAAAGGCATATTTAGCTTAGTGGAAGGGCTAGGCATGCTACTACTGCTTGGGGTGTCCATTACTGGTGTTTTATGGTTTGTCTTTCAAGGTGAACCTGTAGCATTAGAGTGGCGCAGCTATCATCAGCTGTTTGCTAAAGGCTTTATCATTTTCATCTTAATTCATATCGTATTTGCTTGTTTGCACCTACTTGACTTTATTAGAGATTAGGCCTCTTTTCGATTGTTTTGCTATTGTTTATAAAGTGTCGCTAGAATAAGTGAAAACTGATTTAACGAGAGCTTTATGAGCGAACAAAGCCCAGCTAGTAAGCCCCACATTATCCACTTAGTGGATGACTTAGCCCTTGGGGGCGTTAGGCTAGCCTTAGAAGATCTTTGTCACTCCTCTTTAGCTGAGCATTATAGGTTCAGTATCAAGCGTGTCGATTTTACTCGCCCCTGGTTACTCTTTATAAACTTAGAACAAGCTGATCTTTACTGTATTCATACGAGTGCCAGTTGGCGTAAGTTACCTGGACTTATGTTATTTAGGTTGATGTATTTTAAGCTGCCGATTTTGTTTCAAGAGCATCACTATAGTGAAGGCTTTGTTTTCCACCAAGTAAGAAACCCTGCACGGTTTTATCTGCTATTGAAATTGACCTATAGATTTATGGATAGGGTGTTGGCGGTTTCTAAGCATCAAGCAAGTTGGATGCTGGACAATAAATTGCTTGGAAAAAAAAAGCTGCTAATCCCAGGGCAGGCTCGGGATCTCAGGTCTTTTGCTTGTTTTAAGGCCAAAAGAGAGATAGCTAAAAGTGCGAGTATCACCCTAGGTGCTTATGGTCGCTTACATGCTCAAAAAGGCTTTGATATTTTGCTGCAGGCGTTTGCTCTGCTATCGGATGTGGATGTGAAGTTGAAGATAGCTGGTGATGGAGAGCAATTATCTGAGTTACGTTCACTCGCCGCAGGAATAAAGAATATTGAGCTGCTTGGCGCCATTAATAATGTGCCTGAGTTTATTAGCCAGTGCGATCTGATTGTCATCCCCTCAAGATGGGAGCCTTTTGGCTTAACTTGTTTAGAGGCAAGGGTGATGGAAAAACCTATTATTTGTAGTGAAGTCGATGGGCTGCAAGATCAAGTCACAAGTGACAATCACGTTTATATGATAAAAGAGCTTACGCCTGAAGCCATAGCTGAACAAGTTCGAGATCTTATCGCTAATCCCCCTAAAATAACTACTGCTGACGGTCAGATGTTGGCTAACAACAGCTGGCAGCAAGTGATTATAGCTTGGAAGCAACTGCTCAATACGTCTTTAAAGAAATAAGTTCTTTCGGCTAGTTGGATTAAATTTGTTGAGATGCAGAAGTAAATAACCCCGATTAACCTTTATGGTTAATCGGGGTTATAGCTATGCAAGGAGTGCTGGATACTAGCTAGTCTTAGTCGATAGGAAGTTAATTAATTCGATTAGCTGTCCAAGGGTTCTAATCTGGCTCATATCAATTTTGTACTTGTCGTTGACCACAAAGGCTGGCACGCCATTGATGCTAAACTCTTCTTGCTGAGCACGCCATAGCGCAAGTTTTGCGTCGGTTTTTTTGCTGTCAGCAATTTTGTCATATTGACTCACATCTATGCCATTTTCGCTAAAGACCTGCTTAATATCATCACGGTTATTTAGCTTAGGAGAGTGATCATCACCCGGGGCGCCATGGTCATGGCCGTGACCTGCATTTTCCCCCTGAATGGCTTTAAACATCGCCTTGGTCATCACTTTTTGGGCATTGAGCTCTTGAATAACGGCTAATGCACGCATGACTTCGGTGCCGATATCGCTGCGCATATAATCAACATGTTTAGTATCAAACTGAATATTACTATTGATATTAGCTTTAATATCAGCCATATAGTTCATTTCCATGCTAGAACAGTTATGGCAATAAAATGAGAAAAACTCTGTGAGTTTTGGTTGAGCCGATGGTGCTTTTTCAGAGATCTGAATATAGTGTTTGCCTTCAATAAAATCAGCTGCAAAGCTAGACATTGATGCTGCTGTTAAACCTATGGCAAGGGCTATTTTCTTTATCACAAAGTTATCCTCTACATATAAGTTGTAATGGAGAATGAGATGGAGTTTGGAGTCGTGTGTCAGCTACATTAGGAGGCGAACCTTAAACATGGCTGAAAATGATTTTCATTAAACGGTAAAGTGTGACCCTAGACAGGTTTTATTATGCTAATGAAAATAACGGTGGGAATAGACGACGCTTAGCTGGCTCTTAGGCTCTGCCATGCTTCGCAGACTTGTCGAAATTTTTCGGCATCACCATTGGGTCTGTCCGGGTGATGTTGTAGAGCAAGTTTACGCCATTGACGTCTGACATCTTTATTGCTGGCTGACTCATCAAGCTCAAATACTTTTAGTGCTTGAGTTTTATTGAGTAACTGGCAATTCGCGCCAATGTAATCTTGATAGTTGCTCCAAAAAGATTCTAACAGTTCTCTGACGACATTGGCTGAGGCGTCATAGTTGTTCCAATCTAGGTAATATTCTCTCAGTGAGGTGTCCTGTGCAATTAACGCTTGTGTATCGTTTGGAACGATTCGAAACAGAATGATCTCCATAGCTTGCACTTGTAGCCATTGTTTCGGCAATAGCATGGTTTGAAGCTCATAAAGTGCATTCATAAGTAGAAAATTACGTTTGAACAGCGACTTTTCAGGGTTATCGTCGAGTTCAGTCATGAGTCCTTTTTGTTGTAACTCAGCTGCTAGATGGTGAACTTTCCAGCTTTTATATGACTCTTGCAGTAGGCTTAGGAGGGGCCATATGAGTGGATTATCATCTTTAGTCAACTCAGATGAGCTAGGTTCTTTGGTTTCAATAGCTACAGGTGTTTTGGCAACAAGCATGATTCCATTTGCTCAGTTTATCGACGATAAAAATAACTATACCTAGCCACTGCATAAGTTTCAAACATAGGTACTTTGAAGTGAAGATTATCCCCATTTTGTATGATAAACACCCGCTCGTTGAGCGGGTGTTTAGGGGGTTATAACTCAGTAAAGGTGATAGCTTGAGGCAGACGTGATTTAGGCAGATTAGCATTAAAGTCTGCTTCTGCGTGATAACCTAATGCAACGAGTACACTGGCTCGATAGCCTTTTTCGGTTAACCCTAGCTCTTTATCCAGAATGCTAGCGTCAAAACCTTCAATTGGGCAAGCGTCTATATCCAGCACACTTGCTCCCAACAGCAGGTTACCTAGGGCTAAATAGACCTGCTTTTCCATCCATTGATCTGCATCTTTGAGCTCTTTTCTATGTAGATTGACAAAGAAATTACGACCATTTTCTACTGTTTGTTTCATCTCTTGGGTTTCAAAACGGCCATCTTTATCTTCTTGTTCGAGTAGTTCGATAAGGTGCTGGTCAGTAAATTCCGTCTTGACACAAAGGGCTAGCACATGGGAAGCGTTTAGAATTTTGTCTGTATTAAACGCAAAGTTCTCTGTGGATTTGGCGAGTCTTTGTTTGCCTTCATCGGTCGATGCGAGGACGAAATGCCAAGGCTGGGAATTAACAGAGGATGGACTGTATTGGAGCAGCGTTTTTATCTCTTCAATATTGGCTTCACTGATACGTTTATTTGGATCGAATACTTTAGTGGTATAACGTTTCTTAGCTAACTGACTCAGGTTACTCATTGAGAAAACTCCGTTGCTTTAAGAGAGTGAAAAACGCCATTTTATGCTTTTTTGATTATAAAAAAACTAGATAAGTATTGAATCACTATCAAAATATTTTTGACAATTAGTGAGGTTAACAGGAAGGAGAGTATAGGGCTTCAAGAGGCTAAGGCTTACCTTGAGTCGCAGTATTACCTTTCATTGGCTATGGTATTTGTATATACGCGCTTTTTGAGTATTAACAATCAGGTCAATACTCATTTGGGATACAGTCAATTTACACAAGTAGAGCGGTTATAGCGCGACACTTTGGTATTGGCAGGTGTTTGTAGTATAGGTAAAGGAATGGGACAAATGGTTCGGCTTTTTTCTATAAAAGCATTATTTCTGATGGTTGCACTCGGCACTATCTTATCTATCCATATTGGCTATTTAGTTCACCGCCAAGAGCAAGCTGCATTTAAATTGGGGTTTGAGAAAGATGTAGCGGATAAAGCTGCCGCCATTGAGCGAGAGTTATTGGTTAATATAGAAGTGCTTTACGCGGTTAAGGGCTTGTATGATAGCTCTGAAAAAGTGACCCACGAAGAGTTTTCTCATCTAGCCGAGAGTTTTATTGCGCGCCATCCAAATATTCAGGCATTGGAGTGGATACCCAAGGTTTTGGATAAGGATAGGCTAGGATTTGAATTGGAAATCCAGCAGTACAATAAGCAGTTTACCATCACAGAAAAAGCAGATGATGGTGCTATGGTGATTGCAGGTTATCGACAAGTTTATTTTCCGGTGACGTTTTTGACCCCTATGCAAGGTAATGAAGCCGCATATGGTTTTGATTTAGCATCAAGCCCTACTCGATTTGCTAGTCTTGAGCAGTCTAGGGACTCAGGGGAAATGACGGCTTCTGGCAGTATGCGCTTAGTACAGGAAGCCGAAAATCAAAAGGGTTTTTTGATATTTATGCCTGTTTATAAGGGGCAAAGCGACTCTCTTATGGCAAGACGAGAGGCTTTACAAGGTTTTGTACTAGGAGTCTTTCGTATTGGGGACATAGTGGCTAGTGCCATAGATAGGATCAGCGACCGTGGTATTGCGTTTACGCTGTTGGATATTACTCAAGCACCTGAAACCTTATTTGAGCAGTATGGAAAGCAGCAAAGTCTGAGTGAGTATCAATATAGTGTTGATTTACTTCCTATTGGCGGTAGAAGTTGGCGACTATTAGCTTATCCAAGACAAGCATATTACGAGCAGCATATGCAACAGATGTCAGCTTGGGTATCACTCTATGGCGTAATTCTTATCCTTGTTTTCGCGCTATACATCTATGGCGTGATTCGTCGTAAAGAGTTAATCAAATTAGAGGTGATTGAACGAACTGCTGACTTAAATGAGGCAAATCAACGACTAGAAACGCTTTCACAGACGGACAGCTTGACCCATATCGCTAATAGACGTTTGTTTGACAGTGAATTTGAGCAAGAATGGAGCCGTGCCCAGCGAGAAGGCGCTCACATTACCTTAATTATGATAGATATTGACTGCTTTAAGGCCTATAACGATTTATATGGTCATCAAGCTGGGGATGAGTGTTTACGTAAGGTGGCAGAGTGTTTAAAAACGAGTCTTAGACGCCCTGCAGATTTGTTGGCTAGGTATGGTGGCGAAGAGTTTGTCATTTTGCTACCTAATACCAAAAATGCTGCAATACCGGCCAAGCGTTGTTGCGCTGACATACAAGCACTGAATATTCCACATCAAGCCTCGAGTGTTGCAAAAGTGGTGACAGCAAGTGTTGGAGGTATCAGTCTGATACCGACTTCCAATATCTCTGCTGAATATGCGCTGTCTCTAGCAGATTCCGCTATGTATCAGGCCAAGGCCTCTGGTCGTAACCGAGTTAAGTTACTAAAAGCGCCACAGGCCTCTCGCTCAGAAGTGAGTTAAGTTAGCCTTGCTGTAGTAGCTTAGCGCATAGTTTGACAAAATCAGATGAGGTAACAATCCCTATCACTTTGTTCTTGTCATCGATAACGGGAAGACAACCCAGCTTATTATCGACAAAGTACTCCACTACTATGCTTAATGGTTCATCTTGATCGAGTTTTTCCGTATCAGTTTCGGTAATGGTGGATATTTCTGCAAGGCGCTCGCGTCTTTCTAAGGCGCCTGAACCATACTTGTTAAGTAAGGTAATAACACTGGCGATCATACGTTTATGGGTCAGAATTCCCACAAAAGTGCCATCCTCTTCAGAGATAACGGGAATATGCCGTACGCCACGGTTTTGCATCAACAGATGAGCATCTTTAATACTAGCCTTGTCACTAATACAGACTGGGTTGGCTGTCATAATATCACTGACTTTCATTGCTAAGCTCCCTAAGTTTATAGCTGTAACTTACTATTTTAAAAAGATAAGGCAAACGATTAGCTTCATTATAATGCCTGTTTGATGGAACTGTTATCTTATTTTAAACCAAGATTTACATTCGTTTTGACAACAAGTCAGATGCAATGTGTTTACTCTTTTGTCACATTTGTGTAATAGTAATTCTTCAAAATCTGATTAGACCTCATACCACATAATAAATAAAAGGGAATAATAATAATGAAACGGTCTTTTTCTCGTCGTGACTTTTTGGTCATGTCTGCAAAAGGTGCAGGTGCTGCTGCGCTTTCTTACGGTTTAATGGGCTGTGGTAGTGATAGTGACTCGGGAAGTGCTATTGCTGCTGAGTTTTTACATGGTATTGCCAGTGGCGACCCTAGCCATGACGCCGTTATTCTTTGGACCCGTGTCACTCCTGCCCAAGAGGGCGATGTGGTTGTTAGTTGGAAAGTGGCCCGTGATGAAGGGCTGACTGATCTTGTGACAACGGGCAGCATGGTCACTAACAGTGATCGTGATTATACGGTAAAAGTTGATGCTATGGGTCTTGAAAGTGGTCAACATTACTTCTATCAATTCTCGGTAAATGATACTGCGTCTGTGACAGGCAAAACAAAGACCTTACCAGAAGGTGCAGTGACTTCAGCCAAGTTCGCTGTCATGTCTTGTGCTAATTATCCTGCCGGTTACTTCAATGCCTATGCGATGGCTGCAGTACAAGAGAACCTTGATGCTGTCATTCACTTAGGTGATTACATCTATGAATATGCGCGCGGTGGTTATGCCAGTGAAAATGCGGCAGCACTTAATAGAGAAGTGTTACCTGCAACTGAGTGTATTAGCCTTGCAGATTATCGTACTCGTTATGGACAATACCGCTCAGATGCGAGTTTACAGATGCTTCACGGTAAGGTGCCTTTTATTACAGTATGGGATGACCATGAGGTGGCGAACGATAGCTGGCGAGATGGTGCTGAAAATCACAGTGATGACGAAGGTGATTTCGATGCGCGTAAGACTGCCGCATTGCAGGCATATTTTGAGTGGCTGCCTATTCGTCCTTGGCGCGAAGGCAATCATGAAGAGATCTATCGCAGCTTCTCCTATGGCGACCTCGTCGATCTTTATATGTTAGACACCCGCTTGCTCGCTCGCGATGAACCGCTCAATCTGCTGAATTACAACGATCCTGTAAATGGTTTCGATGCCGAGAAATTTACTGCAGATGTCGCGGATCAAAACCGTACCATGCTTGGACAGGTACAACGAATTTGGTTACAGGGTAAGTTACTGTCATCAACCGCTAAGTGGCAGTTGTTAGGTCAGCAGGTGTTGATGGGGCGCATGATGTTGCCTGCAGCGATTGCGACCCAAGCTCTGACCATAGAGCAATATGCTATGTTAGGAGCCTTGGCTCAGTTAGCTGCTCGTGCTCAAGCTGGTGACCCGACATTAACAGTTGAAGAACTAACTTACTTACAAGCTAATCAAGCTTTGCTGACTCCAGAGGTAATGGCTGCGCTGCAAATGCCGTCGATTCCTTATAACCTTGATGCTTGGGACGGCTATGCCTATGAGCGAGAAGTGGTATTAGGGACGGCTAAGTCACGCAATGCCAACCTTGTCGTTATCGCTGGAGATACCCATAACGCTTGGGCGAATGAGCTTAAGGATATAAATGGTGATGCAGTGGGGGTTGAGTTTGCTACAAGCTCCATCTCTTCTCCTGGTATGGACCTGTATCTCAAGTTGGATAAAAGTAAGGCCGATGAAACTGAAGCTGCGGTTCTGGGCTTAGTCGAAGAGCTAAAATATGCCAACTTGTTTGACCGAGGTTTTATGACGCTAGAGTTTACCCATGAGCAAGTGACCAGTCAGTGGCACTATGTTAGTACGACCCAGTCAGAGGAATTTACCGAGTTAGTTGAGCGCAGCAAAACAGCGGTTACTAAAGCTGGCGAGCACACTATTACCATGGTTTCTTAATCTTCTGTCCATAGGGCTTAGTCTGCTTAGGCTTAGCCCTATCGCTATATCACTTAGATGTTAAGTCACATTCCTTAATAAACTCTGTGCTAAATTGCAGCGTAATCTGAAAAATTAGTATAGAATACGCGTCCAAATCTTGGTGGGCACCTAAGAAACATAGGACTTCGCTTATTCTAGTATTTGGAATAATGGCCTCTGTCCCACCAGTTCTTCAATAATAACTAGACGGGAATACGCCAATGTCAGAGAAACGCTTTATCACAGCTCAGGAACTACTTGAGGACTCATTTCGTTTGGCTTCTCAGGTTTACGAAAGTGGTTTTCGCCCGCAATTTATTGTTGGAATTTGGCGCGGTGGTGCTCCAATTGGCATCGCAGTGCAAGAGTTTTTTGACTTTAAAGAAGTTGAAACAGATCATATCGCCGTACGTACTTCTTCTTACTATGGTATTAACCAGCAAAGTAAGAAGATTAAGGTCCATGGCCTGCACTATATCATCGAAAATGCTAATGCCGACGATAGTCTACTTATCGTGGATGATGTGTTTGATTCTGGTCGCAGTGTGCACGCACTCAAAGAGAAATTAAACCAATTTATGCGTTTGAATATTCCTAAGGATATTCGCATTGCATGTCCTTATTACAAGCCAACGAATACAGCTGTTGACCTTACGCCGGATTACTATATCCATAAGTCAGATGAATGGTTAGTGTTCCCTCATGAGGTGGCTGGCTTGTCACCTGAAGAGCTTGCTGAAGGTAAGGGTGACTTAAAAAATATTAGTCACCTATTTAAGTAATTTATTTAAATTGGTATGACTTTAAAAGGTATCGCCTTGGCGATACCTTTTTTATTGGTAGCCTCATTTCAAAACAAGCTATAGATTATTATGAATTTCTAGGCATTGCTTTACTTCTTGATAGGCCAGTTTTAGCCCTCTTAAGCTGGTGGTTGTGAGTGATTTTTCATACTCAGGTAATCTTTCTTCATAGGCTTTTAGGGTCTCAAGGTTACAGTTGCTCGGCAGTAAAGTTTGAGTATAGCGGCGCATAAAGTGGGCACTTTTATGCTTATCTAAGGCGATTAATTTTTCTAATCGCAATTCAGCAGTTGCTTGGGATAACAAGGTTTGTTGTCTCGGATAAAGGTTATCCATGACTAGGAGCTGCATTGAAGTATTCAGATTGGGTTTAGTGGCTTTGTTATAGAGCTGCTTCTCAAAAATGACACTTAGATAGTCTCGTTTCGATTTTGCTTCTGGTCTAGCAACCTTGGCCGCTAATGCGCCTCGAAGCCCTGCGTTGGATTGATCTAATTGGCTCTCTTTTTCTAGCCAGTATTTGGCGCTAGGATGATCATTACGGTTAAGTGCATGAATGATGCGCCAGCGCTGTTCTTGACTAAGGGTGAGTCCCTTTATGTGGGCTTTATCTTCTAAAAGTTGCACCAGATAATCGAGCGCCCTTGGGGTGGTCGCAAACTCTATATGATTATCAAACCACAGGGTTTGATAATCATCATGTTCAGCACTTTCTATAGTCTTACGTAAGCTCATCTGCTCAAGGGCTGATAGCGCAAGGTCTTTATATTTTTTTAGCGCCCTTAGTTTGGCTTTACCGATTGTATCTTTCCTAGGTTTATCTCCTGTGTTTTCCTTTGCCGTTATACGTTTTATATTCAGGCTGTCTAGATAGAATTTAGCCTTAGTGAGATAGCCAATAATTTGATTAAGCACGACCAAGTCTTGCTCCTTAGGCGCATTAACAAAGACTGTGCCCAAGAACTGTTTTAAAGAAAGGTTGCTATCCAGAACTGCATCCCAAAGGCTTTGCCATAACATAGAGCGAAGTAAAGGGTTCTGAATTTGGTTTAGCTGAGCTTGTGCTGTGGCAAAAGAGATAGGGTCAAGTATGACCTTGGCGTAACCCCAATCTTCAAAGTTTGGATAGACTAAAGAGGGGCACTTGAGTCCCCTTAGTTGGCTAAACTCAGTTCTTTTACCATCATATTCGACTTCTTTAATAAGATAGGGGGTTAGGCCTGAGTAGCCTTGAGCAAAGAGAATAAGCTGCACTTTTTGATGTCGTAACAGGGGGGCGCCGACTTTAGCAGGTAACTGTTTTAGTGCGATAGATTCAATAAAGTCTTGTTGGCATGTCAGCTCTACCTTAAGAGTATTCACGCCTGCTGTATCGAGCCAGCTGCGTTGCCAATGGCTGAGGTCTTGGCCTGCACTTTGGCTCAAGCTTGCTATAAAATCATCTATTTGGGCATTTGTATAGCTGTATGTTTTAAGATACCGGCTGACCCCATTCTGAAAGGCTTTAGCACCGAGTAAATGCCTAAGTTGGTTGAGTACAGCGGCTCCTTTTGAGTAGGTAATGGCATTGATATTGTCAAAAGCATTAGCTGTGGACGGAACGTTCACCTCAATAGGGTGGGTTGTCACAGCGCTGTCCAGTTCGTAGGCTTTTCGTTTTCCCTTGGTATAAAAACGTCGCCAAGCATGGTTAAATTCTGTCGCTTTTTCTAAGGCCAAGGTAGCCATCATAGAGGCGAAGCTTTCATTAAGCCATAGGCCGTTCCACCACCTCATAGTGACTAGGTTGCCAAACCATTGATGAGCAAGCTCATGCATAATGACATTGGCAAGTTGCTGTCTCTGTGTACTTGTCATTTGAGTGCTAGTAAGAAATCTATCCTCTGAGAAGGTGCTGGCACCGGTGTTTTCCATGGCGCCATAGCGAAATTCTGGTACTAGGATTTGATCATATTTCTTAAAGGGGTAGGGAATATCAAAATAATCATCAAAGAAGCTTAGCCCTTGTTGGGTGTAGCCAAACCAATGCCGAGGATTAACCTTATCTGCGATTGATTGACGGGCAAAAAGGCGTAAAGGATAAGGGCCTGTATTGTCTTGCCATTGAAAGTAGGGGCCAGCATGAAGCGAAAAGGTATAGGGACTGATTGCCGGTGTAGCCAGAAATTGCCAATTTGCCAACATGCCTTTATCCGTTACGCTTGTTTCTTTGGTTGTGCTAATGACTTGCCAATCTTTGGGGGCCGTGACTGTCAGATGAAATTTGGCTTTAATATCGCTTTGATCAAATAGAGCAAATACCTTATGGGCGGCGGCAGGCTGAAAGTGTGAATAGAGGTACGTTTTGCCATCTTGTGGATCGACAAACTGGTGAAGTCCTTCCCCTGAGTGGCTGTAGCTAAGTCTTGTTGTCAGCGTAATCTTATTTGCACCAGATCTTAATAGCTTAGGGTTTATTTCAAGGTAATGGCCGTTATAGCTAGGGTAGAGAAACTTGTCATTAATTGTCAGCTTGCTTATTTGCGCTTGGGCAATATCGAGTCTTAGTGGCTTGTTGGTATCACTTAAGTCAAATTCAATACGGTTGACGACAGTAAAGAACTTTTGCTGGCCTAGGTTAATGTCGAAGAAGTAATTTACATTGGAAATACGTTCGGCGCGAATTTCGGCTTGTTCCCGTGTGAGGTGATGGCTTGTTGCGCTCTGCTTGTTAATCGGGGTTTGAGTGGCTGAGCATCCTACTGTTAAGGCGATCGTAAAAACTGATAGAAGAAGTACCAAGATGCTCGAGTTTATTTTTGCTTTTGCCACCACTGAAAACCTTGCAGCTGTTGTTATTGGGTCAGTACCCTAACGTAACTGTATATGGGGTGCAAGTGTGGGCATCAATGACCAGTAAGCTGTCAGGGTTTTACGCCGTCAGGATATGAAAAAGCCAGCTAGCTGCTGGCTTTTCGTATGCTCATATAGTGGTTACTGGCCGAACAGAGATTTAGACTTTCTCTTGCGGATCTCTTTTTCGTCAGACCATTCTATAAGGCCTGTTTCGAGATCCATTAGACGCATGGTCATCTTATAGTAAACATCTTTAGTGCTACCATCGGTTTTAACTATGCTAGATAGATTGCCGTAAAGCATATATTGGGCACCAATTTGACGGCCAAAGTTGATGGCAGTAGAAGGGTCGACCATGCCAGAGTTGTTCTGATAATCAAGCTGCTTACGCACGGCATCCACTTTTGTCATATCGATGAAACGGAACTGACCTGAACGTAGCAGTTTATTAGCGATTGAATCGGTAACGGATTCTGTGTCAATGTGCTCAGAGGTCTTATTCTTTATTCTATCGACAAACAGAATTGGACGGCCTGCTTGAGTGAGTGCAACGATAGGTGGAAAGGTCAACATGCTATCGACCATTTTGTCTGTGATTGCCTGAAGATCCGTTGAACCGAAGTTCTCATTAACCGTTTCTACCTCGGTGGCATCGCCATACTCGACTTTGCTTTGACAACCCGCAAGTCCAATGGCCACCGCCAATACAAAAAGAAGTTTAAAGTGTTTCATAGTCAGTTCCATTATGTGGTTGATTAAGTTTATATTTAGAGTTTATTCGCCAATATAGCAAGTCCTAATTTGTTTAAATTAAGATGGAATAAAAGCGAATATAAGCTCCAGTCTCTATTGCCCAGACTAAAGTGGTTCTTCCTGCTTCTACTGAAATTTCAGTAGCAGGGCTTTGATCTAAGTTGATTTGATAATTGCCAGCAGCCATGTATTTACGGGCGATTTGCGCTTGTCTCGGTAGGGTTAACCAGCTGCGCCTGTCCGCTTGCTCAGAAACAACATTGAAAATTTGCATCGCAATTAAGCCAACATCGGTTTGATTATTTCTTTTCTTACTCTTGCTTCCTATACTGCTTGCCATCTCTGCTTTGGCGTAGATCCTAGCCGCTTGACGAACTAGAGCGCCGGGAAGTGCCTCTTTAAGTGCATTAATCGCTAGGGCATCCATCTCTGTGATAGGCGCCGCAGTGAGTTGCCTACCAAGGCCGTAGATATTGGCTGGCTCTATCATGGAAGGAGTAGGCCAGTAGGTTGCCAGTGACGCGGTTTGTATATTGCCGTCAATAGTAAAAGGTACGGTAAGGCTTTGCTTTTCTGGCACAAAACCTTTTTCTACTAAGAAAATGACCTGTCCTTGCCCAGGTTGTTGAAGTCTTGCTTTACCCCATTTTCTTTCAAATGCCTGGTATTGCTCCATGCCTAACTGCTTAGCGAGGCGCACTAAATCTTGTTGGAGAAAGGGGTTGTCAGGATTAATTTGCGCCGCTTTACGATAATCGATAAAGGCGTCGTTAGGCTCACCGAGGATTTCGTGCAACATGCCCGTGACATAATAACTATAGGCATTAAGAAATGAGCTAGTGACAGTGCCTGAACTATCTTCTAATCGTTTTACTTCATTATCTATGGTGCCATTAGCCATAGCACGTACAGTTGCTTGGGATTTCTCATATTTTTCCTGTTCAAGCCCTTGTAGCTCATTTGCACGTCTGACTTCGACGAGGGCACCTTGAAAATCGCCTTGAAATAGGTAATTAAAGGCTTGATATTGGTGCAGCATGATGCGCTCAAAACCTGGGCCTCGATAGGGAATTGCATTGTCATTTAACAGTATGCTTGAGGCGGTACCACCGATTTCCGATGCACTGATAGTGGCTTTGTCATCGAAATATCGATAGTCAGCTATAGCTTGATTAAATAGTTGTTGGCTAAGGGAAAAGTCTCCTGAAATCTGTGCCACCCTGCCAGCTTCTTGGGCATATAATAGGCCATCATTACTGCTGATTTGTGCTCTAAGCTCACTAAGCTCTCGGGTCGGGTTATTGCTGGCAAGATCTTGTTTAACCGGCGCGATTTGTGAGGGGTAGTTAATAAAGACGCTGTTATAGGCGCAACCTGTTAGCCCTATACAGAGCAGGATAACAGAAAAAAGAGTCTTAGATATTCCAGCTAATGCTGAGCTTGTTGAAATCATTATCCCACCTGTAGCGGAGAGAGTTTTATCCGCTCCATAAGTGTAATGCCTTGCAAGTGATCATATTCATGTTGAAAAATGTTGGCGACAAAGCCTTCAAATCTCTGTTTATGCCATTGGCCGCTTACATCTTGAAAGCTGGCTTCAACCCATGTGTGGCGCATCACTTTAAGTTTACGTCTAGGAATGGATAGGCAGCCTTCATTACTGGGAACGAGCTCTGGGCTCACAGCCTCAATTTTAGGGTTGATAATGGTTAAAGGCTCCATCTGCGGAGCCTTGGGGTAGCGCTCATTGGGATGAGAGGCAAGAATAAAAACGGCTAACGATACAGATAGCTGAGGCGCGGCAATACCGACTCCCTTTTCATACTCAATTGTTTGCAGCATTTGCTCAACGAGCAGAGTTAATGCTTGATTAAACTCAGTAACAGGTGCGGCTACCTGCTTGAGAATAGGATCGCCGATTTGCGCTATGGTAGACATATTTGCTTGCCTCGTTGGTCGCTAGACTTGCTGTTCCTTGGTAATAACACTTGGTTTTAGTACAAATGGCACAATAAAATGAACCATTTGCATTTAAATTTGAGTATATCTAGTAATGTGGCGGCGGTGTTTCTTCGGCCTGAGTTGCCATATTACTTGGCTCAATTGCTTTAAGCTTACCGATAAGATGAGTGATCACCTCTTGTTGATCTGTTACTAAGTCATTGAGCTTGACGACCTGCTGATTCAGCTCTTCGATTGTCATATCCTGAAAAGCTAATTTGGTTTCAAGCTCTTCAACTCTTTGTTCTAAATCTGCCATTGATACCTCTAGTGCGACAGCAGCGGCCAAGATTCTACCAAGCCGTTACTACTGATGCTTGTAACACTTTGTATGTTATTGTGAGAGACCGAGTATACAACGGCTCCCTTGGTTTTGGCTTTTTTTGTCCGTTTCACTTTCCAAGTGGCGATTTTTTTTCCGCTATCATTTTGCCAAACTAGTACTTCTCTTGCTGGAGTGCCTGTGAGCAGTTGACTGTCATTATTGATAAATCGCGCCGCTGAAAAGTTCATTTTCCGTCTTTTTATGTTGAGCCTACTTAGCTCTTGACCACTTTGGTTGTTCCAAATTCTGGCATCATTGGTACTATCTCCTGCAAAGCTTAAAGCGCCATTTTGGCTTAAGGCAACCTTGATAACACGAGAGTTAAACTGCCACTTATGTATCGGTTGTCCCGTTGTTGCATGCCAAAGAATCGCTTGTTGATCATTACTGCCGCTAAGAGCAAAGCGCCCGTCGGCCGATAGTGCCACACTATTGATTCTTTCATTGTGGCCAAGAAACTGAATGAGACTGCCTTTAACACTGTCCAATGACATGACAGAGCCATTGTTGAGCCCAATTAGCAGTGCGCCATTGTTTGCTACTGCCACGCTTTGACCACTCGATGGTAGCGACCACCATCCAAGTGATTTTCCGTCATTCATTTTCCATAGGGCAACTGAATCCTTGCTTAACGTTGCAGCATATCGATTGTTTGGAGAGATATGGGTATCAATGACATTGTTTTGGTTGGTTTCATTATGCCAAGTGTATTTTAGTTGTTGAGTATCGAGTGCCCAGAGTTGGACACCACTGTTGGCCGTGCTAATAACCGCATATTTAGCATTGGAAGATAAGGATGCACTATAACTGGGCTCTTGCACGAGTTGGATCACATTTTCATCTTTTGGTTGGCACCCTTGCAGACAAATTGAACAAATAAGTAGCAATAAAATATTTTTCATGAACTTGCTCCCTGTTTTACTGTCTGTTTTAACACGCTTGCATGACTGCGACACTTTGATTTGGAATAACAACATAAACAGTATAAAGTGGTGCGCTAATTATCATTGTAACCACTTAGGGACGCTGAGGAAGCATTAATGAAATCTATTTATAAATTATCTTTGGTTGCGCTAGCCGTAGTGGGCTTGTCAGCTTGTAATGAAAAACAAAAAGTTGAAGAGACTAAGCCAGCAGTAGAATTAACAACTGAAGCGCAAAAAGAAGCTTATAGTGTAGGCGCTTCTATTGGCCGTTATATGGCAGGCCACATTAAAGAGCAGGAAGAGCTAGGTATGAAGGCTGATAGAAGTCTAATCATCACTGGCTTTAGCAATGGTTTAAATGATGAAATGAAGCTGACTGAAGAAGAGATGCAAACGGTTCTTCAAGGTCTAGATAAGAAGCTTAATGAGAAACGCGCTGAGCATGCTAAGGCATTAGCAGCTAAGACAGTTGAAGAAGGTAAAGCCTATCTAGAAGCTAACAAAGCTAAAGAAGGTGTAACCACTACCGATAGCGGTCTGCAGTATGAAGTATTGGTTGCTGGCGAAGGTGAGAAACCTGCCGCAGAAGATACAGTTGAAGTACATTATAAAGGTACTTTAATTGACGGTACTGAATTTGATAGCTCATACAAGCGTGGTGAGACGGCTAAGTTCCCGTTGAATCGCGTGATTGCAGGTTGGACTGAAGGTGTTCAGTTAATGCCTGTTGGCGCTAAGTATAAGTTTGTGATCCCAGCTGAGCTTGCTTATGGCGATCGCGATACAGGTACTATCCCTGCTAACTCTACCTTAGTATTTGAAGTTGAACTTGTTTCAATTGATAAGGCTGGAGCCGCAGAAGCAAAGGCTAAAGAAGCTCCAAAGAGCTAATATACTCTTAATAAAAAAGGCGCTAAAGCGCCTTTTTTATTGCGCTTTTGCCATGGTCGAATTTTTTTGACGTCGTATTATCGTTGTTGAACGATAGTATGAGGAAGAGTATTAAGATAGAGCATAATGGAATAGCCAATATAATTCGCCATAGATTAGAATGAATTTAGATATTGAGTAGTAGGCTATAACCGTGGAATATGACTTTAGAAGAAACACACTAACCGGCACTATTTTTGCGAACTTCAATATGGAGCATCAGGTTCTAGGACGATGGTTTAGCGAAGAGCTTGGGGATGATAAAAGTGTTTATCAGGCAGTTAATCGAGGAATAGAGCAAGTTAGAGCGGCTAAGCTTGAAGTCTGGCGGTTTGTTGGTGGAGAGCTTTCTATTGAGCTAGACCAAGAGCAGGTGCGAGTCTTTGCTAATGTCTTAGAGTCAGATCAAGAACACTATTTAGATGAGTCCGTTTCTTTATATGATGAAGAGTCAGAATGCTTTTGTGGCTTAGAAGACTTTGAGGCTGTGTTGATCAGTTGGCGTAAATTTGTAGAACAAACTCAATAGAGGGCGTTTTATAGATAAAGTTAAAGAGTAATACTCAATAAGAAAACCAGCAAAGCCATTAGCTTTGCTGGTTTTTTTGATTTAGCGGTTAAGGTACCTTACAGCCATTTCGGTACGAGACTTGGCATTGGCCTTGCGCAGCAGGTTTTTAACGTGAACCTTTACTGTGCCTTCACTGATGTGAAGTTGTTCTGAGATAATACGATTACTTTGGCCTTCTGCAAGGTGCTCTAAAATCTGCAGTTCTCTAGGTGTTAAGCTATCGATCCACTCTTCTTCATCGGCGCTATTTTTCAGCTCATAAAGGTACTCTTCAATTTCACCACTGATCACTCTATGGCCTGACATGGCATCCTTTAGCTTATCTAATAGGATATCTGGCTCTGTATCTTTGAGCAGGTAGCCATCAGCGCCCGCACGTAGTAGTTTGATAACATCTTGTTTAGCGTCGGAAACCGTTAGAATAACGATACGAGAGGTGACCCCCTCTTGTCGCAAACCATTAAGGGTATCTAGCCCTGTCATTCCCTTCATGTTGAGATCGAGCAAAATAATGTCAGGCTCTTCACTGGCTACAGCAGAAAGGGCATCGAGGCCACTACCCACTTCACCAAAAAGGGTAAAGTCAGAGTCAGAGGTGACGAGTTGACAAATGCCGCGTCGAAGTAATGGATGATCGTCGACAACGAGTACTGAATAGGGTTTGCCCATGTTGAATATTACCTCTCACTGGGATTGGATATACTTCAGTCAATATGCTGATATTCTCATATTTAGCTACAGAGACTAAAGGGAATATTAGCATTAGTCCATAGGTTCTTGCTCGGGAGGGAAAACTAAGGTGACACTGGTGCCACCTTTGTCGTTACTCTTAAAGTCTACGACTCCCGATAGGCGACTCGCACGTTCATGCATAATGCCAATTCCAAAATGTTGATCCCGCTCTTTTAGATGATCAACACCCACGCCATCATCACAAATAGCTATCTCAACCATAGCATCTTGATTGTTGCTACACCTTATCTGTATCTGGCTGGCTTTAGCATGTTTGATAGCATTTAAGGTGGCTTCGCGAGTTAGTTGCAAAATGTGAATATGCTGATGAGCACCCAAAAGGTGAGTACCTAGTTGGTAGTCGAGGCTGATATTCGTAGTCGTTTGTGCTCTCAGCTGCTCTAGCATGGCTTCGAGGGCATTTTTAAGGTTCGGCTCCTTGATGGTAAGCCTAAAGGTGGATAGTAGCTCTCTAAGCTGCACATAGGCTGTGCTGACACCTTCGTTAATCTCATCGAGCTGTCCCTCTACTTGGGGACTACGGCAAGATTCATGCAGGCCTTTGCGTAGCAAGCTGATTTGAATCTTCAAGAAGGAAAGCAATTGGCCAAGCGAGTCATGAAGCTCCCTTGCAATGACCCCACGCTCTTCCATTAGTGCTAGCTGCTGGCGCTGTTCTGCGGCATTGTGAATGATCAGAGAGCGGGCCAGCATAAGAGCAAAATTGGCAAATAATGCTTTATTCACCGCTTTATCGGAAACCACTTCAAGATAGCCCTGCTCTTTGTCTTCAAATTTTAATGCAAAGCGAGTGGCGTTGTGTGAATCAACCGGCCAACCACCGTCACCTTCAATAATCTCTTGCTGCTCATCCTCTTGCTGAATAATGAGCCTCACATAAGAGAGGTCTTCATACTCTTTGAGTTTGTTCAATGCCTGTTTAAGCGCTTTAAAGTCCAGTTTATTGGCATGGAGCATGACTAAGCTTTCATAGAGAAATGTGAGCTCATTATTGGTGCGGGTAAGGGCGATGGTTTTTTCTTCAACTTGAGACTCGAGATCTTGGTAGAGCATAGAGAGTTCTTTTGCTGTGCTCTCTAGCGCATTGGTTAAAGCGGTTAGCTCGATATACTCAGTTTGAGGCATCTCTACCTCGAAATTACCCTTAGAAATCGTGTTGGCAGACTCCATTAATTGCTGTAGCGGTTGCACCACTTTTCGCTTAGTAAAACGAACCGCGATGAAGGCAATGAGTAGCATTAATCCTAGGCCAATAATTTGGCTGGTTGCCAGCAATCTGAGCTTAAATGCAGCGTGGTGCTCCATTTCTAAAACCAGTAAGTTGATGGTGTCGACAAAATCCTTTAAAGATGCGGCATAGAGTCGAGAGTTTTCCTCTTCAATATAGCGCTTCATCAACTTCCACTTTTCAATCACCAACAAATATTGGTCGGCAAGCTCCTTTGGACTGTACCAATCTAGAGAACGTTTAAGTGCATCAGAATAAAGTGTATTTTCAAACTCTAATATTTTATTTTCCGCTTCGCTACTACCAGAGTTTGCATAAAACATCAGGCGATAACTTTGCATTCGAAGGGAGCCTGAAGCATTGATTGCTCTTGCATCACCTAGACTATAAGAAAGGTTAATAATGGCAAATGTTGCTAGGCCACTGGAGAGTAAAATAAGAACTAACATGAGCCCTAAAATTTTTGAGGTGAGGCTGCCTCTTTTCATGCAATATTTCCCTTCAAAGTGGTGAAATCTGTGCTATAGATTAATGACTTTGTACTTAAGTTTTTGCTTGATTACATTAGTAAAACAATAAAAATGTGAACAATAGCATGTCTACAACATGATCTAGTTCAAGTTTTACCTTGGATACCCCCTTAGGGGTATACCCTTGCAACTAGTAAGGGTCTAACTTTGGCCTTGGAGATGTCGTGGTTAATCAAACTAAATATAATGTAACACGGAGATGAGATGGTGAAGAAGATGACAGGTAAATCCTTTGCACTAAGTGCATTGGTCGCCGCCAGTTTCTTGGCTGGAAGTGCTGTAGCAAGTGATAAAACTGAAGCACGTAACGAAGTTTATAAGAACAAGTTCAAGAATCAATATGCTAGCTGGCATGAAACAGCTGAAAGCAAAGAAATTGTTGATATGCTTGAAGTTGATCCTAACCTAGTAATCCTATGGGCAGGTTATGGCTTCGCTAAAGACTACAATGCACCACGTGGTCATATGTACACAGTAACTGACCTACGTAATACTTTACGTACAGGTGCACCTACAGGTCCTGATAATGGTCCTATGCCTATGGCATGTTGGAGCTGTAAGAGCCCTGACGTACCTCGCTTGATTGAAGAAGAAGGTGAAAAAGGTTACTTCACTGGTAAGTGGGCTAAAGGTGGTCCAGAAGTAGTTAACGCTCTAGGTTGTGGTGACTGTCACGAAAAAGGCAAAGCTAAGCTACGTATGTCTCGTCCGTTCGCGGCACGTGGTATGGAAGCTTTAGGTACGCCATTTGATAAAGCATCGCGTAAAGATAAGCAATCTATGGTTTGTGCTCAGTGTCACGTTGAGTACTACTTCGAGAAGACTAAAGATAAGAAAGGCTTCGTTAAGTTCCCATGGGACGGTGGCTTCACTGTTGAAGCTATGGAAGCTTACTATGATGCTCTAGACTTTAAAGATTGGACTCACAAAGTTTCTAAGACTCCAATGCTAAAAGCACAGCACCCTGGTTATGAAACTTGGTTGCTAGGTACTCACGGTAAGAACAACGTAAGTTGTACTGACTGTCATATGCCTAAAGTGAAGAACGAGAAAGGTCGTAAGTATACTGACCATAAAGTGGGTAACCCGCTAGATCGCTTCGACGAAACTTGTGGCACATGTCACGAACAAGACAAGCATTACTTCGAAAACGAAATGAAGTCTAAGATGGCTAAAGTTAAAGAACTTAAGCTAAGTGCTGAAGATCAGCTAGTTAAAGCTCACTTCGAAGCTGGTGCAGCTTGGAAAGCTGGTGCAACAGAAGCTGAAATGAAGCCTATCTTAACTGATATCCGTCACGCTCAATGGCGTTGGGACTTCGCTACAGCATCTCACGGTGTTGCAGCTCACGCAGTTGACGAAGCACTACGTATCCTTGGTACTTCTGTAGATAAAGCAGCTAACGCTCGCGTTAAACTAGCTCAACTACTTGCTAAGAAAGGTATCACTGACCCAGTAGCTATCCCTGATATCTCTACTAAAGCTAAAGCACAAGCAGCTCTTGGTATGGATATGAAGAAGATGAATGCCGATAAAGAGCGCTTCAAGAAGACTCTAGTTCCTGAGTGGGATGCTGAGTACAAGAAGAATCACGCACTTAAGTAATTCATAGCTGTTAAGTAGCGAATTTTAAAGCCCTCGACTTAGTCGGGGGCTTTTTTATTATGGCTTTAAGTAGGCGTTGCCCCTATAAGGCAGATGGCATTTGATAGTTAAGCGTTTGAAGGCAGTAGATAAGTACGATGAAGCTATTGTTAAATGCAGATGTTGATAAGCTTGGGTGAATATCATTGGGGAGGCGAAGAGCTTCGCCTCGATTTCCCTAGATTGTCTATGACTATTTAATTATCTTTAGTAAGGTTTTAAATCTCTCTCCAACGGCTTCATGCTGAAGTTCAAATAGTAAGGATTCTAAGTTGGTTAGTAGCGCGCCCTTAGCGGCCATCATTTTTATGCCTAGGGCCTTGTTCTCGGCTGTGCGAGAAGAGACACAATCTGTCATTAGGTGAACTTGGTAATCATTTTCTAAGAGCTCACTGCAAGTTTGGTATACACAGATATGAGTTTCTATTCCCGCTATGATTATCTGTTTGCGCCCCATTTTCTCTAACTGTTTCTTAAACTCATCACATGCCAAAGCACTAAAGTGCTGCTTAGCGATAGGGCGACCTTGTTGGCTTAGCAAGGAGCGCATTGGTTCCGCCGTTTCACCAAGTTTATCTGGAAGCTGTTCTACCCATAGGGTGGGGATTTCAAATTGCTGACAGCCGAGTATTAAGCCTGTGAGCTTTTTATGTAGGGAATCGGTTTGGTGCATGATTTGGGCAAGCTTGCCCTGAACATCAATAAAAACGAGTACGCAATCTTCAGGTTTGAGCATCATGTTCTCCACTTTTTATTATTTTAAATTCAGCAAAGTCGAAACAGTTAACCTTAGTTGAGCCCAATATCCAACTGCTTTAACAACTATTCTGATGAAAATTGTGTTCTCAAATTGCTTCAATTGTGTGCATTAGTCAATTCGCATGCTCTTATCTGGTGCGTCCTAATTATTCACTTTGTGAAGATTTTTATGTAACTCATTGAAACTTAAAGGTTGTAAAACTTGGCCTGATGATTGAAACCCTTTGCATAACTTGGCATTGGATATCAGTGCCTATCTGGTTAACAACGAAATAGTCAGAGTGCGGGGGTCGGGATGAAATTAGTGAGCGCAATTATTAAGCCATTTAAGTTGGATGATGTACGCGAAGCTATCGCCAATTTAGGTGTAGAGGGGATTACGGTGACTGAAGTGAAAGGCTTTGGTCGTCAAAAAGGACATACAGAGTTATATCGTGGTGCCGAGTACCAGGTGGACTTTTTACCTAAAGTGAAACTTGAAATCGCAACCCAAGCCGAGAAGGTGGATCACTTAGTGGAAACCATAGTGAATGCCGCTCATACCGGAAAAATAGGTGATGGAAAGATATTTGTGACGGATTTGACTCATACCATACGAATTCGTACCGGTGAACTAGATAGCGAAGCATTGTAATTAGAATAGGGGAGTGATGATGGAAGAGTTAATGAAACTAGGCGCAACAGTCACCGAATTAAGGTTTGCTTTAGATACCTTTTACTTTTTAATTTCTGGTGCATTAGTGATGTGGATGGCTGCCGGGTTTGCCATGCTAGAAGCGGGATTGGTTCGCTCAAAGAATACCACAGAGATTTTAACTAAAAATGTTTGTTTATACTCGATTGCCTGCATCATGTATTTGATATTGGGTTATAACATTATGTATGTCGATAACCCTGAAGCCAGTTGGCTGCCTTCATTTGGTGGCTTGATTGGCAGTCAAGCCGATGGTGCTGACCATGCATTAGAATCTGACTTCTTTTTCCAGGTGGTGTTTGTGGCCACGGCGATGTCGATTGTTTCAGGTGCTGTGGCTGAGCGTATGAAACTATGGGCCTTCTTGCTATTTAGCGTTGTGATGACAGGGTTTATTTACCCGGTTGAGGGTTATTGGACCTGGGGTGGAGGCTTTGTTAGTGAGGCTGGTTTTGTTGATTTTGCGGGTAGCGGCATAGTACATATGGCAGGTGCAGCAGCTGCGATTGCCGGTGTATTATTGCTTGGGCCTCGCAAAGGCAAATATGGCCCGAATGGGCAAGTTAACCCAATTCCAGGTTCAAACTTACCATTAGCGACCTTAGGTATGTTCATATTGTGGATGGGATGGTTTGGCTTTAACGGTGGTTCACAGTTACTCGTATCAGATGCTGAAAACGCGAGCTCAGTGGCCAAAATCTTCGTTAATACTAACTCTGCTGCGGCATTTGGTGCGATAGCTTCATTAATTGTTTGTCGACTCACTTGGGGGAAAGCCGACTTAACTATGATTCTCAATGGCGCCTTAGCTGGCCTAGTGGCAATTACCGCTGACCCATTATCGCCGTCATTGATGATGGCTGGGGTGATAGGTTTGTCTGCTGGTGGCCTTGTGGTGTTCTCAATTGTTGCCTTAGATAAGATTAGAATCGATGATCCTGTTGGTGCAATCTCTGTTCATGGTGTTGCCGGATTATTTGGTCTTTTATTAGTTCCCCTATCTAATTCAGAGGCGACTTTAGTTGGGCAATTATTTGGAGCGGGCGTTATCTTTACTTGGGTTTTTGTTACCTCATTCATTGTTTGGATGCTGCTTAAATTCACTATGGGTATTCGTGTATCGGAAGAGGAAGAGTATAAGGGAATGGATGTGTCCGACTGCGGTATCGATGCTTATCCTGAATTTGTTACTGTGAAGAGTGGCGGATAATCCTGTAAATCGCGATCTTACACTATAAATAAAAGCCAACTCGGTAGCGAGTTGGCTTTTTGTATGCTGCTGAACAGGATAGAGATGATATTTATTTGTTTATGATTTAAAAGGGAATTATCAATATATTTCATGAGTGCTTTTAAGATTGTATAGGGGATCACATCCTGTTTTGACTAGAGCGGCTATACTAAAATGCCTTTCATAAATAGTGCGAGTAAGTCAATGCAAATTGGATGCTGTTGGTTTGATGCAGAGAAGCATCAGTTACTCAATCAAGACTCAAGTTTGAGTTGGCAAATGCCAGAACATGAGAGCGCAGTTTTAACTCAACTAGTAGTCCATAGAGGGCAGGTCGTTTCAAACCAAACCTTAGTTCAAGTACTTCACGCCAGTGGCGTATTGGACGCCAAGTTGTATGACATTATCCAAAAGATACGTCGCTTCTTGGGGCAGAAGGATGCGCTTTTATTAGAGAAAGTCGCCGATCAAGGTTATATCTTACATGATAGAGCCACAGGTCCTAGCATGAGCCTTTGGCGGCAACCTAAACGCATGATCCCTCTTTGGCGATACTTATTATTAGCTGGGCTTACTCTTGGCATTATTGCCTTTATGTATACGCGAGTAGGCCATGCAGACTTCTTTGAGCCCCATCATCAAGAAACCTTTATCACTACACAAGGTAAGGTCATAACGCTTCATTGGTATGATGATCCTAAACGTAGGTTGGTATTGCGTTCGAGCGTTAACCATATCAAGACAGCATTGCAAACTTGTAACCAGTTGGCTTGGTCATCAATTTATTTGTCAATATCACAAGACGGCAAAATGGTGAATTTACTCTCTAAGCGTGGTAAAGGCTTAGAAGAGCAAACCAAGAGCATTAAGCTGATTGTAGAGCCAGGGAAAGCCAACTTTGTTGATAAGCCTTGGTTAACTCAAGTTGGGATCTGTAACGAATAGTTAGCTATGAAGAGAAATATATTTAAGCTAAAGGGGCGCTTTACCCTTTGGCCTATCGCATTGACCATAGTCGTGTTGACTTGGGTATGTTTAGGTCTGAACCACTTTGCAGCCTCAAGAGGGATACCTGAACTTTCCTGTAAATCAGAACTTTATTTTCAATCCTCTGCAGCAAAAACGATTAACCATGCTGATAAAGATCATACCAGCATCAAGCAGCTTACCTTTGATTTAACCAAACACGATAAGCAGGTTTTGCTGACTTTCAGTTATCTTGAAGACAGTAAGGTGCTAGGCAGTATTGAGTTTGAGGGGCGATTACTAGGATTAGAGGTCGCGAGTATGACCTATAAACTCATGTTAAGCCGAGGTGATATTACAGCTAGCCTAGATGACAGTCAGTTGCCCCAAGAGATCCGTCAATTGATAGCGAATGAGAAAATCGTTAATCGTCATCGAGAGCTATTACCTATCGACCTTCAGCTACTAGAGGCTAACCCTGATGCCAGTGAAGTGATAGTGCAGCTAAGGCCGAGCAATAACATTTGGCAATGTAAGATGTCGGCGTGAGACTGCTAAATTGGGGGAGTGCTGATTGATGGTACGCGCTTTTTTCTTGTCGCAAGCTCGCTTTAACATTTCGCCAAGCTACTATGAGCCTGTTTACCGCTTGCTAACACAAGTCAGAGCTTTTGCTCTGTCGTGGTTTTACAACTAATTTCTGCATCAATAAGCGATAACGCTGTAGAAGTGCGCTGTAAATGCTGCCCTTCGGGCGTGACTCAATAGCATTTTCTCATTGCCTTACAAGATTCACATAGCTTGCTAAGCTTCATCTCTTTCACCGCGATGAAATGCCATTGACTTAGGGCAAAAATGAGTCAATCTCAGTTCTGGTTCAGCAGCACGGCTCAATACCGCTATTATTGTGTTTCTCTGGCTTAGCTGTACTTGCAATGGGTCTGCTATTCACGCGTAAAAAGCCTTGATTAGCATGAAAAATAGCAATTTTGAGAATTGAATATATGAGGATGGCTAAATATCAATTGGTTACAGCATTCAATGCCCCGAGTTGAGATTAATCAGCAAAGAACAACAGCCCCTAGGTAGAATGCTAAATAAAAAAAGGGTTCAGTGATGAGGCTGAACCCTTAAAGAGTCGGTTGAAGCTAGTAGGAAGGTGACAGGCTCTTCCTACTAATACAAACGAACTATATTGCTGGGGACGAGATTAATTCGACCGGATTACTTGCAAGTTTGCCTTTGATTTCAATACCAACTTTATACTCAGTTACAAACTTAGCTGGGTCACCACTGCTAAGATCAAAGTCTGTAGCATCAAATAAGTAGCTTCCCTTAGTTGTTGTTTCCGTCAAAGTTCCCTGGCATGGTGCTTCACTAGCAGTATCGCAACGATAAAGCTGTGCAACGTGCCATCGCTTCCATGCTTTTGGCTTGCTCGTGATTGCTTTCGGGTTTTGGAAGCCCAAGAAAGCAATGTCATAATCTTGTGCATTGGTGATTGCGACACCATCTGCATCTTTTAAGTCAAAAGAAAGTGCACCTGTTACAGTATCAAAACCTGTCACTGTCAGATTAATTGCTTTTGCATCATTTGCATCAACAGTCACTGCGGCTGGTGGCGGTGGTGGTGTTGGCTCAGTTGTATCATTGTCACTGCCACCACAGGCTGTAAGCATAGTTCCTGCGATTAGGATGCTGAGAAGTTTGTACTTCATAATGCGCTCCTTAGTTAAAATGGCCTGTGTGACAAGTTTGACATTCCATGCCTGTCATCGCACTTGGTGCGCCCATTAGGGTGTCTTTCTTACCGTGACAAGTTGTACAAGTACCATTCTCGTCGTGTGTGGTGCCTGTAATTTCTTTATTATCAAAGGCATCGTTTAGCATTTCAGTTAGCTTCATAGCAATCGCAGCCGATAGACGTGGGCAACGCTCGCCTTTCTCTGCAACTGTCTTACCAGAAGCGGCAGACCACTTGGTCAATGAAGCGTGACATAATGGGCTGTTAGCTGTTGAAGCACTAACAACTTTAGCAGCAGTGATTTCTTGAGTTGAACCAATACCTTCAACGAAAGCATTGTCCATATAAGGTAGTTCAGTGGTTTCATAGAAGCGGAACATAGCAGCGATAACTGAACCATTCTTGCCATTAATACCGTCTAGAATATTGACTAGCATACCTACGCCATTGAGGTTACCACATATGGTACCTTGGCCAGCGATACCGCCACCGCCGTAGATAGCAAGCGTAGTTGGAATAGTCTTAAATTTAGCTGCATCCACACTGTCAGATTCGGCAAGCTTAGTGATCATTGCGTGGAACACCTGGTACATACAACCACCAGACTTAGATTCATAGGCAAGCTTAGCTACTGCCATAGGGTCTAGTTTTGCATACATTAGCTTTTCACCTTTACCTAAGATGAAATCGTCAGCTGCACCTTCGGCTGGCGTTGCGGCTAATGCCCCTGGTGCGATCGCAGCGCTTGCTGCCACACTGGTGATACCTATTATCTGCCCGAGAGCTTGGCGTCTGTTTATTGTCGACTTGTTAGTGGTCATAGTGTCCGTCCTCATCTTTATTCGCTAGTGGCAGAGTGTCATGCCTTAGCTTTATTTATCTTTGTTTCTTAGTATTGAGCGTTCCGCTATTAGTCGCTTGATTTCCCTGCATTTGAATGTCGGCGCTAATAGTATGGTTTCAGTGTAACCATGAGAATTTCGAAGACTGTGACATGGCTCGGATGAAGATAGGGATTCGTTGTGAGTTAAAATTTCGCTTAATGATTTGCGGCTGAATTGGCGTGAGCGATTAACGATCGCGTTGGTAATTATTATTTGAGATTGCGATGTGAGCTATGAATCATTATTTGTTAAATTCATGTTAATTTGAATCTATTCATTCAAAATGTTCACAAGATTTATCTTATGTAATAATGTGATCTATATCTAGTAATGAGACAAGTGCTACACCTTTTTAGGTATTTTTCGGAACGTTATCTTCAATAAAAACAGCAGAGCAGGATCACGGTAATAATTAGATATTCTGCATAAAATGACGTTAACAAGATGCATGGGAGTGCTAGCTAGTATGCAAATCGGTGATTGCTGGTTTGATTTGACTCGCGGAGAGTTAACCAATAAAACCACGGAAAAGGTTTGGCATCTGCCTAGGGCAGAGTTACAAGTGCTTACCTTATTAGTTGAAAACAAAGGAAGTTTAGTTCCAAAGAAATCATTAAAAACGGGTGGTGGTGATCATGCGCCACTAAGTGACTCGTCGGTGGCTCGCGCGATTTTTATGGTGAGATCTTTCTTAGGGCCGCAGCATGAATATTTGATAGAAACGGTTAAAGGCAAAGGCTATCTACTGCTTTGCGAAGATTATCAGCATGCTGACACAAGCAGCCGTGGAGCTCTAGCCTCAAGTGTTGTTAGCGAGCCTGCGGCTAAGAAGAGCCAGCAAAAGAACTCGCCAACCGTGATTTTTGCAGTTGCCACTCTGTTTGTATTTATTTTAGCTGTGGGATATTACTTTTCCTTAAAAACGCCAATGAGTGTGCCGACTCAAGCTTTTCATGATGAGAAAATCAAATTAGCGAGCGGTCAAGAAATTGGTTTTCATCTGTATGCGGCTTCCAATACCAATAACCGTTTGTTAATGGAGCAGGCTTCAGAGGTCTATGATAGTTTAAGCCTGTGTGATAAGTCGCAATGGCAACAAGTATATATCTCTTTATCCCATGATAACCAAGTGTTTAATATGACACTAAGAGGGGAGTCTATGGGGCAATCCATTGTGCGTAACTTAAAGATTAGTGATGGTCGAAGTCATAACCTTAAGAGTTTTGTCACTATTAAGTGGTTACAAGATATAGGGATTTGTGAGTCATGATACTGCTTGGCATTAAAGGACGTTTATTGTGATTAAACCATGGGCTTGGGCCGTAAATATCATAGTGCTAATTTTATTACTTTCATCTATCGGGGTTATTTATAAACTGACCTTTGTAGAAGAGAGTTTTATGCTCAACTGTAGCTCTGAACTGGTTAATCGAAATCAGGCTAATGACAATGGCGCGGGGGCTCAACATTATCTATTGGTTGATCTTGTAGCGAAAGGGGATAGGGCACAGATAAACTATCGATATTTTAATCTTGACGGGTCTAACGCAGGCAATATTTCTATGCAAGGCAAGGTTACTTCCGCCGATAAAAAGTCGAATATTTATAAGGTTTCAGTCAAAACCAAGCAAGAGTCTCCTAAAGGAGAGATGCCTCAACATATGCAATACCTGTCCTATGTGAGTAGTTTGAACCTTAATGCTAAAGGAATGCATAACTTAAGTTTAGAGTTATTGGATATAGATCAAGCTAAGGATTATGCTGTAGTGCTATTTCAGCCGAGTAATACGGTTTGCGGTTGCCGGTTAGTGCATTAACCTAAATCCAGATAATGGCTGTGATAATAGGTTAACTAGGTTAAAGCTGCCCTCAAATTTAAGCTTAGGAGCACTAAGGCCATCTAATAAGGTTAAATCACCTTAAGTTATTACCATTCTTTTAAGGGGTGTTGTGTCTCGAGTTAGTATCAAGCAGGAAGAAGCACTTTCCATCAAGTTAAATCACCTTATGGGTGTCGGCCAACATCGTAAGCTTGACCTCTATTTTCTATTGCCAAAAGAGATGGGCATAGGCCCAGGCACTTTAGATGAAGAGACTTATCATCAAAGTGCCATGCAAGGGCGCCGTTCTTACTACTCTAAAGGCCTACATCTTCCCTTAGTGCAGACACGATTCGTGGCGCAAAAGAAACGCACCATAGATGAGTTTAGGCTGTATCAAAACCTGTTTGCTTATCAGTTTGCTGTCGCCGTTGAATCCGATAGTCGAGAGCTAGCTCAGCTAAGCGATCCAAATGAGTTTTACCCTGCGCTGCACGAGCTTGCTGAGCAGGTTGAACGGCTGCTGAAGAAGTTTAGACGTAATGAGCCCAGTGATGAAAAGCGTCACTCCTACTATGAAAATGCCGACAATTATCTCTCTTGGCTCTGTGAGCAGAGGCTGTTAAAGCTGCTGGCACATGCGCCAAGGAGCAGTGATTATAGCGATATTCATGAGCAAGTGCTGAGCCTGTGCCGTAATGAAAGTGCCCATAGGGATAAGTGTCGTTATAACTCCTCGCAGACTAAAGAAGACCCTAACCGTATTGCCAATAAAATGCTGTTGCTTAGACGCTTAATTCAGCAAGGTGTGGTATTAAAAGAAGAGGTCAAAGGCCTAGGTGTAGGGCTTAAGAAAATGGCGACAGGCCTTGCGACCACATTGATTATGATAGTGGTCTCGAGTCTTATTATTAAGGCGCAGGGTGTGTTTAATGGCCTGACAATAATGCTGGTGCTAGTGCTTTCGGTTATCTATGGCTTCAGAGAGATCTTTAAAGACGATATTCGCAATACCATATGGCGATTCTTGAGGCGGGGTAAGCCAAGATGGCATAGAGTACTCAAGGATACTAAGTCAAAACTGGCCTTAGCTCGGCAGCTAGTTTGGTTGGATTTTGTAAAAACGAAAGAGTTGCCAGCGCCCGTTCGTGAAATTCTTAAAAGGCGTAATCGCCAAAACAAAGTCGATGCCGAGATACTTCACTATGGTGTATCAACTAGGGTGACTGATAGTGAGTTTCTTGCGGGATACTCAACCATTCAGGAACAAGTGGTATTTAGCCTAGTGCCTTTTGCTCGCTACTTAGAGCGGGGTAAAGCCAAGCTGTACCATGAGCATGAAGGTAAGATAAGCAATGAGTCGGTTGAGCGGCGCTATCAAGTGAACCTTGTTTTAGTGTTAGAAGACGACAAGAATGGTGCTGAGTATGCTCGTTATAAGATAACGATGAACCGCAGTGCCATTGTCGATATTAGTCAAAGTGCGCTGCCAGAAGGGATTAACCCTATTGCCGAACCTAAGGTGCCTGAAGAGATAATTGAAGCGTTAGCCGAGCTTGAAGTGGCTAAAGAGAAAGAGCGTAAATCAAAGATCAAGCTAGAAACAGAAGCCGGTGGCGATAAAATCAAAGACAGCAAATTAGGGGGAAACAGCCCTAAGTAAATGTTTGTCGTTGCACTAAGTTGTGCTTTATAGGCCTGTGAGATCATCTATTTTAATCGATGGCTCACAGGCTTTTTGGTGAAGTAGAATGACTAAGCTTTATCAATTTGAGTGATGTTAGAGCGTAACGCTTGACGAGAGCGTTTGGCTTGGCGGCGCTGTCCCAGCCTTTGCCAATATAGATACAGTCCAGTAAAGGCTAGCAATACAGGGGAAAGCCCAAGAAGACACCAAATAATACGAGTAAATAGACCGCCGAAATAGCCAAAGTGAAGTTTTCTGAAACTGTCTAAAAAGACAGTTAACAAGCTTGCTTGGCGAATATCGCTGATATGCAATACATGACCTGTTTGACTATCAAAAGTCACAGTGCTGGCATATTCACTGTTTAATGGGTTGCTGCTGTTTACTTCCCCATAAAAGGTAATAGCTTGTTCTGGCTCATGGGGAATGGTGAGGTAGCCCGCATGGAAGCTGGTGATTTGCCCATGGCTTTGCTGCCTTAGGGACTCAAAAGAGAGCTTAGGGTTATAAAATGCTTGCTCAATTTGATGCTTATGCTGGCCACTGTGCTCTTCAACTTGATGAATGATATCGGCGATATTCCAGTAGGCTCCTGTGAAGGCGATAACAATTAATATCGGTGAAGAGATAATACCGATAAGCTTATGAATGTCGCTAAAGAGTATTCTTCGTGCCGCCTTAAATCTAAGCGTAAATAGCTTTTTCCAAAAGCGACGATAGATGATGATGCCGCTAATGCCCAGAAATAGCATGATTAAGGCGCAGATAAAGCCAACTGCCTCTCCCTCAAGGTGCAATAAAAAGGTGTAATGCAGCTCTAGTAGCCAATCTGTTAGATAATGATCCATTGGCTGAGGGCTTGAGAGTAGCTCACCATTATATTGATTGAGATAAATCTTAAACCACTGCTCAGTACCTTTTTTGATGAGGTAGCCCGCATCGGATCTTTGCTTATCATCGAAAATCTCCCACCCACCTAATTGATAGCTAGGATGCTGGTTTAATACCTTTTGCATCATTTGATCTAGGCTTTGACGCTGTGACGAGTCAGCAGCATTGACTTGCATATGCTCAGGTCTTAGCCAGCTATCGATTTCGACTTTAAAAACCAAAATGCTGCCAGTAATCGAAATGATTAGCAGAGGCAGCATGGCGACAAGGGCGGCGTAAGAGTGAGCCTTAAATAACAGTTTTCTCATAGGGTTTCATTAGCAATAGGGTCTTGAGTATTGCTTTTCCTTAACCTGAGTAAAGCGTGTGCGCTTAACGGATAAGCGCACACGGCTATGATTTATAGCTTCCAAGTCAGCGTGGCACTATAGGTTGCTGGCGCACCATAGTAACCTTGAGCCCAATAGAGGCTAGTCAGGTATTTTTCATCGGTGACATTGTTGGCGTTAACGCTCAGGGTTAGATTCTCATTAAACTCGTATTTAGCCATGAGGTCGACAATTGCGTAGGCTTTTTGCTCTGTGGTGATGGTATCACCCGCATTAGCAAACCCCTCTGCAACTTTTCCTTGTACGCGCGAAATATCATCCTGCCAGCGCATGTTCATACCAAAGGCAAGGCCTTCAATTGACTCTGGTGAATAGACGGCGGCGAACTTGAAAAGCTTGCTGGGAGTGTAAGCGGCAACGACATCATCGCCATCAATATCAAAGTCGGTATAACCTAGGCTTAAATTGAGTCCTTGGTAGACTTCTCCGGCGATATCAATCTCAAAGCCTTTACTACTTATTCCTTCGGAGCCGATATAGCGGCGCTCAGTGGGAGCGAGTTCAGCGGTTCGCGGATCTGGCGTCGCTAGGTTAGTTTGTTTGACATCGAAATAGGCGACACTGGCGACAAGGTTCTTATCGAAGAATTCACCCTTAAGCCCCACTTCGCGGCTTTCACCAGTGATAGGCCCCAGCAGATTGTCGTTAATATCTAGCTCTCTTTGAGTGACAAAGGTTTCGGTATAGCTTGCATAGGCGACTAACTCAGGAATAAAGCGATAAACGGCGCCATAATAGGGAATGAATTGATCATCTTTTACATCTTGCTCTTTGCCATAGGAGACGCCTTTGGCTTCCCATTCATTGAAGCGACCGCCAGCAATGATATGAAAGTCCTCAATGATATTAAAGCGGCCTGTGACATAGGCAGCTTTTTGCTTACGGGTCACATCGCTACCACGTAGGCCATCTTTGAAGGTAGGTTTAGGCGTATTGCCATCCCACAGCTTTAAATCAGGCATGGCTGGATAGCCATTACCTGTGGTGTTGTCGTATAAAGAGCTGTCTGTATAGCTCATCTTAGAGTAGTTAATACCGGCTACCAGTTGATGCTCTCTATCAAAGAGCTCAAAGTCCCCGGTAATATAGATGTCAGCTAAATCATGCTTATCATCTAAATCGTATTCGCTGCCGTATCCGGTCGTACCAAGGCCAGTGGTTTTATCGGGGGTACCGTAAACGTAGAAAAGTTCGGTGTCCTCGTCAGTGGTTTTGTGTGAATAGGTCGCTCGCAAGCGCCAGTCATCATTGAAGTAGTGACTCAACTCTGCAACCGTATTATTTTTGACTACCTTCCAGTTAGACCAGTTAGCCGATGTATTGGTGGAGCGATTGTAATCTGTTGGCGTACCATCTGTATAGTAAAGCGGTAAGGCTCCCCAGTTGTTGCCTTTGGCATCATTATTAATATAGCTATGACTGATTGATAAATTTGTCGCGTCACTTAACTCTGCTTCTAGGAACAGGTAAAAGACATTTTTATCCGTGGAATATCTATCTAGGTAAGAGTCCTTGGTTTGATTAACTGCAACGGCTCTTGCACTAAAGGTGTCATTGATTCGCACATTGCCATCCGCCTCTAAACGAAGATTTGAATGGCTACCATAGGTGGCATTTAAAGTGAGATCATTATGACCATTGGGTCTTTTGCGAATAAAGTTGACTGTCGCAGAAGGGTTACCTACACCTGTCATTAGGCCGTTTGCACCACGGATTATCTCGACCCTATCATAGATGGCAGTATCTTCATCGGCATGGTTATTTCCTGAGGTTAACGGCAGGCCGATACCGTCAATTTGAAAGTTGGTGATATCAAAACCCCTCGCCGTGTAATAGGTTCTGTCCGTTTCGATACGCTCCACATTCACCCCTGTGGCGGTATCAAGTGCTGAGTTGATATCGTTAAGCTGAAAATCCCTAAGTTGAGCATCAGTTATTACAGAGACTGATTGAGGGATATCGCTGATGGCTAGGTCTAAGCGTGAAGCTCCACTGACGGAATGGGCGTTGTAACCTTCTACATATCTGCCGATAACCTGAATCTTTTCTATAGCTGAGTCGTCATCGACATGGGTATCGGTATTATCGTTGGCGAATGCATAGTGGTTGACATTGAGTGCGCATAGCAGTGCTAAAGTCAGCTTGCTGGGTTTCATCTTCTTCATATACGTCATCATCTTTAAGCAGGAGTGAGCCCTAGTTAACAGTGCCTATGACTGCAACTAGCAGTAGTTATCAAGTTTGCTGCCGATGATAATAAGTTGTTAATGAGAATCAATACTATTTACAAATAAAGAATGTAAATTTTCATTCTTTTGGGGGACGATTGAGAATTTATGCAAGTTTTTTCGCAGGTGTTGGTTTTAAGTTTTTGATATGTAGGTATTTGTGAGGCTATGTTGATAGGCTTTGGTGTTTAGTCAATGACGCCTTATTGCGGTGGATGATGTGGGAGTGAGCAAACTAAGTGAATGCTCCTAGGGCAATGAGAAAAGAGCATTAAGTCGCGCCTAAAGGGCTGCGTTTACCAAGCACTTCTACCGAGTTATCGCCTATTTATACAGAATAGCGACCCAGCACAAGTTCCGACTCGTTTAACTGCGCTGTAAAAATAATCTTTAAAGATCAACAGCCCCCAAGAATAAGCTAACCTTTAACTATTCATCTGTAATGGATTTAGGATGCTATGCTCACTCAAACGGCACTGGTTTACGCTTCATTTATTGTTTCACTTTTCGCCCTAGGTGCTGCCTTATTGATTAAGGAGCCTGAGGGGACAAGAAAGGCTAAGCCCTTTTATCTTGGTTTCTATATTACGTCTCTGGTGTTGTTTTACTTAGTCAGCCAAATTCCGAACTTTGATTCTAAGCTAGAGCCACTGCTATTAGATCTGGTGTTAGGCTTGTTTGTGAGCTCTCTTACCTTAGGGATTACGATTCGCTACGAGAGACCCACACTTGAGCGTATAGCTTACTCTTTGCTTATCGCTTATTTGATACTTATCCTTGTGCTACATATCTATAAGGATATTGATGAGGCCTTTGGCTTTATTTTTATGCTACTCAATGGTGTGCTGAATCTACTGGCTGTATTGGGGCGAAAGCCGTCACCGAATAAGGCCGATTACGGCTTAGCGCTGGCTCTTGCATTTTGGCTGTTGTTAGCCTTTTTTGAGTTAACTTCTCAAGATGTGAATGATCCTCAGAGCTATTTTTTCAGTGATTATATGATTTTCCAAATGATAGCGATTCCGGCAATTATTTTCGGTATTACGGTATTTTTGTTGGCGAGTTATTTGATGGATAGCAACCTGCTGTTAGAAAGGTTAGCAAGCAAGGATGCGTTAACGGATATGTTTAATCGTAGAGCCTTGTTCGAACAAATCTCCTCCCAAGTTAATTACTTGCGGCGTCGTGATGGTAGCGCCGCGGTTATCATTGCAGATATCGATAATTTTAAGTCAATCAATGATACCTATGGCCATGAAGCCGGAGATAAGGTTATTCAGCTTTTTGCCAAAATCATTGGCTCTTCAATTCGTGGTTATGATGTAGCTGCGCGCTATGGTGGAGAGGAGTTTTTGATCTTCTTACCGAGCGCCGATCTGCATGTGGCACATTCGGTCGCAGAGCGTATGCGAAATGATACCGAGCAGGCTCAACTTGTATATGAAGAGCAGGAGATAAGCTTTACTGCAAGCTTTGGCATTGCAGTATATTTGCTGGATCAAAAGCCCGATATCTCTATTGCCAATGCGGATCAGGCCCTATACGCCTCTAAGCGCAATGGCCGTAATCGAGTGTCTGAGTTTAAGGAGTGAAGAGTCAATGGGCCCAAGCTATTACCTAGGCCCGTATCTATTAGCTTTGTCGAGTAAAGGCTTGGCAAATACTTTGCTCACCAATCTGCTTAGCCCTTTGCAGTGCTATTTCTGCATTACTGAGGAATTGTTCTAGATTCTGCTCTGCTTGATAGGCTGCGATACCGATAGAGATACCTTCGCCTAGGCCATTATTGTTTAGGCGCTCAAGGGATTGGCTGGCAAATTCGTGAGCATTAGCGGCGTTGGTATCGGGTAAAATAACGATAACCTTGCCAAGTTGCCAATGAGTGATCTGATAGCCACTGGGTAACTCTTTAAGCAGTTGCATCTCGATTTCTTGTTGTCGGCTTTCTAACTGACCAATATCACTCATATGACTTAGCATTCCTTCGGGAGAGATATCCATCAGGATCAGGCTAGAGTGCTCTCGACTCGAGCGTGGCAAGGATTTGAAGTAATCATCAAGATCCAGCAGGTTAATTAATATTGCGCTACGGTGAGGCATGATATCGCCAACTTCTTCCATCTTAGATCTTGGTGAAGCTTGTTCAAGGGTGCACACAATATATTTAAGCTCATCATGGCTATCGACTTGTCCCTTCAAGGTTGCTTGCAGGCAGCCGCTGCTATGGACGCCTTGAGCGCACAGGATCTGTCCTTGCCAGAGGCCTTGGCTACTGATGTGTTGGAGGATCCTTTGCCACTGATTACCTAAATCATTCTCTAGCAAGCTGGCTAAGCTATGGGAGAGCTTACCATCAAGTTGCATCATGGTATCGAATTTAGGATTGACCTTGAGTAGATGGCCATTGGCATCGGTCAATGCTGTGGCGACGGCACTGTCAGAGAGTAGTTGATATAAAAAGGCTTCCTGCTGACAGGACACAAGATCGCTAATATCGTCAAAAGTGACTAGGTAATATTCTTGACCACTTAACGAGCCTGGAGCTTGACGAATATGACACTCAAGGGAAGTGCCTCCCATGGCTTCAAGGCATATCTTGCCTTTCCAATCCCCTTTGGTGGCGAGTGTTTGCATGATCGCGTCGTAAGCTTCATCTTCTAAATGCAGGGTACGTTGTAAGCTTCTGTCGGCTAACTCATCCGGTGATAACATCAGTGAGCGAGCTGCTTTTTCGTTGGCACTGATCACACGGCCATTGTCATTACTTATCAGGCAACCCATATCACTGTTAAACAAGCCGTTGGCCAGTTCTATGCTTTTATGGCGGGATCTCTGCTCTAATTTGAATAGATGACTGAGCACCATAACCCCTATGGCCAGCAAACTTACAATCACTGCAGTGGCGATCAAGATGTTGTGCCATTGGGAGAATTTGGCGGCGATATTATCATTTAAGGTGTATGAGACTAGGTAGTACTCGCGTTTGGCTTCATGTTGAGTCGTTAATTCAACTTTGAGATAAACAAAGGTGGCATCATCGCCATGGAACTGACCAAAGTTGCTCATGGCCATTTTACGCCACAGAGCGGGATAGCTTTGCTTGAGGCTACCGCCCATGGTTTCAGGAATACGGGGTAGCGGGTTGGCTTGCCTCGCGCCTGCGTAGAGTAGCCCCTGAGTATCCAGCATCAGCATAGGTGACTGGTTGTTAGCAAACGCAGGTTTGACAGCCTCGAGCATTTTTTGCATCGAGTTATAGGTGACCAAGTAACCTTTAACACTCTGATCGGAATTTTCTAACCAAGCCACTTGATAGATATAGGGTTCTAACATGCCGTTGATCGGGCTAAATTCAACTGCAGATGTATAGATTTCATTGCCGCCCATACTACGGTTTGTAGAAAGCAGACTAGGAGGCAAGGACTGGGTGCCAAAGTTAAGGTTGGTGGCTAGGGAAAACCTACCTTTGGCATCAAACAATGCCACTCCCATAAGTTCTGGGGAGTGCTCCATTAGCTTAGACCAGTTATTGATCAATTTTTGGTGCTGCTTGCGCGTTGGACGCTCGAGAAATTGAGCCAATATCTCGCCTCTGGCAAACATCTGGGTTCTAAATTGCTGAAAAGAGATCTTATCTGCAATCAAGGTCGCTACAGTTTGTAGTTCGCTGTATCTCTGGGTTGCCCACTCTTCTTGTAATCTGCGCTCACCTAAGGTTATGGCTACGTTGGTGAGAAGTATGATAGTGATGATCAGCATCACTATCTGGCTAGTAACCGCCAGTACCCTCTGATGGGACCAATGAATACCTTGGGCTGAAATAAGCAGGGGCTTGAGTGAGTGAATGCCAGACTTACGCTTTAACATGCAGGAGTTAACCTTAAAAAAACTAAGGTGGTCATGTTAACTGAAATCTGGCTATGCGTACAAATCGCAAGCGGAAGAAAATGAAGCCGTTAGCCTACAATGCCCAATTTACGATACTTAAATTCACAACCTGCTTGGGTGATTATTTGCTCACAGCGTTGGATGTTTACACCTTCTAAGCCATCTAAAGCCGATACCTGAACCGATTTAATATACTCGGGTGCCTGCTTAATAAAGGCATTGACTGCCTCATAGGCACCTTTGAGTTTAGGTTTACAATGGCGCTCATAGGCCTCTTGGGTGTCGGCATTAAGAGAAACCGATAGACTATCTACCCACTGGCCCAGTTCGGGAAGAATATTGCGGCGATGGAATAGATTTCCTAAACCATCGGTATTGACTCTGACTTTACCGCCCTGAAGTTTGATGGCTTTTGCCACCTCCAGTAACGTGTTGAGGTTGAGCGTTGGCTCACCATAGCCACAAAAAACATACTCGTCGAACTGACTTACCTCTCCAAGTAGAGGAATAATCTCTTCAGCTTTAGGTTGGCGTTTAAGATCGAGCTGATATTCATGGACCTGTTTGCTGCCATTATGTTTTGGGCAAAACTGGCATCTTAATGTACAGCGCCCCGTGATATTTAGGTAACGGCTGTTGCGTATATCGTAAACCAGTGTGGGATCGCAGCTAGCCTTCGCCTCTACTTGGGTTGGCTTACTGCTGGTCTGATTTAGCGTAAAGCTTGCTTGAGATAGGGCTGGCGTATCCATATTGTCCTGCTTAAGTGGTGACAAGACGCTGGTGTTGTTTTGACCCTGTGATCCCATGGTATTTGCTTTGCCTACATAGAAAGAAGTGATATTCAGCCCTGCAGTTTATCAAACTTACTTTAGGGAAAACTTTGGCTAGATCCAAATTATGGAAGATAGAATATGAAAGGTTTGAGTGTGGCGTGTCTACAAGAAATCGCAGAGCCCAAGGGGAGGCTCTGCACTATCAGGGGGATTATGACTCTAGGTCATAAACCGTATAACCTTTCTTAGCTAAGCACCTGCGTAATACTAAGGCTTGGGTCTTAGTGGCATCATTAGCGCCTTCTGCTGCACCTGTACCTGCGCCTATGGCCCCGCCAGCTGCTGCGCCCACAAGTGCACCACCTAGACCATCTTCAAGCGCGCCGGCTACTGCACCTATGGCGGCTCCAGTTACCGCACCATTCTTAGCTTGAGTTTTTGCCGCCTCATCCTTATCTACCTTAGTGGCGTAAGATTGGCAGTAACTAAAGTCTGCTTCATACTGGGCTTTATCGACACCAGTCATATCGACAACAGGTTGCTGGTTATAGGCACATGCTGCAAGGGTCAAGGTAAAACCTAAGGCAATCGTTTTTTTAAACATAGTCAGTCTCCAATAATTGATTGAGCCTATCTTACAAAACTGCTTTGTAATATCTGTACGCAAATGTAGGCGGGGCGTATCGATTGGTAAGCTCATACGCCTGTATCTATGTACAGTTTTAAATTTAAGTTTGATAAATGCCTTTACTCCTTCTCGTTATGTAAAAAGGCAAATTCTCGTTTAATACAGGAAGAAATGTTTAAGTGACTGAATGATATTGGTTTATTAGATTGAGTGTTTTACATAACGAGCCTTTTCGGTTCTCGTTTAAATCAATTCTCGTTTTCTACACGCAACTAGGTGCTTGCCTTACGTCATAGGCAGAGTTAACCTACTGGAATTATTAAATAATTATCAATGTTAGCGAAAGGGTTTTACGGTATGGCGTCGCGTGTTTATCGGAATTCTCGCTAATACGCTGTTATATGCTATTGAATTCGAATGACTAAATACTTTTTATCAATTGTTATAGGCATAACCATTAGTTCAGCGGTTTACTTGCCTATCTTATTCACTGAGCAAGCTCGTAAATTCGAACTTGGGTTAAAGCATGGCTTCATAAATGGTAAACATTATGCTGCCGAGAAACTAAAGTCTGAAATGAAATCACCTCAGAAAGGTGTTCAGTACAAAGTGATTTACTCAGTAAAAACAACCGATGTAGTTGTTTACAAAACCAATGGTATTAAAACTATTGGTGTAATTGAATAGTCGCATATAACAAGTAGTTCAACAGGACAAATACTGTTTGGCTTTTTTCACTGCGTTCCAAAATTTTAGCCAAACACTATTTGCCCGTTAACTGGGCGTTATGTTTTTAAGGAGGTTCGGTGGAATTAGGGAGTTGGGATAAAGCTATTATCAGATCTATTTTCTCGACATTCGTTCCGATTGCTGGCTACTTTCTTGTTATGGGTTGGCTAGCAGAAAACAACAATACGGACTTTGTTGGTTATCTATTTTCAATGGTCATTGTATTGGCTACATACCTTTTATTTTCGGTTGTTGGTTGGTGTGTTATTGGCTTCCCAGTTCACTGGTTAGCGTCAAAGTATTTTAATCAAAGCCTTTGGTGCTATTTTGTTGCTCTAGTTTTGTTTGTTATCTTTATCACAGGTTTTGTTGGTATGTTTGGCGCTGCTTTTTATGGTTCAGCTGCAATACTTCAAGCAGGCTTATTTTTATATTGGCTGCGTAAATTAAAAACATAACAGGGCGTTAATAGTCTCAAGGATGGAGTCATAAATGGTCTACTTTTTCATAGCCATTTTTTTATTAGCTATCTACTTTTCGGCCAGAACATCTTATATGGCCTACAAAAGTGATTTACTCGAACAAAACCAAGTCTATTTGATTTTTGCTGTATCTTGGTTAGTACCATTTGTAGGTGCTCTTCTGATTAGTTCAGTTCTGAAACCCGAACTTAGTAGCCGAGAGGAAGCGGTAAAATCAATGTGGGATTGGATCTTTTGGTTTAACCCGCAAGAGCAACCCAATGTTTTCCCTTCAGAAGATAGTAGCCAAATGGGGTCGTCAGTTGGTGATGGCGACCATTAACAAGCTGCTAATTTCAGATTCACCATGGCTGTCATGCTATTTGCTGAGCAAATCGCCCGCCAGCACTAGATTCACTTATTAGCAGGGCGTTATAGCTATTAAGGATTTTGCATTTGATTCGACTAATTTTTGTTTTCGCATTTATTTCTACTTTCTCCTTTGGTTCTATTCCTGATATCAAAAGGCACTCTTTTGATGAAACAAAGCTGAAAGAGTTGGGCTTTTCTAAAGTAACCATTGCAAATCAAAGTCAAGATGACATTCATCCCTATATATTTTTGTTTCCAATTAAATATGAGCAAAAATTTGTAGTGCAAGGTGTAACTTTACTGGTCTTTGCCGGTAAAGACTTTTTATTTTCTACCTCTTTAGACATTTCCGAAGCCCCTGTAAAATTTGAGGAATTTTCATCTTCATTTTTTTATATCAAAGATAAAACGCTGACGTATAAATTAGAAATAATGTATGACACACTAGAGAAAGAAACACCTAGTATACGTGAAGGTCATATAATTGAAATTAATGACTTTTTATCGCTGCCAGCAATTAAATATCAAGAGCTGTTTTAGAAAAAACGCTATAACAAGCTATTGCAGTGACGGGACTTTTAACAGTGGCTTTCCTCACTACGTTGGTTACTTTAGCTAACGATTAAAAGCCCCTTATTGGGGCGTCGGTATGACTCTTCACATCAAGTAGAGCGTAATCATTTCGGCCTAATAGTTTAAGCCTAGTTTTGTGCTTTTCCCAAAATGAATTGAGTTAACGCAGTAGATAAAGCCAGTAAATTCATCGGTTGTCATGCTGGTATTCGTGGGTAACCTATCCTGTGATAAGCGCCACCTATCTCACTTCCATTTTTAAATCAAAGATGTCTAATTGTTGGAGGGAAAATCAGTCTTAGATTTTGTCGCTGCTGGCATCAAAAAAGGGATGAGCGAGTGGCTCATCCCTTTCTGTATTATTGATGCTGTTTATAGGCCTAGTTTGTCAGCGACATAGTCGGCATCTTTATCACCACGTCCCGAAAGATTAACCAAAATTTGCTTATCTTGTGCAAGTTTAGGCGCTTCTCGCATGGCCCAAGCAACGGCGTGGGCACTCTCTAATGCTGGAATAATTCCTTCGACTTGAGAGAGGGTCATAAAGGCATTCAGGCACTCTTCGTCGGTAACTGAGTCATATTCGGCGCGCCCGAGATCTTTAAGGTATGAGTGTTGTGGGCCGACACCCGGATAATCTAGACCCGATGCGATTGAGTGAACGGGTAGAGGCTCACCCGCTTCATCTTGCAATACATAACACTTAAAGCCATGGATTTCACCAGGAGTGCCTAGTGTCAGTGTGGCTGAGTGCTCACTGGTCTCAAGGCCTTTGCCTGCAGGCTCAACACCGACAACTTTCACTTCTTCGTCATCTAAAAAAGCGGTAAATAGCCCAATGGCATTGGAGCCGCCACCGACACAGGCGGTGATGATATCGGGAAGCTTATTGTGCTTTTGCTGGAACTGCTCTCTCGCTTCTCGGCCTATGATGCTTTGAAAGTCTCTTACCATACGCGGGAAAGGGTGGGGGCCAACTACTGAGCCGATAGCGTAAAGGTAATCTTGTGGATTCTTTAGATACTCGACAAAGGCGCTATCTACGGCATCTTTTAGGGTGGCAGTGCCTTGAGTGACAGCGACCAGCTTACAGCCTAAAATCTTCATCTTGGTGACATTGGGGTGCTCTTTTTCGATATCCACTTGGCCCATATGGATTTCACAAGGAATACCAACCAGTGCACAGGCTGTTGCTAGTGCCACACCATGTTGGCCTGCTCCAGTTTCGGCAATGACCTTTTTCTTACCCATATATTTAGCCAGTAAGGCTTCACCTAGACAGTGATTAATCTTATGGGCACCTGTGTGGTTGAGATCTTCACGCTTGAGGTAAATCTGTGCGCCACCAAGTTTTTCGCTTAGACGTTTGGCGTGATAGATAGGGCTTGGGCGACCCACATAGTCCTGAAACAACTGCATCAATTCATCTTGAAAGCCTTGAGTTTGTCGAATTTCTTCGTAGGCTTGATTAATCTCATCCATCGCACTTTTCAGCTCTGGGGGAATAATCTGACCACCATACTCACCAAAAAAACCTTGCTCGTTGGGCATGGGGGCGAAATCAAACTTACTCATATAACCTCTCTATATTTATGAATTTATTGCTAGTTTGTCATTAATTGGGTTCGTTATTGGTACACAGGGTCAATATATAACAGAGTCGAACCTAGGCCAATGGCAATTAGTCTAGTGGCTTCATAATTTTCACTAAAAGATCAATAAGGTTATTTATATGAATGAAATAACAGCAGCTTGTTTGAAAATGAGTTTAGGGGAATAAGAATGAAATAGATGCTTGTTCAAGGTAGAGCTCATTATCAGCGAGGAGACTAAGCTTCTGCCTAGAAGATAGTTGGAATTTATCTAATCTCAATGGTACTAGGCCAATAGTGCTGACTATTGGCCTAGTTTGATTTTATCGCTTGCTATCAAAGCTTGCGTATACACCACTTAATGACTGGAGTGAAATGGTTGCTGAAGCAGAGTCTTGAATGCTGTCAGCATTTATCCAAACAAATTGCTTACCATTACCTTGAATGTTCCAGCTTGTTTGCTGCTTATTGACTGCGTTAACCGTGACATATTGCTGGCAGTTGCCCGCATAGGTGATATTAGTGCTTGGGTCGACCATTTTGTTGATGACATTGACCGTTGCTTTCTGCTCTTGCATTTGAACCGAGATAAACTGGTTCACATTACTTTGAAGCTGCACTTGATACCAGTGAGATTCTGGTACTGAATAGTAACGAGTGAACTTTTCAAGTTGATGTCGCTGGCCATCGGCAGGAAGCTGCATATTCACTATGCCCTGAGTATCAGTAGGCATTTTAACACTTCCGATAAAGGCTTGAACTGAGGCGCCCGGTTGGCCATTGGTGACTGAAACTGACACAGTATTGGTTTCATCACCGTCGACGAAGCAGATAGCTGCTAGTCCCTGATTTTGTGTGGTTCCTGGCACATCGATTGTGACAGGTGGTTGAGAGTTAGACCATACAAGGGTAACCGTAGTATCTGCATCATTTTGTGCCGCATTATAGAAATACAGGCAGTACAGCTGGCCGTTATTGAGATTACCATTGCAGGTGGCCGTTGCGCCTTGTTCTAGTGTGATGAGTTGTCCATTGTTCCAGTTGATATTGTTCATATCTGCATCCTTTTCGGTTACTTAGGTTGAGTGAGAATGAGGTTTCTCAATTTGCAGATTTACTCTAGGTGCTATTGTCTTTGGGGGACAGATTCAGTTTGGTATCAACCTGGTGTCAATAAGGTCGCAGCTTAGGATCATTTAATTTTCTAATACACCATAAGTGTGAATTGTGTTGTGCAAGCTAGCGATGTGAGATTGGCTGAATATAATTTAGCGACGCGGAGATATTGGATCATGACCTAAGGGAGTAATGATGAAAGGAACTCAAGCCGTGAACTCTTGTTTATTAAAGTCTCTACGACAGGAGTTATGTTTAAGTCAGGAAGACTTCACCCTTGAATGCCAAAAGCGATCTTTATGTTTGTCCTTAGCCACAGTGAAACGAGCCGAAAAGGGCTGTTGTGTGAGTTATCGAACCATAAGGTTGCTAGCCAAATTTCACAATATAGAGTTCAACCAGTTAATTGCTACATCCTCTCAATGAGTTATTTGTCCTCGTCTTAGCTAAAAGCCCAAATTTCACTAGCATGTTCTAAATTATTCTTGTGTGTTACTTTAGCTAACACATAGCTAAATTTAGGAATGATTTGTTGAACGCTTTTGTTAATCGCTTTTCTCTAGCCCCATTGATATTTTTTGCATCTATATGGGCGGGAGCTCAAGCAGCCCCAGCTAAAAGGGTTATCGCCCTTTCCCCACACAGTGTTGAAATGCTCTATGCCATAGGTGCAGGTGATACCATTATCGCCACCACAGACCATGCCGATTATCCAGAAGCGGCCAAACAGATCCCAAGTATTGGCGGTTACCATGGTATTGCTATTGAGCGAGTGATTGAATTGCAGCCAGATCTTGTGGTTGTTTGGCAAAGTGGTAATAAGCGTGAAGAAATAGCTCAACTCAAGGAGTTAGGCTTTGCACTTTACTCCAGCGATCCTAAAACACTAGCAGGAGTTGCCACCGAGTTACTTGAGCTTGGTGAGTTGACTGGGCATAAACAGCAGGCGAAACAGGTGGCCGAACAATATCTTGCTAAGCTCGATGCCCTTAAGGCTAGTAATATTAAAAAGCCTGAGATAAGCGTGTTTTATCAACTTTGGTCTACACCTTTAATGACGGTTGCTAAGGGAAGTTGGATTCAAGAGATTATTGCCGTGTGCCATGGACAGAATGTGTTTGAGAGCGCCGAGAGTGACTACCCTCAAGTGAGTGTGGAAAACGTGCTTTTAGCTGCGCCGCAGGTGATATTACAAAGCCAAGATGAGGGTAATGTACTAGGGATTAATTGGTCTGAGTGGCCTGAGATTCCAGCAGTTAAAGATAAGCAGATATATCAGCTTAATGCCGACCTATTACATAGGGCATCGCCCAGAGCCCTTCTGGGTGTGGAGGCGCTTTGTGGTGCACTCGATAAGGCGAGAGCAAAAGATAACAGCTAAGAGCTGGTGAGTGAGAGTTAAGCTTTACTCGCCATTATCTTAAGGAAGAGGAAGAGTATACAGATGACAGCCCTACTAACTTGTTTATTTATTGCTATGTTATTGCCCTATTTAGCTAAGGTGCCAGTGGGATATGCCATGGCTAAAGCTCAATCTGCGAGCAGCGATGGGGTAACAGGTTATGATAATCACCATCCAAGAGAGCAGCAGGCAAAACTCACGGGAATGGGAGCTAGGGCGGTCGCCGCTCACCAGAATGCGTTTGAGTCGTTATTGATTTTCGCCGTGGCGGTTGTAGCGGTTATTGCTGTGGATAAGGTGAGTGATGCTGCAGTGACCTACGCCATTGTTCATATCATAGCGCGCCTTGCTTACAACCTTTTCTACCTACTCGACTGGAGTAACCTACGCTCAACATCATGGTTTATCGGAATTTATTGCTCCTTTGCCATTCTATGGCAGGCGTTTTAAGGCTGTAAATTTAAGGCTTGAGGCAGCTGTGTTAGTGAGGTGATAGTCGCAGTCGGCGTCATCTCCCACGGATCGAGAATATTCTGGTTATTCCTATTAAGCCAGATGGCCTGCATGCCATGGGATAGGGCTCCTAATACATCGAAGCTATTGCTTGAGATCAGATAGCTGTTATTACCTTTAGCATTGGCTTGACGCAGAAAGTGGCTATAGGTAGCTGGGTTTGGCTTAAAGCTTTTAATATCATCGACGCTGACAATGGCCTCGAAATAGTCAATGAGCTGAGCATTTTCCAGCAAATCTCTAACCGCGCTTTCACTGCCATTAGAAAACGCAAATAGCCTAGTATCGAGTTGAACTAAGTCCTTTAATATTGATTGCACATCATCAAAGGCGGGCAGTTGTTGATAGCCATTGAGTAGCTGCTGTTTTTGAATATCACTGATATTGACTCGATTGGACTGACAGGTGTAGTCGAGAGCTTGAGCTGTACAGGTGGCAAAGTCTTGGTAGTTTTGCATTAAGCCACGACGAAATGAATATTCTAATTGCTTCTCTCGCCAAGCTTTAGCAAAGCTATCGGCTTGCTCTCCTATTATTTTTGACAGTTGATACTTGATGCCTTGGGTATCAATTAAGGTGCCGTAGATATCAAAGTGAGGGCGTGCCAATCTTTCAAGATTGTTTTTGCAGCAGTTTACTGAGTGCTTAAGCAAGGCAGAGTCTGAGATGTGTAGCGATTCTACATGAACAGACGAAAACGCAGCAGAAGTGCTCTGTAAACGCTGCCCTTCGGGCGCGATTCAATGGCATTTTCTCATTGTTGAACGAGCATTCACTTAGATTACTAAGCTTTACCTCGTTCGCCGCGATAAAATACCATTGACTGAGCGCAAAAACTAATCAGCAAAGATCGGCACGCCCTCTATTTTCATTGCATATTCTCGCAGTAATTTTCTTATAATGGCTCAAGTTAGTCAGCTTGCCTTGGTCTTGTCTATGGGACTTATGGGTTATAGGGCTATGCAAGGTTTTATCAACTAGGCTGAAACTGTATTGATTGTGTATGAATGGGGATAGGTGTTGAAGGTATTAATTACAGGCTCTGCGGGCAGAGTGGGACGAGCGATTTATATTAAGTTAATGAAGTCACACCAAGTCCTTGGCTTGGATACTACCCCATGCTCAACCGTGGATATCGTCGCCGATATTCGCGATAAGGCGCAAGTGACAAAAGCGTTAGTCGACGTCGATGTCATAGTTCATGTCGCCGCCTTACACGCTCCCCATGTTGGGTTAGTGTCGGAGCAAACCTTTTTTGATATTAACCTTCATGCCACCGAATATTTGATGGAGCAAGGGGCGAAAGCTGGAATTAAACATTTTGTGTTTACCAGCACTACAGCGCTTTATGGTTATGCTTCGCAAGCCCAAAGTGAAGCCTCTTGGCTTGATGAAACTGTGACGCCTAGGCCAAAGACCATCTATCATCGCACTAAGCTGGCAGCCGAGAATCGATTGCAGGAGCTTAGTGAGAGTCTCAATATTCCTGTCACTGTGCTGCGAATGTCTCGCTGTTTTCCTGAGCCTGTCAACCTGATGGCTGTGTATCGCTTAACAAGAGGGGTAGATGCTAGAGATGTCGCCAGTGCCCATGCTTGCGCCATTGATAAAAGGTTAGCTGGATTTAGGCGTTTTATTATTTCTGGCGCCACACCTTTCTCGACTCAGGATACTAAGCTGCTATTTGACGATGCTGCGCAAGGAATAAAGACCTATGCGCCTGAGCTGTATAAGGTCTGTGAAGCCAAAGGCTGGCCCTTGCCCTCAAGCTTAGATAGGATTTATGACTCAGGCCTTGCTAAAGAGGAGTTAGGCTGGATACCTGTTCATGGTTTTGACAGTGTTATCTCTCTCTATGAAAGTGAAATGGCTGAGGTGTTACCTGCGGTGAAGTGTTAAGCCAAGCTTTATTTTTACACTGAGCTCTTATTATCCATTCCAGCTTGTTCATTTCAAGTGTACTTGCTTAAAGTCTATTTGTTTAAAGCCTATCGGTTCACAGCTCACACCGTACACTTTTATGCGGACACAGATCACATAAAGCGGACACTTTTTTAAGTGTCCGCGGACACTTTTAATCTTCCTTACTTTCTTTATCTTTAACTATCCCATTGTTTATTAGTTACTTTTATTTTTTGGCATGGCCAGTGCAATAACATGAGCAAGAGATAGATTGTCGGCTTGTAGCGGACACTTAAGGAAGAATGATGATTAAAGATACCAGTGGACAAGATCGAGTAGTTGAGCCCAGCCTGACACGTAAGCTGAAGTGGCCTATGACCTTAGGCATTGGCATTTTATTGGTATCTGGATTGGGCTGGGCTAGCTTTGGTGGCAGCCAAGCCAGTCAATCTCTTTCCCGTGATGAGTTGACGTTAGCGACGCTATCTAGAGGCACCTTGGTAAGAGACATATCCACCACAGGTAAGATAGTGGCAGCCAATGCGCCTGTGCTCTATAGCCCTGAAGGAGGTACAGTCACCATTCAGGCTAATCCAGGTGATAAGGTCAAAAAAGATCAGGTGCTTGCCACCATAGATAGTCCAAAACTCACTAATAGCTTGAAGCAAGAGCAAGCCTTACTCGAAGGCATGCTAAGCCGATTGGAAAGAGCCAAGCTAGATGCGAGACGTCAACAGTTAAAAGCATCACAGGCATTAGATATAGCCCGTGTTGACCAAGAAGCGGCCGATAGAGAAAGTCGCCGCGGCGATAAGCTTATCGAGTCAAATCTTATCAGCAAGATTGACTATGAGAAGAGTAAAGATGAGCTGCAAAAAGCCAAATTAAAGTATGCCCATGCGAAACAGGAAGTGGCACTGCTTAAGGATACCTTAGCCTTTGAACTTAAAAATACTGGGCTTGAGGTCTCTAGGCAGCAACTTGTGGTGAAAGACTTAGAGCGTCAAGTACAAGCTCTGAACATTAAAGCACCTGTGAGCGGCATCATAGGCAATTGGCTGATTGAGCAGAAAGCCCATATTGCTCAAAACCAACCCATATTAACCGTGGTTGATTTAACTGCTTTTGAAGCCGAATTGGCTGTACCTGAATCCTATGGTGATGAGTTGGGTTTAGGTATGAAAGTGGAACTGAGCATGGGCAATGTCAAAGTGATGGGGAGCTTAGCCTCTATCTCTCCTGAAGTGAGAAATCGTGAAGTGAGCGCTCGAGTGCGATTTGATGCTAGCCCTGAGCTATCACTGCGTCAAAACCAAAGATTATCAGCCCGTATTTTGCTTGAGCATAAGCCCGATGTCTTGATGGTGAAGCGCGGCGCCTTTGTTACCTCAGGTGGTGGTAGAGAAGTGTATAAGCTTGAGCAGGATATGGCGACTAAGACGCAAATACGCCTTGGTGCCCGCAGCATGAGTCATATTGAAGTGCTGCAAGGTGGCCAAGCGGGTGATACCTGGGTGATCTCGACTCTTGAACCCTTTGAGCAAGCGCAGCAAGTGCTAGTGCGTTAGGCGACGCCTGTTGGCTAAAAAAGCACTAAGGAGTGTGAAATGAAAGCGACCCATTTATACCAAGAGCAAAAACCAATGAGACAAGAGCTTAAAGGCCGAATCTTGACTGTGATTGCACTATTGCTGCTTGCCTTTGCGGTGCAGTTTAGCCTAGTAGGCATAGATTCTTGGTTTATCGTCGGCCTGAATATGATTGAGCTGACTAGTCCTGATTTTGTACCTATGACGCCGGATATGCCTGTTGTCGATGTGACTTCATCTTTTGATGCTCTCTGGAGCTTACCTAAATTAATTGAACTCATTGTAGAAATTATCAAAGAGTTATTGTCACTGTTTTTATAACGAATAATTGATTATCAGATTTTGCGGTTTTGATAAGTTTTGAATCTAAAGGAAATAAATATGTTAACCATGAAGAATATCAACAAGGTGTTTAAGACGGATCTTGTCGAAACCCACGCACTTAGAGATTTTAACCTTGAAGTAAAAGAAGGTGAGTTTGTGGCGGTAACAGGCCCCTCTGGCTCGGGTAAAACCACCTTTCTTAACATTGCGGGCTTGCTTGAGGGCTTTACTCAAGGCGAGTACAGCTTAGATGGTATAGATATCTCTAATTTGAGTGACAATAAAGCCGCCAAAGTAAGAAATGAGAAGATAGGCTTTATTTTTCAAGGTTTTAATCTTATTCCCGACCTTAACCTAGCAGAAAATGTCGAAGTTCCTCTTAGATATCGTGGCTTTAGTGCCAAAGAGCGTAAGCAAAGGGTTAAAAATGCCCTAGAGCAGGTGGGTCTTGGGGCGAGAATGAAACATCTACCTAGCCAGCTATCGGGCGGTCAACAGCAAAGGGTGGCGATTGCCAGAGCCCTTGCCGGTGAGCCAAGATTTCTGCTGGCCGATGAGCCAACCGGTAACCTAGATAGTATGATGGCGCGCCAAGTCATGGAGCTGTTAGAGCAGATCAACCAAGCTGGCACCACCATTATTATGGTAACCCATGATGCTGAGCTCGCTCGCCGCGCCCAGCGCAATATTCAGATTGTCGATGGTCAAGTCTGTGACTTTAGCATGTATCAAGAAAAGCCCCATCTCGCTCAGGTTGATGCGCAAGCGCCTATGGCTAATGTTGCAGGTTAAGGAGAGTGACTATGTTTTTGTATTATCTTGACCTTGCATGGCGCAGCCTTAAAAAGACCCCGTTTCTATCGAGTTTGATGGTATTGGCTATCTCCATTGGTGTTGGTATTACGATTACCAGCTTGAACATCTATAAGATGGCATCGGTTAACCCTGCTGGTGATCGCTCTGGTCAGCTCTATGCCGTGCAGCTTTGGAGCCAAGAGGAGAACTCTTGGGATGAGTTCAATGAGCAAATTACCTACCAAGATGGCATTAACCTAAGAAAAAGTGATATTCCAGTAAGACATGCCATGTTGCTGAAAACCGGATTGGCGGTTCAAACCGATAACCCTGATTTTGCGCCTATTTTAGAAAGGGTGAGGGTCACCAATAGTGATTTCTTTAGCCTATTCGATATTAAATTCATACATGGTGGCGCTTGGGATAAGCGTGTTGATATCGACCCCGCCTATCAAGTGGTAATCAACCAAGACTTAAATCAGCAACTCTTTGGTGGTGAAAACAGTGTGGGTAAAAATGTCTACCTTAATCGTAAGCCCTATCAAGTGGTGGGAGTGATAGAGAACTGGAATCCAAGTCCTAAATATTATGATTTAAATAACGGTGCATTTCAGGACTCAGAACAGCTTTTCGTTCCTTTCTCTTTAGCGCCGATTGAAGAGTATCAAAGCTGGGGTAATAACCAGAGCTGGAAGCATGAAGATGTAAGCACTTACGCAGATCGTCTCGCTTCTGAGTATCACTGGATCCAATATTGGGTGGAGCTTAAAGATGAGCAGCAATTCGCCCAGTATCAAACTTGGCTTGCAAGTTATATTGAGCAGCAAAAACAGTTGGGACGTTTTCAGTCATCTCAGGCCGCCGCTAGGCTAATGAATGTTGAGCAATGGCTGGTTGAAAACAAGGTGGTTGCCGAGGATAACAAGGTGCTCGTTGGCTTGAGCGTGCTGTTTCTAATGGTTTGTCTGGTTAATACCCTTGGACTATTGCTTGCTAAGTTTCTTAAACGTGCACCTGAGGTCGGTGTTAGACGCGCCATTGGTGCGAGTCGTGCCCATATTTTTTCTCAGCATATGGTGGAAGTGGGGTTAATCGGCTTTGCTGGCGGTATGTTAGGTCTGCTGTGGGCATGGGGCGCATTATCTAGCTTATCTACCAGGTTTGATTTAGAGGAGGCATTAACCCAGCTGGATATCAGTATGTGGATTATTGCTCCAAGCATTGCCATTTTAGCCGCTGTGTTAGCAGGCTTGTATCCAGCGTGGCGAGTGTGTGCTACTAACCCTGCTATCTATCTGAAAAGCCAATAACAAGGATATTGACCATGTTACAGATTAAACCTGTGTTAAGTACGCTAATGCGCAGTAAAAGTGGCCCTATCTTGCTGTTGTTACAGATTATTTTGTCAGTAGCTATTGTGGCGAATGCCAGCTTTATCATCAATGAAAGGTTAAGTTTGATGGGCCGTGAGTCGGGTGTGGCAGAAGAGGAAGTGTTTGACTTCACTGTCTACAACTTTGATTCAGAAGTGGATATGACGTCGCAAACTGGCAAGGATTTGGAAATCATTCGCCGATTGCCGGGAGTCAAATCTGCCACCACATCGAGCATGACTCCGCTAAGTGGTGGAGGTTGGTCATCAAGCTTTACCATGGGTACCAATGAAGAAGATGCTAAGAGCACACCTGGGGCTGCAGTGTATCTTGGTAATGAGCAGATGTTGGATACTCTGGGGGCTAAGTTAATTGAAGGGCGCAACTTCTATAAAGAAGAGGTGATGTACGATCTTAATAACCTTGATATGAAAGGGATCGTTTCTAAAGCCTTTGCTGATGATGTTTGGCCCGATGAATCGCCTCTCGGCAAGGTGCTCTATTATGGCGACATAGGCGCTAGACCTATCACTATTGTCGGTGTGGTGGAGCGTTTGCAAGGAGCTTGGGTAAACAGTAACCGATTAGAAAACGCGGTTATCGCCAGTGTGCAGCTGCAAGAACCTTTTGCAAGGTTTCTGGTTCGTGCCGACAAGTCGAGTATCAAGGCATTAAAGGAAGCGATTCCAAGTGCGCTACATAAAGATAATCTTAATCGTGTGGTGAGAGGCTTTACTACCATTAGTGAGCATAGAAAAGAGGTCTATCGAGATCACGAGTTGATGGCGACCTTGCTCAGTATGATGGTGGTATTGCTACTGCTGATCACCTCTCTTGGGCTTGCCGGCATGGTGATGTTTAATATTCAGCGCCGTACTAAGCAGATAGGAACCAGAAGGGCATTAGGCGCTCGCAAGCGTGATATTGTGAGTTTCTTCTTAGTCGAGAATTATCTTATCTGCCTATTTGGTGGTTTGGTTGGCGGCCTGTTAGCTATCTGGTTAGGTGGACAGTTGATGCGTCTCTATAGCTTGCCTATGTTGGAGTGGAGTTATCCTGTGATGACTGTAGTAGGGCTTATTTGCTTGACCACTTTGGCAGTAATTCTCCCTGCGAGAAAGGCGGCAAATATCTCGCCTGCTATCGCGACCCGTAGCGTGTAGTTGATATCGCACTCAAGACAGCAGCCCATGATGGCTGCTGTTCTTAATTTGACATCTTGTTTTGGCTGAGCTTGATAATGTTCAAATGAGCTCAGTCTTGATTTAGCTTTGATATGATTTTAGTGAAGTTCTAGGGGCTGTTGATCTTTGCTGATTAGTTTTTGCGCTCAGTCAATGACATTTTATCGCGGCGAACGAGGTGAAGCTTAGCAATCTAAGTGAATACTCGTTCAACAATGAGAAAATGTCATTGAATTGCGCCCGAAGGGCAGCGTTTACAGCGTACTTCTACTGCGTTATCGCTTAATTATGTAGAATCACTACACAGCACAAGCTCTACCTTGTTTAAGCATGCTGTAAATTGCTGCAAAAACAACCTTGAAAGATCAACAGCTCCTAAAGTAAGTTAGCTTTATTAGCATAAAGGATTTAACCAGTTTGAACTCTGATACCGTACTGATTGTGGATGATAACCAAGCTATCTGTAACGCTTTGGCCCTAATGTTAGAAATTCATGGCTATCAGACCATTAGCTGTATTAGTGCCCAGCAAGCGGTAGCCGTTGTGGCTAATCAAGATATTAGCCTAGTGATTCAGGATATGAATTTCACCCAAGACACCACTTCGGGTGATGAAGGGCGAGCCCTGTTTTATCAACTGCGACAGCTAAAACCCCAACTTCCTATTATTTTGCTAACTGCTTGGACTCAGCTTGAGATGGCGGTGGAGCTAGTTAAAGAGGGAAGCGCCGATTACATGGGTAAGCCATGGGATGATGCTAAATTGCTGACCAGTGTCAATAACTTGATTGAGCTCAATCGGCTCGCTAAGGCTAACCAAGCCTTAACGGCAACCAATGAAAAGTTAGAAAAGGTACATCAAGAGCGAATGGCTGCCTTTGAGGGGCAAGACCTTTGTGGCCTAGTTTTTGGTAGCGTGGCGATGCAGCGCTGTGTGGATCTGACATTGCAGCTGGCTAAGTCCGATGTCTCTGTACTCATTACCGGTCCTAATGGAGCGGGTAAAGATAAGCTTGCCGATATTCTCCACGCCAATTCCCATTTACGGGATAAACCTCTAGTTAAGGTGAATGTAGGGGCCTTACCCATAGAGCTGCTAGAAGCCGAACTCTTTGGCGCAGAAGCGGGGGCTTTTACTGGGGCAACTAAGGCTAGAATAGGTCGTTTTGAGGCGGCTGATGGCGGCACTCTGTTTTTAGATGAAATTGGTAACCTGCCTTTATCGGGTCAGGTAAAACTATTAAGAGTGTTGCAAACAGGCGAGTTTGAGCGACTTGGCAGCCATCAAACTCGCAAAGTGAATGTGCGAGTGATCAGTGCGACCAATGCCGATCTAGCCAAGGATATTGCCAGTGGTCATTTTCGTGAGGATCTGTTTTACCGTTTAAATGTTGTAAGTTTATCTCTGCCGCCCTTGTGTGACAGAGCCGATGACATTCTACCTTTGGTAGAACATTTTATTGGCCCTGATTTCAGCCTTAGTCAAGATTGTGCTCAAGTGCTGAGAATGCAGGAGTGGCCTGGTAATGTGCGGCAGTTAGAAAATGCCTGTAAGCGCGCCGTATTGCTGGCAAAATCCGCTGAGCTTAATGCAGAGGACTTTGGAATCCTTGCAGATGCGTTAACGGCGCAGCATGGACTAAACCAGAAAACCCAAGCTAGATCTCAGACGATAATCGAGCCAAGCATACTTAATGATACCTCTGGCTCAGAAAGCGCTACGCCTGAAAGCACTAAGTTTGAGAGCACTAACTCAGAAAGTCTTAGAACTGAAAATATTAGCTCAGAAACTGTCAATTCTAAGCCCAAAGCGAATGCGCCTAAAGAGCAACTTACTGAGCCAGAACGGGAAGATATTATTGCTGCGCTCAAATTGCATAAGGGTGTGATAGCAAGAGTGGCCAAGTCGTTGGGATTGAGTCGTCAGGCGCTATATCGACGCATGGAAAAGTTTGGTATTGAGAAATAGCAAGGCAAATAGCTAGGGAAGTTTGAAATGGCGTTAAGTTTACGCAATAAGCTAGTTTTAGGGGCAATGACTTCGACGCTTATCGGTATGTTATTCCTCTATGGTATTCTGTCTTGGCTATTGGACTCAAATTCAAACGCCTTGTCTCCAAGCTCTGAGCTGGCGCCAGCTCAGGTCGCATCACAGCCACAGCAGATACCTGAGCCATTGGCACCTTCTCTACCATCGTCTCCTGCTAATAACAGACCAAGTGACAGCCCAGTTGAGAGACCCGTTGAAAGCCCTGTTCAGGAAACGCCGAATAGCGGTGATGCTAGCGTAAGTGGCGATTTAGCAGATATAAAACCGCTTACTCCCCTCGAGCAGCTTAATCGATACTTTGTGTTGGCGCTGATAGTGAGCCTGCTATTGGCCTATGGCTTGAGTCACTTTTTAACTCGTCATTTAGGCCGCAGTTTGCAGGCGCTAGAGTTGGGCCTGCTTAATTTCAAAGACAATGACTTTAGTATCAATATTCCCGTTGAAGGAGATAGTCAGTTAAGAGCCCTTGGAGAGTTGTTTAACGATTCGGCCAGTGAACTTAGGCGTGAGCGCCAATATATTTATCAGCGAGAGTTGTTGCTCGATAAGGTGATTCAAAGCTCGCCTAATATCATGCTACTGCTCGATGATAATCAGCGTATTCTTTATGCCAATGATGCGGCGAGGCATATGTTTAATCAAGGAGTAAAGTTAGATGGCCTGCTCTTGCCCTCTTTATTCGATGAATTGCCGCTTGGGTTAGTCCAAGCCCTAAAACAGCCTAAGGATGGTCTGTTTTCTCTCGGTGAAGAGGAAGTTGAAACCTGGCATCTCTCCCGCGGACGGTTTTTATTAAATGGTCAATTTCATCATCTATTACTGCTCAAGCAGATGACGCGAGAGTTAAACCGCCAAGAGGTGGCGGTATGGAAGAAGGTGATTAGAATTATCAGCCATGAGCTGAATAACTCTGTGGCACCAATTTCGTCCATGGTCAATTCGGGTAGAATGCTGACTCAGGATCTACAGGATCCTAAGCTGACTATGATTTTCGATACCATAGAAGATAGAACCCGTCATCTAAGCCAGTTTATCGTTGATTATGCCCGCTTTGCTAAGCTGCCACAGCCCAATAAGATTGAGGTTAATTGGCATAAACTCACTGAGCAGCTCGCTCAGCATTACAGCTTTACCTTGATTGGGGAGCTGCCTAAAGCCCAAGGTTTCTTCGACTTAACTCAGATGGAACAAGTCTTGATTAACCTGCTTAAGAACGCCCATGAATCAGGCTCTGACGCCTGTGATATTAGCCTGTCTATTTCCCAAACCTACTCGCCAGTTGAAGGTCGTAATCAGCTGATGCTCAATCGCGACGATCTGGGGCATAGTATTCAAATTAGCGATGGTGGTAGTGGTATGTCTCCTGAGGTGCTAGAGCAGGCTCTGTTGCCTTTTTATTCTACTAAGCAGTCTGGTACAGGGTTAGGCTTGCCTTTGTGTCGCGAGATTATCGAAGCCCATGATGGGTGTATTAGTCTACACAATAGGCAAGAGGGCGGCTTAACTGTCAGCCTGTGGTTGCCGATGAAGTAACAAGACTCAAGCTATGGGAATAGCTTGAGCCTTAGTATTTAGGTTTATTGTTTCGCTTGCTTACCATGCATGGCTCGCATCTCTTTGGCTTTTTCTTTGATCTCTTGTAGATCCCTTACCATTTCACTCCAGCCATACCAAAGGGCATAGTCTGGGTTTGCGTGGAACGCTCCTTGGAAACCGCGCATTCTGTGCTTAAGGTGCATCTCAAACAACTTTTGCTCTATGCTGGTGGGCGCATCTTGGAAGGTTAATAGATCTGGGAAGGCATAGGCATAGCCTTCAGGTTTAGTAATCACACCATCTTGATAGAGAGAGGCGATAATACGAATTGCTTGAGCCAGTAGATGGTCAAGATCCCGTATCAGTTTATCGGCATTGTCTAGCTCATTTTTGGCGAAGTTCTTCGAGTGGCATTCGCTGCACACTTGAATCATTTTATTACGCTCTTTATCAAATGACGCTTGATCTAACCTTGCTACATCGGCGGCTTTCACCACATCGAGTCGAGCTGTCGGCTTACCATTGGGATCTAATACACCAAGAGCCTGAAGAATCGTGATTTGGTCTGCTTTCCACTGTGGGTCGTCTTCAGGGAGTGGTAGTCTGACGGCCAAGAAGCCCCAAGCCGTGCGAACTTCATGATTGCCATCAACCATATGACAGGTTTGGCAGGTGGGGGCAGGTGTGTCTGCTGGCAAGGTACCATTTTGTTTTAACAGATATCTCACCCCATGTTTGGATGAGGACCACATCTCCCACTGGGGATGATCAAAGCCCATATGACAGGTTTGACAGGCTTGTGGTTGTTGCGCTTCTTTAACCGAGAAGGTGTGACGTGTATGGCAAGCATCACAGGATGCATGTCCAAACTTACTGCCCATCTCCTTGAGTTTACTGATCTCTTCTTCGGTTTTTAGCCCGAGTTTATGACATCCGGTACAACCTTTCATGCCTTGGTTGAGTGCCATAGGTTGAGCATGGGTGGTTGGCATGGCATTCACAGCAGCCCAAGCCATAGCATGCTTACCTTTGGCAAACTCTTCGAGTCTGTCACCATGGCAGGCACCACAGGTATCGGCGGTAACGGTTTCTAGCTGATTAACATCATCAGCATTTTTATGTTCGCCATGGCAGGTATCACAGCTAACATCGTTATTACTGTGTTTACTCAGTTGCCAGTCTTTGACCGCATTAGGAGTGACCTTTTGATGGCAGGAAACACAGTCATCGGCAGCATAACTAAGCGTGCTTATCATCAGTAGCAGTAGAGGTAGTAAGCGTTCCATTGGTATATCCACCTTATTTTTATGGTTATTAGCTTTGAAAGTATAGTCGGCTCTAGCGTGCTCGCCACTTGTGATCTTGGTGTAAAAGGATAAAGAGCAGAGTTGTTTCTTTTCTCCTTAAATCAGAGATATCGCTTTATAGCCGCTGCAGGTTAAATTGTTTGCTTGTATCTAGAATAAGGGGTTGGTAATTTGAGTAACATTACAAAGCAATAGCTATTACCAGATAGTGATGAGTGCTTAATAAGCTTTATTGATAATAGCGAAGTTAAGAGCTCGTTTTGAGGAAGGTTAGTCTCAAATTATTCAAGGATGAGTCATGACAATTCAATCGCTACTTAAGATTAAGTCGCCCATCATTCAAGCGCCTATGGCTGGAGTACAAGACTACAAGTTGGCTTTAGCTGTCGATAAAGCGGGGGGGTTAGGCTCGATTCCCTGCGGTATGTTAACTCCAGAGCAAGTTGTAGAGCAGATTGAGGGCTTTACCAGTATCAGTGGCAGTCCCTATAACCTTAATTTCTTCTGCCACCCTATGCCAAAGATGAATGAAGTGGCTATGGCATCATGGCTTGCTAAGCTGCAGCCGTATTATCAAGAGTTTAAGCTAAATGCGAAGCTGGATATGGCAGGGTTAAGAAGACCATTTGATCTAGCTATGCTCAATGCCATTGCTCCCTATCAGCCGCCGATTATTAGCTTTCACTTTGGTTTGCCACAAGAGCCACTGATAAACCGAATCAAGTCATGGGGAGCCAAAATATTAGCCACGGCAACAACCTTGGAAGAGGGACTCTGGCTAGAGCAGCGTGGAGTGGATGTGGTTATCGCTCAAGGGATTGAAGCGGGTGGTCATAGGGGCATATTCTTAAGCCAAGAGTTATCGTCGCAAACGAGCACTCTTGAACTGGTGAGTGAACTCAGTACGCATCTTAGTGTGCCTATTGTCGGAGCGGGTGGTATAGCGACAAATGATGATATTAAGCTGATATTGGGAAGTGGCGGTGCTGGTGTGCAGTTAGGTACTGCGTATCTGCTCAGTGATGAAGTCAACATTACCAGTGTGCATCGCCAAGCATTGATGGATAACAGCCAATCGACACAAGTGACAAACCTGTTTTCTGGTCGGCCAGCAAGAGGGGTAGTGAATCGTTTAATGAAAGAGTTAGGAGCGATAAACTCATCTGTTCCCGATTTTCCCTATGCTGCTTGTGCCCTTAATCCATTAAAGGCTAAAGCTCAGAGTTTGGGAGTAAGTGATTTTACTCCCCTGTGGGCAGGGGAGAAATATCATTTAGCGCAAAGTATATCGGCAACTTGTATCACCCGCGAATTTGCTGAAGTTACTGTATCAAATAGCTAATGCTTTCCAGAACATAGAGAAGCTGGCTTCTCTATGTTGCTCATCTTGCCATAGCTCAGGGTGATCGATAAAAAATCGACTCGCCGCCAAGTATTGCCCATGACAGATCTCCAGCATCAAAGCTTCTGGATAGTCGGCGAGCAGGCCTTGCTGTTTACCGAGCCTCAACATCTTGCTAATAAAGCCAAGAATGCTGTTCATCGCTTCTTCTCTAATCTCTACCGATATGGTGGGTGACATAGAATATTGCTGAAAAAAACTCTCTTTATTAGGGTTGTTGATCCCCCAATCAATGGCCGCAAACCAGATATTTCTAGCATTGGTCTGTAGTGAGTCATCCTTTGATAAATGCTGCTTAAGATGATCTGCAAATTCATGCTTAGTATCCAAAAACAGCTTGGTCATTAGCGCTTCTTTCGAAGGGAAATGATGAAACAGTGTGCCTGTTGCCACTCCAGCCTGACTGGCTATGGAGGCTGTCGAAGTGGCATAAAAGCCCTGATTGACAAAGAGTGTCAGGGCCGTATTCATGATGGCTTGTTTCTTAGAGATGTTTTCCATAGGGTTGTCCATAATTAGGGTCCTCTATGTTAACGAAGAAAGAATTTTAACAATGCTTTTTGAATATAGTTGCCATAGGGAGGATGCACTAGCTTTCCGGTATTGAACTTGCCTCGCTTCAATAGGGTCTTGGTATGACTAAAGGTTTTAAAGCCTTCGATACCATGATAGTGCCCCATACCCGATGGGCCTATGCCGCCAAAAGGTGCATCGTCGGCTGCAACGTGAAATAGGGTTTCATTGATGCAAGCACCTCCTGAGTGGGTACGCTTGAGTAAGTCGTGGTTTTGATTCTCATCAAAGCCCATAATGTAGAGCGCCAGAGGCCTTGGTCTGTCATTGATATAATCAACGGCTTGGCTTAGCTCTTTATATGGCACTATGGGTAGCAAGGGGCCAAATATCTCCTCTTGCATCAATAGCATTTCATCTGTGGTATTGGTGATTAGTTGTGTCGCTAACTTGCGGTTTTGATGATCTATCTCATCACTCGATGCTGATATAACCTGAGCTCCTTTACTCTTGGCATCCTCAAGGACGGTGAGCAGGCGATCAAACTGACGTTGATTGATAATAGTGCCGTAGTCTTGACTGGTATTGATGCTCTTACCATACATTTTTGTAAATTGAGCCTGATATGCGTGAATAAATTCATTCTGTTTATCTTCAGGACAGAGGATATAGTCAGGGGCAACACAGATCTGGCCTGCATTAAGACATTTACCGTAGATTAAGCGTTCAACTGCAGTGTCAATTGGCATGTCTGGGGTAATTATAACCGGGCTTTTTCCGCCCAATTCTAACGTGACTGGAGTGAGGTTTTTTGCCGCCGCAGTCATCACATGACGGCCGACTTGAGTTGAGCCAGTAAACAGCAAGTGATCAAATGCCAGTGATGAAAAGGCGCTGGCAATATCGGCTTCCCCTTCTATAACAGTGACCTCTTTTTCATCAAAGACTTCGCCAATCAGTGCTTTTAGTACTTGGTTTGTCGCTGGAGTAAATTCTGAAAGCTTTAACATGGCTCTGTTGCCAGCGGCAATCGCGGTGATTAATGGCCCTATGGATAGCATGACTGGAAAGTTCCAAGGGACTATGATGCCTATGACTCCCAGAGGTTGATAATGAATTTGTACTTTTGCTGGAGCGAGGAGCAGACCAGCATGACGTGATTCAGGCTTCATCCATTTTTTTAGTCGCTTTAGGGTGTAGTTAATGTTGTTGATACAAGGAAGGATTTCTGAAATAAGGCTGTCATTGGTTGGACGCTGACCATAATCAGTATTCAATGCATTAACCAAGGCGTTTTGGTGGCTGAGCAGTGACTGTTTTAGTTGCTTGAGCTTATCCTGTCTTTGGGAAAAACTGGACTCGCCCTGGAGCCTGAACTCTGACTTTTGTTGCATGAATAATGATTGCATCGCTTGTATATTTTTGTTTTCTATCGGCATATTCATCATGCTTACCTTATCTATGTAATTGAATTATTTTGGCTAGTTTATGGGCTTAAATCGTCATTAACTAAAGTGTAGACTGTTTAGTCGGTCTATTATGGTCTTAGTTTGTTTTTTAGTCAAATAATCGGGGTTTTGCGTGATCTAGATCACCATTGGGTGCTGGGGTTAGATCTAGACTAGACTTAGTGGGAAGGTAGAGTTTTAGGGCTTTTGGCCCTCTGACATATGCTTTCCTTGATAATACGCCTGGCGAAGTCGAGGTTTTCGGCAGGGAGTAGAAGGAGAGATGGTGGATCTAGCTTAATTGCCAAGGTGCGTTAGATGACAGCTTAGCTTGTTAGATTCGCTCCGATGACTTCAGAGAGAGGATAAGATCATGCGTACTCGTCAAATATTATGTCCTACTGACTTTTCAGAAACTGCTTCTCATGCACTTAGATATGCTATTGAAATGGCCAACTTTTATAAAGTTGGTTTTAGGTTGTTACATGTAATTGAGCAGCCTTATGGCGATGAAAACTTTCAAATTCTGGCTATTACACCTCAAGAGTTAGCCGAGAGTATGGAAGCAAGTGCGGCAGAGCGAATGCATGAAATTCTGGATGAATTACATAGTGACTTGAAAATTGAAACTGTACTCCGTCATGGTAGCGCAGCTAAAGAGATTCTAGCCGAAGCTAAGGATGCCGACGTTGGAATGATAGTGTTAGCCAGTCATGGTCGTACTGGTTTATCCCATTTCTTACATGCCAATGTGGCTGAAGAAGTGGCCAATAAAGCCGAGTGTCCTGTGCTGGTAGTGAAATAGAGCCAGATTGGCGGTGAGCTAAATCTGATTTTGGGCTTGATTACGTTAGCAAGATAAGGAGGCAATATTATGCGTACACGTCAAATTCTATGCCCTACTGATTTTTCTGAGACGGCGAGCCATGCATTAAGTTATGCGGTAGAAATGGCGAACTTCTATAAAGTTGGTCTACGATTATTACACGTGATGTCAAAAGGCTACGGCGATACTAATTACGGTATTGTTGCAGTAACACCCGATGAGCTTGAAAAGCACTTAGAGGCTCACGCCGATGAAAAGATGAAAGAAGTGCTTGCCCAGCTACATACTCATTTGAAAGTCGAAACCGTTATTCGTAGAGGGGCACCAGTCGGACAGATACTTGAAGAAGCAGATAATGTTGATGTCGGTATGGTAGTGATGGCCAGCCATGGTCATACAGGTATTGCTCATATGTTCCACGCATGCGTGGCGGAAGAGATCGCGGCGAAAGCCAAAGTACCTGTGTTAATTGTGAAATAGTCTCGCTTGCAAGCGGGCTCGAGTGGATAAGACTTGGGACAGAGGTTACTTACCCCTTTGCCATGGATTACTGCCCGAGCTCGCTTCTTCATTTTTAGTGAAACAGTTAGGGTTAGCTATGCGAGATGAAAGTCAGTCGTCTAGCTAGGGAGGTAGTAAATAATGCGTAATAAAGCAATTATGTGTCCCACAGACTTTTCTGAGACAGCTTCTCATGCACTAGGTTACGCCTATGATATGGCAAAGTTTTATGGTGTTGGCATTTTACTCGTGCATGTGGTGCATGAGCCATTTGGTGATGGCAACTATAGAGTGTTGTCGGTGACACCCGAACAGTTAATGCAAGATATGGAAGACAAAGCTAGAGCTAGAATGGATGAATTGATTGCGCGTCTGGATACTCCACTTCCAGTCGACAGCGTGATACGCCATGGCCCTGTTGTGGAGTCTTTGCTTGATGAGGCGAAGGTTGAAGATGTTGGCATGATAGTGATAGCCAGCCATGGTCATACTGGCTTAAGTCACTTCTTACATCCCAATGTTGCCGAGTCGATTGCTAATAGAGCTGCTTGCCCTGTCCTTGTGGTCAAGTAATGACTAAAATCATGGGTTCAAGCCATTAAAAGCTAGAGCCGGGCTGGGTTAAGAATATTTGCTCATCCTCTGTCGACTGACGGCCCAGTATGGCATTTCTATGGGGGTATCTGCCAAACCTGTCGATAATCTCTTTATGACGTAGTTCGAAGTCGAGGCTCTTTTGCGCTGCGGGACGGCTAAAGAGCTTGACTGCGACTTCATGGATAGCGGCCGACTCACTGTGCATATAGGGCATATAGAGAAAAGGAATTTGCTGCTCTGTTAGTTGCAGCTCAATTTGCTGGGCTACCGCTTCTTGAGCTAGGGTTAACGCCATAGGATCGGCTTCAAAAGCTTGGGGAGTATCTCGGTATATATTACGGGAGAACTGATCTAATATTATGATCTCTGCAAGACGTCCCTGTGGAGTGACGCGCCAGTGGTATAATTCACCTCGCTTCGCTTGACCCAATAAAGCGCCAAATTTATCTTTGATTTGCGAATCAAATTCTTCATCTTTAATCCACCAATGCTTAGTGTCAATTTGCTCAAACCAAAATGAAATAACGGTTTCAGGTGTTAGCATGCTTTGCTCCCTTTTTAGATCCAGTTTGATTTATCTAAAGATATCTCACTTAACATGTTTTCTGCTAATTGGCTGGCCGTATCCAGAGGTATACAGGGTAAGTATTGTAGGCCACTGGCTAAGCCAATTTCGAGATGGGCTAAGTGTCGCTTCCTGAGCCCTGGCGTCTGAACGACTTTGATATGTTGAACCTTCTTAAAAGGAATACAATGCCATTTATGACCCAAAAGCCCTGAATGAATCCAAAGATCTTTATTTTCTATCACATAGCCCCATTGACGGTATCGTAAATACACGGCTATTAGTAATAACCCTGCTATCGCTGATGCGAGACCGATAAGCAGTAGGTCTTGCAGGACGACAATGGCAACAATTAAGGCTGCAATCACGATTTTGCTATGGGTATAGAGCCAGATTTTATTAATTCCTATGTAATCGACAGGCAGCTTGGTCGTGTTACAAGCGATTCCGCTTAGCTTAGGTAAAAGTTCACCGATTTGATGTCGGGTCATACTGGGCACTAGCATATGTTTGCCGTTTTGCTCAATGTCATTTCCCTGTACCTGTTTAAAGTTAAGTGTCCATAATTTAAGAAATCTGGCGATTAATGGCTGGCTAAAGACCATCATCTGAATTCGTCTTAACTTTAATGCATCATTTTGTTTAGCCAGAATACCACCACTTCTGGTTAAGGTTTGTTGGTGTAGCTGTAAGCTGTAGGGGTGATACTTGAGAATGGAAGCCGTGATAGAAACCAAAGCAAATAGCAGATAGAAAAGTATTAAGCCGATAGCAATAAAGCCGATTTTAATTAGTGGGCTGGATTGAACTTGGCTATTGATCCAAGTAATCGATTGCTCAATCAACACATATTCCAACAAGGCTTCGCCGTTGAATTGGCTCAGTAATGGTCCCAAAATAACCGCTAGCCAGATGGCATTGTTTTGGTAAAAACCAAATTGAATAAGCTGTTTTATTGAGCGCGTCTCGATGACATTGCTCTGAGTGTTTGCGTTAGCATTTTGCGCTAAGGTGTTTGTATTCGTTGCTGCCTTATTTTGGGTTTGTTGAAGCGTTTCACTTAACAGCTGCTGTTTCAAGGTTACTGCTTGGCGATAGCCAATGGCGCTGAGTTGGGCTTCATTTTTCTTAGAACCCGCGGTTTCAACTACTAGGCTATAAAGCTTTAGTGGTTTGAAATAAATGGGCTGTTGTAAGCGCACGTTTTGAATTTTGTTGAAGGGAATTTCGTCGGTTTTTTTAAAGACAATGCCGCTACGAATATCGAGTTGAGCAGTTTGAATTCGATAACTAAACATTGTCCAGCTTAGTACTGCGAAAGTCAGTATGCCTCCTAAGAAGAGCCCAACACCTAGAGCAAGCCAAAGTGGATTGAGTCCAACATTCCAGCCAGCATAAACGATAGGGAGCAGGGCATAGGCATTGCTCAAAATGACCCAAATAGTATTGAAGAAAAACGTCGCTATGGCCCAAGGAGATAGGGTGTGCCATGTATGAGCCGCCTTGACATTGTAACAGGACTGGTTTGCTTCGTCTTGTCTGGCTTTATCTACAGAGGAGATCTCAGACATCTTGGTTTTCCTGTCCATCAGCTTGGTGTTGTCTGGCTTCTATCCCAGTGTTTACTAGAAGATGCTGCCGCAGGTGTTCAGCCTTGATTTCATCTAACCCTCTGATATCTATCTCTGCCACTCCACTTCCTGCGCTAAAGCATTTGAGCCGTTTTAATCCAAAGAATTTCTCGAGAGGCCCTTGGCTAAGGCTGACATGTTGAAGCCTAGTGAAAGGTAATGATGTACGCTTGTGCCAGAAAATCCCTTGTGCAAGTAGTAGCTCTTGGGAGGTTATTGCATATGCTAAACGTTTGGCTTGTAAGTTCCTGAATATATTTCCAAAAACCAAGACGATAGAGAGTGCACTGAGCATTCCAATAATAAAAAGCTTAGGGAGTTGTAGAAAAACCATGGCGCCAGTGGCGCCTATCATCAGTGCGACAGAAAATAAGAGGCTTTCGGCAAGTACCATTTTGACATAATTATCCCCTAGGGGTTCTAGTGGGATCTGTTCCATAGGAAGCCAGCTGTGTGGCTCTATTGGAGTATGGTCGAGTTTTTCGTTTTCTATCGAGTGGCTCATTGCCTTGTTCCTAGCTGACGAACAACAACCTGTAAAAGCGTTATGTTAATAATATGTAGCTTTTATCTGGCCGTTCTATCTAACACATAATTCGTAATTTACTGTAATGAAATTATTTTTAATATCCCTTGATACATCTTGCTACAAATTATTTGCTAACTAAGTTAACATCTAGCTAACTTATTTATAGGAAATTTATAAGGAAGCTATCCTATGTTGGACTATCCAGCAAAAGCGACTGAGGCCTCAAAACAGCAAAAGGCTTTTTTACGTAAGCTATATCTAGCCTATTTAATTGATAGCGAGCAGCATAATCTGTTGTCTTTGAGTAAAGAGACAGGTATGCCCAGAAGAACCCTACAAGACTCAATTAGCGCCTTTAAAGATATTGGTGTTGAGTGCGAATTTGTGCAACAAGGCGAGCGTCATAATGCAGGGTTTTATCAAATTAAGACATGGGGACCTATTAGTCCTGCATGGGTTGGCAGTAAAATTGATGAGGTCGAAGCGCTAATTTTGTGTGCTTAGTTTTGTTAAGTCAGCACTAAGTAACTGGCAAATCCTATCCAACTAATGATTAACAGCCCCCAAGGAAGGTATTGAGCTTGTGAAGTTTGTTCCACGGCTTGTTGTGGGATCTCGTTTTGTGGCTCTTGTTTGTTTTTAGCTTGCTGTTTACGTAGTTTATCTCGTTGTCTTGCTTTGACCTTCTGCTGTTTTTTGTACTCAGCAATGCCCTTTTCAATTCCTGCCGAAATGAGTTTGGTTTGTTCTTTTGTTTGTCCCGGCTTTTGCGTTGCCTTGGCAATTTTCATTGCTTGCTCTTTAGTCTCGTTTGAAATCTGGCTCATACCGAGTATCGACTCCTTGATTGTGAATACTGAATTTGACAAATGCTAACACAATAAACTTAATCGCAGAGGCGTTTTCTCGCTTGTTTTTGTTGAACTTGTTAGTGGATACTAGAGAGTGTTGTTCTTTGCCGACTTTAAGAATCACCTGCCCTTTGGGCTTATTACTTAATGTAATGGACTGACACACAAATAACACCAAGAGGGTTATTTATTCCTCTGTCGTCTCTTTCAATTAAGGAGTTTTATTCTTGGCATCTTCTTCTGTTTCTCAAACTCAATCAATCAAGGTGCTGCCCTGGATTGCCAGCTTTCTTAAGCCCTATAAAGCGCGCGTTATTGCTGCCATTGTTTTCCTCTTTATCGGCTCCATTGCTTGGCTATCACTGGGGCAAGGGGTTCGCCTGATGGTGGATCAAGGCTTTAATCAGAATGATATGAGCCGAATCAATGAGATTCTTTTACTGATATTGGGAATAACCGCCATTAGTGGTACCGCTGTATTTTGCCGCTTCTATTTAATGACCTGGCTAGGGGAGCGGGTCAGCGCCGATATTCGGCTTACTGTATATGATCACCTACTGAAGCTCTCTCCTGGATTTTATGCCAAGACTCGCACTGGAGAAGTGATATCCCGTTTTACTGCCGATACCACCTTGTTGCAAAGTGTCGTTGGCTCAAGCTTGTCTATGGCATTGAGATCCTCTGTGACGGCTATAGGCGGTATTGCCATGATGACAATTACTAGCCTTAAGCTTACTGCCTTGGCCTTGTTGGCCGTGCCTATGGTGCTAGGACCTGTCTATCTGTTTGGGCGTAAGGTGCGCCAGTTATCCCGCTTAAGCCAAGATAGGGTTGGGGACTTAGGGGCTTATGTGGATGAAACTTTGCATGAGATCCATACGGTGCAATCCTATACCCATGAAGATAAAGATAGAGAGCTGTTTAGTGACCGGGTTGAGGCTGTGATGTCGACAGCTGCTCAAAGGATTAAGTACCGTTCCGTACTCATCTCCTCTGTGATGTTTCTCAGTATTAGTGCAATTGCATTGGTCACTTGGGTTGGTGCTAAGGATGTGATGAATGGCCTGATCACCAGCGGTGAGTTATCTGCTTTTATGTTCTATGCAGTGATGGTTGCAGGCGCAGTGGCTACTATTAGTGAAGTGGTGGGAGAGATTCAAAGAGCCGTTGGCGCTACCGAGCGCTTAATCGAGTTGTCGCAAACGCCAATCGATCTTCCTCAAAGTGAGCAACCGAAGTCGCTAACGACTCCTCAAGAAGGAGAACTCGCGATAGAGGGATTATGCTTCAGCTACCCTGGTCATGAAGATGTGCAAGTCATCAAGCAGCTCAATACTGTTATTCATCCTGGGGAGAGAGTGGCGCTGGTGGGGGCCAGTGGCGCGGGCAAGAGTACCTTGTTTGAACTATTAAAGCGTTTCTATCAACCTTCTAGTGGTGCCATTTATCTCGATGGCGTCGATATCAGTTTATTGCCTCTACAATTGCTGCGCCAGCAATATGCCCTCGTGCCACAAGAGTCGGTTATTTTTGCCACCAGTGTGCTTGAAAATGTTCGTTATGGTCGCCCCGATGCAAGCCTTGAGGAGGTGATTGCAGCATGTAAAGCGGCTAGAGCCCATGAGTTTATCAGCGATTTTGCTCAAGGTTATGAGACATATCTAGGTGAGCGTGGTGTTCGCTTATCTGGAGGACAGAAGCAACGTATTGCGATTGCAAGAGCGATTTTGTCCAATAGGCCATTACTGTTACTCGATGAAGCGACCAGTGCGTTAGATGCCGTGAGTGAGCATAAGGTGAAACAGGCTCTTGATGAGTTGATGCAGAATAAGACGACCTTGATTATTGCCCATAGGTTATCGACAGTGCTCAATGCCGATAGGATTTTGGTGCTTGATAAAGGCGAGCTCGTGGCAAGCGGCACCCATGATGAGTTACTGCAAACCAGTACCCTATATCGAGAATTTGCTAACCTACAGTTACTCAATGAAGAGCATCATCAGCAAGTATCATCCATATTGTGATGATTAACTCTTTGCTCCAATAGCACTATAGCAGCGGACTAAAGAGGTAAAAAAATTGTTCAATAAGGCGCTTCCAAAGAGGGCGCCTGCGCCATTCACTGGCTTCAAGTTGCTGTGAATTGGCCATATATTGATACTGGAGTTGATTAAGCTCTTGAGTAAAGTGGATGTCATCGACTGCTAAAGTCACTTCAAAGTTGAGCCAAAGGCTTCGCATATCGAGGTTGACTGTGCCGATAAGGCAATGGTCCTGATCGATAACGACCGACTTAGTATGGAGTAACCCGCCTTTAAAGCGGTGGATTTTGACCCCAGCTCTGAGTAATTCACCAAAAAAGGAGCGGCTTGCCCACTCCACCATAATAGAGTCATTTTTATCGGGAATAATAATATTGATATCAACGCCACGCATTGCGACGCTGCGTAGGGCAAACACTAGACTTTCACTGGGGACAAAATAAGGCGTTGTAATGCTGATACTGTGTTTTGCTTGATAGATGCTTTGTAATAGCACTTGATGAATAATCTCATCTGGCATACCTGGGCCAGAGGGAATGACTTGCACAATATTGGCTGTTTGCTTATTACTCTCCATGGGACATATCGGCAGTGCCGGCAACCCCCTTTGCTCAGTTTCGACTTCCCAATCCCATGCATGAATACAGTTCAGTACCTGCACACTCGGGCCGGTAATTCGAACCATCACATCTATCCATTGACCGACATTGGCATCTTGATGGAAATATTTAGGATCCACTAGATTCATCGAGCCTGTATAGGCTATCTGGTTGTCTATGACGACGATTTTTCTATGTAGTCGTAAATCTAATCGGCGAAAGAACATCCTTAATGGCGATACCGCTAATGCATTAACCAGCTCAATACCAGCGTCTCGCATTAAATTGGGCCAGCGGTTGGCAAAAAATTGTCTACTACCAGCCGCATCTAGTAGTAGTTTGACTTTTACCCCTCGGTTTGCGGCGTTAATTAATGCATGGGCTACATGGTTAGCAAGGCCGCCTGGATGCCAGATATAAAACTCAAGGTGAATACTCGACTGAGCTTTATCTATATCTTCAATCAGGGTTTTGAGAATGACCTCGGGAGAGGACTTAAGTGTCAGTTGATTGCCAGATAGGGATGGAATACCTAATCGTTTTTCACACAAGCTGTTAATGGTTTTTGCATAATCGCTTAATTGGTGGGGAGTGTACTGCTCACTGGCGTAAAGTCTATCGAACCACTGGCCATAGGGGTGATACATCTCTTTGGCTCTTTGGGCTCTCTTTTGCCCTAGGTTTAATTCACCAAAGAGGAAATAGGCCGCAATCCCCACAATGGGGACGACATAAATGACCATCATCCAGGCAAAGGATACCCCTACAGAGCGTCGCTTGATAATAATGCGTGCGGTAATGGCTGCAATAATCAGCCAATAAAGGAAGACGCCTATTAGGGTAATGATTTGATAGATTTGATCCATTGGCTACAGGAGTTGATTAAGATTTTAGTCGTTTTTATAGTAAGTTAAGTGGGTAACATCATAGCAGGAAAACATTTTTCTAGCATGGCATCTTATCATCAAGAATCTTTAAGTTGCTTTTATGCTTAGTGATGTCACCATAGCAGCTCCGCGTATTGGTATTGAATGGTTTATTTTGACTGCTCGTTTTACAAAAGATCTTAGCCGCTTCATTGGGGCAAGTATGCTAGTGGCGATGCTCAGTAGCCTAATACTGCTTTATCTTTTTTCTCCTCAAGTGACACTTTCTCAGCGACCCCAAATCATTTCATCATGGATAAACTCGGTGACAGCCGACTCCCAAAAGCCACTGCTTGCATATTCTGACGGGGCTTGCATAGAGCCACCTTTGGAAAACAATCAGGTGCTGGATAATCAGGGAGTCGTTAACCTAGGTGTTTGGAATATCTATAAGCTGCAAAATTCGGGCTGGCAACAGGTACTACAAAAGACCTTTGATACTAATCAGTTAGTGTTGCTTCAAGAAGCAAAGTGGAGCGATAAGCTGCTTGAGTTAATCGCTACAGCTAAACTGAATGCAAATATGGTGAATGCCTTTGAGATCGATAAAGCTCAGTTGGGAGTCATGACCTTATCCGAGGTTCAGCCGCAGTTTGCGTGTGGTCAATTACAGGTTGAACCTATTATTCGCTTTCCCAAGTCAGCACTAATCAGTCGTTATCCGTTATCCAATGGCCAGCAGTTACTTGTGATTAATCAGCATAGCGTTAATTTTGAGTTAGGTACTCAAGCGTATCGTGCTCAGTTAGGGCAGATTGAATCGATAATCGCTATCCACCAAGGCCCTGTTATTTTGGCTGGTGACTTCAATACGTGGAGTGACGAAAGAAAAGCGATTTTGGATACTTTTGCTCAAAGCTATGGACTCAGTCCAGTGGCATTTCACTATGATCACCGGACTCAAGTCTTAGGTAACAAGATAGATCATATCTATTATCGTCAGTTGCAGCTTATTGATAGCCAAGTGGGGGATACACAGGCGTCGGATCATCAGCCGCTATTTGCTCAATTTCGATTGCAATAGCCGATAGAGAAAACCATCACCTTAAGCGAATGTAAGATGATGCTTTGTTTGAGGTTGCTAGGGGCTGTTGAACTTTCAAGGTTTTTTTGCAGCAGTTTACAGCGTGCTTAAACAAGGCAGAGCTTGTGCGGTGTAGTTATTCTACATAAATGAGCGATAACGCAGTAGAAGTGCGCTGTAAACGCTGCCCTTCGGGCGCGATTCAATGACATTTTCTCATTGCCCCACGAGAATTTACTTAGATTGCTAAGCTTCACCTCGTTCGTCGCGATAAAATGCCATTGACTTCGCGCAAAAACTAATCAGCAAAGATCAATAGCCACTACGAGTTTCTTAGCTCTCGTCTAAGCACTTTACCCACTGTAGATTTAGGTAACTCTTTCACTAGTTGAACGATTTTAGGAACCTTGTAGGCGGTAAGTTGCTCGCGACAGTAATCGATAAGCTCTTTTGTGATGGCCTTTTGAGCATCCTGACTTTCCATTAAGGATAAATCTCTTAATACCACCACGGCCTTGACGGCTTCACCGGTTTTATCATCGTTAACGCCAACGACAGCACATTCAAGCACCTTATTGTGGCCACTCAGAATGTTCTCAATTTCGTTTGGATAAACGTTAAAGCCCGAGACGATCACCATATCCTTTTTTCGATCGACTATGGTGTGGTAACCATCTTCACTGGCAATGCCGATATCGCCGGTCTTGAAGTAGCCATCTTGAGTAAAGGCGCGGTTAGTTTCTTCCTCTTTTTGCCAGTAGCCAGACATCACCTGAGGGCCTTTTACTGCTAGCTCACCCGTGATGCCAACAGGAACTTCATTATCATTGAGGTCGATAACTTTTACCTCTGTCTCAATCAGAGGCTTACCTATAGTGCCCAGTCTCTCTTGTCCTGGCGTATTGAGTGAGACCACAGGAGAAGTTTCCGATAAGCCGTAGCCTTCAGAAATGGTGCAGCCCGTTGTAGTCTGCCAAAGGTTGGCGGCGGCTTGTGTTAGCGCCGTGCCCCCTGAGATGGTGATTTTTAAATGACTAAAGTCTAAGGCTTTAAATTCTTTTTGATGACATAGGCCAACAAAGAGGGTGTTTAGGCCTGCAAAGCCTGTAAAGGGATAGCTAGCGAGTGTTTTGATGAGTGAAGCTATATCCCTAGGATTAGGAATAAGCACGGAGCAGGCGCCGGATTCAAAATAAAGAATCAGATTAATCATAAAGGCATAGATATGATAGATAGGCAGAGGCGCGACGAAGATCTCTTCGCCCTCGACAAGTTTGCTACCGAGTCGTGATTTGGTTTGCATCGCGTTGGCGATAATGTTGCCGTGGCTTAGCATGGCACCTTTACTCAGCCCTGTTGTTCCGCCGGTATATTGCAGCATAGCAATATCATTTGGTTGGGATTGAACAGGCGTGAATTGCAACTTAGCGCCTTGTGCCAATACTTGATTGAACTCGATATTGTTAATCCCTGTGCTTGGCTGAACCTGAGGGCTAATCAGGTCTAGGGCATGGGTGGATATCACTGTTTCTATATTCGTTGCGTCGACTAGGTTAGCGAGAACTGGAAGTAGATCCGATAACACAACAACCGCCTTTACTCCCGAATCATTAAATTGATGTTTAAACTCGCGCTCAGTATAGAGGGGGTTAGTGTTGACTAGCACTAGCCCTGCTCTGAGGGCACCATAGGCGGCGATGATAAACTGGGTGATATTGGGAAGTACTATGGCGATGCGATCACCGGCCTTAAGTTGGGTATTATTTTGTAGATAAGTGGCGAAATGTCGAGAGTCGGTTTCTATCTCGTTAAAGCTAGTGTTCTTGCCAAAACAAGAGTAGGCGGTTTTGTCTCCATACTGCTTACAGGCGGTATCAATAATATCGATAAGGGAGGCATATTGGTCTAGCCTAACGGGAGTGTCGTAGGTCATGGTGTCACCTTTGTTGTATTCCCTGTGACGAAAAGAGCCTTGTCTGGGAGCTGTTATTATTTAAACACTTGTTTAGACTAGAGCAGAAAAGCAGCAGAGGCAATACTAAGGCATAGTAAAATAGCAAAGGCGCTAACCATAAGATTTAGCGCCTTTATTTGTTTGTTATAGCTAGCTGCCGGGGCTAAAGAACTTGGTCTGCTGAGAGACTCGGCTACCTGGCTCTTTAAGATCCGTGACCTGTATGGCGATATTAGCCATAGCTTGGGTTAACTTATCTTGTTTTGCTAGAACAGTAATAGGAAGTTCACGCTGCTCGCCAGCTTGGATGGTCACTTGTGAACGATTTTTTAGTTGATACTCGTTTCCACCTCGAATACTGATTTGATAGTGACGAGTTTGCTGAGTTTTATTTCTAATCCTTAGCTGATAGCTATTTTCTATATAACCATACTGATCTGAGTCTCTATAAAGAGATTGTCGGTCACGAATGATATTGAGCTGAATTTCACTACGGTTAATGATATCGACACCAATAATGATCAGCATAATGATGATGGCGCAGCCATAGCCTAAAAAGCGTCCTGAGTCCCAAACTGAGCTGTGATTGCCTTTGAGTTGGTTCTCACTGGTATAGCTGATAAGGCCTTTAGCGTAGCCAAATTTATCCATGGTTTGATCGCATGCATCGACGCAGGCACCGCAGTTAATGCATTCATATTGAAGTCCATTACGAATATCTATGCCTGTAGGGCAAACATCGACACAGAGATTACAATCGACACAGTCACCGAGCTCTGTGGCTTGGTTGCGTTTTCTTGGCCCTCTAGATTCGCCTCTCGTGGCGTCATAGGTGACAGTCTTGGTATTGGCATCAAACATTGCCGATTGAAAACGAGAGTAGGGGCAGCAGTGCAGGCACATCATCTCTCGCATCCAGCCAGCATTGAGATAGGTACAAATGGCAAATAGGGCTACCCAGAACCCCACCCAAAAGCTTGCATTTAAGCTAAAGATATCTAGGTATAGCGCCCTTGCAGGCACAAAATAGGCGACAAATGCCAGGCCTGTTAGTAGCGAAACCGCAGCCCAACTCGAATGTTTTGCCAAACGTTTGCCAAGCTTGTTTAGGGACCAAGGAGCCTTATCTAAGCTGTGACGTCGATTTTTATGGCCTTCTATGCGTGTTTCTATCCAGATAAAGATAAAGGTCCAAGCGGTTTGAGGGCAGAGGTAGCCACACCACACACGTCCCCAAAATACCGTGGCAAAGAAGAGTAAAAATGCCGCTGTAATAAACACCCAAGCCAGAATGGTGAAGTCCTGAGGAAATAAGCTAGTGCCAAAGAAGAAAAATTGCTGTTGGGCAAGATCTAACAGTACGGCTTGCCTGCCCTGATAATTAATAAAGGGCAGTAGCAGAAATAGCAGAACTAACAAGGTATTGGTGCCAGTTCTTAAGCGCTGAAAATGTCCTTTTTGCTCTTTAATATGGATTTTACTGTCATCAGAGTGGATCTGTTTGACCTGAATTCGTTTGGCTGACGGCGTTGAATTTGCCGATGCTTTAGCTTGTGAATTTACCTTAGCTACAAAGGTCTGTGGATTGGAATGGGTTTGCTCACTTGTTGAACTTGGCATATATGGCTCTACATCGATTTATTCTTAAGTGGTGACATTAAGAAAATGCACTAGGGCTGGTAGGGTGAACTTAGGCTGATATTGCTAGTTTTCTTCTACTAGTCAGTTACCAGTGTACTTAAAAAATTCTACAACCTAAGACCTAGAGCAAAATTGAATCAGGAACCTGTAATAGCAGTATTTAGGCCAACAATAAGCTTGATATAAGTAATTGATTTTAAGTTGTATTTTTCTTTAGGTGATGCGTGATGTGTCGCGATATATCGCGTATTGACGATATATCGCGTTTTGTGATGTTAGCGAGTGATATTCAGCTTTTTCATACGAGATCTTAAGGTGCTGGGTGCCAAGTCTAGCACCTTAGCAGCGCCTAGGGGGCCGGCAATACGCCAGTCTACATGTTCAAGCACATTACGAATATGCATGGCTTCGGCTTGTGCCATAGTGTTGAGCGGCTTACGGGCCTTTGAGGTGGCCTGAGTGCTGGGATCTGTTTCATCTTCAGGCATTATGTTTAGATTTTGGCAACTGAGTAATTCAGTTTGGCTTAGAATCGCTTCTCGTTCTAGGACGTTTTGCAATTCACGCACATTACCGGGCCAATGGTATTGGGCTAACTTCTTTAACCCTAGTTTGTTGATACCTCTGATCTTTTTACCCAACTTAAGGTTAAGTTCCCTTAGAATTGCCTCGATTAAACTGGGAATATCCTCTAGCCTATCCCTTAAGGCAGGAACCTTTATCGGAAACACGTTAAGACGATAGTAGAGGTCCATGCGGAACAGGCCTTGATTGACGCGTTTCAGTAGATCGTGGTGACTGGCGGCTATGATGCGAATATCGACTTTGATCGTCTCTGTACCGCCAACACGTTCAAACTCTTGCTCTTGGATTACTCTTAACAGCTTAGATTGCGCTTCAAGGGAGAGTTCGGCGACTTCATCAAGAAATAGTGTGCCTTTATCGGCGAGCTCAAAGCGACCTTTTCTTCTCGCTGTTGCGCCAGTAAATGCGCCTTTTTCGTGGCCAAAAAGTTCGCTTTCAAGCAGTGATGCTGAGAAAGCGGCGCAGTTAACACTGATCATAGGCTTATCTTTGCGATGACTTATCTGATGCAGGTTGCGGGCTACGAGCTCTTTACCTGTGCCATTTTCGCCACAGATAAGCACAGTACTACTGGTATTGGCGACCAGTTTGATCTGCTCAATCATTTGTAGAATCGCAGGGCTATTACCGGCGATATTCACATCACCGGTTTTATCGGCAAGCTCAGCCTGTAGATAGTGGTTTTCGTTGGCCAGTTGCTCCGAGAGGGCTTGGACTTGCGCGAGTGCTTGCCTAAGGGATAACTCGGTCTGCTTTTGAATACTGATGTCGCGAAATATGGCGACTACCCCTATTAATTTCCCCTCTTTGTAGACGGGAGTCGAGCTATAGTGCACCGGAAACGAACTGCCATCTTTACGCCAAAACACCTCGTTATCTATCTCGCGAGCGATACCATCATTGAGTGTGCTATAGATGGGGCAATCGTGTTGGTGGTAAGGAGTCCCATCGGCGTGGCTGTGATGGTGGCAGTCATGGATATTTTTGCCCAACAAATCTTCATTCTTCCAGCCCGTCATTCGCTCTGCTGCGGGGTTAATGAATACGGCATTACCCGAAAGGTCGAAGCCATATATGCCTTCGCTGACCGCATTGAGTAGCAGTTTATTTTCGGGGAGGAAGTCTGAATAATTTGAAGAGTTAGCCATAAAACACCTAATCAAGGTGGCGAAAGATGGCTTGAGTATACGTGATTATTTTAAATCGCGATATATCGCGTAATTTTATTTGGGATAAAAAAAGAGAGCCAATCGGCTCTCTTTTTAAGTCTTAGCTGAATTTACCAAATTTTAACGCGCTTTTCAGGAGCGATATACATGGCATCTGTCGGCTTAACATCAAAGGTGGTGTAGAACTCAGGCACGTTTGATAGTGCACCTAATGCACGGAACTGGGCTGGTGAATGAGGGTCAGTGGCAACACGGTTACGCATCGCTTCCTCTTTCATTTTCGCGCGCCAGATCTGAGCGAAACCAATGAAGAAGCGCTCATCGCCAGTTAGGCCGTCGATAACAGGAGCTTCTTTACCATTAAGTGACTTCTTGTAGGCCTTGTAGGCAATAGTCACACCGGATAGATCGCCAATGTTTTCACCTAGGGTCAGTTCACCGTTAACATGAAGGTCATCAAATACGGCATAGTTTGCGTATTGTTCAACCAATGCTTTACCGCGGGCTGCAAATTCTTTGAGATCTTGCTCTGTCCACCAGTCGCGCATATTACCTTCACCGTCAAACTTAGCGCCTTGGTCATCAAAACCATGGCCCATTTCGTGACCGATGACTGCACCGATCCCACCATAGTTGACTGCGTCATCGGCTTGCATATTGAAGAAAGGAGGTTGCAGAATTGCCGCTGGGAACACAATCTCGTTCATGGTTGGGTTGTAGTAAGCATTTACGGTTTGTGGCGTCATATGCCACTCCCACTTACGGATTGGTCCACCAAGTTTTTCCAGCGATTTTTCGTGGCTAAGTTTGCTAGCACGGACACCGTTACCCACTAAATCATCACTTGCGATGGTGAGCTTGTCATAGTTTTCCCATTTATCTGGGTAACCAATCTTAGGATCGAATTTAGCCAGCTTATCCTTCGCGGCAACCTTAGTGCCTTCGCTCATCCAAGTTAGTGAGTCAATGCTATCACCATAGGCACCACGTAGGTTTTCGACTAAGGCTTGCATGCGCTTCTTAGCTTCTGGCGTAAAATGACGTTTTACATAGACTTTACCTACAACTTCACCTAGTAGTGAGTTAACCGTTGAGACGCCGCGCTTCCAGCGAGGTTGCTGCTCTGCTTGGCCGTTAAGTGTTTTAGAGAAAAACTCGAAGTTTTCTTTGTCTAAGTCTTGGCTTAGCTGGCTAGCAAAGTGAGTGAGCGTTTGCCACTGCATGTAGTTTTTCCAAGTCTCAAGGCTGTTGTCCTTAACGATAGTGTTAAGGCCTTCAATATAGCTTGGCTGGTTAATGATGATATCTTTTTGATCCTGAGCCCCTAGCGCAGTCAGATAACCATCCCAGTTCATGTCTGGTGCTAGCTTGGCTAGCTCTTCCATAGTGAGCTTATTGTAAGTCTTAGTGCTGTCACGTCTATCAACTACGTTCCAGTGTTTAGCAGCAATAGCTGTTTCCAATGCAAGAATTTGCTTGGCGCTTTCCTCTGGGTTAGCAAAACCAGCTAACTTATACATCTTGGCGATATGCTCAACAAAGGCTTTGCGGATTTTTACGAAACGCTCATCTTCGTTAAAGTAGTAATCTTCATCTGGCAGGCTTAAACCATATTGCCAAATATGAGTGGCATAACGGCTAGAGTCTTTAGCATCAACGCTGATATAGAAGGCCATAGGTGTGCCGCCACCTAGTACCTGGCTCTCACCAAAGTATGCGACTAGCTCATCTTTATTTTTTAGCGATTGGATCTTATCCAAAATCGGCTGAATTGGCTTGATACCTAATTTGTCTAAGGTTTCAAGATCCATAAATGAGCGATAAAGGTCAGCCACTTTTTGCTCGTCGCTACCTGATTTTAGATCTTTGGTTGCAGCCACTTCTTCAATAATGGCTTTAACATCGTCTTTAGATTTTTCACGCAGATCGTAGAAAGCACCTGAGCTGGTGCGATCGCTTGGGATCTGAGTGTTCTTAATCCAAGTACCGTTAACATAGTGGTAGAAATCATCTTGAGGGCGAACACTTTTATCAAAGTTCGCAAAGTCTATGCCTGAACCTAGTGCTTTTTCTACCGCGGCAGCGGTTTGAGTTTTTTGGCTAGTGTCTTCAGTGTTAGTTTTTTCACTAGTATTACAGGCAGTTAATCCTGTAATGAGTGAGGCACATAGTCCTCCAATGAGCAGTTTTCTCATGTCGATTCCTTTTTATTGCGTCGATTGACGTATTATTTTTTATCAATCTCTTGATACTCAGGCTTAATTCAAGAAATTGTGTCGCTTATGTTATAGCGACCTTTGGCTGTGAAACAAGGTTTCAATATTAATGTTTGAAATTAAAGCGACTATCACTTGTAAGCAAAGGTTACAAAAATGACGGCAGAGTGTAGCTTAGTTGTCTACCTTCTGAGGTCAGGGAAGCGTTTTTATCACTTTGGCAGGGTTGCCAGCCACCACAGTCTTGGAGGCAACATTCTTAGTAACGACGCTGCCTGCCGCGACAATGGCTTCATCACCTATTGTGATGCCGGGGAGTATGATAGCTCCGCCACCAATCCACACATTCTCGCCTATGATGATGGCTTTCGCTGTCTCCAGTCCTTGATTGCGCTCGTCGGCATTTAGGGAATGGTTGGCGGTATAAAGTTGCACATTAGGCCCCAGCATGGTTTGTTTACCGATTTTGATAGGGGCATTGTCTTGCAGAGTACAGTTAACATTGATGAACACTCTGTCTGCCAGATGAATATGTAATCCGTAACTGACAAACACGGGTTTCATGATGATGGCGGAGTCATCAATATTAGGTGCTAAAGCTAAGGGCAATGTGCTTTTGGCAGACTGGTTAGCTTGATGATTAAGCTGTTGTTGCTTTTGCCATAAGTGGTTTAGCTCAGGAGCAAAACAATTATATTGCTCGCCTTTTATCATTTTCTGATACTGGATGTTATCCATAATCTACATTTCCCTGAGCAAGCGTTATTTGAAGCCTATTTATACTTGATTACGTCCTTTGAAACAAAGCGAAAAACTAGCTGCATAATTCATTTTTGCCATCTTTTATTGCTCAAGGGATAATAGCCATCCTTTTAGTTAATTGAGCTAGGTATGCGGTTAGATAAGTTTATATGTGAGAGCACTGAGTTGACTCGCTCTATGGCAAAAAAAGCAATGAAACAAGGCGAAGTGACCTGTGACGGGGCGGTCATAAAAGATGCTAGTTTCAAAGTGGCTAAAGATAGCCAAGTGACTCTCTATGGTGAACCAATAAGCGTGATTGGTGAACGTTATATTATGCTTAATAAGCCTGTCGATACTATTTGTTCAACGGTAGATGAAGTTTATCCTTCTGTGCTTAACCTGCTTTATATCGATAAGGTGGATAGTTTACATATAGCGGGTCGTCTCGATGCCGATACCACGGGATTAGTGTTAATCACCAGTGACGGTCAGTGGTCCCATAATATTACCTCTCCCCGTAAGCTTTGCCCTAAGACTTACTTGGTGCAACTGGCTGACCCTATAGAGGAATCCTTGGTAGAGCAATTTGCTCAAGGTGTTGAGCTTAGAGGAGAAGATGGTGGCTTAACCAAACCCGCTCAGCTTGAGATTATCGACCCCCAGCAGGTAAGGCTCACCATAACAGAAGGCAAGTACCATCAGGTAAAACGTATGTTTGCCGCCGTCGGTAATAAAGTTGTGGGATTACACAGAGAAAGAGTCGGTAATATCAGCCTAGATACTGAACTCGAACCTGGCGAGTGGCGTTATTTAAGTGAAGCAGAAGTGACTGGGGTTAAGTAGGAAACGCTATTTAAGACAAAGTTATTTTGAACTTGATGGGCTAGATTTCTAGCCCTTTGAGCTGATATGGGGCTTGCTAATGAGCAATAGCAAAGCGGAATCTAGGTAAGCTTTAGCTGCTCCGCATTAAATTGGCTTGTTATGGTACAAACTTCACTAAAGTATGGTTTTCAGAACTAAGTTCAGATTCGATGACTTGGGAAATGACATCCCAATCGCCACCAGCCAATCCAGCACCAATTAGCGGGTAACCAATTCTAGCTCCACTAAATTCCGTTTTTAACTGGGCAAATATCTTTTGAATAGCATCATAGTCTGCTTTAATACCTCGTCCTCGCCAGTTGAACTGGGTATAAGCATTTATGATTGTTATTGACTTTCCGTTTCGTTGAACAGTTGCTTGTGAGTATGAGCCAAGCTTAGCTTTTGAACCTTTCTCTGTTTCTAGATCTGCTTGGAATGCTTCAGGGAATTCGATTTTGATCGCTTTGGCAATACCTGCTCCCATGGTGCAAAAGCAATTACATCCATGAATAATAACGTCAAATTCACCATTTAATGCAAGTTTTATTAAATCGCCTTCAATGGTTTTCACTAGTACTCCTTAGTGCCTCACTAATAGGCGTATACAATACTTTGGTTAAAATTAATGACAAAGGAACATAAACCAAGGGGTTGAGCCTTTTTGAACTGCTTATTATGTAAGGTTTGTGCCAATTAATACTCGCAATATACGAAGACCTTGATTAGATACATCTGGTATCGCTTTATTATGCCAACCAGCATTTAATTGTCCAACAGCAATTTCAAACAACTCTTTATGTGAAAGGTTGTTATATTTATCAAAACTTTTGAATTCAAGATGGCAATTAAAGTCGACTTTGCAATCCATGTCGTTAAATTGACAGTCCAAATTTAGTCCTTTACCCCACCTTTTGTCATTTGTAATCACCGTTACAGTAATTTCCCTGTTGAGAAAGTTGAGCTGTGATTTCATATGACTTCTCAGTTGCAAAAGAGTGTAATAGCAATAATTCCCGTGATACACGCAGCATCAAACTGTAAAGCTCTATCAGTAATATTGGTTATTGATTAATAATAACAGTGGTTTAACTAGATGAGTGCAGCAGGGTAAGCTTAGTCATGTATTGTAGTTGTCTCCCTTTCTGCAAGAAACTGTAAAGTTATTCCTTGATGGTTCAACCACCATTTTTACTGTGCTGAATGCTTGAGATATGCCCATCAGTTGTAAGCAATGAGTTCTCTATTATGGTTGCTTGAGTTAGTGGTAAATCGAAGAGAGTGATACCTACAGGTGCAGATATGGCCGCGAGCTTCCTTTTTGCTTAGCATACAGGGACGTACTAGTAGTGCCTCGCAGCAGTAACTACAGATGCGTTGCTCATCCATATCCATGTGATTACTACAATCGTGTGTTCCTATATAGAACCTCCGCTGAACAGGTGCTAGGTTACAGTAATCTAGCAGTCACATTAGTAGCGAGTTGATTATCATAAGAATGTGGTCTTACTGGCTCAACTGTCGCTCCTCAATGGCAAATACTCGTTGATATGCTCATCACAGATACTCTCTAGACTTAACCCTTTGTTAAGCCTTTACTATTGTAAGTTTTATGAATGTTTTATGACAATTAGCCTCTAACCCCTAAGTTGTGCACAAATCTCAGTATTATGGACTAGTGTTTTATGGTCGTTATTGACTTTGATACTTATGGAGGAGTTATGCTGATCCGTCACAAGCTGTTGTTAACTGCTTTTATCTCTATTTTTGCGCTAGTGTTGATGTTTATTCTACAAAGGTATACCAGCTCAGTTGCCGATGAACTGTCTCACACCGCTCAGGATATTATTAAGCTTGAAGCAGGTGTCCTCGCATTAAGAAAGCATGAAAAAGACTTTTTTCAACGATTGGACACGCAATATTTACAGAAACACCAAGAAGTCTTCAGAGAGATGGAGAGCTTGGTAAATCGAATGCAGGCCGATTTTACTCGCTATGATATTCCTGATACCGCTTTGAGCTCTTTTTTGACGAGTTTACGCGTCTATGAACAACAGTTTGTTGAATTAGTTCAGCTAAAAGAGCAAATAGGGTTAACTCCAAAAACCGGATTGTATGGGCAGCTACGGGCTGCGGTTCACAATGTTGAGTCGTTAGTGAAACAACATGAAATGCCTGAGTTATTAGTTGATATGTTGCAGCTTAGACGTAATGAAAAGGATTTTATGCTTAGGCGTAAGATGAGTTATATCGAAAAGTTTGATCGCAATATTAATAAGTTTAATCAAGCATTGACTGAAAGTGAGTTAGAAGGAAGTGAGCAGATCCAAATCGACAACCTGATGAGTCAATATCAGCGAGATTTTCATCAGTTGGTGAAGATGGAGCAGCTTTTTGGTTTAGATGAAAAGTCTGGAAAGATGGGGGAGTTGAGGGCATCGATTGCGGCCACAGAGCAGGATGTTAAACAGCTTATTGAGTTAGCCAATGTTGCGATAGATGAGCTACAGCAAAGTGCATTTGTAATGGGATTGAGTATTTTCATTGTGATCACCGCGCTATTAGCTACATCCACCTGGATAATTATTCGCAGCATTATCAAGCCAGTGGCTGATATTAATAAGGTGATCACTCAAATTGAAGTAGAGAATAACCTATCGTTGCGATGCAATACTTCATCTAACGATGAAATAGGCGAGATAGCCAAGCATGTCAACAGTTTGGTGACTGGGTTCAGTCAGCTCATTAGTCAGGTTAATCAATCAATTGCCAGTATGAATAGTGCCTGTGAAGAGTTATCTAACAATGCCTCTCTGACTTCCCAAGGTGTGGCTAAGCAGGTGGGAGAAACTGATATGGTGGCCACCGCTGTAACGCAAATGAGTGCCACCATAGATGAGATTGCTCACAGCACTGAACATGCGGCGAGTCGAGCGCAGTTTACCAATGATAATGCCCAGCTGGGTAAGCAAGAAGTCGATCAAACCGTCGAGATTATCAATCATTTATCTGAGAAGTTGGCTGAGTCTGCCGATGTGGTGGCTAAGCTGGAACAAGATAGTCAGACTATAGGCAGTGTGTTAGACGTGATTAAAGGTATTGCCGAGCAAACCAATTTGCTTGCGTTAAATGCGGCAATTGAAGCGGCCAGAGCGGGAGAGCAGGGGCGTGGTTTTGCTGTCGTTGCCGATGAGGTTCGCAGTCTAGCGATGCGAACTCAAGAATCGACCCAGGAAATAGCCAATATCATTCAGACACTTCAAGGCAGAACTCAAGCGATTGTTGAGCTGATGCAGGTGAGCCAAATCCAAGGGGAAGAGAGTGCGGCGCAATCCCAAAAAGCGGGAAGTTTATTGGAGCAGATCAATCAAGATGTTACTAATATCATGGATATGAGCACCCAGATCGCGGCGGCTATTGAACAGCAGAGCAAAGTGGCTGCTGAGGTTGGGCGAAATGTGGTGGTGATTCGCGATATTGCCAATGATTCAGCAACTGCTGCGGATAAAAATGCTTACACCTCACAAGAGGTGAAACTCAATGCTCAGCAATTGCACACTGCAGTACAGAAGTTTAATTGCTAAAAATGACTAGCTGACATTGAATTTTGGTAAAGCTGAGTACAGAAGTGTCATAGTGAAGGTACACTTCTGATTAAAGTGCATTAAGCGCTAAGAAAAAAGCGCATTTGTTAGAACAGTGACTAAACTTAATTTAGTTAGTCTACTTATGTACTTTGATGAAAATTAGTCATTTTTCTGCGCTGCTTATCATAATTACCTTGCTGACTTCAGTGACTATCTCTGGAGTCTTTTTTCATTTTGTTTATTTGCCTCAGTTTCAAGAAGAACAGGATTACCAACATAATCGAGAGCTAAGGGCGATAGAAAAAGCCCTGCTCTATGCTCAAAGGGATTTAGACACGCTCACACAGGATTATGCTGTTTGGGATGAAATGGTCGATATGATTGATGGCCAAAGTCAATTTGAAGCTCTAGATTCTCAGACCATGTTAAAGAGCTATGAACTTGCCAATATCGATGCTGTTTACCTGTTTGATGCCAAGGGCCAAATCATATTCTCATTACCTTTGACCTTAGATTTTAGCTTCGCAAACGTACAAAGTGGGGATAGGTGGAAAGGGGCTGTTATCCCTTCCGATGAACAGCTTGCCAGTGAGGTGATCAGTAAAAGAACTGGCTACTTACTTATTAATAATGTTCCAGTTTATTTTAGTAATGTCTCTGTATTGCCCTCTATTGGTAAAGGGAAGGTAGCAGGTAGTTTGATGACATTAAGAATACTCGACTCGCGTTTAATAGAAGAGATTGAAGACTTAACTCTGACATCGTTTTCTTTATTTGATGAGGGGAAGTTGGCCATTGAAAGCAAGTCGGAGCATCAATCTCATCCTCAAGCGCGAGCGCCCCATTCATCTGAATTGCAAATTAACGATGTGTTTGGTCATCCCGCATTTTATCTTAGGTTATTGAGTCATCACTATATAATCCCTAAGTTCTTTTCTACCGAGACTATCTTTATTTTTATCGCGTTTTTTATCGCTTCAATTGCTGTGGTGATTCCTATCTCTTGGGCTTTTTTAAAGCCGATTACCCAAATAAATCTTGTTTTGAGGAAGATGACTCGACATGGTGGTGTTATCAAAATTCCGACCAGAATGTTTATCGATGAAATAAAGTTATTGGCTAATTCATTTAATACCTTGCTCGATAAAATTGATCGGCATCAGAATTATTTAGAATCACTCTCGATAAAAGATCCCTTAACCGGTATCGCGAACAGGCGAGGTTTGGAAGCATTTGCAGATAGAGCATTTAATGAATGGCAACAAGGTAAAGGGTGTTTAGGCTTTTTGATGATAGATATCGATGATTTTAAAGCCTATAACGATGCCTTAGGACATATTGCGGGTGATAGAGCCATTCTCAATATTGCTCAGACCTTAATGTTAGAGTGCAAGCGCCGAGGGGAGTCGGTTACTCGGTATGGCGGTGAAGAGTTCTGTGTGATTATTCAGGGAGAAAATACCAAGCAGATGGAAGTCTTGGCTGACAGAATGTTAAAGCGAATAAGGCTGCTAGCTATTCATCATCCTGAAAATGAGAAGGGTTTTGTTAGTATCAGCATAGGTGGCGTTTTCTTTTCCCGTATGCATCCTCAACTCGCGCTTTCATCATGGCAACAGATGGTAGAGTTGGCCGACGAGCAGTTATATAAAGCCAAATCACAAGGAAAAGATAGGTTAGTTAGTCATACAGCGTCTGCTGAGTTAAAGCTTGTTCCTTGATAAATAACCTTAGCGAGGAGATAAACTGTCTGGCTCAAAACTGCTAACTTACACCTTTGGGCTAGTTTGATTTGCATGTCGCCTGTTATTGAAGCGTTGTGTTGATTCGTACCACAAATAGCTATCTTGAATTCAGGTTTTTATAAAGCACTTAACTATTACATACTTGCTATGGCGACTATTTCGCTCAGAAATCAAATAAAGTGGCCGAATAGCGAGTTATCCCACTATTCGGCCTAGGTTGCCTCTTATTATAATATTTTGGGTTATCAAACAGGCAGTAAGTTATTACCCTTTTTCAATCTTACAGCTTAAACGCGCCCACTTGACTGCGCATATTGCTCGCAAGTTCGCTCAGTTTGTTGACAGAATCACTAAGCTCTTCTGCTGCAATGGTAGAGTGTTGCGCAATATCACTGATGGTGATGATGCTTTGATTAATACTTTCGGCGACACTGCTTTGCTCTTCCGCCGCAGTGGCAATGTGAGTATTCATTTCGGTAATGTTATCGACCGAGGTGACTATCTCTTTGAGTGCTTCTCCAGCAGAGTTCGCCTTGTTGTTGGCATCATCGACCTGTGATATGCCTATTTCCATCGACTTGACCGCTTCTTTTACGCCTTCTTGCAGGCTATCTATCATAGATTCGATCTCCTGGGTCGACTCTTGTGTGCGTTGAGCTAAGGTTCTTACCTCATCGGCAACGACGGCAAACCCTCGTCCTTGCTCTCCGGCCCTTGCCGCTTCAATAGCGGCGTTGAGTGCCAGCAGATTGGTTTGTTCGGCTATGCCTTTAATCACATCGAGTACTTGGCCGATATTTTGGCTCTCGTTAGCGAGATGGCTTATGACTTTTGCTGTCTTTTGGATCTGCTCTGATAACTGTGACATGCTGTGAATCGATTGTTGCACAATTTCATTACCATTGGCTGCATTCGTATCTGCATCTCTGGCTGAGTCAGCCGCTGCGGTAGTGCTTTGAGCCACCTCTGCAACTGTGGCAGTCATCTCATTCATCGCCGTTGCAGTTTGTTGAGTTTCAGCCTGTTGTTGATGCATGCGCTCATTGGTTTCTTGGGTAAAACTCGTGAGTCCATCGGCAGAGTCGTTAATGGTATTGGCGGCTTGAGATATGGAATTAAGAATGCCTCGCAAGTGCTCTATGACTTGGGTGAGGTTAACCGAGATCTGTCCGAGCTCATCATCGTTAAAAGTTTTAAACTTGACTGTCAGATCTGAATCGGTTTTGACGAGCTTGAGATTATCTAAAATATTATCGATGGGATTCATCACACTGCGGTTAACCCACCAACCTAATACCATACTGGCAATAATTGCAATTAGTGTTAACACAATAAAAAGTGTCACAGAGGAGTCATGAATATCTTTAACCGCATCCTTTTCTTGCTCTGCAACGCTTAACTGCAGGCTCACTAGTTCACCAATCTTGCCACTGATGGGATCGATAACTCGATAGAGTGGGACGATATTCTCTTCAAGTTGCCCTTCTATTTTGCCCGACAAGCCTGAAAGCTTGTTGATAAGCACGTTGATTTTGTCATTAGCTGGACCAAAGAGTTGATTAGCTTCATTGGCTAATCTTTCCTCTTCTTTGGTTAGCGTTGTTGCCATGTATTTCTTCCACTTTTGAGCTATGTTATCGCTAGCATCTTCTAGCCCTTTCTTAGCTTCTTCTGCGGTAAAGTCACCAGCGTTGGCCTTATTGATGGCATCGATAACATAGACTGCATAATCATCGGCGATGATTTTTAAATCTTCCAAGGGCACGACACGATCGTAATAGATGCTAGTAACACCATCTTCAATTTTTTCCATCATGGTGACAGCGAGAATACAGATTGAAACGAGTAGAGTGAGGGGGACGAGAAAGCCCAAGATCATTTTTTGTTTAATGTTCAGGTTAAGCATGTCGATCGCCTTTTAAGATCGAGAGGTAGCTTCCTTAACTAAGGCTCAGTTATTCCATATGAAGAGCCATAGATATAGGTATAGCAAAAAATGACCAAATTGCTTGAAAACAGAGTGAAGTTTCGATAGGAGAAAACAAAAAAGCCCCGCGTTAGCGAGGCCTTTGCTAGATGCCGCAGCACCTAATTGAATATGGTGCCCGAACCCGGAATCGAACCAGGGACACGAGGATTTTCAATCCTCTGCTCTACCAACTGAGCTATTCGGGCGACGGGGTGCATTAAAAAGCTTTTGGCGGTTTGAGTCAACTATTTTCTTTATAATATTGCTAACTTTAGGTCGTTTGCCTGTCTTTTATACTTTATGTTGGATTTTACACCAATATAGCTTTTACTCTTACCATTTAAGCCTTGTATGGGGTTAGGCCATTTATGGGCCACTTAAGGCTTTACTGCGCGAACTATCGGATTTTGTAGGCTAATGAGTGTCTCAGTTGATTGAATCTCATCAATGGATTGAATGCGGTTAATTAGCACATGCTGTAAGCCGTCGATAGACTGACACATGACTTTGACAAATACACTATAGTGGCCTGTGGTGTAATAGGCTTCGACGACCTCTTCAAGGGCATTGAGTTTGGCGATAGCGGCAGGGTAATCTCCCGCGCTTTTAAGGTTGATACCGATAAAACAGCAAACATCGTAACCTAATGCTTTAGGATTAACGCTGATCTGTGCGCCAGTGATGATCCCTGCTTGCTTCATCTTTTCGACTCGCACATGTATGGTACCGGCGCTGACGCTAAAGCGCTTCGCTAGTTCGGCAAAAGGTGTGCGAGCATCTTGCATCAATGCTTCCAGAATTTGATTATCTAGCTGATCTCGCTGAAATGACATATCCATAACTTTGCCTTACATGAATTCAAGTTTGAACATGAATTTACGACTTTTATTGCATAAAAACCACTATTTTTACCATTTACTGTTAACTCAGTGGAGCAAAAATAGCCAAAACGCCTCTGATGAGTGCGTGGTTATGCACTCATTAAAGATGATAATGACTTATTGTTCGCCTTCGGCCTGAAGAAAAGGAACCTCGGCGTTGAAGGTCATTGGCTCTCCACTATAGGGATGAGCTATGGTTAGGCTGGTGGCGTGGAGCAATAATCTATCGGCAAGCTTTTTAGCGAGAGGATCTGCGTAGAAGCCATCGCCAAGAATAGGGTGGCCTAGTGCCATCATATGAACTCTGAGTTGATGGGAGCGGCCTGTTATCGGCGTGAGCTTGACTAGTGTCGAGCGTTGCCCTTTGCTCTCCACTTCATAGTGGGTGAGGGAAGGCTTACCTATCTTATGGTCGACTTTCTGTTTTGGTCTATTTGGCCAGTCACAAATCAGCGGCAGCTCGACACTGCCAGTTGCTTGTTTCACATGACCAGCGACTCGAGCAAAGTAAGTTTTTTGGGTTTCACGATCGCGAAATTGCCGCTTGAGCTCTTTTTCTGCATTACGCCTAAGGGCTACTACTATGACGCCAGAAGTCGCCATATCCAGTCTGTGCACGATTTGCGCATTAGGATGTTGTTCAAGTACTCGGCTATAAACGCTGTCATTGTGGGCGGGATCGCGTCCCGGCACGCTAAGTAGTCCTGACGGTTTGTTGACCACCAAAATATCTTTATCTTGATGAAGAATATCCAGCCATGGCTCGGTGGGTGGTTGGTATACAAAATCAGGCATAATCTTTGCTCGGTTAAAACTGCGCGGCAAAGATAACCTTAGCTAGCGGTAGATGCAAGCTGCTCGTCGTTTTGATACCAGATAGCCTAGGGGCTGTTGATCTTTCAAGGTTGTTTTTGCAGCGGTTTACAGCGTGCTTAAACAAGGCAGAGCTTGTGCGGTGTAGTTATTCTACATAAATAAGCGATAACGCAGTAGAAGTGCGCTGTAAACGCTGCCCTTTGGGCGCGATTCAATGACATTTTCTCCTTGTTGAACGAGAATTTACTTAGATTGCTAAGCTTCACCTCGTTCGCCGCGATAAAATGCCATTGACTGAGCGCAAAAACTAATCTGCAAAGGTCAACAGTCCCTAAGAAAACGCGTCACCGTTTAAGTGCATTATGGTGAAGGTCCAAACCACAAAAGCCAGCGGTATATGCACTAGACCGTAGAAGACTTGATCTAAGCGTTTCATTCCCTGTGCTTGCCAAGTTAAATAGCAGTGCATAAGGATAATCGCCGGAAATAGGCAATAAAGAGGCACTAGGGCTATCAGGCTTGCTGGTGGAAAAATCACGCCTGCAATCAGTGCCCACAACACCATAATGCCAGTGGTAATTGGCGGCGCGGCAATAGGATATTGCTCTGGATAGGGGAACATGCTCTTCCTTAAGGTTTTTATTTTGTTAGGCTAATTATGGCTTACGAGCAATTAATTGTGCCTTAAAAGCGGCATTGGCACCTGGGCTGGCGATAATTTTCCCTTCTTTATGATGCATAAGTTGCCAGCTTTGAAATACTTGAGTTATTTCATCGGTTTTTAACAGAAAATCAGGATTTCTAGGACGACCAATGTTGGCTTGCGCCTCTGTAAAAGTCTCATAAAAAATGAGCCCTCCAGACTTTAACGCGTTTTGAATTTGTGGAAAAAGCGGCCTGTGTAGGTAATTAAAGACCAGCACAACATCGTATTTCGCTTCATCTAAGGTGGGAGCTGATTCAGCTTCCATATCCCACTGGGAAAACTCACAATCAGGATAATCAGAGGCCGTTATTTGGCTGATATCCCTATCGACAAAGTGAACTTGGGCGCCTTGCTCAGCAAACCAAAGGCCGTTTCTACCCTTGCCACAGGCTAAGTCTAACACCCTTAACTGTTTTATCGAGTAAGGGCGCCAATCAAATTCTTTGATGAGGGTCGATGTCGTAGCCATTAACCTTTAATCTCTTTTTTACTGTGGATCTGTTTTCTATGAACAATCGAATAGTGTCTAAGTCCAGCAGGACCGTGGGAGACAAGTACCGATAGAAGTAATACGGTAATAAAGATACTGGGTTTATATTCGGCAAGAGGAATAAACAGACATAACAGGCCGACTTTAGCTAAGGTTAACACTCCTTTAAGTTGGATCAGCCAACGCCAGTCTCTAACCACTTCCCACAGTAATAATAGGGAGCCCGTTACCATGGCGAGGAGCCAGTAGTTAAGCCAGGTTGCTTGAGGAACTTGCAGTAAAATGCCTCCGCCAGATCCTACTATACCGAGAATGTGCAATGCCCTTAGGCTTGTTTTTGCAATGCGCTGGGACCAGAACTGGGCTTCTGAAAGTGTGTTTTTGGCCATGTCGGGTTTCTTTGTTAGTGAATGACTAGCAACCTAACAGAAGTGGGTTACTTTACTGTTTGCGCGCTTATTTTAGCAGTTGCCCAACTAAAGCTCTATTATCAAGTCTATGATTCCACTGGTGATAGCTAGATCTAGCTCTAATTATGTTTATTTATATGAGTTTTAAACTGACTCTAGCAAAGACAAATAGGGCACTTTTGCTTACACTGGCTGTAATTTTATGACTGAATTTTAGGTAGATTGGCTATGAAAATTGGCTTTTTTAGTGCGAAGAATTACGACATTCAATACTTTAATGAAAAGAATCAAAAGTTTGGGGCTGAGATTGAGTATTTTGATTATCGTCTAAGCTCACAGATTGTTAAATTGGTTCATGGCTATGAAGTGATCTGTGCTTTTGTTAATGATTCTCTATGTGAAGATATCTTGGTTGAATTAGCGGCAAACGGTACCAAGGTGATCGCCATGCGCTGTGCTGGTTTTAACAATGTCGACTTAGATGCGGCAAAACGCCTTGGCTTAAAGGTGGTGAATGTCCCTGCTTATTCTCCTGAATCTGTTGCTGAGCACACTATCGCCTTGATGTTGACCTTAAATCGTAAAACCCATAAGTCTTATCAAAGAACCCGTGATGCTAACTTCTCCTTAGAAGGGCTAGTGGGCTTTAATATGCATGGCAAGACAGTGGGTGTTATTGGTACTGGTAAAATTGGTGTGGCGACAATCAAGATCCTGCAAGGTTTTGGCTGTAAAGTGATAGCTTATGATCCCTATCCAAATCCAGCGGTTGAAGCCTTAGGTGTCGAGTATGTCAGCCTAGATGAGATGTATCCGCAAAGCGATATCATTAGCCTGCATTGCCCACTAACGCCTGAAAATCATCACTTACTCAATGAAGAGTCGTTTGCCAAGATGAAGCAAGGTGTCATGGTGGTTAACACCAGTCGTGGTGGCCTGCTTAATGCCACCGATGCTATCGAAGCCTTGAAGACAGGTAAGATAGGCTCTCTAGGTTTAGATGTTTATGAAAACGAGAAGGAGCTTTTCTTCCAAGATAAGTCTAATGAGATTATTCAAGATGATGTCTTTAGACGCTTGTCTGCTTGCCACAATGTGGTATTCAGCGGTCATCAGGCTTTCTTGACCGATGAAGCTTTAGGTTCTATTGCCGAGACCACACTGCAAAATGTCAAAACCCTAATGGCGGGTGAAAAATGCCCTAATGAGCTTTTCTAAAGAGTCACTTTCAGCTTTATAAATTAGCTTTGTTCTCAGGCGTATTACTTAGATAATGCGCCTGATTTTTTAGTTAAGAGTAATCAAGATGTCAGACTTTACCTTGCTGCACCAAAGTCAAAATGAGTTTGGTCAGCTGATGGTGCTAGATAGCAAGACCACAAGGATACTCGCCTTTGGTGATAATGATGAGCAGAGTAAGCTACTTAAACTCAGCCCTCATATTCCCCAACACACCTATGTGCAAGCCATGTTGTTGGTGCTGCTATTTTGTCAGCCCAAAAGCGCTATTGTATTGGGCCTGGGTGGAGGCGGATTGATCCATGCCCTGCGACACTTTGATAGTGGTATTAAGCTGACCGGAGTCGAGATAAACCCAGATGTGATTGAGGTGGCTAAGCGCTACTTTCAGTTGCCTATAGGTAAAAAGCTAAAATTGATTAATCAAGATGCCAGTGATTTCTTAGCAGAAGGCTCCCACAAACGAGTCGATCTGATTTTTGCCGATCTCTACAATTTTGATGGTGCCGACAGTGCTCAGCATTCCAAGACCTTTATCGAGCAAAGTGCTGCGCTATTAAAGAGTGATGGCTTTTTGGTGATTAACGGCTGGAAAGAGCAGAAGTTCGATGATTCGCTTTTGCTCTATTTGCAACAGGAGTTCGTCGATATACGCGCTTGTTTAACAGGAGCTGGCAATTGGGTAGTGATAGCCGCCAAGCAAAAACATGCTGTGACGCAAAGTGCGATGAAAGCTAAAGCGATGGAGCTATCTCAAAGGTTAGAGTTTCAGTTGACGCGCAGCTTAACTCGTTTTGAACACTGGGAATGATGCGCTATACAAGGCTTTTAGCACTCACAACTGCTTACAATGACATAGAGCTAGGTAGTTTCTGGCAAGAGATAGCTAAGGGCATTGATGGACAAAACCGATAGCCAAAAAACGGGATTCTGAAAAATCGATTACAACAATAGCTTTTATACGTTATATTTAATTTAAATCTCTCGTTATAGTACTTCACATCAACAGCGAACAATCAGTTTCGTTAACTAAATACAGTACTTTTTGAGGGATTTATTTATGTCACAATCAATTATCAATTCTCAACTTAAGCCTTTCTCTGCAACTGCATACCACAAAGGCGATTTCGTTCCAGTCTCTGAGCAAGACCTACTCGGTAAGTGGTCAGTGGTTTTCTTCTACCCAGCGGACTTTACCTTTGTATGTCCAACTGAGCTAGGAGATATGGCGGATCATTATGAGCAGCTGCAATCTATGGGTGTTGAAGTGTACTCAGTATCGACTGACACTCACTTTACTCACAAAGCATGGCATGACAGCTCAGATACTATAGGTAAGTTGCAGTTCCCTATGATTGGTGACCCAACAGGTATCATTAGCCGCAACTTCGGCGTCATGATTGAAGAAGATGGTTTAGCGCTACGCGGTACCTTCGTTATCAACCCTGAAGGTGAGATCAAAGTCGCTGAAATTCATGATTTAGGTATAGGCCGTAGTGCTAGCGAGTTAGTTCGTAAAATTCAAGCGGCGCAATATGTTGCAGAGCATGATGGTGAAGTTTGTCCAGCAGCGTGGACTCCGGGTGAAGAGACGTTAGCGCCTTCCCTAGACCTAGTCGGCAAAATTTAATCTAAGCCGTTACTTTCCTCACTGTTTGAATGAGCCTGTATTTCAGGCTCATTAAAGAATTTCGATTTCAAGGAGCCATCATGTTAGATGCCACACTAAAAACTCAGCTTAAGACCTACCTGCAAAACCTGAAAACTCCGGTTGAGCTTTATGTTTCGGCCGATGGCTCGGCAAAAGCAAAAGAGCTACAAGCACTTGCCGAAGATATTAATCAGCTATCTGATAAAGTCAGCCTGCACCAAGCTGAAGATAAACGTTCGCCGTCTATGTTAGTGACTAACCCAGAGCTAAAGTCACAAATTCGTTTTGCTGGTCTGCCTATGGGCCATGAGTTTACCTCTTTAGTTTTGGCACTGCTTCACTCTGGTGGTCATCCCATTAAGCTTGAGGATGAGGTGATTGAGCAGATCAAATCACTACCCGGTGAGTATCATTTTGAGACCTATGTGTCACTGAGCTGCCAAAACTGCCCAGATGTGGTGCAAGCGCTGAATATGATGGCGGCAATCAATCCTAATATCACTAACGTGATGATAGATGGCGCACTGTTCCAAGATGAAGTTAATGAGCGCAATATTATGGCTGTGCCAAGCGTATACCTTAACGGTAAGCCGTTTGCACAAGGTAGAATCAATCTGACTGAAATTCTTAATAAGCTAGATACTGGCGCCGAGGAGCGCAAGGCTCAAGCCATTAGCGCTAAAGAAGCATTTGAAGTGTTAGTGATAGGTGGTGGTCCAGCAGGGGCTTCAGCGGCTATTTATGCAGCGCGTAAAGGCTTGCGTACTGGTATTGTTGCCGACAAATTTGGTGGTCAAGTTGCTGAAACAGTCGGTATTGAAAACTTTATCTCGGTTAAAGCGACAGAAGGGCCTAAGTTAGTGGCTAATCTTGAAGCCCATGTGAACGACTATGATGTCGATATCATGGATAACCAAAGAGCGTTAAAGCTTAAGCCTGGTGAGCTGTTTGAGCTTGAATTAGAGTCTGGCGCTTTGGTTCGCAGTCACTCTGTGATTATCGCGACAGGTGCCCGCTGGAGAGAGATGAATGTTCCTGGTGAGCAAGAGTATCGCGGTAAAGGAGTCGCCTACTGCCCACATTGTGACGGCCCTTTGTTTAAAGGTAAGCGCGTAGCTGTCATTGGTGGTGGTAACTCAGGAATTGAAGCGGCTATCGATTTAGCCAATATCGTTGAGCATGTCACTGTACTTGAGTTTGATAGCAAACTCAGAGCCGATGACGTATTGCAGCGTAAAGCTAAGTCCATGGGGAATATCGAGATTATTACTCAGGCTATGACAACTGAGGTGACAGGTGATGGTACTCGCGTCAATGGCTTAAACTATACCGATAGAGCCACGGGTGAGAGTCATCATGTCGAGCTAGCAGGCATATTTGTACAAATCGGTTTAGTGCCTAATGCAGAGTGGTTAAAAGGTACCATTGATTTGAGCGATAGAGGTGAAATCTTGGTTGATGCTAAGGGGGAAACCTCAATCCCGGGCTTGTTTGCCGCAGGTGATGTTACCAACTCGCCCTATAAGCAGATCATTATCGCTATGGGTAGCGGTGCAACAGCCTCACTAGGCGCCTTTGATTACTTGATTCGCTCAAGTGCTGGTGACGAGAAAGCCGCTTAAGGATAGACAAAACAAAGTGTTAATTTACAACCACCGACATTAAGTCGGTGGTTTTGTTTTTGTGTTAGCTAGCTTAGAATGAGGCTCAAATTTTTTTAAGGGAGTTAATATGAAAGGTGCAGGTGGAACATCCGGTGGCATAGGCCAGTTTTTTATCGGCCTTGCCATGATGTGCGCAGGCTTTTATTTGTTGCTTAACTCGGTGCAGGTGACCTCAGGCTTTGGTATGGGCTATAGCCTTTATAGTATGAATGCCTTTGGCCAAGGTTTTTCGATTACCAGTGGTATGGTGATGGTGCCTTTCATCTTTGGTGTAGGGATACTTTTTTATAATGGCCGCAACCCGATAGGTTGGTTATTGACGGTCGGCGCTCTAGTGGCGCTAATTGCTGGGGTAATCACCTCTATTCAGTTTAGGTTTAAGGCGATGTCGGCCTTTGATTTAATCGTTATTTTAGTGCTTGCCTTTGGCGGTTTAGGCTTATTTATGCGGTCGTTAAAAGGGATGCCAGAATCCGATTAGGTTATTAATCATTATCTGTTCTTTGTTTTGAACTCATATTCATTAGCGAGAATGAAGCCGCATTCTCGCTAAACTTTAATATCAATATGATGACCTAGACTGCCTACTGGCTCTGGTGTTGTCACTTCTGCAGGTAGGGCCGCCGATTGGATTAATTGTAGGGCAATTTTACCTTCTGCTAACTGTTGCTGTTTAGCGAGCTGTGCCACTTTGACGCCACCGCCTTGCTCTAAACTTGGTTCTAGGCTAGGGGAGTTTAAGGAAATCGACATTAAGCGCTCCTATGATGATGTGAGGTCGACTTAATAGGATATCGGCGATAGTTGTTATAACTTGAGTGTTTCTCTGTTTGCGCTGAATAGTAAAATGACGTTTAAAAGTAAAAAGCCTGCTGAAAGTGTATTTTCAGCAGGCTTTTTGTTTGTGCTATTGGTTTTGTTAGATCTTAGATCTTCTCTCTAATGTCTTGCGAGTAATCACAATAACCGTTGTCAGTACGATGGAACTGACAATCAAACCTATTGCTAAAGCAACATTTTGCAGGGATGTCGGATCGACAGCCAGCATGCCGCCTAGGCCAACCATCATGATGCCTGACATCAGCTTAAGGGTTTGCCCCTCTTTCTCTGTTAGCTTACGCTTACCAAGGGTCATAGAGAATGCGATAACGATAATCGCAAGCGGAATGACATAGACAATGTTGTAGAAGACCAGATACATATAGCGCTCAAAGTCCGGCAATTCATGCATAGATAGAACACTAGTGTAAATCATAGGGAAGCCTGCGGTACAAAGCAGCTCATAGGCATTAGCAAGAATCGCTAAAACTGTGGTACCAAAAATCATCGCCGCCATAGAGCTAGCACTGGAGAGCTTACCCATACGTTTTATCAGGCCTGTTCGGTTTTCCGCCGACATAGAGAGGGATACTTCGCCTTTGGTAAAGAAGTACTCTTTGATATTGATCCCCCCTGCGACCAGAGCCAGTAATCCTGCCCCTAATATGATCAGGCCGCCGTCACTATCAGCGCCAAGCAGTTCAAACATATTGAGCCAAGCTGTCATAAAGAGGAAATAGATAAAGCCTGAGAAGAACACAAAGATACCGCCAACAATTAGCATGCGGGTACGGCTCTTGGCATTGACCATAATCGACAGTAGGAACAGGAGTACGAAGAAGGCGCAAGGGTTAAATGCATCGACGCCACCTAAGACTATGGTCAGCAGTGGCAGAGATAACTGCTCTGGTGTGACTACCCCAACAAGAGGAAGCTCGATAGGCTGTACTTCATCTACTTGTACTTCGGTTTGCGCGCCAATATCACAGGTGCCGCTGTCATCTCCCTCTTCTGAGCTAGAGCAGGTACCAAATAGTGGCATCGCCTCTTCACCTGTATTGACTGCAGTGCTGGTGTGCTCTTGTTCTGGTGCGAGCACACCTCCAAGCGATTGATAACAAGATTTCAGGCGTTTAACTAGAAACTCGCCAGTGACAGCCTCGCTGCTATAACCCACAACTGCTTTGCCACAGTTTGCCATATAGGGCACAGAGCGTGGAGGTTGACCTGTGTGCGCCGCGACCTCTTTCCACTTAGTTAAAGACTCAGCTTCCGAAACGACGAAAGAGTGAAGCTCAATCCATGGATAACGTTCGGGTAGTGAGTCAATAAAGGGGTGAGCCTGTGCACAGTGGGGGCAAGTTTTCGACCAAAAGAAGTAAAGCTTAACCTTGAGTTCGCCCTGTTCATTGGTGTAATGCCAAATTTCTGGGGCTGCAGCGACTACATTTTCGGAGGCGGCCGTCGAAGCTTGGCTATTAACCGAGGTCAGCAAGCTCACTAATAGGATTAGTGGGAGTAAAAAGTATTTTGCCATAATATCATCCACTGAAACGTGGCTCGAGTTTACAAGTTAGAAATTAGAGTGATAAGCCTACTGTAACGCGAATTAAGTTAAATTAGGCTTAATGTATCAGAAGCTTGTGATTGAATTGTGCGTAAGATCTCGAAAAAGACTGAAATTTTTTAGCGTTAATGAATTAAAACTCTTTAGTTTTAGATGCTTAATTAGATTGCTTGCATAAATAGGGCGCTTCAATGTCATGATTACTGAGCATTGAAGCCGAGGATGAAGAATGACTCATTGCAAGGCCGATGAACAAGAATCTCTGCTAAATGTTACTCGGCATTCGCTTTAAAGGTTGAAGAGTGGGAGTCAGAAGTGCATTCGTGCACGGTAACACTGCGGCTAGCTTTGTTTGCTGTTGTTCTAAGACGAGACAAAATTGGGCTATTAACTTGCTTGGCTTGCAAATAATCTTTTACCCGTTTTATGCGTCTATCGGCTAACCAGCGATTGTACTTTCTTCTTTCTTGCTTGGCTTTAGGATCGTTAATGTTGTCGATTTCCTTTGTATTTAACTGATACTCAAGTATGAGATATCCGTCTGTTGATTTGCTCTGTGCTGCGTCAACGATAGCGTCGAGTTGCTTAGCACTTTTTTGACCAAAATAGGAGCTATTAATTTTATAGGGGATCTCTCCGATTTGATTATGGTGGTCACACCATGCACTCACATTTGCACTGGTTAGTAGTAGCAATACTGCTGCGAACTTTTTCACATCTATCCCTTTTATAAAACTTTGATTGTTATTTAAGCTAAAATGAAGACGGAAAATAGGCTATTTTCTATTTAAAATCAAATTTTTATAAGGAATGGGATGCGGTATTTATAAAATGAGAGAAGCGCTGACTCATTAGTGTTAGCGCTCTATAATCTCGGTTAGAAGTCAGTTATGTGAGTTGTATGCCATTAACCGTAAGTACCACATCTAAATTATTTCTAGTGGCATTGGAATAGGGACACACTTGATGGGCTATTTGGACGAGCTTCTCTGCTTCTTTTTGGGGAAGCTCCAGTTCAATGGATAATGCCGCTGTGAGGGCAAAGCCACCTTCAGCTGTTGGACCTATGCCGACCGTTGCGGTAACAGGGGCAGACAGCAGTTTCACTTTTGATTGTTTAGCCACATGGAGTATGGCATTGGAAAAGCATGCGGAATAGCCTGCTGCAAAGAGCTGTTCTGGGTTTGTCCCTGCACCAGTGCCCCCCATTTCTTTAGGATAGCTCAGTGTTACATCTAGCATTCCGTCACTTGTACTTGCCTGTCCATTTCGTCCTGCAATTGCTGTTGCTTGTGTTTCATAGAGTATTGTCATTGAAATAACCTTAATTTAAGTTGTGCGCAATTTAACTTTTCAACACTATAGCTCGAACTTTGGTTATAATGCAAGTATATTGTGCGCAATTAAATTGTCTTGGGAGTAGTATGAGTCAGTCAGAACAAGGGTTATGTTTAGAGAACCAAGTGTGTTTCTCTTTATACAGTGCAGCCAATGCCATGGTCAGAGCATACCGACCTTTATTAAAACAATTAGATTTGACCTATCCGCAATATCTCGCCATGTTAGTGTTATGGCAAGAGTCTGGCATTAGCGTTAAAACTTTAGGAGAAAGGTTACATCTGGACTCTGGTACGTTAACGCCATTACTTAAGCGGCTAGAGGGCAAAGGCCTAGTACGTCGCGGTCGAAGCGAAGTTGATGAAAGAGTTCGAGTCTTGCATGTGACAGATGAAGGGCGGAAGCTGCAGGAAGTGGCTAAGAGTGTGCCTGAGGCTATGTTATGTAAAGCAGGCGGAGACGTAGAAGAGCTACTAGAGCTAAAACGTCTTTGTGAGTCGCTATTGACTCAGCTAGGGTAAAAGGTAAGTCAGTAACAAAGGAGAGTGCATGGAAAGCGTAGATCTCGTTGTAATCGGTGGTGGTATTAATGGTGTCGGCGCCGCGCAATATGCGGCAGCTGAGGGTTATAGCGTTCTCTTGTTAGAGAAGGCACATATCGCCAGTCAGACCTCTGCAAACTCAAGTAAATTGATCCATGGAGGACTACGTTACTTGGAGTCGGGGCAAATTTCTTTGGTTAAGAAATCTCTGCATCAAAGACGGGAGTTGTTAAAGCTCGCGCCTGAACTCGTTAAGCCTGTGCCTTTTTATATTCCCATCTATGACTCCAGTGAACGTGGACCTTGGGCAATAAGGGCTGGACTAAGCTTATATGCTCTGCTTAGCGAATTTGACCCCCTTGGCCGCTTTCGTCAATTACCGAGTGTGCATTGGGCAAAAATCAAGGGGCTTAAGCTCAAAGGGCTTAAGGCGGTATTTCAGTATTGGGATGCGCAAACCGACGATAAGTTATTAACTCAGGCGGTAGCAAAAAGTGCTATTGAATTGGGGGCGAAGATAGAAGAAGGCGCCGTTTGTACTCACATTGAGCATAGTGAGCAAGCATGTCATATCCATTATGTAAACCAACTACAAGAGCAAAGGCTGATAAGTGCAAAGGCCGTGATAAACGCTTCTGGCCCATGGGTAAATCAAGTCTTGGATAAAGTGTCACCAAGCATTGCGCAGGTGGATATAGATTGGATTCAGGGGACTCACCTAGTTTTAGATATCACGCCACCAGACGGTATTTTGTATTTAGAGTCTTGTTATGACAAACGGGTGATATTTGTGATCCCATGGAAGGGAAAGACGTTAGTGGGTACAACAGAGCATCAGTTAAATGAGCTGCCAAATAAGCCTGAAGCCACACAGGAAGAAGTTGATTATCTTTTAGGTATCTACCTACACCATTTTCCTCAATATCAATCGAGTGAAGAGCTTAAGAGAAAGCTAACGGGTCAGTATTGCGGAGTTAGGGTGCTGCCGAAGCAAGATAAAAATGCCTTTGATCGCGATCGTGATACCTTGATTTATAGTGTGAGTTCACACCCTAGAATTGTCACCATCTATGGTGGCAAACTCACCACATTTAGATGTACTGCAAAAGAGAGTGTCGATGCCGTTAAAACTATAGTGGGAACTCGACAAAAACAGACAAATTTGAATAGCGAGCTACTAATCGTGTGATTTTTCCATCTTGCTCACACAATCTAATCTGTGTGAGCAAGAGCTCTATTTTGTTGTTTTTAATATTATTTATTCATTACTTTTATTTTTTACGGTCTTAGTGGCACTTTAAGGGCTAAAAGATGCACTTGTGATCCACCTCTTGTTTTTGCCTATTGTTCAAATATCGAGTCATTTTCCCTAACCCTGAATGCAATCTTTGTCATACTCTATACTTACGTATGTTGTCTTCTAATACTAAGGGCTGATTCATGTCAAATATGAGTTTACGCAGTAAATTACTATTACTTGCATTGCTGCCATTGGTGCTGATCTTGACTATCTTGATGGGCATTTCCTATAAGATTGAAGCTGATTCATTTGAGGCCGAAATCTCAACATTTAGGGATAAACTCGTTGGTGAGAGGAAATTACAGTTAAAGGAGATAACTGAGGTTGCTGAGGAGGTGGTTCGTTATCAGCGAGCCTTAGGGGATAACGGAGATGTTAAGGCTGCTCTGCGTAATGTGACCTTTGGTAAGTCTGGATATTTTTATATTTATGATACCCAAGGCAATAATGTATTCCATGCGTTAAAGCCTGATTTAGAGGGCAAAAACTTGATGGGGTTGACCGATCCCAGAGGCACAAAGATTATTGTTGGTTTGCTAGATTCGGCTAAATCTGGCGACGGCTTTTTTAGCTACTATTATCAAAAGCCTGGTACCAATGAGCAGAGTGAAAAACTAGGTTATGCGGTGATGGTTCCTGGAACGCAGTGGATGCTAGGAACTGGTGCTTATCTTAATGATATTGAAGAGACGATTACTCAGTATCATCAAGAAGCCGAAGCACAGATGGCGGATAAGGCCTTAACCATATTCTTCGTCTCTGCCGTGCTCACTATTCTTACCGCGCTAGCTATTATCACTGCTGCTAATCGTATGGTGGTACCTATCAAGTTAATGGCTGATAATCTCGATGATATTGCTAAAGGTGAGGGGGATCTTACTAAGCGTTTATCGGTGAGAACCCATGATGAGATAGGCCAACTAGGTAATGCATTTAATACCTTTGTCGATAAGCTGCAATCCATTATTAAAGATGTTGCCGCATCCACAGTTGAAGTAAAAGAGGGCGCGGCCAATATTCATGGCCAGACTCAGGTCATGGTAGAGCAGTTAGTGAGCCATAATAATGAGACAGATCAGGTCGTGACCGCGATTACCGAGATGTCTTCAACCGCTTCGGAAGTGGCGCAAAACACCACCCAAGTTGCAGAGGCGACGCAAGCAGCAACACTAGATGTGGCCAAAGCTCAAGAGTGTGTTGATACTTCGCTGACTGAAATTTCTGGCCTAATGAGTGAGATCAACAGTGCCGCCAGTGATATTCAATCGCTAAGTGAGCAATCTCAGAAGATCAACAATGTACTGACAGTGATAGGTGGCATTGCCGAGCAAACTAACTTATTGGCACTGAATGCGGCAATTGAAGCAGCACGTGCCGGTGAGCAAGGGAGAGGCTTTGCTGTGGTTGCCGATGAAGTAAGAAACCTAGCCAGTCGTACACAGGCCAGTACTCTTGAGATTAACGAAATGCTGACAGAGTTACACAAACTGGTCTCTCAAGCGGTAACTGCGATGGAAGAGAGCCAGCAAAGCTGTACTCGCTCGGTAGAGTCTTCTAGAGCGATTTCAGATAGTCTAGGTTCAGTGACTACAGCTGTGACCGCAATTAACGATATGAGTACTCAGATTGCGACAGCAGCGACAGAGCAAAGCTCGGTGACCGAAGAGATTAACCGCAATGTATACGCAATCCAAGAGATTGTGACTGAGCTTATCCACTCGAGTGAAGATGCCGCGGGTGTGAGCCAAGGCGTTGCCAAGCAGGGTGAAAACCTTAGCGATCTGGTTGGTCAGTTTAAGGTGTAGTCTAAGGCCACGAGCCATGCTTAACAGCTGATATTAAAAAGGACTGCCTATGCAGTCCTTTTTATTTGTCGCTCTATCGTGACTAATAAAACGTTAGCCTAGCAAGCTGAACTAGTCAGCTTCTTTAACGTGTTGAACGAGCTCAACTACTGCCTTCTTACCATCGCCAAATAACATTAGGGTGTTATCTTGGGCGAAAAGTGGGTTAGGTAGACCAGCAAAACCTGGGCTGAGTGAACGTTTCACTACTACCACTGTTTTGGCTTTGTCGACGTTAAGAATAGGCATACCATAAATTGGACTACCTTTATCCTCACGGGCCATTGGGTTGGTTACATCATTAGCACCAATGACGATAGCCACATCAGTTTGTTCAAACTGAGGGTTTATCTCATCCATCTCAATCAGCTGCTCATAAGGCACTTCTGCTTCAGCAAGTAGTACGTTCATATGACCCGGCATACGGCCAGCTACAGGATGAATCGCATACTTAACGTCAGTGCCTCTCGCTTGCAGTTCATTAGCGAGATCGCGAACCGTGTGCTGGGCCTGCGCCATGGCCAGACCATAACCTGGAACGATTACAACACGTTCGGCCGTTTCCAGCATCATGGCAACTTCTTCTGGAGAAGAAGACTTTACCTTACCTGCGTAAACTTCATCGGCATCAATAGCTTCACCGCCTTCTGCCATCACACCAAATAACACGTTAAACAGCGAGCGGTTCATCGCCTTACACATGATGTTGGTCAAAATGATACCAGAGGCACCCACTAATGAACCTGCCACAATCAATACCGTGTTGCCGGTAATAAAACCTGTCGTTGCCGCAGCGATACCTGAGTATGAGTTAAGCAGTGCGATAACAACTGGCATATCGGCGCCGCCAATAGGAATTACTAGCAATATGCCTAACACTAGCGCGATAGCGACTAGCACATAGATAAGTGCAATATGGGTCGGGTTGATAATCACGGCGACAGATAAGACTAGCGCCATACCCAGTAACATGCCATTCCAGATCTTATTACCCGGCACCGCAATTGGGTTACCAGAAATAAGTTCTTGAAGCTTGGCAAAGGCAACGATAGAGCCCGAGAGTGTCACAGCACCGATAAGAATGGTGGCAGCAATTGAGATTGTAGCCACATAGTCATGGGTGACTGTGGGATCAATAAAGCTGGCTAAGGCAATAAACAGTGATGCTCCACCACCAAAGCCATTAAGCAGTGCTACCATTTGAGGCATAGCTGTCACTTGGATCTTGGTGGCCATTACAGCGCCTATAGCACCACCTAAAATGATACCAGCAATAATCCATTCATAGCTTAATATGCTCTTATCAAGCATGGTTACTACAACAGCGATAAACATACCTAGGGCGGAGAGTTGATTACCTCTTACCGCAGTCTTAGGACGAGTTAAGCCCTTAATCCCCAAAATAAATAGACTGGCAGAGATCAAATAAGCGAGGTAGATAATACTTGTACTCATTCAGTTTACTTCCTCTTGAACATAGCTAGCATACGGTTAGTTACCATATAGCCGCCAACAACGTTAATGGTTGCCAATACTACGGCAAGAAAGCCTAGAACATTGACCAGTAGCCCACCTTCTGAGCCTGCTGCTAGCAAGGCTCCCACCAAAGAAATACCTGAAATAGCATTGGAGCCAGACATAAGAGGTGTGTGCAGTGTAGGAGGCACTTTGGTAATTAACTCAACTCCTAGAAATACTGCAACGGCAAAGAGAGTTAACAGCAGCATGAGTTCCATTATTCTTCCTCCTTAGGTTCGTTTAGGGCTGGGAGCTTGAGTAGATCCCGAATACGAGGGTTAATCACTTGCTCTTGATAAGAAACAACTGTGTCTTTGACGATTTCATCTTCAAAATCAAGGTTTAGCTCACCTTCATCGCTGACAAGCAGCTTGAGAAGGTTTTCAAGGTTAGTGCCATACATCTGACTAGCATGATTTGCCGCAGAGCTTGCAATATTGGCTGGGCCAATAATGGTCACACCTTGATGATTAACGGCTTTATCTAGCTCTGTCAGCTCACAGTTACCACCGGTTTCGGCCGCGAGATCGACGATAATGGTGCCAGGCTTCATACCATCAAGCATCTCCTTGGTAATAAGGATAGGTGCCTTACGTCCAGGAATTGCCGCAGTGGTAATCACTATGTCTTGCTGTGCTAGCACATTGGCCATAGCTTGTTGTTGGCGTTTGATAAACTCATCGCTTTGCTCTGTGGCATAGCCGCCCTTGGTCTCGGTGTTTTCTGCTTGAATATCCAGCTCAACAGGCTTGGCGCCAACAGAGAGGATCTGCTCTCTTGCTGCGGGTCGAATATCATAGGCTTCAACCACAGCACCTAGACGCTTAGCCGTGGCGCAGGCTTGCAGACCTGCAACACCGACACCCATAACAAAGGCGCGTGTCGGCTTGAGCGTGCCTGCTGCTGTCATCATCATAGGAAACAGACGTGGTGCTCGCTCTGCAGCTTGAATAACAGCTTTATAGCCAGCAATTGTCGCCATAGAAGATAAAACATCCATGCTTTGGGCGCGAGTGATCCTTGGGATCAGCTCTAATGCGATTGCTGTTGCACCTGTTTGCGCGATTGACTGAACATTTTCTGGATGCATTAACGGATCCATCATGCCGATAATCAACTGCTCTGGTTTCAATTTGTCTTTAAGCTCGTCAAATTGGCTGCCTTTACAATTCACTAGGGTAATGATGTCCGACTCAGTCAGAAGTGCTTCTCTGCTTGTCGCTAGGCTAGCGCCAGCGGCAAGATAGTCATCATCGGTGAAGCCTGCGCTTAGGCCTGCACCGCTCTCTACAACAACTTGTAGATTTTTCTTTAATAAACGAGCGATGTTTGCGGGAATTAGCGCAACACGTTGCTCTCCTGCTTGACTCTCTTTGGGTAAACCAAGTTTCAAAAGGAAAACCTCTTAAGTTAGGGATTTATGATGGTTAGTGTGATAGGGCTAACATTGTGGCAAGTCTTTAATTTGACACAAGCTAATTTTTCTCACGTTTACGGATTTAGCACTGGTCGGCGCAAAAAAGTTGCGCTAGACCACACTTTTGTAGCTTAAATTTTATCCTTTGCATATTCCAAAATCGTATTAAAAATTAAATTTTATTCTTTTTAGCTTTGTTTAGTCCGACTATGCTTGACTCACTTATCTGTCACTGGGCCGTCAAACATGTTGTTAAAAGAACCATCATCTCTTGCTTCTCCTCTTTCTGAGAAGCAGGCACATCAGCTAAAAACTCTGGTAGAGGAACTCAATCCTTTGCAGTTATCTTGGGTTAGCGGTTATCTGGCCGCAAAAAGTGAAGTTGGTGACACAGTCAGCCCAGCTGCACAGCCACAAATACCCAGTATTACTCTGCTTTATGGTAGTCAGACCGGAAATGGGAGAGGTTTAGCACAGGAGTTAGTGGAAAAAGCGGCGGCGCAGGGCATTAACATCAATTGCTTATCTATGGCTGACTATAAGCCGCGATCACTAAAGCAAGAGGGGATACTGCTCATCGTTGTCAGTACCCATGGTGAAGGTGAAGCTCCCGATGATGCCATAGAGCTTCACCAGTTTCTAAATTCAAAACGGGCACCTAAGCTTGCTGAGCTGCAATACAGTGTGTTGGCGCTGGGGGATTCGAGTTATGAGTTTTTCTGTCAAACAGGCAAGGATTTCGATGAGAGGTTAACAGCACTAGGTGCCAAGGCTCTGGTGCCTTTAGTTGAGTGCGATGTTGATTATGAAGCCATAGCTGAGCAATGGCAGAATGCCATTATCGAAGCGCTTGCGGCTCAGCAAGTGTCGTCTTTCGAGTCTAGCTCTGCCCCTTCAGTGGCATTTCAACCTTCAGCGACAAAGAGTCAATTCACTAAAAAGCAGCCCTATAGCGCGGAAGTCATCATTAGCCAAAAGCTAACGGGAAGAGGCTCAGATAGGGATATTCGCCATGTAGAGTTAGATCTAGGTGAATCAGGGATCCGTTATCAGCCGGGCGATGCCCTTGGAGTCTGGTTTGACAATAGCGCCGAGCTGGTTAGTCGCATTCTAGCTAAGTTGAATATCGACGCTGATGAGCAAGTTGAGGTAAATAGTGAGTCCTTAACCGTTTCTCAGGCGCTACAAACTAAGCTTGAGCTTACTCAGTTATCTCCTAAATTGGTGACCGCTTGGGCTGAGCTGAGCCAAAGCAGTGAACTACAACCACTTGTTGATGATAAAGCCAAGTTAAGACAGTTTATTCTCAAGCATCAATTAATTGACCTAGTTGAAGAATTTTCAATATCCAGTGCCGGTATTTCGGCCCAGCAGTTAGTTGAGTTGTTAAGACCTATTACGCCAAGACTTTACTCTATCGCCTCAAGTCAGGATGAAGTCGATAGTGAAGTGCACTTAACTGTGGCGTTAGTCGAGCAGCAAACACAGAGCGGCATTCGCTACGGCGGTGCGTCACGTTTCCTTGCTAACGCAGAGGAAGGGCAGCAGGTGCGTGTGTATGTTGAGCCTAATAATCATTTCAGACTGCCAGCAGATCCAAACACGCCAGTGATTATGATAGGTCCAGGTACAGGGGTTGCACCCTTTAGAGCCTTTATACAGCAAAGGGTGGCAGATGGTGCGAGTGGTGATAATTGGCTGTTCTTCGGCAATCCTCATTTTGAGCAAGATTTTCTCTATCAAGTTGAGTGGCAGCAATATCTGAAATCTGGCGACCTAACCTGTTTAGATCTGGCCTTTTCAAGGGATCAGGCTGAAAAAGTCTATGTGCAGGATAAGTTAAAAGCGCAGGGCGAGCAGGTTTGGCAGTGGCTAAATGCAGGGGCTCATCTTTATATCTGTGGTGATGCCGAGCGTATGGCTAAAGATGTGCATCAGGCGCTGCTAGATATTGTGAGTCAATACGGTGACAAGAGTGAAGAGCAAGCTAAGGTCTATCTTGAAGAGCTAAGAGAAAGTCATAGATATCAAAAAGATGTTTACTAGTTACTGCTAGTAAGAAAATAAATTGAAATAAGAGAGTGTGTTATGAGTGAGCAAAAACTAGCAGTAAACGAATATTTAAAAACCGATAGTGATTATCTTCGTGGCGATATTGCCGAGGGACTCACTACCGAAGTGACGGGGGCCTTTAGTGAAGGTGACCAGCAGTTAATTAAGTTTCATGGGTTTTATCAGCAAGATGATAGAGACTTGCGTAATGAGCGTAAGGCACAAAAGTTAGAGCCCTTATATAGCTTTATGCTTAGAGCTCGTGTGCCTGGTGGGGTTTGTACTCCTGAGCAGTGGCTAGGTGTTGATAAGATAGCATCTGAGCTAACCTCATCAAACAGTATTAGGCTGACCACTAGGCAGACCTTTCAGTACCATGGGATCCCTAAGCGTAATCTAAAGACCATAATTCAAGGGTTAGATAGGCAAGCTCTGGATTCTATCGCCGCCTGTGGTGATGTAAACCGTAACGTGATGTGTAACCCCAATCCTGTGGAGTCCAAGCTGCATCAGCAGGCCTATGCATGGGCAAAGAAACTGTCTGATCATCTACTGCCTCATACGCAGGCCTATGCAGAGATCTGGCTAGATAAAGAGAAGTTGGTTTCTACTCAAGATGAACAGGAGCAAGTTGAGCCTGTTTATGGCAAAACTTATCTACCGCGTAAGTTTAAGATGGCGGTGGCTGTGCCGCCGGATAATGATGTCGATGTTTATACCAATGATTTGGGCTTTGTTGCCGTTGCCGATAATGGAGAATTAGTCGGTTTTAATCTTACTGCTGGTGGCGGTATGGGGTCGACCCATGGTGATGTGGAAACCTTTCCTCGCCTTGCCGATGACTTTGGCTTTATTCGCGCCGAAGATACCCTTAAATTTGCCGAAGCTGTGATGACGGTACAAAGAGATTGGGGTAACAGGGTAAACCGTAAGCGTGCCCGTCTTAAGTACACCATAGTGGATCATGGCTTTGATGCATTTAAAGCCGAGGTGGAAAAGCGTGCTGGCGTTAAGTTTGAACCTAAACGTGAGGTGATTATTGGTGATAGGGGCGATCGTTTTGGTTGGATAAAAGGTGTCGATAATCAATGGCATCTTACTCTGTATATTGAAAGCGGTAGGGTTAAAGACACTCCGGGTAAGCTGTTGCAAACTGGGTTACGAGAGATTGCTAAAGTTCATAAGGGCGACTTTAGAATGACCTCGAATCAGAACATCATCATAGCTAGCGTAAAAGAGCAGGATAAGGCGGAAATTGAAGCATTAGCTAGAAAATATGGTCTGCTGGGTGAAGTGCTTAGTGCGACTCGAGGTCATTCTATTGCCTGTGTGGCACTGCCTACTTGTTCATTGGCCATGGCCGAGGCCGAGCGCTATTTTCCAGACTTTATTACCAAGGTCGAGCAACTGCAGGAGAAACATGGCATTGCTGAGCGAGCAATCGTGGTGAGGATTACCGGTTGTCCTAATGGCTGTGCTCGTCCATTTGCCGCAGAGATCGGCCTAGTGGGTAAGGCGCCGGGTCGCTATAACTTTTACCTAGGTGCGAGCCATGAAGGAACAAGGCTCAATAAGCTCTATTTGGAAAATGTTCAGGAAGCACAAATACTCACTGAGTTAGATAGATTATTTGCTAGCTACTCCCAGCAGGCAAATGATGGTGAAAGCTTTGGTGATTTCTGTGTCAGAACTCAGGTAGTGAGCGCTGTTATTGATGCAGCTAAGGACTTTCATGGCTAGTGTTGGCGATATTTTGCCGGTAGCTGAGCCGGGTAAAAAGGCGATGCAAGCCCTAATAAAGGCGCCGGAGAAGTTACAAACCCAAGCCTTAGCTCAGCTAAATGAGTATTTGGCTGGACTTGATGCAGAGCAAAGGGTGGCATGGGCACTGAATAACTTGCCAGATAACCCAGCTCTATCTTCAAGCTTTGGCATACAGGCCGCGGTCATGCTCAAACTCGTGTCGAGTCAGAGTGCGAATATTCCCGTGATATTAACCGACACCGGATATTTGTTTGCCCAAACCTACCAGTTTATCGATGAGCTGACGGAAAAACTGCGCTTGAATTTACGAGTGTATCGGGCTCAAAAGAGTCCACAATGGCAAGAGGCGGTTTACGGTCAGTTGTGGCAACAAGGTCTTGAAGGGCTTGAGCGTTACAATAAGATGAACAAGGTCGAGCCGATGCAAAGGGCATTGTCTGAGCTTGATGTTGGCACTTGGTTTGCTGGCTTAAGACGAGAGCAAGCATCAACTCGAGAGTCTTTGCCTATTTTGGCGATTCATGGCGAGCGCTATAAGTTCTTGCCGATTGTGGATTGGAATAATAAGCAAGTGCATGAATATCTGACGCACCATGATTTGCCCTATCATCCATTGTGGGAGCAAGGTTATGTGTCAGTGGGTGATACTCACTCCAGTCAACCTCTGTCCGTTGGAATGACGGAAGAAGAAACGCGTTTTAATGGGTTAAAACGTGAGTGTGGCCTGCATGATAGTATTTAACTAGCTTAAGTTGAAATAAAAAAGGCTCCATAAAGGAGCCTTTTCTGTATTTGATTGGAAAACGATTAGTTTTCTAAGTTACCGCAGAAACGATAGCCTTCACCATGAATCGTCGCGATGATTTCAGGTGTATCTAACTGGCTTTCGAAGTGCTTGCGGATACGACGAATCGTCACATCGACAGTACGGTCGTGGGGCTTAAGCTCGCGGCCAGTCATCTTCATCAATAGATCGGCGCGGGTTAGGATCTTGCCAGGGTTTTCAACGAAGTGCAGCATAGCTCTAAACTCACTGCGTGGTAGCTTATATGACTCGCCTTCAGGAGTAACTAATGAGCGGCTGTTGATCTCTAAGCTCCAACCGTTGAAACGATACTGTTCTACGGCAGCCTTCTCTTCAGTTTCGCTACCTGTGCTGCTAACGCGGGTTAACAGGTTACGAGCACGAATAGTCAGCTCTCTTGGGTTGAATGGCTTAGTGATATAGTCATCGGCACCAATCTCTAGGCCAAGGATCTTATCGACTTCATTGTCACGGCCTGTTAGGAAAATAAGACCGATATTGTTGATTTCACGTAGCTCTCTTGCCAACAACAAGCCGTTTTTGCCTGGAAGGTTAATATCCATGACAACTAGGTTTACCTTGTTCTCTTGTAGTGCTTTGTGCATTTCTGCGCCGTCATTGGCTTCAGTTACCACATACCCTTCTGCCTCGAAAATACTTCTTAGCGTGTTACGGGTAACTGCTTCATCTTCAACGATCAGGATGTGCGGATTTTGCATGTAATATACCTAAACTTAATAAATCAAAGAATTCTATTGTTGAGCATAGCTAACTATTCACTCAATACGCATTTTATATCGACTAAAACCTATGCCTTTTATGGAATTATAGGTGCATCAAATAATGTTATTGCCAGTAAAACCATGGCCATTGTGTGCCAAATTCAGGATATAAATCACGATTGATTCGATTAACAATAGCCTAATTAAGTTCCGTAACTACCGTTAATTTTTGAAGTTTTATATCCAAATCGAATATAGGTCACATTAAAAAATTTGTTTAACGTCGAATGCTAATAGCCTCTGTGCAATGTGTAACAATTTGTTGCTACCTGGCGCTAGCAGGTGAGATGGCTAATTAGGCAGCCATTGTACTCTCTTTGGCCATTTGTTAACAAATGAAATGTTAACAAAATTGCCCTCGTATTTGATTTAGCTCACGATTTGAGTTTTTTATGCATACCCTGGGGAATGTTTACAGTACTAAGTGCCAATGGTTTTGGTGTCATAAAAGCCTTATATATCTCTGCTACACTCAATGGGATTTAAATCGATATGGATATAATATGAAGGGCTCAACTCTGCCTTTGTGGCAAGCGTATCAAGATACTCAATTTTTATTGACCCAGCAGCTCTCTATCGATTCCTCTTTTGCCATTATTACTGCCCATAATCCATTGGGGCAGATAATGACACCATGTCAAAACAGGTTATTAGATAGAAAGTTACAATATGAAATAGAATCTCTTTCTGTTCCCTATAGGGCATTAATTGGTACTGCTGCAGATAGAAAGCATATGGAAAAAAGTTGGGCTGTGATGCTTAGTCGGCAGGAAGCAATAAAGCTAGGTTTTAAGTTTAATCAGAATGCGATCTATTTTGTCGATGAAGGAGACCTCTATTTAGTTCCCTGTCATCTCAAAATGGCTGAGGTTTCACTCGGAAAGTTTATTGCAAAAACCCAGCTCGTGAATGAACTACCTGAGCAGTGTGATTGATGAATCACAAGTATAAGCCCTATGTGGCTAGAGAATCTTTTGATATATCGCGGTAAAATTATGCTTATCATTAAAAACTGAACTAATTATTAAAAAAGTGTAGTTATCAATTGACTTTGAACTGGCTTTGTTGATAATTTTTTGCTCAAGCTTACATTTGATGTAAGACGCAGAAGAGGAGCGTTAACTAGGTAATAGGCGAGAGGGGCTGCAACTCCGACGAGCGCTTATGAGGGAGATTAACGCCGAGGTGATGCTATGTTGCAAGCATTTCATCATCGGGTGGTTAGGCTGAATCCTACCACTTGTCACCTGTTATTTTTGGTGGAGAGCTTCTGGTGACGATCTGTGTTTCCCCTTGTTTTGAAAGGGCGCTTCATTTTTAGCACCAGGCTCTTCGAACTTATTGAGTTCGGAGCTTTTATGATTACTTCTCAACATTCTTTCTTTCATGCTTGCCTTGTTTCTCAGGAGGTGAGTTCATGTCCTTAGTCGATGCTAAAGCGCTAGTTGTTGCTAAGTTTGGTGGTACTTCGGTAGCCGATTATCAAGCTATGGTGCGCTGCGCCGATATTGTGATGGCAAATGCCAACACTCGTCTCGTGGTATTGAGTGCATCAAGTGGTGTCACTAATCAGTTGGTGGAACTAACCCAAGCCAATATTAACGATGAGCGTCGACAAGAGTTGCTTCAACAAATCTCTCAAGTGCAACATCAGCTATTAGCTGAGCTTGGTGACGTCCCAGAATTAAGATTGCAAATTGATGCTTTGCTCACTCAGATCCACCAACTCAGTGATGACTTGGTTCTGGATCGCAGTAAGTATTTAATGGATGAATTGCTCTCTATGGGCGAGCAGTGCTCATCGGTTATTTTTGCCGAGGTGCTTAGGCAGAAAGGGCATAATGCATCTAGCTTTGATGTTAGACAAGTGATGCGAACAGATAGTCATTTTGGTCGTGCTGAACCGCAACTCGATGATATCAGTCAGTTAGCCAGTCTCAAACTTAAGCCTTTATTAGATGAGCAGGTTATTGTGACTCAAGGCTTTATTGGATCCGATGCCAACGGCAAGACGACCACCTTAGGGCGTGGCGGTAGTGATTATAGTGCAGCGTTATTAGCAGAAGCTTTATCAGCCTCAGCAGTTGAAATTTGGACTGATGTTGCAGGTATTTATACTACAGATCCACGATTAGCACCCAAGGCGGCGCCGATTGCTGAAATTAGCTTTAATGAAGCGGCAGAGATGGCGACATTTGGCGCTAAAGTGTTGCATCCCGCGACGATTTTGCCGGCGGTTCGTCAGCAAATTCAAGTGTTTGTTGGTTCGAGCAAAGCACCTGAATTAGGTGGAACTTGGATTCGTCATAAAACCGGAAGCAAGCCAATTTATCGCGCTGTTGCCGTACGTCGAGATCAGACTCTACTTAATCTCCATAGCTTACAAATGCTACATGCTCAGGGCTTTTTGGCACATATTTTTGCTACGCTTGCTAAGCATAAGATCAGTGTTGATCTGATTACCACCTCTGAGGTGAATGTCTCTCTGACCTTAGATAAAACGGGTTCAGACTCGACAGGTAAAGAGTTGATTAGTGAAGCTTTGATGCAGGAGTTATCTCAGCATTGCCGAGTGAAAGTGGAAGATGGATTAGCGCTAGTGGCTGTCATTGGCAATGATATTGCTACTACATCTGGCGTTTGTAGAAGGATTTTTGAGGTACTTGAACCACATAATGTGCGCATGATTTGCCAAGGTGCGAGCCCACATAATCTGTGTGTCCTTGTGTCGGAGTCTGAGGCTGCTCAAGTCGTCAAAGCATTGCATGAAAACCTGTTTGAACTTGAGTTAGGAGTTGTGGCTGAATGAGTTTAACTCAAACTTGGTGTGAGGTGGGGGAGCTTGCTGCCGGTCAGCATCTCACGGTTCCTGTCTATCACTTTCAAGGTGTAAATCCAGAGTCACCTAAGGTATTTATTCAAGCCAATATTCATGGTGCAGAGGTCCAAGGCAATGCCGTGATTTTTCAGTTAATGAAGCAGCTTGAAAAAATGGATATTCTGGGCGATATCACCTTAGTTCCCCTCGCCAATCCACTAGGAGTTAATCAAAAGAGTGGTGAGTTTACTTTAGGTCGATTCGATCCTATCTCGGGAGAGAATTGGAATAGGCAATATCAGCCACCAAATTTTGATCTTGCTACATGGTACCAAACATATCAGAAGCTAAGTGATGAGGCGCTATTTGAGCAGTTTCGAGCTGATTTGCTGGAAAGCTGCCAACAAAGGTTAGCTTCACCATGGGGATTGAGCTCTGGAAGACGCTTAGCTTTAACCTTGCAGAATTTAGCTCACCAGGCTGATATAGTGCTGGATCTGCATACTGGCCCTAAATCCTGTAAACATCTTTATTGCCCTGAATATGATTTAGAAGCGGCCCATTACTTTTCGATTGCTCATACGTTAGTGATGCCAAACGAGTTTGATGGGGCTATGGATGAGGCTTGTTTCACTCCGTGGTGGCAACTCGCTGAAGTTGCTGCTGCACAGGGGCGAGATTTTCACCCTCCCGTATCAGCTTTTACTTTAGAGCTAGGTAGTCAGGAAAGAGTCGATCTTTTTGATGCAAATGTTGATGCAAAGGGAATTTTAGCCTACCTGAGTCATAGACATGTGATTAGTGATAGAGTTGAAGCCGAAGCGATGAGACGGTTTGCCTGTCGTTTAGAGGATTATAAAAAATTATATGCGCCTAAATCTGGCTTGGTAGAGTATCTAGCGGATCTTGGTAAACCCACAACAAAAGATCAAGCTTTAGCTAAGCTACTGCGATTAGATATGTATGGTGCCGATGAAGAATTAACTTGCGTGTATGCTCCCCTTGATTGCATTCCTATTCTGCACTTTGCCTCAGCCTCTGTACATCAAGGTACAGAACTCTATAAAGTCATGACTAATTATTTTGAGCTCTAATTTTTAGAGCTCGTTTTTATTTAAAAGCTGTTCAATGGTTTTAGACCACCTTAACCGTATTTTTATCATATCAGCTCCTTTTTATCGCCTGTTTTAAACATTATTTGTTAACATTTGGTTTAAACGGGGTGCTATTCTGTTTCTTTTTTATTTTTGTTCTCCTTTGCATTTCTTTGTTTATTATAGTTATTTTTTTTTAAATGTTAATATTTGTCGAGACTTGTTTCATTTTAGTTTTGCCTGGTTGTTTTATTTGTGTTAAAAAAATCATCGTCTAAAGCACTAGCTCTAAGAGTTTTTGCCTAGTTGGTTTATCCAATGATTATCTTATCAACAATAAGAATAAGCACTCATATATAGTGCATAAGGAAGTGTTCAGTGAAAACGAAAATTGCAATAGCTGTTTCAGCTGCATTGTTGTCTACTGCGGTTAATGCTCAGAATTCTGAGTATGCTAGCCTTGCTAAACCAGAGCAGTTGACTCAACAGATCAAGACTGTCGATTCAAAGCAAAAAGAAGCGGTAAAGTATCAAGGCTATACTCAGGCGGTATTTACCCCTGAGATAGATCTTGCACCTGGTAAATATCGCTACTTTGTGCGCTTAAGTGAAAGTCCAGTGGCCTTGTATCAAGGTGGTATTCAAGGCTTACAAGCAACGGCTCCTCATTTAGATAACAACAAGAGCCGCAAGCTAGATGTACAAAGTGCACCAGTGAAGAAATATCGTAGTTATCTTGAGTCTCAGCAGCAGGATGTGATAACTAAAGCTAGAGCGCTTATCGGTGAGCTAGATGTTAAACAGCAAACAACCTTGGCCTATAACGGTATGGTTGTTGAGATGACTCAAGCGCAAGCTAAAAAACTAGCAACTGTGAGTGGTATTGCTCATATTCATCGAGAAACATTACGTTTTCCTCAAACTGATTCCGGCCCTACAATCATCAAAGCTCCAAGTGTTTGGGATGGTTCTGCAACAGGTGTATCAACCAAAGGTGAGGGAATGATCGTCGGTATTATCGATACCGGTATCAATACAGATAACCCATCTTTTGCCGATGTGGGTGGGGATGGATATGATCATACTAACCCATGGGGTGAAGGCGTTTATTCTGGGGATTGTAAAACTGATTTCCCCGAGCTTTGTAATGATAAGCTGATTGGTGTACATAGTTGGCCTGCGATTACTAAAGAGTATTTAAACTATGATGTGACTGTTCCTGCAAATGGTGAGGATCACAATGGTCACGGTTCTCATACTGCTGGTACCACTGCAGGTAACGTGCTGATGAAGCAAAACGTGCTTGATGTGGATGGTGGTGAAACAGGCGTAGTATTTGAACAAGTTTCAGGTGTTGCCCCACATGCAAATATTGTTTCTTACCAAGTTTGTAATCCTGGCGAGGATGATGATATTGATTTTAGAGGGTGTTTCCCTTCATTAACCATACTTGCTATTGAGCATGCTATTGAAAATGGAGTCGATGCTCTTAACTATTCTATTGGTGGCGGTTCAAGTAACCCATGGCAAGATCCTGATGCATTAGCATTCTTGGCAGCACGCAAGGCTGGTATCCATGTGGCAACATCTGCTGGTAACTCGGGTCCTGGTCCAGAGACAGTGGGCTCTCCAGGGGATGCTCCTTGGATTACAACTGTCGCGGCATATACCCATGATAGAGAGTTTTCTGACAAGACTATCGGTAGCTTTACTGGTGGTGAAGGCGAAGCGCCAAGTGAATTAACTGGTAAGGCTATGACTGGTGCATTTACCGGCTCTATTGTTTATGCTGGTGATTTTGAAAATGCCAATGATCCAGATAGCGATCCTGCACAATGTCTAAAGCCGTTCCCAGAAGATACTTTTGCTGAAAACACTATTGTCGTTTGTGACCGTGGTGCTATTGCTCGTGTCGATAAAGGTCGAAACGTAAAAGCTGGTGGCGCGAGTGCATTAGTCCTTGCCAATCTTCAAGGTGGTGCGACGAGTGTAGTAGCAGATGCCCATGTATTACCCGCAATTCATATTGATGCTGATCAAGGTGATCAATTAAAAGCATGGCTTGCTAAGGGTGAGGAGCACCAAGCTGAAATTTCAGGAACGGTAGTAGAGAAGAATGAGGAAGCTGCTCGTATAGCTGCAGGTTTCACATCTCGTGGACCAAACAAGTCTGTTCCTAATGTGATTGCACCATCAATTGCTGCACCAGGTGTGAGTATTTTTGCTGCCTATGCTGATGATCAGTCTGATAAATTTAAGCAGTACCCTGATCCAAGTGATTTCTCTTTCTTAAGTGGTACTTCAATGGCAAGTCCACATATTGCAGGTGCACTGACTCTTCTTGCTAAAATTCACCCAACATGGAGCCCAGCGGAAGTTCAGTCTGCATTAATGATGACTGCCGATCAAAATACCAAGAAAGAAGATGGTGAGACTGCTTCTGACTTCTTTGATATGGGGGCTGGTTACGCCAATATCGAAGCTGCGGCAAAAACTGGCTTGGTTATGGATGAATCATATGCTGATTATATGACAGCGAACCCATTAATCGGTGGTAAGCCAGAGGGTATTAACTTACCTACAATGGCTAACGCAGGCTGTGTTGATACTTGTACTTGGAAAAGAACAGTAAAAGCCGTTAAGGATGGTTCTTGGACTGCATCGACTATGGGAATGGTTGATGGGTTTAAGTTAAGCGTATCGCCAGAAAGCTTTGAGTTAAAAGTGGGTGAAACGCAAACTCTTACAGTAACAGCAGATGTTTCAGCTGCAGATAAAGGTTGGAACTTTGCTAATGTTAAGCTGATGTCAGAAGGGATGCCAGAAGTTAAGCTACCTGTAGCTGTTAAAGCTGGTGGTAATGATCTTCCTGATGAGCTCATTATCGATGCTGGTCGAGCAGAAGGAAGTGTAACTTACTCTGGTTATAGAATTAATGGCCATGAAGGCGTTAAGTTTAATGTTTATGATAAATCTACAGATATTGTAGAGCCTGCCACATTAAATGTGCCTGAAGATAGATTTGACTACACTGTGCTGACAACAACTGAGGAGTTGGCAAATATTGTTATTTCTACTTCTTCGGAAACCGCTCCGGATGTAGATTTACGAGTGTTAAACTCTTCATTCCAAAAAATAGGAAGTAGTGCGGGCCCTGATTCAAATGAGTCGGTATCTTTCACTAATTTCCCTGCTGGAACTTACTACCTAGTCGTTGATGGTTATAAGGCTTCTACTCCAGGTGGTACTGATGAAGTGACACTCAAGGTTTCATCTATCCTATTTAATGATGAATCATTAGCCACTGCAGTGACTGCTATGGGGTCTGAGACAGATGGAGAGTGGAGCATTAAGTTTGATTGGAACACTGCGGATAGTCTGTCTGGTATTATTGCGGTACAAGATAAAGATGATGCTGTTATTAAGCAGATTCCTCTAAAGGTTACTCGAGGTAAAGACGTTACTGAAAACGCTAACTTATCATCAGCTATGGTAGCAGGTGAAGCGAGTCGAGTTAGCTTTGATATAGCACCTAACCTAACGAGTGAGGATAAGGTTTATAAGCTTGAAGCTGCAGTCACCCCTGGTCATGAGTTTGCAAATATCAGTCATGATGGTGTTGCTTCAGATACAGGCATTACATGGACTGTAACTCAAGCTGCTGGCTCAGCAGAGCCAATGTCTGTAGGCTTCGATTTAGTTCCGCGTAAGTCTGGTGACTTCTTTGGTCTGCAATTGATGAATGAGCTGGGTGATAGCAAACTTGAAAAGACTTATACCTTTGGTGTTGCGCAAGGTGCGCCAACAGCTGCAGTGACTGATAGTGTCACCGTAGGCGAAGGTGAAACTGTTAGTCTATCAGCAGCAGAATCCAATGATCCAAATAGAGACACCTTGTCTTATATGTGGAAGCAAACCTCTGGTAAAGCTGTTGAGTTCAGTGCAGCAGGAAGTAACATTAGCTTCACAGCCCCAGATGTTGGAAGTGCTGGAGAAAGCTTGGCCTTTGAAGTGACTGTTTCTGATGGTCACGGAAATACAGATACCGCACAAACTTCAGTTAAAGTCACAGATAAATCATCTGGTGGTGCTTTAGGTTGGCTAGGTTTGGTATTGCTGCCTTTTGCATGGATGAGACGTAAGCGTTAATTATTGCTTAGTAAAGTAAAAAGCCGCTCATAATGAGCGGCTTTTTTGTGAGAAACTTTTGGCTGACAAGAGTGATTCAATGGTACTAATCTTTAGGTGAACCTCATATTACTTTGCGCACATTAGGCTCTATTGTTTTGGTATTATCCCGTGTCTAGGTTTGTTGCAACTTGCTATGGCTCTTGGAGTTTTCTTCTAGTAGGGTTGCAGCAAATTATATAGTCATTTTTCAATAGGTTTATTACTAGGTTGATGCAGGAGCGATTATAGCGATGACTTGGGGAAGCCTAGATAACCATCACGAGAGGTGTCCATACTAGGGACAAAAACCATGTTCAGAGTTAACGATATTTCTAGTATTCAGGTAGAGGGCTAGGATTCAAATAATTTATATAATTGTCCCTAAGTTAAGAATATAGACAAAAAAAGCCCACTCAAATTGAGTAGGCCTTTTTATTTTAAACAATAGGTTAACCAAAATTAGCTTGATAAACCTTCTCGGCGTTAGCTTTTAAACTCTCTTGGCCTAATTCATCGTAGGATTCAATCATAATTTCTAGAGCACGTTTGACTGAGTCGGTTTCTGGATAGGTCTCCAATACTGATTGAGCTCTTACGGCAGCAGCAGTCCAAGCATTAATTTTGACGTAATATTCGGCGACGCGAATAGAGTACGCTGCTAAGCGATTTTTTAAGGCTAACATTCTGTGTTGTGCGTCAGCTGCATACTTGCTGTTTGGATAGAGCTTCAATAATTTATCGAAATCTTTGAATGCATCGATTGCATTTTGCGGATCCCTATCTGTTCTATCTATATCTAGAAGATCATGGAACATATAAGAATCTGCTTGCATATTAATTAAGCCACGCATGTAGTAGACATAATCAATATCCGGGTGAGTAGGATTTAAGCGAATAAACCTATCAATATTAGCGAGCCCAGATGCGATATCTTCAAGTTTGTAGTAGGCATAAATGAGGTCCAGTTGAACCTGAGTTTTGTGTGGGCCAAAGGGAAAGCGAGAGTCTAAAGCTTCCAATGAACGTATCGCTTTAGAGAAATTACCTAATTCTAACGAAGTTCTTGCTTGTGCGTAGAGTGCTTCAGGCGACTTTTTTGTGAACTCTACATCTTCAGGGTTATTGTTTGTACTACAAGCAGTTACAGCAATTGTAATTAGACCTGCTAATGCGACTCTGGCAAATTTATACATACTTGAATTCGATTCTTTTAAGTTAATAGTTAAGAATTTTTCCATTTCACTATAAAATAGAAACATCCGATTGTAACAGATAGCAAAAATTATTGGACCCTTAAACGCGGGTACGGTTCATATGACTCAAGAGATTAATCTAAAAAGCGAGATAACAGCAACACAAACCGGGCAAAGATTAGACCAAGCTTTGGCGGAATTGTTCCCTGATTATTCCCGTACACGCATCAAAGAGTGGATTCTTTCTGACTGCATTTACCTCGATGGCAAATTAGTTAATAAGCCAAGAGAAAAAGTATACGAGCTGCAGCAAGTGGAGGTTAACGCCACCATAGAAGAGGAAGTGAAAGCTAAGCCTGAAGCTATCGATTTAAATATTGTCTATGAAGATGACGATATTATCGTGATTAATAAGCAAGCTGGGTTAGTTGTGCATCCTGGTGCAGGTAATAGTGATGGCACGTTGATGAATGCATTACTTCACCATTGTCCTGATATTGAGCATGTGCCAAGGGCTGGTATTGTTCATCGCCTCGATAAGGACACCACAGGTTTGATGGTAGTGGCTAAAACCGTTGAAGCTCAAACACACCTAGTGGCAGCATTGCAAGCTCGTGAAATTACCCGTGAATATGAAGCGATTGTTATGGGGACCATGACCGCGGGCGGTACTGTTGATGAACCAATTGGTCGTCACCCAACCAAACGAACCCATATGGCTGTGCATCATTTAGGTAAGCCTGCAATGACTCATTATCGTGTGGCAGAAAAGTTCCGCGCCCATACTCGTTTAAGGCTACGCCTCGAGTCGGGAAGAACGCACCAAATTCGTGTTCATATGGCTCATATTGGTCATATTCTGGTTGGCGACCCTGTTTATGGCGGCCGTCCTCGCCCACCAAAAGCTGCAGCGCCAGAGTTTATCGAAACCTTGAAGGGTTTTAGACGCCAAGCGTTGCATGCGGTACGCCTTGAGCTTGCTCATCCTATGACCTGTGAAATCATGAGTTGGCAAGCACCAATTCCAGAGGATATGGTGGAATTGACCAAAGCCTTACGTAAAGATACGGAAGCCCATCCTATTGAGTACTAACTCATCCTTTCTCAAGCATGACTGGCCCCTACCTAAAGGGGTTAGTATCGCCATGACAACCCGTCATGGCGGTTGCAGCTGTTTTCCTTACGACAGTTTGAACCTTGGCGAGCATGTTGGTGACGATAAGCTAGCTGTTGCTAAAAATCGCCAACTACTTGAAACAAAACTGAACTTGCCAGCACCACCTGTTTGGCTTGAACAGGTTCACGGTGTTGAGGTTGTCGATTTGCCTTTAAGAGAAAAAAACATTCCAAAGGCAGACGCTAGCTATACCAATCAAGCCAATCAAGTTTGTGTCGTGATGACTGCCGACTGTTTACCTGTGCTGCTCTGTAATCGACAGGGAACAGAAGTCGCCGCAGTGCATGCTGGATGGCGAGGTTTATGTGACGGTGTGATTGAGGCTGCTATCGCAAAGTTTAGTGCGCCAAGAAATGAAATAATGGCTTTTTTAGGGCCTGCAATTGGTTCGAAAGCCTTTGAAGTGGGTGCGGAAGTTAAGCAAGCTTTTGTTGAGCAGTTTGTCTCGAGTGCTGGTTATTTCGCTTTATGTGGTGAAGGTAAATATCTGGCTGATATTCAAGGGTTAGCTCAAGATAGATTAACACGTATGGGAGTAAGCGAGTGTTACTGTGCCGATACGTGTACCTATACACAAGCAGATGATTACTTTTCCTACCGCCGTGACGGTCAAACAGGTCGTATGGCCTCACTTATTTGGATAAATAGCTAGAGCTGATACTTGAATTTGTATAAATAGCCCCCATCTTTTTAACATCATTTTGTTTTTATTGTATTTGGAGGCTATATGCGACTCGATCGTATGACTAACAAGTTTCAGATGGCCATATCCGATGCCCAATCATTAGCGCTCGGACGCGATCATCAGTTTATCGAGCCTATCCATCTCATGATGGCATTACTGAATCAAGATTCAGGTTCAATTCATCCTTTGCTAACTCAAGCAGGCATTAGAGTCAGTCAATTACGCTCGCTGATTAGCCAAGAGCTAGAGCGCCTGCCAAAAGTCGAAGGTACTGGCGGTGATGTCCAACTATCTCAAGCCTTAATTCGATTATTAAACCTTTGCGATAAGCTATCCCAAAAGCGCAAAGATAAGTTCATGTCCAGTGAGCTATTTGTGCTTGCAGCGCTAGAAGGTAAAGATCCTTTAGCTGAATCGCTTAAGAAAGCGGGCGCGACTAAAGAACTGCTTGAAGAAACTATAGAGCAGATTCGTGGTGGTCAAAATGTTGATGACCCCAATGCGGAAGATCAGCGCCAAGCGCTAAAGAAATATACTGTCGATCTCACCGAGCGTGCAGAGCAGGGTAAGTTAGATCCTGTTATTGGTCGTGATGATGAAATCCGTCGTACGGTTCAGGTGCTGCAACGCAGAACCAAGAATAACCCTGTGTTAATTGGCGAACCTGGAGTAGGTAAAACTGCGATAGTTGAAGGTCTTGCTCAGCGCATTATTAATGGTGAGGTGCCGGAAGGAATCAAAGATAAGCGAGTATTATCTCTGGATATGGGGGCTTTAGTCGCAGGCGCTAAATATCGAGGCGAGTTTGAAGAAAGGCTTAAGGCTGTATTGAATGAACTGTCTCAAGAAGAAGGCCAAGTCATCTTATTCATTGATGAGCTGCATACCATGGTGGGCGCGGGTAAAACCGATGGTGCCATGGATGCGAGTAATATGCTTAAGCCAGCGTTAGCTCGTGGTGAGCTTCACTGTGTGGGTGCCACTACCTTAGACGAATATCGTCAGTATGTAGAGAAAGATGCAGCGCTGGAAAGACGTTTCCAAAAAGTGGTGGTCGATGAACCTACGGTAGAAGACACCATAGCGATTTTACGTGGTCTTAAAGAGCGCTATGAACTGCATCACCACGTAGAAATTACTGACCCTGCGATTGTTGCTGCTGCGACTATGTCCCATCGTTATATTTCTGATCGAAAGTTACCAGATAAAGCGATCGATCTAATTGATGAAGCTGCATCTAGCATTCGATTGCAGATTGATTCTAAGCCAGAAGCGTTAGATAGACTCGAACGCCGTGCTATTCAGCTCAAGCTTGAGGAACAGGCCTTAGCTAAAGAGAGTGATGATGCGAGTGTTAGGCGACTTGATATGTTGCGAGCAGAGCTGGCCGAGGTTGAGCAAAATGTCGCGGAGCTTAATGAGATTTGGCATACAGAAAAAGCGGCACTTGCTGGTACTCAGCACATTAAAGCCGATCTAGAGCAGGCGAGGCTAGATCTTGATGTTGCGAGACGTGCTAGCGACTTAACTCGTATGTCAGAGCTGCAGTATGGGCGTATTCCCGATTTAGAGCGGCAACTAGATCTCGCATCACAAGCTGAAATGCAGGATATGACTCTCCTGCGCAACAAGGTTACCGATATTGAAATCGCAGAGGTGCTTTCTAAAGCCACCGGTATTCCAGTAGCGAAGATGCTTGAAGGCGAGAAAGAAAAATTGCTCGCGATGGAAGATGCACTTCATGAAAGAGTGATTGGTCAAAACGAAGCCGTTGACTCTGTGGCTAACGCCATAAGACGAAGTCGAGCCGGGTTAGCCGATCCAGATAGACCTATAGGCTCATTCCTATTTTTAGGTCCTACAGGAGTGGGTAAAACTGAGCTGTGTAAATCTCTGGCTAAGTTTTTATTTGATACTGAGTCCGCTCTTGTACGTATCGATATGTCAGAATTTATGGAAAAGCACTCTGTCGCTAGATTAGTTGGTGCGCCCCCTGGTTATGTGGGTTATGAAGAAGGCGGCTACCTGACTGAAGCTGTGAGGCGAAAACCTTATTCTGTTATTTTGTTGGACGAGGTGGAAAAAGCCCACCCTGATGTGTTTAATATTCTGCTTCAAGTATTAGACGATGGACGCTTGACTGACGGCCAAGGACGTACAGTCGATTTTCGCAATTCCGTTGTGATTATGACCTCTAATCTAGGCTCTGATATTATCCAAGAAAACTTCACTAATTTGAGTTATCAAGAGATGAAACGTGAAGTGATGAATGTAGTCACCCATTCATTTAAACCTGAGTTCTTGAATCGAATTGATGAAACCGTTGTTTTCCATCCATTGACCGCAGATCATATTACTCATATAGCATCAATCCAAATAGATGCATTAAAGACGAGGTTAGCCGAGCGTGAGTTTGATTTGGAAATTACTGAGGAAGCGTTAGCGATTATTGCTCAAGCTGGATTTGATCCTATCTATGGTGCAAGACCTCTCAAACGGGCATTGCAACATGAAGTGGAAAACCCCTTAGCTCAAAAGCTATTGAAGGGCGAACTAGTACCTGGCAAGCCTATAAAGATCGCCTGTTCTGGATATGAGTTGACCTTTAGTCAATAGCCTTAAGCTAACAATCTATACTAATAAAAAAGGAGCTTAACGCTCCTTTTTTATTACTCTTCGCAAAATAGTCTTATTCTTTCTTTTTGTTGTGCTATTTCAGTTTGCTTATCTTTCTCATTCAATACGACCTCTTCACCTGATTGAGGATCTTTTCTTGTTAACCTATCGTAAGTCATTAGTAAGTTGAGTTTATGCTTAGCACTTTTGCAAAGAGTGTCGGCTTGTGCTTTATCTTGTAGCTTAATGGTTTGCGCATCTTTCTCTTCTTGGGTTAGCTCACTAGTCTCTTTTTTCATCTTAGGTGCGACAAAACCAATCGGTCCCTGCTCGATGTCTTCACTATAGAGCTTAGTCACATTGCCTTTTTCTGGTGGCTGTTGACTGTAATGGGTTTTACCATTTTCATCTACCCAAGTGTAAATCACTGTTCCTAAGGCTTGGAAACTTAATGTTATCAAAGTAATAGTAAGTAAAGTGCGTGTTAGCATTTGGCCCGTCCTAGGTAAACCGTGTCATAAGAGTGAATCATCTACATTGTCTAGCTGATTATAGGTTATCTATAACATAGCAATTATTGATATCAAAAAGATATGTTATTGTTAGCATTCGAGTAAAGGTCGAGTGAATATAGAGTGAAGATGAATAACTTACCTAAATCAGCCGCAAAGGTCAGAGGCATATACCTATTACCTAACCTCTTTACTACAGCTGGTTTATTTGCCGGCTTTTACGCCATAGTCTCATCGATGAATGGTCACTTTGAGTCAGGAGCAATAGCTATCTTTGTCGCTATGATCTGTGATGGGTTAGATGGAAGGGTGGCGAGAATGACTAATACGCAAAGTGCCTTTGGTGCCGAGTATGACAGTATGGCTGATATGGTGTCATTTGGTATGGCGCCAGCATTGATTGCATATAACTGGGGGCTATCATCATTAGGTAAAATTGGATGGTTGGCCGCGTTTATCTATTGTGCGGCAGCAGCGTTACGCTTAGCCCGTTTTAATACTCAGGTGGGAGTGGCTGATAAAAGGTTTTTCCAGGGCTTAGCAAGTCCAGCTGCCGCAGCAGTGATTGCTGGTGGAGTTTGGCTTGGAACTCAGTATCAAATTATAGGTCAAGAAATAAGTATCCTTGTTGCAGTTATTACTACATTGGCAGGTCTGCTTATGGTGAGTAATTTTAGATATCACTCGTTTAAAGAAGTTGACTGGCGTAGCAAGGTCAACTTCATTACGATTTTGATGATAGTTGGCGTATTTGTTGTTGTCTCGGTGGATCCTGCGGCCATTCTATTTTTAGGCTTTTGCCTCTACGCGCTATCGGGACCAATTCTTACAATTTATCAGGTGAGAAAGTTAAAGGATGTATAGCCGTAAACCAACTCAAGCCGCGACCCGTTATTTTTTGGCTCTTTAGACTGGCAATTCAATTTATATGTGCCATGATTTAATTCCTGCGTCATTTTTCGAAGTTGAAATCGCCATTTTGCTGGTTTTGTGAGCGGCCGGTTGGCTTTTTCAAAAAAGCCCTTGCACGCTTTAAAAACTTCCCTATAATGCGCTCCCACTGACACGGCACAGCGACTTCTTAAAGGAAATGCAAAGCCAGTCAGGGCGGTGAATTGCTAAAGCTTTTTTGAATAAGAAAGTGAGGTTAATTCAACAGTGCTGAAGCTTTTTAAGCGGTTTGAAAACAACTTAAAAAACTTTTAAAAAAGCACTTGACGCCGATGAGGAAATGCGTAGAATACGCCACCTCAAGCCGACGACCTAGCGTCTAAGGCGAAGTCTGAAAGATGACTTCACGCTCTTTAACAAGATGACAAGCAAATCTGTGTGGACACTCACAGGTGTTAAGTTATTCGAAATTACTTACTTCGGTAGGTAATCAAAATATTAACTTAATGAAGAGTGTTCATAGCAATATGACTTTTGTCTTCACTTTTTTAAAAGTGAAAGCAAAAAATACAGAATTCATTGAGTCGTTACGCTTTTCCGTAAGGAGAAGGTAACAAAAAACTTTTAATTGAAGAGTTTGATCATGGCTCAGATTGAACGCTGGCGGCAGGCCTAACACATGCAAGTCGAGC